>NZ_CP084469.1:698384-1396769 GCF_020405205.1 Natrinema salinisoli | reverse complement strand
GGCGGTCAGCGGGGCACAGCTCGTCGAATCGGAAGCGCCGGGGCCGCAGTTACAGAAACTCACGCCGCGTATCGCCGAGACGGCGCGCATCCTCTGGCTCGTCTACTTCGCCTTTACCGTCGTCTTCATCGCGATCCTCTACGGCCTGAATCAGGCGGGGTTGGCCCCCAACATGGGACTCTACAACGCCATTGCTCACGGGTTCACGACGCTCCCGACGGGCGGATTCTCGCCTGAATCGAGGAGTATCGCGGCGTTCTCACCGATCGTTCAATGGACGTTCATCCCGTTCATCATTATCGCCGGAACCAACTTCGCCCTGTTCTGGCACGTCTTCAGCGGCGAGAGACGGCGCTTCGTCCGTAACTCCGAATTTCGGGCGTATATCGGTGCAATCGTTGGGCTTACCGTCTTACTTGCAGGAATCCTCTATGCGGGTGCCGCACCGGAACTGGGGAAACTCGGCGGCGTAACTGCGGGTGCGTTCGAAAATTCACTGCGCCAGAGCGCCTTCCAGGTCGTCTCGCTACTGAACTCGACCGGCTACGCGACCAGTGACTTCATCGAGTGGTCGTCGACGGGCAAAATCGTGCTCCTCTTCGCGATGCTCGTCGGCGGCTGTGCCGGCTCGACCGGCGGGGGCGTCAAGGTCGTTCGATGGCTGATCGTGTTCAAGGTGCTCCGTCGGGAGCTGTTCACGGCATCCCATCCCGAAGTCGTCCGTCCGATTCGGCTCGGCGGCAACGTCGTCGACGAGGACGCCATTCGCGGCGTGCTCGGCTTCACGTTCATGTACCTCTTCATCTTCGCCCTCGCGACACTGCTCATCGCGCTCGACGCCAACCATCTGATCGAGACGCCGCTAGAAGCGTTCAGCGCGAGCCTCGCGACGATCGGGAACATCGGTCCCGGCTTCGGGTTCCTCGGCCCCTTCGGCAGTTACGCCGATTTCCCGATGTTCTCGAAACTCCTGATGATCTTCCTCATGTGGATCGGTCGGCTGGAGATCATTCCGGTCCTCGTTATGTTCACGGGCGGGTTCTGGACCCGGTAAAAAGAGCACTCAGTATTCGCTCTCTTCGTTTTCGCTGTGTCTTAGTCGATCGTCGTCCCCGGATTCTCCCCCTCGAGGAACGACTCGAGCGCCTCGAGTCCGAAAATAGACGCCTCGGCCTCGAGGGCGAGCAGCGTCCGGACCTTGCCCGCCATCCCGCCGGTGACGTCGGTCGCGTCGCTCGCTCCGAGTACTGCCGCGACGGCGTCGAACTCGTCGATCCGGTCGATCACCGCATCATCTCCGTCTAACACGCCGGGGACCGTCGAACAGAGGCCGACGCGATCCGCCTCGAGCGTCCGGGCGAGGTCCGCCACGAGTTCGTCGCCGCTGACGACTGTCGCGCCCGCGCCGGCGTGAGCGATCACGTCGCCGTGGAGGACGGGAACGAATCCCTCCGCAAGCATGGTTTCGACCTGTCCGGTCGGCAGATCGAGCTCCCCCTCGCTATCCCGGGCGGCCGCCGAGAAGGGATGGACCGGCACCGCCTGGACGTCGCGCTCGAGCAAGCGTCCCAGAACGAACTGGTTCAGGGTCTTCATCGCGCCGTGGATGTCGAGCACCGCGGTCGCGTCGCGTGTCCCCTCGGTCGTGCTGACGCCGTGTTCGCTGGCGTTGTAGTGGCCGAAGCTCCCGCCGCCGTGGACGACGACGAGGTCCTCCAGCCCGCCGTCGATCGCCGCCGCGATGGCGTCGGCCGCCCGTTCGAGGGCTTCGCCGTCGAGCGTCTCCGGGCGGTCCTTCTCGGTGATGACGCTGCCGCCGAGTTTCAGGACGATCATTCGAGTCGCTCCACCCCCGTTTCGGTGAGTTCTGCGCGGAAGGCGTCCTCACAGCCCGGGGTGAACGAGAGGGCCGTCTCCGTCTCGTCGGTCGGATCGAGCGCGACGATACAGCCGCCGCCGCCGGCTCCGGTGAGCTTCGCGCCGTGAGCGCCCGCGTCGCGAGCCGCCCAGACCATCGTATCGAGCGAGCGCGAGGAGACGCCCAGCGCGGAGAGGAGGCCGTGGTTGAAGTCCATCAGCCGACCGATCTCCTCGACGTCACCGTCGGCGAGCGCGTCCTCGCCGTTCCGGACCACGTCCCCGATGGCTTCGACCGTGTCGGCCGCGAAGTCGTACTCCTCGCGCAGGCTGCGAACCCCGGCGACCAGCTGGCCGGTATCCCCCGCCCCGCCGTCGAAGCCGATCACGATCGGCAGATCGGGCGCCTCGAGCGACCGACAGTCCTCCCCCTCGACCCGAACTGCACCACCGGTCGCCGAACAGAACGTGTCGGCACGCGAGGCCTGGCCGTCCTGGACCTGCGACTCCGTCCGGTAGGCTCGATCGGCGAGTTCCTCGGGCTCGAGGGTGACGCCCAGTTCGCGGGTCGCGGCGTCGATGGCGGCGACGACGACCGCCGCCGAGGAGCCGAGGCCCGCACCGAGCGGGATGTCGCTCTCGATCGTGACGTCGAAGCCGGCGTCCTCCGCGCCGGTGACCGCACGGACCTGTTCGATCGCGCCGTCGACGTACTGCGTCGCGGCCGTCACGAGTGACTCCGGAACGTCCACGTCGGGCCGGCTATCGGCGGTGGCCCCGTACTCCACCGTGAACCCGTTGAGGCTGAGATCTTCGGCATTGACCCGGAGATGTCCATCGTCTCGTCGTTCTACCTCGACTCGCGCCCGCCGTTCGATCGCACATGGAACGGCGGGTTCCCCGTAAACCACCGCGTGCTCCCCGAACAAGTACACCTTCCCGGGAGCGCTCGAGCGTGTCATGCCCGGCGGTTCGCACGACGGGAAGTAATACCTGTCTGTGTCGTCGCTGTCGTCCACCCGTGGCTTCGCCGGTCCACCGATCCCGGTCGGACTTATAGTTCTGCAACCGAACGTCGGTCGTATGTCGCTCGTCCTTCCGAGTGAACTCGTCGTCGATCGATTCCTGCCGACGGTACGGGCGATGCTGGCCGCCCGACTCGCCGAGCGCGGGTTAACCCAACAGGAGATCGCCGCCGAACTCGGCGTGACACAGGCCGCCGTCAGCAAATATATCGGCGGCGAGAGCGGCGGCGACGACCGCTTTCGGAACGACCCCGAAACCGTCGCCACCGTCGATCGCATCGCCGACGGACTCGCCGGCGGCGAGATCGACGGCTACGACGCCCTCGCCGAACTCCTCTCGCTCGTCCGGACGCTCGAGGACCGCGGCCCGATCTGCGAACTCCACGAGGAGGCGATGCCTGAACTGCAGGGACTGAGCTGTGACCTCTGCGTCCGCGGGCTCGATCCGGACGTCCGAGCGGAGCGTGACGTCCTCGGAAGCGTCCGCACCGCCGCACGCACGCTCGCCTCGATTCCCGGTATGGCGGAGTATATCCCGAACGTGGGGACCAACGTCGGCATGTGCCTGCCCGATCCACGCGACGAGACCGACGTCGCCGCGATCCCCGGCCGAATCTACGCCATGGGCGGCCGGATCGAGATCCCGGCGAACCCCGAATTCGGCGCGTCGAAACACGTCGCGACGGCAGTCCTCGCGGCAACGAGCGTCGACCCCGAGGTCCACAGCGCGATCAATATAGCCACCGACGACGACCTGCTCGCGGCCGCGCGGGCGATGGGTATCGATCCCCTCGAGTTCGACGCCGACTACGAGGACCGCGACGATCATCTCCGGACTCGGTTCGCAGACCGCGGCGCGGTCCCCCGCGTCGCCTACCACCGCGGTGCATTCGGCATCGAACCCGCGACCTACGTCTTCGGGTCGACTGCCGTCGAGGCCGCCGAACTGGTCGAGGACCTGCTCGAGACCATATCGGCGTGACGATCAGCGCCTCACCGCCGCGTCATGTCATTTCCGATCGTCGATGCTACCCACGTGAGGCTCACACTGATTTCTCGCGGACCCACCCCGTTCGCGAGCCGGGCTTAGCCGCTGAGTTCACACCCGGAGTTTCCGCTTTCCAGTTCGTACTCGAGGGTCTGACAGCCGACAACCAGTCGATCCGGAATTTCCTCAGCGTTCGCGTAGAGGCTCTCGAGAACGATAGCCACTTCCTCGAAGTCGCGACCTCGATAGGCGCGCAGCGGATCGCTCTCCCACTGGACGAACCCGTTCGCCTCCAGAAGCGGGAGATGGCGGTGTTGTAATTGAAGTCGTAGTCGATCGAAATCCGTCCCACCGTTTGCGCTCGCCGCTGTCTCCGGCAACGAGACGGGCTCGCCGGGGGGAACGTCGATCAGTGCGTCGACGATCTGTCGACGCGGTTCGGCCGAGAGAGCGGTAAACACCTCGTCCCACCGCGATATCACGTCTTCCGGGCCCCGTGACGGTGAACTGTCCATAACAATCATGACAGTCCAGCACACAGTAAAGCTTGTGGGTAGATCTCGGGTGTCACTCGCTCTGCACCAGCGCTTCGAGCGATCCAGCGGAGTGTCGGTATCACAGTCCGATAGCGACGGCTTTCCCTCTTGACACACGGTAGAACGGCCACGAGAAAACGAACAGTATCGTCGTCGAATTCGAACGGATTAGACGCCGCTTTCGAAGTCCTCGAGCGAGTACGACGGCTCGGCGCCGCGGCGGTCGAGGACCTCGTTGGCGAGGAGCCAGTAGACGACCGAGAGGGCCTTGCGACCCTTGTTGTTCGTCGGGACGACGAGGTCGACGTTACTGACCTGGTTGTTCGAGTCACACATCGCGATGACCGGGATGCCGACCGTGATGGCCTCCTTGACGGCCTGGGCGTCGCCGATCGGGTCAGTGACGACCAGCACGTCCGGCTCGATGTAGCCGTCGTACTTCGGGTTCGTCAGGGTACCCGGGATGAAGCGGCCGGTGCGGGCGCGAGCGCCCACGGCCTCGGCGAACTTCTCCGCCGGGAACCGACCGTACTGGCGACTCGAGGTGACGAGGATCTGCTCGGGGTCGTAGTTCGCGAGGAAGTCCGCGGCCGTGCGGATACGGCCGTCGGTCTTCGAGACGTCGAGCACGTAGAGGCCGTCGGTTCGGACGCGGTGGATGAACCGCTCCATGTCCTCGGTCTTCTGCTGGGTCCCGATGTGGACGCCGGCGCCGAGGTAGTCCTCGACAGGAATCAGCAGGTCCGCCTCCTCGTCGGACATGACGTCGTCGTCGAGGGTCGGACCGGCGTCCTCCTCGTCGACGTCGTCGGTTTCTTCGGCGTCTGCCGCGGGCGCTCCCTCGGCGTCGGCGGGCTGTTCGTCTACTGGCTCGACGTCGTCGGCGTCGGCGGCGGGGCCAGCCCCTTCGGCTGGCTCCTCGTCGATCGCCTCCTCGGCGGCGTCGAGCCCTTCCTGGGTTGCATCGTTCTCTGTCATGTCGCGTCGTCTGCGATTCGAATGAGCTCGTTGAGCTTTGCGGTTCGCTCGCCGCCGACGGCACCCGTCTTGATGAAGGGCGCGTCGGTCGCAACGGCGAGGTGTGCGATCGTCGTGTCCTCGGTCTCGCCCGAGCGGTGGGAGACGACCGAGTCGTATCCGTTCTCCGTCGCGAGTTCGATCGCGTCGAACGCGTCCGTCAGCGTCCCGATCTGGTTCGGCTTGATCAGGATGCTGTTGGCCGCGCCGCGATCGATCCCCTCGACGAGACGGTCAGTGTTGGTGACGAACAGGTCGTCACCGCAGATCAGTGTCTGGTCGCCGACTTCGTCCGTAAGGTCGGCGAAGGCGTCGTAATCGTCCTCGTCGAGGGGATCCTCGACGTAGACGAGGTCGTACTCCTCGACCAGCTCGGCGATGTAGGCGATCTGCTCGTCGGTGTCGCGGCTCCGATCGCTGTACTCGTACGTTCCGGAGTCGGAATCGTACAGTTCGGCGCCCGCGACGTCGAGTCCGAAGCCGATGTTGAAGCCGACTTCGTCCTGCACCATCGAAACCGCCTCGGCGACGAGTTCGAACGCCTCGCTGTCGTCGATCGACGGCGCCCACGCGCCCTCGTCACCTTTGCCACAGGGAAGATCGCGTTCCTCGAGCAGGTCGGCGACGGCGGCGTGGACGGCCGCGTTGGCGAAGACCGCGTCCTCGACGCTCGGCGCGCCGACGGGTGCGGCGAGGAACTCCTGAATGTCGGTCGCGTCGGCGGCGTGTTCGCCGCCGCCGACGACGTTCCCGAGCGGAACCGGGAAGTTGTCGCCGCGGAACGTGCCGCCGAGGTGCTGAAAGAGCGGGGCACCGAGCACGTCGGCGCCGGCCTTGGCAGCCGCCATCGAGATCGCGACCGCGCTGTTGGCACCGATCTCCGAGAAGTCGTCGGTACCGTCTGCGGCGTGCAGGATGGCGTCGACTTCCCGCTGGTTGCCCGCGTAGGCCTCGCCGACGAGTCGGGGAACGGCGTGTTCCCGGGCCGCCGCGATCGCCTCGCCCGGCGGTCGCTCGACGGCCTCGTACTCGCCGGTGCTGGCACCGCTGGGTGCCGCAGCGCGACCGAACCCGCCGCTCTCGGTCACGACGTCGGCTTCGACCGTCGGGTTTCCTCGAGAGTCGAGGATCCGGCGGAGCCGGACGTCGGTGATGAGCGTCATTTCCGGTCGTACCCCCGCTTGACGGTAAAGGGCAACACGCCGGCGTCGTACTCCTCGGCGGCGATGAGGATCGGTTGGGTCTGCTCCGTCTCGATCAACACCGGCGCGCCGTAGGAGACCTGCAGCGCTCGAGCGCCGAGGATGCGTGCCTTCTCGTAGCGGTTGTGCTGTTGTTGTTGCATTGTTACTGGTACGGGGAGACGACGTCGACGAGGTCCTTGTGACTGACGAGCATGCGCCGACAGCAGTAGCGGTCGACACCGAGGTCGTCGAGGACCTTCTCGGGATCCTCGTCGCCCTCGTTCGCTCGCTCGTCGAACGCTTCCCAGTGTTCGGCGACGACGTTGCCACAGGTGAAACACCGGACCGGTACCATCATGTCTGAATCACCTTAGCGGTAGGACTTCTGGTAGCGCGCCCGAGCGCCCGGGCCGCCCCACTTCTTCGGTTCGGACTGGCGAACGTCGTTGACCAGCAGCGAGCGGTCGAACTCCATGAACGCGTCGCGGAGTTCGGCGTCGTTGGTCTCCTGGACGATCCCGCGTGCGATCGCGGTTCGAACGGCGTCTGCCTGCCCGCTGATGCCGCCACCCTCGACGCGGACGTCGATGTCCATCTCGTCACGCAGGTCGTCGTCGACGATGCGGAACGGCTCGAGCATCTTGAGCCGGGACATCTCGGGTTCGACCAGTTCGACGGGTTGGGAATTGATTCGAACGCGACCCTCGCCTTCGCGCACCGTGGCGCGAGCGACGGCCGTCTTTTTCTTGCCACTCGTGTTGGTTACCATGTGACGTTAGCACCTAACTGTTCGGACACTTCGTGTAGGTGAACGAAGCGGATGTTCGACAGGCGATCCAGCGACGTTCCCTCGAGGACTTCCGACTCGTGGTCGTCGTCGTGCTCGTAGGGGTTGCCGACGTAGACGCGAACGCTGTCGAGGGCCTCGCGGCCACGGGGTTTCTTGTACGGCAGCATCCCGCGAACGGACCGCTTGAAGATCGTGTCCGGTCGCTTGGGATAGTAGGGCCCGCGGTCCGAGCCCAGCTCTAGCCGCGTGCGGTACGTCTCGAAGATGTCTTCCTTGTCGCCGGTGATAACCGCGTCCTCGGCGTTGACGATCGCGACGCGGTCGCCGTCCAGCGCGCGCTGGGCGACCTCGCTCGCGACTCGGCCGAGAATACAGTCCTGTGCGTCGACGACGAGATCTGCGTCGAACTCTGCGAGACTCATCGAATCACCCGGACGTTAGACCCTTCGGGGTTGTCCTCGAGGGCTTCCTCGAGTGGGACCGTCTCGCCGACCTGTTCGATCTTCGTCTCTGCGGACGAAGAGAAGTTGACGGCAGCGACGGTGACGTTCTTCTGTAGTGCGCCGGATCCCAGCACTTTGCCGGGAACGACGACAGTCTCTTCTTCGCGTGCGTATCGCTCGATACGGCCCAGGTTTACCTCAGCGTGTGTGCGCCGGGGCTTCTCGAGTCGATCCGCAACGTCTCGCCAGACGTCGGCGCCCGCTTCGCGGGACGTCGACTTCAGCTCGGCGATAAGATCGTTGAGCCTCGGATTAGTCTTGCTACTCATTGGTATCCTCCAACTGCTAACTGATCGACGACGCGAGGAACTGCGCCGTCGACTGTGGAATCGAAATTGTTGTACTGCCGAACGAACCCGGTCGCGAAGCGATCGTGATCGAACCACGATCGACTCCGTCCCGACTGTCGCTCGGTCGTAGAGAAGTGATGCAGGGAGCAGGATTTGAACCTGCGGACTCCTACGAGACAGCGCCCTGAACGCTGCGCCGTTGGCCTAACTTGGCTATCCCTGCTCGCACTTCCGTCTACCCGTCGCCCCTTCAAACCCCTTTCGATTCCAGCGGAGACGCGATCGCCGGTCTCGTCGCTCACGGCGTCGGCGAGCGGCGTCTCCTGAGTGGGTTGGGGGCGTCGGTTCATATCTACAGCTGTACTGCGTCTTCGAGTTCGGTCGCGCGTTCTGCGAGCGTATCCGCGGCCCGCGTCACGAGCTCCTCGATGGGGAACGAGCCGTCTGTCTCCACGTGGAAGACGAAGGCGTTCGGCACGTCCTCGACCCGGACCTCTTTGCCCGGATAGCGGTTCGAGAGATCGTGGTCGAACTCGCTCGTCGACACCAGTTCGCCCTCGTCCTCGATAACGCCGCGAATGATCCGACTCTCCTCGTCTTCGAACTCCGGAAGATCACCGTCGACCTCCACGCGCTGGAGGTGTCGGTACCCGACCGCGACCCCGCCCTGGTGTTTGGCGTGGTCCTTCCCGCGGTCGATCACAGCGTCGGCCTCGGCCTCGAGGCGCTGGTCGTCTTTGAGTTCGATGATCGGAACGTTCTCGTCCGCGGGTTGGACGAGGTCGTCGCTGGAGACGAGATCGCCGGAGTAGGCGGTTGCCGGCCCTTCGACGTCGATCGAGAGCGTGACGGTATCGTCCTCGGCGAACTCGCCGACCGGCGGCGTCGTCAGCGGGACGAGCCCGAGTCGCAAAGCGAGTTGCTCGTCGAACATCACCGACGAGTTCTCGACGAACCGAACGGTGTCGACGGCCATCGTCGGCACGTCGGCGACCATCGCTCGACGGATCCCGTTAGCGAACCCGGGTGTCACGCCGCGGACGATGAATCGGGCTTCCCGATCCTCGCGTTCGACGAACTCGACGTCGTACTCTGCAGTCATGGTCTAGTAGCCGCCCTTCCCTTTCGGAGCGCGCGATCCGTCGTGCGGGACCGGCGTGACGTCCTCGATGCGCCCGATCTCGATGCCCGAACGGGCGAGCGCACGGATCGTCGCCTGTGCACCCGGACCGGGGGATTTCTGCAGGTTGCCGCCGGGGCCGCGCACGTGAACGTGCAGGCCCGTGATGCCGGCCGCTTTGACCTCTTCGGCGACGGACTCGGCCATCTGCATGGCCGCGTACGGCGACGCCTCGTCGCGGTTTTGCTTGACCGCGGTCCCACCGGAGGACTTGGCGATCGTCTCCGCGCCCGTGAGGTCGGTCACGGTCATGACGGTGTTGTTGAACGATGCGTGTACGTGGGCAATGCCCCATTTGTCGTCGTCCTGACTCATGTTATTGGCCCTCCGCGCGTTCCGGGTGGAGGTCGTCCGCGAGCGAGCTGTTCTCGTCGAAGGCCACCAGGTCCTCCTCGTCGACGTCGACGACGTAGGACGGGATGCTGTGGCGCTGCCCGTCGACCACGATGTGGCCGTGGGTGATGAACTGGCGGGCCTGCTGGGTCGTGTTCGCCAGTCCGTTCCGGTAGACGATCGTCTGCAGTCGGCGCTCGAGGATGTCCTCGATCTCGAGCGACAGGATGTCGCCGAGCTCGTCGGTCTCGTCGAGGATGCCGACGCGCTTGAGCCGACCGAGGAACTCCTCGGAGCGGCGGATGACGGTTTCGTCGTCCTGGGCCTGGCCGAGCAGTTCTCGGGCCTCGCGCCGGTAGGAGCGAAGCTCGGACTGTGCTCGCCAGAGCTCTTCCTTGTTCTTGAGCCCGTAGCGGTCGACGAGGGAGTGTTCGGATGCAATGCGCTCACCCTGGTAGGGGTGGTTCGGCGTTTCGTATTGCTTGGTGTCAGTGCCGAGTGGCATTATTCACCCTCGTCCTCTTCTTCTTCGGCCGCGGCGGCCTCTTCGGCCTGTTCTTCGCGGATCTCTTCGACGTTGACTCCGATGGTGCCCTCCGTACGACCGGTGGACTTGGTTCGCTGACCGCGAACCTTCTGGCCGCGCTTGTGGCGGGACCCTTTGTAGGAGTCGATCATCTTCATCCGGTTGATGTCGTGCTGTCGAGTCAACTGGAGATCGTTGCCGATCTCGTGGGTCGTTTCACCGCTGTAGAAGTCGTCCTGGCGGTTGTTGAGCCAGTCCGGGACTTCCGCAGCGTAGTTCTCGACGACTTCGATGACGCCATCGATGACGTCGTCGTCGAGACGGCCGAACGTCGCCGTTCGGTCGACACCCGCTTCGTCGGCGATGAGCCGGGCGGTTCGGCGACCGATCCCGTTCATCTCCGAGAGCGAGCGCTCGACGGACTTCGTCCCATCGAGGTCGGTTTGCCCGATGCGAACGAAGTATCGAAGATCTTCGTCGTCTTCTTGTTCTTGAGGTTCTTCGGCGCTCATATTGTCGTGTATCTGTGTCTGGTCTGCGAGCGTTGCAAATCGACTGGCGGGAAAACGCCAGCGAAGTGTCCGACGTTGTGGCGGGGATTCGAACCCCGGAGGCTTGACGCCACATGGTTAGCAACCATGCGCCTTGGGCCGCTTGGCTACCACAACACCGTCCGTCTATCATCGCCCTCCCGGACTCGGGGATCACTCCCCTACACGTATTGCACCCGAACCTACCCCCGTCGACTACTTAAGGGCAACGAAAGGTGGCGGCCGCTCGTGTGGTCCTCTCTGTCGTGATTCCGCCGCTCGGGTCGGAGAAAGAGACGGTTCGGACCGGGCGGTACCTGATGCTGTCAGCTACACTCCCGCGTACTCTTCGATGTACTTCTCGTTGATTTCCCACTGGCCCTCGTCGTTCTGGACCATGTACTCGCCGTAGTAGGGGACCCGATTCGCGACGGTCTCGCGGAAGGCATCCCTGATCTCCGGTTTCGTCATCTCGCCCATCGACTTGAGATCGTCGTTGCGGTTGAGACACCCCTTCAGGTAGCCTTCGTGCGTGACCCGAACGCGGTGGCAGTTCGCACAGAAGGTGGGGTTCTCCACGGGATCGACGATTTCGACCATGCCCCCATCGACCCAGTACCGTTTGCGGTCGTGCATCTCGCGATGCTCGATCTCGTCGGCCTGCTCGGCCAGCCAGTCGTGGACCCGCCCGATGTCGATGTTCCACTCCGGCTTGCCCGTCAGCTCGGGCATGTACTCGATCAACTGGAGCTGAAGCCCGTCGTTTTCCGCGACGTGGTCGACCATCTCCGGCACGTACCCCGCAGTGTGCTCGAAGACGACCATGTTGAGCTTGACCGGGTCCAACCCTGCGTCGAGCGCCGCCTCGACGCCCTCGAGCACCTTCTCGTAAGCCCCGCTCTTCGTCACCGCGGCGAAGTCCTCGGGATCGAGCGCGTCCTGGGAGACGTTGACCCGCTCGAGGCCGGCGTCGACGAGGTCCTCGGCGCGGCCGGGGAGGAACGTGCCGTTAGTCGTCAGCGAGACCTCCATTTGCTCCGGCGTGCGTTCGATGATCTCCTCGAGATCCTGTCGCAACATCGGCTCTCCACCCGTGAACTTGACCGCGTCGACGTCGAACTCGGCGGCGACCTCGAGAAATCGGACGACGTCGTCGGTCGACATCTCGTCGTCCTGGGGATCCATCGGTCCGCGAGTGTCCCCGAGCCCCTCGTTGTGACAGTAGACGCAGTCGAAATTACACCGATCAGTGAGAGAGACACGTACCCCAGTTACCTCCCGCCCGAATTCGTCGGCGAGCATACCATCGATTTGCAGTCGGATCCGCTTAAACACGCCGGGGAGTTCGGGTGGATGGTAACTGATTTCGGTTTCGAATTACTGTCAGTGTGTTACGAAAACGGGGAGTCCGCGCACTCGGCCCGACTCCGGTATCTTTCCGGTCCACGTGGTGGTCGTCCCCATGAGTACCACCGGGGAACTCACGGTCCCCGCCGCCGAGTTCACGCTCGGGCACACGCTCGAGGAGACGGACGATTTCGACATCGAGCGCGTCGTCGAGGAAGTCATCGATGTCGGTGAATCGCCGGACCGGAGTAACGTGCAGCGTCGCTCATTGACCGGCCGGCGGAAGACCTACACCGACCACGCTCGAACGACGAGCCATGGACGAGGACATGCTCGCGGACCAGCGTCGCCTCGTGGAACTCATCGAGAAGGAGGGATGGGACGTCACTGACCTCGAGATTTCGGCCTACGACAGCCCGTGGGCCGACGAGGACGACCCGGAAGCGACCGTGACGATCACTGCGCGAAAACCGTACGAGGACGGTGACGACGACGGTGACGGGGAGGACGACGAAAGTCCGTATCGATTGAAATAGCGCTCGGATACGACGACGACCGGTCCCTCTCTTCCGATTCGATCCGCTCAGGGTCGCTATCGTGACCCGACTTCAGAGGGCCATAATGGGGTTCGTCACCGACCGGCTTCTTCGAGTGCCTCGTCCAGTGCGTCTTCTTCGAGTTCCGCTACCGTTTTGTCACTTCCAGTGGCCGCTTCTCGGAGTGCCTCGAGGGGGTCATCGGGAACCGGGACGAGTACCAGCCGGTCGGAGCGCTCGATGAGTTCGAACTCCTCGCCGAACCGTTCCTGAACCGATTCCGGAAGCGAAAGACGACCGTCGTCGGCACTGACGCGCATACGTCGAATTTCCGACAACAATATATGACTCTTCTGCTGGTCCTACGTGATGGACGAACCCCGATCACCCCTTGATGTTACACACGGGGAACGTCCGCGCGACCCTGTCGCCGATGCCGAGTTCGTCCGAGACGCGGACGACCTCGTCGACGTCCTTGTAGACGCCCGGCGCTTCCTCGGCGATCGTGGCGCCGGACTGGGCCTTGACGTAGATCGCCTGCTGGTCCTCGAGGTCCTGCTGGACGTCGCCGCCCCAGAACTCGTTTTTCGCCTGCGTACGGCTCATCAGGCGGCCCGCACCGTGGGCCGTGGAGCCGAATGTCAGGTTCATCGAGTTCTCGCCGCCCCGGAGAACGTAGCTGCCGGCACCCATGCTGCCGGGGATGATCACCGGCTGGCCGACGTCGCGGTAGGCGTTCGGTACCTCGGGGTGGCCGGCGGGGAACGCCCGCGTGGCACCCTTCCGGTGGACGTAGAGTTCGCGCTCGTCGCCCTCGTCGTTCACCGTGTGCGTTTCCTTCTTGGCGATATTGTGGGCCACGTCGTAGAGTAACTCCATCTCCATCACCTCCCAGGAGCGATCGAACACGCGCTCGAAGACCTGTCGGGTCCGGTGCATGATCAGCTGGCGGTTGACCCACGCGAAGTTGATCGCCGCGTTCATCGCGCCGTAGTAGTCCTCGGCGAGCTGCGAGCCCGCTGGCGCTGCCGCGAGTTCTTTGTCTGGCAACTGGTCCAGCAAGCCCTTGTGTTGCTGCTCGATCTTCCGCAGGTAGTCGTTGCAGGTCTGGTGGCCCAGTCCACGGGAACCGCAGTGAATCAACACGACGATCTGGTCCTCTTCGAGCCCGTAGGCCTCGCCCACGGCCGAATCGAAGACGTCGGTCACGCGTTGCACCTCGAGGAAGTGGTTCCCCGACCCGAGCGAGCCGATCTGGTTCTTCCCGCGGTCCTTGGCTTTCTGGCTCACTTTGTCCGGGTCCGCGCCCTCGCGCATGCCCTCGTCCTCGCAGTGCAGGAGGTCGTCCTCGACGGCGTGGCCGTTCTCGAGCGCCCAGTCGACGCCGCGGGCGAGGATCTCGTCGATGGTGTCGACGCCGGCTTCGACGATGCCGCCGCCGCCGAGCCCCGATGGAATGTTGGCGAAGAGGGAGTCGACGAGTTCCTCCTCGTGACCCTGCACCTCGTCGTAGGTCAGGTTCGTCCGCATCATTCGGACGCCGCAATTGATGTCGTAGCCGACCGCTCCCGGCGAAATACAGCCGTTTTCGGCGTCGAGCGCGCCGACCCCGCCGACCGGGAAGCCGTAGCCCTGATGCCCGTCCGGCATGCAGATAGCGTACTTGGTAATTCCGGGCAGATGGGTCGTGTTCTTGATCTGTTCGAGTGTCTTGTCGTCCTCGATCTCCTCGAGCAACGCCTCGCTCGCCAGTACCCGTGCGGGGACGCGCATGTCGCCCTCCTGTGGAATCTCCCAGACGTACTCGCGTACCCGCTCGAGCGTGATGCCGTTGGCGTCGAAGGTGGTCATACGCGAAATTCGGACCGCAGTGATGAAAGGTGTTCGTCTCGCCGCTCCCTTCGACACTCACTCACAGTGGCGAATCGCACGAGGGTTACGCGGCTTCGGGGACTGCGTCTGCGGGTTCCTCCGTCTCGACGGGCTCGAGACGACGATCGATGGCGTAGGGGCCGCTTCCGGTGATGAGTAGCACGGACGCCAGTCCGAAGAGTCCGACGTGGGCGAGGACGGGATCGTCGGGCAGAGCGAAGAGCGTGAGCGAGAACACGCCGATCGCCGATGCCGCGCTCGCACGGGTAAAGAACCCTCCTACCAGCGCGAGACCCAGTCCGATCTCGGCCAGTCCCGCACCGAGCACCCACAGTTCCGGGCTGGCTGGGACGACCGTCGTCAACTCGTACTTGTCGACGACGGCGAGCCCGATACCGGGCCGTAGAATCTTCTGGCCCAACCCGAGGGAGACGAACGTACTGCCGAGACCGAGACGAACGATCGTCGGTACCAACGTGCGATACTCGCGGATCCGCTCCTGGAATACGCGGGCGCGATCGTGTACGATGTCGAGTCGTCCGTAGAGCGTCCCCGGTGTGCCGGCGACCCGCTGGAGGACGTGATCCGCACTCGGTCGACCGCTCCCGATCAGTGCGATGGCGAGCATACCGCCGACGAACTCGAGCTGTAACAGGAGGATCGGCCGGACTACAACGCCGATCAGGTAGCACCCGAGCGTCAGCAGCGCGACGACACGTGTCGCGAACCCGAACAGCAGCAGGAACCCGAGCGCGACCTGCAGGAGTCGTGCCTGAACGTGCACTGCGGGGCTGATGAAATAGCCGCCGAACCCGGCACCGATCAGTGGAATACCAAAGGAGATCCGGAGGAGCCAGGGAACGTACGACCGATACTCTCCCATGGCGGCCCGGAAGGCCCCGACGTCCCGCTCCACCGGCGGAACGACCAGATACCCCGCGATACCGACGAGAACGAGCACCGCACCCGCCAACAGCGGACCGACGACGAAGGGATCGGTGAGCGACTCGGCGAGGAATTCACCGACAGCTACGTCGCGCTCCCCGTCGACGACGTACTCCTCGTGTGCGAGCGCGGACTCCACGGCCACGAGCAGGGCGATCGAAACGGCCATCGTCGCTCCGACGAGACGCACACGTGTCCGTAGCGTATCACGCATCGCTCCCAAATAAGCCCGGTACGGTGAAAACTGGTCGGCCGGCGACATTGTCCTCGTGTACTCGCTGACCACTCCACTGGCGGCCCTATACGTCGAAGACGACGTACGCCTCCCATTCCCCCTCCTCAGTTCGCTCGAGGCGCATCTCCGAGTACGTCACCGCCTTCACCTCTCGGGCGTCGATCTCGGCGAGGGGAACGCCGCGAGCGCTCGCCTCGAGGTGCCACTCGGTAGATCCGTCGGACCCGGTCGAGTCGTCTTCCGACCCGCGCGTTTCGATCGAGTCGACCCGATGGTCGACGGGCAGTTCCGCTCGAACGTCCCGCAGGTAGATCAGTTCGTCGAGGTAATCGAACAACAGCGCCTCCCGGTTCTCGGCCGTCACGGTGAGCGAAAAGCGGTCGCCCGTCTCGGCCGGTATGTCGTCGCACGAGGCGGCCCCGAGCCCGTCGGCCACCGCCGCGACAGTCGCCTCGAGCGAGTTGCCGGTCGCCGACACTGCCACGTCGGCGGTGTGATCGCGTAGTTCGAACCCCATTTGGCGGTTCCTTGTCGGGCCGAGTCCCTATGTCCGTCGTTTCAGGACCGATGGTCTCTCTGAGCGGTCCGATTGCAGATATAGTCGCACTGCAAGTCGATGCACACCTGATCGCACGACAGCTGTGCGATCAGTGTGTAAATAGTTGCAGTGACTAGTATAAATCGTCTCGAACATGTCGATCGCGTCTGACGTTCCGCAGCGTCGACTGCCGGTGGAATTATATTGACGACGATGGTAGGTCGTGGTAGTGAGCGTCAACATCGACAGTCGCGTCGTCGCGCCGGGGAGCGACGACTTCGTCGACGAGGCCTGGCAGCTGAAGGAGGAGATAAATCGACAGGAGGGTGTGCTCAAGCAGCGGTACGACTTCTTTACTGACGCCTATCGTCGGTCGAAAGTGCACTGTTACGTTCAGGACGGAGACCTCATCGGGTTCGCCGCGGTTCGACGCGACGGGTACATTCTCTTTCTGGCGGTCGATCCGGAGTTCCGCGGGAACGATATCGGCAAGCGCCTCGTCGCCCACGTCGCGGACGATCACGACACGATCACGTGCCACGCGCGGACGAGCAACGAGAACGCGCTCCAGTTCTACGAACACCTCGGCTTCGAGATCAAGCGCCGGATCGACGACTACTACGAGGACGGCGGCGACGCATACTACCTGAAACTCGGGGCAGACGTCGGCATCGCCGACCGGATTTCGGATCTGATTCGTCGGTAACGAGCGGTTCGTGGTCTCGGCACCTCTCACCGAGTCGGTGGGTCGTCCCTCTCGTTCCGGACGGTTCCCTCGACGAACGCTCGACGGAGAACCGTCAGCAGCAGGTACGTTTCGTACTTCTGGCTTCGACAGTGCGCACAGGGCGCCATCTCGTCGGCGATCCGATCTATAGTCTCCCCGTACTCCGCTTCGAGGTCCGCCACGAGAGCGGACACCTCGGGTGCGAGCCCGTGGGCCATTTCCGCGATATCGTCCCGCGCGTCGTCGGGAAGTGCGTACGAGAGAACGATCGTGTTCGCACGGTAGTACTTGGTCGTCCCGCCGTTGTGCTCTTCGAGACGGGCGACCTCGACGAGGCCCGCGTCGCGGAGTTCGTTGACGTGGTGGCGAACCGTATTGAGCGTCCGGTCGTAGCCCCGTCCTTCCAGGTCATCGTCGATCTCCGTCACGGAGAGGGACTCTTCGGCGAGCATGTCGAGGATCATCGCACGGACCGGTTCGTCGACGGCGCTCGAGACGTTCGTGTCCCGGACCGCGATGTCTTCGATCGTCACGTCAGACGTGAATTCGGGCATCGGTTACCCGGCCGTTGGGCCGCGACCGATATAAGTCGCTCAGACCGCACGACCGTCTAGACGAGTCGTTTCACCGGTGGAATCGACCGTGATGGAACTCAAACAAATCATTTGAGTGATATATTTGTAGACGGGGTTCGTAGGCCTATTCGAGACGCAATGACCCGAATCGAAGAATACCGCGTGACCGACTTCGACTGCCCGACGTGTGCGAGCAACGTCGAACGATCTCTTTCGAAAACGGACGGCGTCGAGCGCGTCGAGGTCCACTACACGACCGGACGCGTCGAAATCGAGTACGACGAGGGCACCGTCGATCCCGACGTCTTCGAACGAACGATCTCGAATCAGGGGTACACGCCCCAGGCACGGTGACGGTTAGTGAGCGCTAAACGGTACGTCCGGAACCACCGACAACCGGCCATCGTCGCCGCCAGCGGCCTGCTCCTCGCGGGTGGCTGGAGCCTCGGCTACGTCCACGACCTCGATCAGGGAAGCGCGGCGCTCGTGGTCCTCGCGGCGGTCGTCGGCGGATACGACGTCGCGAAGAAAGCCTACTACACGCTACGTAGCGGCACCGTCGGCATCAACACCCTCGTCACACTGGCCGCGATCGGCGCGGTCTACATCGGCGAGTACTGGGAGGCCGGCGCCGTCGTCTTCCTGTTCGCGCTCGGGAACTACCTCGAGGCGCGGACGATGAGCAAGACCCGAAACGCGCTCCGGGAGCTACTCGAGATGACCCCGGACACGGCGATCGTTCGTCGGAACGGTCGAGACCTCGAGGTGCCGGCTCGCGAGGTCGAAACGGGCGAGATCGTGATCGTCAAACCCGGCGCGACGGTCCCCGTCGACGGCGAAGTCGTCGATGGAGAAAGCGCGATCGATCAGGCCCCCGTCACCGGCGAAAGCGCGCCCGTCCACAAATCGGCCGGCGACGAGGTCTACGCCGGGACGGTCAACCACGAGGGCGCACTCGAGGTCGTCGCCACCGACACCGGCTCGGACACGACGCTCGAGCGGATCGTCCGCAGGGTCGAGGAGGCCCAGGAAGCGAAAGCGCCGACGGAGACGATCATCGAGCGCTTCGCGAAATACTACACGCCCGCGATCGTCGTGCTGGCGGTCGGGACGTACGCGAGTACCGGGAACGCCATTGTGTCGCTGACGCTGCTCGTCATCGGCTGTCCCGGGGCGCTCGTCATCGGCCCGCCGGTCAGCATCGTCAGCGCCATCGGCAACGCCGCGCGCTCGGGCGTGCTCATGAAAGGCGGCGAGCACCTCGAGACGGCCGGCAAGATCGACCTCGTCGCGTTCGACAAGACCGGGACCCTGACGAGAGGCGAGACGACCGTTTCGCACGTCGAGGGGTTCGGTACCGCCGACGACGAGGTGCTCCGCTACGCGGCCATCGCGGAGAAGAGGAGCGAACACCACCTCGCGGAGGCCGTTCTCGAGGCTGCCGGGGCGGGTGACGGAGCCGGTACTGCCCACGCCACTGACGGCGGTGAGTCGACCGTCGTGAGACGACCCTCGTCGGAGCACCGCACCGAGGGCGGCGCGGTCGTCGAACGGCCGACGATTCCCGACCCCGACGAGTTCGAAGTCGTCGCCGGGAAAGGCGTCGTCGCCCGGTACGACGGCCGTCGGATCCTCGTCGGCAACCGCGCGCTCCTCGAGGATCGTGATATCGACGTTCCGACCCGGATCGCCGACCGCCTTCGCGAACGCGAGGCATCCGGTGAGACTGCGGTTCACGTCGTTCTCGACGGGGACGTCGTCGGCATCGTTTCGCTCCGGGACGAACTCCGTCCCGCCGCGGCCGGCGTCGTGGCGGCGCTGAACGACGCCGGCGTCCGCACGGTGATGCTGACCGGTGACAACGAGCGAACGGCACGCAGCGTCGCCGAAACGGTCGACATTGACGACTACCGGGCGGCACTGCTTCCCGAGGAGAAACAGGACGCCATCCGGTCGTTTCAGGCCGAGGGCTACGTCGTGGCGATGGTCGGCGACGGAATCAACGACGCACCCTCGCTGGCGACCGCCGACGTCGGCATCGCGATGGGTGCCGCCGGAACCGACACCGCGATCGAGACGGCGGACATGGCGCTGATGGCCGACGACCTGACGCGCATTCCGTACGCCGTGACGCTCAGCAAGGCGACCCGCTGGAACATCTTCGAGAACGTCGCCGTCGCCGTGGCGACGGTCGCCCTGCTGCTGGTCGGCGTCTTCGCGGGTTACGTCCACATGGCGGGCGGCATGCTCGTCCACATCGGAAGCGTGCTACTGGTCATCCTCAACGGGATGCGGCTGCTGCGGTACTGACGACGACCACTGCGATCACAGATCCGACAATGACTCAATCGACCCACGAAACCGACCGAACGAACTGGACCGTCGACTACACCGACATCGAGCCGATCCGACTGCGAGACCCCGTCGCCGAAGCGCTGGCCGTTCTCGATCCCGGCGACCCGTTCGTCGTCACGTACAGGGACGTCGTGAAAATAGCCGGTCACTCCTGTCCCACGGCTGCGGGCGCGTACCGCATTGTCAAGGACGGACTCGAGGCACTCTATCCGGACGACCTCCCGGTCCGCGGCGAGGTCGCCGTGCTCGCGGGTGGGCCACGAACGGACCCGAGTTACGGCGTCACGTCGCGACTGATCTCGTACGTGACGGGTGCCGCCGGCGAGGACGGCTTCGGCGGTCTGGCCGGAGGCCACGGCGGCCGGACGGACCTGCTGCGGTTCGGTGCCATCGGCACGGAGGGCATCACGTACGAACTCACGCGAACCGATACGGACGAGACGGTCCGCGTCACGTACGATATCTCGAAAATCCCGGATGCCGGACCGGCCACACGGCACCTCCCGTCGCTAATCGACGGCGAGGCGACCGCGGACGAACGCGCGGCCTTCGCCGAGGCCTGGCACGGCCGAGTCGAACGGATCTTGCGCGGTGACGGCTTCGTCACGGTCGACGGACCCATGGAGCGGAGCGCCGACGGATAACCGTCGTCGACCCGTCGGTCCCGTCCGGACTCACACCGTCAGTCCAATACAATTATACCCGACCCACGATGAGTAGGCGAAGCGTATGGAAGAGCGAACGAGGGCCTACCTCCGCGGGAGATTTCGGGACTACTATCGGCGGACTGAGCTCACGCCGCCGCCCGCGGCGAACGAACGCGAGTGGGGATTCATCCCCTGGACCGAGGGACCGGACACGACGATGGTCCGCCACCGTTCGCTGCTCGAGCTGGGCGATCTCTCGGAATTCCTCGTCCGAAAACGCCCGCGACACGTCTACTTCTCCGCGGGGCGCTTTCGCGACCCCGGCGCGAGCTCGATGAACGAGAAGGACTGGCAGTCCGCCGATCTCGTCTTCGACCTCGACGCGGACCACCTCCCGAGCGTCACGCTCGGCGAGGACAGTTACGGGGAGATGCTCGCGAAGTGTAAGGACGCCCTCTATCGGCTGCTCGACTTCCTCACCGACGACTTCGCCTTCGAGGACCTCGAGATCGTCTTCTCGGGCGGCCGCGGCTATCACGTCCACGTCCGCGACGAGAACGTCTTGCACCTCGAGCGGGAGCACCGCCGCGAGATCGTCGACTACGTCCGCGGCATCGGCCTCGAGTTCGACGACCTGATCGAGACCGAGACCGTCGCCGGACTCGGACGGAAGACCCCGACGGAACGCCGAACGCTGCAGATCGAAGGCGGCTGGGGCGCTCGGACGCACGACCACTTCATGGGGTTCGTCGACGAGTTGCTCGAGATGGACGAAGATGCGGCCTTAGAGCGCCTTCAGGAGTTCGACGGCATCGGCGAGGGGAAAGCGACGGCGACCCTCAACGCGGCCCGCAACAACCGCGAGGAACTCGAGGCGGGCAACGTCACGGTCCACACCGCGGTCGCGCAGCTGGCCGAACGGTTCGCGAGCACGGCCGTCGAGCGGGACAACGCGCCGATCGACGAACCGGTCACGACGGACACGAACCGACTGATTCGACTCCCGGGCAGTCTGCACGGCGGGAGCGGGTTGAAGACGGTCCGCCTCGAGCGCGACGAGATCGCCGACTTCGATCCCCTGGTCGACGCCGTCCCGGAGACCTTCGTCGGCCACGAGATTACCGTCGACGTGAGCGACGGCGGTGAGGTCGAGCTGAACGGAAATACGTTTTCGGTGTCCGAGGGCGCCCAATCGCTTCCCGAGTACGTCGCCGTATTCCTGATGGCACGCGGTCGAGCGGAGAAGGAAAAGGAGTAATCCGACCCGGTTGATTACGGCGCAGAGCCCCACTAGTTGTGGCGAAATTCCGTCGAATTTGGGTGACAATCCGCACAATCCTCTTTACCGATATGTCTGCAGTGGTCGTATGGATACGGTACTCGTTCGGTCGTGGGTCGAACAACGTGGGACGACGCTCGCTCGGCAACTCGATCCGCGGCGAAGCATTACCGGAAAACTGGCAGTCGTCGGCGTCGCGATGGCGCTACTCACTACCGTTCTCGTCGCCACCGCAATCTGGCAGCTAACGACACGGTTCGTAACGACGTTCGAGGGCGCGCAGGTCGTCTACCGGGGCGGCGTTCTCACGCTGGTCGTCCTGCTCGCCGGACAGGTCGTGACGCTGGCAGTCGTCCGCCAGTCGGTGGTCGGCGGCCTCCGGGAACTCGACGGATGGACGCGGACCATCGTCGAGAAGGGAACGCACGGAACCGAATTTTCGACGACGCGACGGGACGAAATCGGACAACTCTCCTGGCGGGTCGCCGAACTCCGAGACGAGCTCGCGACCCAGGTAGAGACCGTCGAATCGTTGAACAGGGAACTCGCGACGGTCGCGACGAGCCAGTCGCAGACGCTCGCCGCCTGTCGTCGCGGTGACCTCACTCGCCGGATGGAGACGGAAACCGGGATTCCGCAGTTCGAAGCCCTGGCGACGAATTTCAACGCGATGATGGACGAAACGGAGACGATGGTCGCCGAGATCAGGACCTACAGTCAGCGGCTCACGGCAGCCGCCGCCGAAACGACCGACCACGCCGGTCAGGTCCATCAGTCTGCGATGGCGGTGACCGACTCGACGGCGTCGATCAGTGATGGTGTCGACCGCCAGCACTCCCGTCTCGAGGGAACGGCGGAAGCGATGGAGACGCTCGCCGACAGCGTCGATGCGATCGCCGCCGAAACCGTTACCGTCGCGAGGCGCTCGGAGCGTGCCGCCAGCACGACACGAGAAGGGGCTGCCGCAGCCGAAGACGCACTCGAGCAGCTCACGGAGATTCGTGCGCGGACGGATCGTTCGGTCGAGGAGATGGAGGCGCTCTCGGAACTCGTCGGCGAGATCGGCGAGATAACCGATCTCATCTCGGAGATGACGAGGAGAACGAGCCATCTGGCGAACAACACCCAGATCGAGGCGTCACGTGACGGCGACGGCGAGATATCCAAGCGGTTGACTCGACAGATCAAGAAACTCGCAGCCGATACCGACGGCGCAGCGACGGATATCGAACGCATCGTAGATGGTATCGAATCCCAGACTGCCGCCGCCGTCTCGGAGATCACGGAGACGCGTGCGGCGATCGAACGCAGTGCGGAACCGATCGAGGGGGCGCTCGGCGCGCTCGAGGACGTCGAATCGGTCGTCAGAGCGACGTCGAACGAGATCGACGCGATCGACGAGGCCACCGACACGCAAGCGGCCCGAACGGTTGACGTCCTCGAGTCGGTCGAAGCGATTCGGGAGATCAGTGCGGAGACCGCGACTGAAGCGTCGACAGCAGCGAGAGCGGCTGCGGAACAACAGACGATCGCCGACGAGATTCAGAACCGACTCGATTGGTTGTCCTCGACCGCGACCGATCTCGAGCGCCGTCTCGAGCAGTTCACGGTCCGTGAATCATCGGTTTCACGGGGACCGTCACGAGGTGCGACGCAATGACGGCCACCGAACACGGTACAGAGCCCGGGTCTGCCGCAGGCGAGGACGGGACAGTCGCCAAAGCGGGTCCGGCTCCGTCCCTGTCCCCGGAACAGGTCGTTCGGGCACAGATCGGATCGATTCTCGAGGCCGCCGAGACGGACGCTGATGATGGATCGAGCGACCCGGTATCGCCTGCGGTGCGAACGCTGTTCGATTTCGCGAGTCCCGAGTTTCGAGCCCGTCACGGCTCCCTCGAGACGTTCGGGGCGACACTGTCGGGGCCGATACATGACCGCTTGCTCGCAGCGGAGTCGATCGAACGCGGCCCCCTCGAGCGCGAGGGGGACCGGGCCACCCTGACGGTGCTTGCGCGCCATCCGGCAGGAGATCGAACGTACGAGTTCGTTCTCACCGAAGCGTCCGCAGGGAAATATGCGGGCTGCTGGATGACCCGGTCGATCGACCTGATCTACAACGGTGTGAGCCCGTCCTTTCGGCGAATGCCGACGGTCCAATTCGGGGACCGGGAGATCAAGTGTGACGAGGGAGTGACGTTGCGAGACGTCCTCCTGCGTGCCGACGGCTACTCGCCGCACAACGAGATGACGCAGGTCGCGAACTGTAGCGGCAACGGACTCTGTGGGACCTGTGCGGTCGAGGTAGACGGAGCTACGGACGAGCCGGCCTCGAGGGAGCAGCGGCGGCTCAGCCTGCCGCCGCACGAGGAATCGGACGGGCTTCGGCTCTCCTGTCAGACGTGCGTTCGCGGCGACCTCGAGGTGATCAAACACGGCGGTATATGGGGTCAACACGTCGAGGAACGGATGGACGTCGGCGACGAACCCCTGGAGGAGATCACCGTGACAGCCGCCGAGTACGCCGGGACGTACGAATACGAGCGCGATGCGAGCTCCGGAACTGACACTGGCGACGACTCGAGAAGCGCCTCGCCGACGGGTGACCGATGACGACCGCCGAACCGGGGACGGTCGATTCGACGCTCCACGACGGACTGACCGTGGATCAGGTGCTCGGAATCGTCGCGATCGTCGGGCTCTCGGGATGGAGCGTGACACAGTACGTCGCCTGGAATCCCGGTCGTTCCCTCGGAACGGTCGGCGTCGAGGGAGCGGTACTCGTGCTCCTGTTCTGGCTGCTGGCGACGATAACGATTGCGGGGGTAATCCTCGGAGCCGGCTCGCGCGCTGTCACGTACGGGCCGCCGTTCTGGTTGTGGGGAGTCCTCGTCGCCATCGCGATGACGAGCAACGCCGCCGTCGTCACCGGCCTTTTTCCGGAATCGCTGGCGAGATATGCGCTCTGGCACCCCTGGATCGGGGTCTACGCGATCGGCTATCTGGCGATGGGAATCGTCGCCGTCGACCGCACCCGACTGGCGTATCTCGCCGGGTGCCTGCTGGCCGTCATCGTCCTCGTCGCGTGGGCGGCGTTTCCGCTCGAGAGCCGGTCCTGGATGTTCGCGCTCACGGGAGTCGTCCACGCAGGGCCGATACTCGCGGACGTTGCGTTCACAGCCGCCGACACGGAAGCCCCCGATCGACCCGCCGAACCAGTGAGGAACGCATGACAGATCACGAGATGGGCATCGACGACAACGGCTCGAGTATCGAACCGAACGGAGACGGTACCGACGGCGACGGTCTCCGAGACCGTCCCCGATCGGTCGATTCGAGCAGAAGCAGACGAACACTGCTATCAACGACCGCGAGCGCGCTCGCGGTCGGTATCTCCGGCTGTTTGACCAATCCCTGGGGGCCGGACTCGGACGACGTCTCGAGCGACGACGCCGAGACCGCAACCGGCGGCAATAGTGAGGAAACGGATCCGCCCTCCGACCCGTCCGAGAACGAGACCGACGATGGAGGGGGGACGGATTCGGACGACACGGAGATTACCCCACCGCTCGAGCAAGCACCGTCACAGGTCGTCGAGGTCGCTCCCGACGGGTTCCAGTTCGATCCGGAGTCCTTCGAAATCGACGCGGGCGAAACCGTTCACTGGATCTGGATGGACTCGGGACACAACCTCCGTGTCCGTGCGAAACCCGAGGGGTCGGACTGGAAGGGAACGCCGGGAACGGCGTCTGATACCTACGACGAGGGGTACGAACACGGCCACACGTTCGAGGAGCCGGGCGAGTATCGCTACTACTGTGCTCCCCACCAGACGCTCGGCCTCGAGGGGTCGTTCACCGTCCGATAGTCGTCGGATCGTCGGACTGACCGCCGCTCGTGAGTCGGACTCTATCGCGTCGACGACGATATGTTTACAACCCCGGAGACTGTTCACTCCGGTCAGGAGTTCCGATGACCGTCCGTCGGGACGGGTAGTGAGCACAGCAATGAATCTAGACGAACTGCGTTCGGTCCAGAGCAAGGAGCGCCAGAAGGATAGCCTCCAGAACCTGCGCCCCTCGTTCTATCAGGAGGTCGGCGAGTACATCGCCGATCTCGAGGACGAACGCGACCGCGTGGCCGAGCAGGCCGAGGATCCCTTTTCCGAGCCCGAGGTCGGGCAGCTGACCGACGAGATCGAGACCGCCAAGGACGTCGTCGAAGCGATCTACGAGCGCCGGATGGGGAAACTCGTCAAGCAGGCCAGCCTCGCCGCGGCCGGCATGCCGGCCGACGACGAGGGCCTCACCGCCGAAGAATCCGACCTCTTCGACGACCTCGTCGACCGCATTAGCTCGAACAAGAGCCGCGTGCTGGACGTGCTCGAGGGCGTCGCGGATCCGGTCGCCGGGCCGGATGCGAACGCGGATTCGACGGCCGGCTCCGATCCCGCCTCGGCCGAGACACGCGGTGACCCCGAGTCGGTTCCCGGCCACCCATCAGCGGATACCACGGCTTCGGACGACCCGCCGCCGGCACCGCCCGAGGAGCCGTCACCGGGCGACCATTCCCCGGCGGAGGCAGAACCGGAATCAGCGGACTCGAGCGGGGTCTCTCCCGCGGACGTCATGGGCGGCGACGGACCGTCGGTCGGCACGACTGACGCGACCGAAACCGGCCGAACCGATGGGTCCGAGCGACCGATCGAGGACACCGACGAACCGTCTCCCCGTTCCACGGACGGCGGGGCCGTCGATACTGCGGACCCGACGCAACCGAACTCCACGGGGACGGACCGTGACGCCGATTCGACGGTCCCGGACCCAGGTGACGGCTCTGGACCCGACGAGTCACACGACCCGACCGCCGACGTCGATCGGGCGACCGTCAGAATCACCACCGATATCGGCTCCATTCTCGGCGTCGACGATCGAGAGTACACCCTGTCGAGCGATGACGTGGTCACGCTGCCGGAAGCAAACGCCGCCCCGCTCCTCGAGCGAGAGGCCGCCGAACGGCTCGAGTGAAGCGATCGGATCTCGGTTTCGGCCCCGCGGACAGCTGTCGTGTGAAACCGTAACGCATACATTACCCGTCGCTAACTCGCATTCATGCTCGACGCCGGCGACGAGGCACCAGAGTTCGAACTGCAAAACCAACACGGCGAGACGGTCCGCCGCTCCGATTTCGACGGGCAGCGGCTCGTCGTCTACTTCTATCCTCGTGCCAACACGGACGGCTGTACGACCGAGGCCTGCGAGTTCAACGATGCGCTCCCGAAACTCGACGATCTCGACGCCGCAGTCGTCGGCATCAGCGACGACCCCGTCGACGACATCGCGGATTTCGCGGCCGACTACGACCTCGAGTTCGATCTGCTCTCGGACGAGTTCGGGGAAGTCGCGACGCTCTACGAGTCTTACGGTGAGAAACGCATGTTCGGGAACACCTTCGACGGCGTCTTCCGGAACACATACGTCGTCGGTCCGGACGGACGGATCGAGGCGGTCTACGAGGGTGTTTCGCCCGACGGCCACGCCGACGAAGTTCTCGCGGACCTCGAGCCGGCGGACATCGCCCACTGATACGCGAGCCCGAACCGAACGGATTCCTTCGGCAGTCACTTATGTGATACGTACGGATCGGTCCGCGATCTATCGACCGAGCGGACTCGCTTCTCTGCGATCGGTCCGTCTTCGACTATCGACCCGTGGTACTCGAGTTCGAAGCTGCTAGTAGGAAGACTACTACCAACGATATGCGAACCGTACGGCGGTCGAAAAATGAAGTGAGCGGTCGGAGGCGGAACGCGAACGGTGGCAACGCCGGTCGCTGCCGCGGACGCAGACCTTACTGGAAGGTGCGTCCGAGCTGTTCGTCCTGTCCGGGTTCGGCCCGCTGGAACTCGTCTTCGAGCTCCTCGTACTGCTCACGGGTGTCGGGGGAGACGCTCGGGTTGACCTCGCCGAGCGCGTGTTCGAAGTGGTCGCGGCTAATGCGAACGTTGCCGATGGTGTCGTCCATGTCGTCGGGATCGACCGAGTTGATGAACTCGCGGCTGGCTGCCATCGACGCTTCGCGACAGACGGCCTCGATGTCGGCACCGACGTAGCCATCCGTTTCGCCCGCGAGCCACTCGAGGTCGACCGACTCGGCCAGGGGCTTGTTGCGGGTGTGGACCTCGAAGATCGCCTTGCGCGCGTCCTCGTCGGGGACCGGCACGTGGACGTGTCGGTCGAGCCGGCCGGGACGGAGCAGGGCGCTGTCGATGAGGTCCGGGCGGTTGGTCGTGGCGACCACGACGACGTCCTCGAGTTCCTCGAGGCCGTCGAGCTCGGTCAGGAGCTGGGAGACGACGCGTTCGCCGACGCCGGAGTCACCCTGGCGCTGGCCGCGTTCGCCCGCGATCGAGTCGATCTCGTCGAAGAAGATCACGGTCGGTGCGTTCGACCGCGCCTTTTCGAAGACCTCGCGAACGCCCTTCTCGGACTCGCCGACGTACTTGTTCAGCAGCTCGGGGCCCTTGATCGAGATGAAGTTCGACTGAGCCTCGTTGGCGACGGCCTTCGCGAGCAGGGTCTTCCCCGTGCCCGGCGGGCCGTACATGAGGACGCCCTTGGCGGCCTGCATGTCCATCTGCTCGAACACTTCGGGGTAGTCCAGGGGCCACTGGATCGTCTCGCGGAGCTGCTCTTTGGTATCCCCCAGCCCACCGACGTCGTTCCAGGTGACG
This sequence comes from Natrinema salinisoli, assembly GCF_020405205.1. Classification (NCBI taxonomy): domain Archaea; kingdom Methanobacteriati; phylum Methanobacteriota; class Halobacteria; order Halobacteriales; family Natrialbaceae; genus Natrinema; species Natrinema salinisoli. The sequence continues at coordinate 1,368,224 of NZ_CP084469.1, read as the reverse complement.
TCGGGGACTTCGACGAAGACCTCGCGCATCGCGGAGGGCTGGATGCCCTTGAGCGCCTCCTTGAAGTCGCGTTCGGTGACCTCGAGCGAGTCGAGCACGTCGGCGTCGATCTCCTCGGACTCGAGGTCGAGTTCGGGGCGGATGCGACGGAGCGCGTTCATCGCGCTCTCGCGGGCCAGCGACTCGAGGTCGGCACCGACGAAGCCGTGCGTGCTCTCGGCGTACTGATCGAGGTCGATGCCCTCGTCGAGGGGCATCCCGCGGGTGTGGACCTGCAGGATCTCCTTGCGGCCCTCCTTGTCGGGGACGCCGATCTCGATCTCGCGGTCGAAGCGACCGCCGCGACGGAGCGCGGGATCGATCGCGTCGACCCGGTTGGTCGCGGCGATGACCGTGACGCGGCCTCGTTCCTCGAGACCGTCCATCAGGCTGAGCAGCTGGGCGACGACGCGTCGTTCCACGTCACCGCCGGCTTCCTCGCGTTTGGCCGCGATGGAGTCGAGCTCGTCGATGAAGATGATCGAGGGGGCGTTCTCCTCGGCTTCCTCGAAGACTTCACGGAGCTGTTCTTCGGACTCGCCGTAGTACTTCGACATGATCTCCGGCCCGGAGATGGTCTCGAAGTGGGCGTCGATCTCGTTGGCGACGGCCTTGGCCATCAGGGTCTTCCCCGTGCCCGGCGGGCCGTGCAGGAGGACGCCCTTCGGCGGCTCGATCCCGAGCTGTTGGAACAGTTCGGGGTGGCGCATCGGCAGCTCGATCATCTCGCGGACCTGGTCGAGTTCCTCGTCCAAGCCGCCGATGTCCTCGTAGGCGACGTTCGGGACGCCCTCTGCGGAGGCGCCGCCGCCGGATTCGACCTGTTCGGCGGGGGTCTCCGAGATCTCGATGCTCGTCGAGTCCGTGATGACGACGGTGCCCGACGGCGAGGTACCCGCGATCTTCAGCGGGACGGACTGGCCGGAGCTGGCCATGGGCCCGAAGGAGAGCGAGAACGGGACCGTCTGGCCCTCCGTGACCGCCTGCCCGCTCAGCTTGTCCCGCACGAGCGGGCCGATGTCGCCGCGGATGCGCAGGTTCTGGGGAAGCGCCACGGTGACCGAGTTGGCGGGTTTGACGTCGGCGGGTTCGATGGACACGTTGTCGTCGATCCCGACGTCGGCCTCCTGTCGCAGGCGGCCGTCGATGCGGACGATTCCGCGTCCTTCGTCTTCGGGGTAGCCGGGCCAGACGCGGGCGACGGCCTGGTTGTCGCCCTTGCCCTTGATGACGATGTAGTCCCCGTTCTCGAGGTCGAGTTCGTTCATGGAGACGCGGTCGATCGCGGCCAGCCCGCGGCCCGCGTCCTTCTGTTTGAGTGGTTTGACAGTGAGTTTCATAGTTCCTCCTCCAGTTCGACAGTGAGAACTCCGTTTTTCATAAACGTGTGCGCGTTCTCGATATCGTCAGGGAGTTCGATTTCGTACTGGTCGTCGGCGAGGACGACGATAACCGTGTCGTCGACGACGTCGACCGACGCGTCGGCCTCCTCGGTACCGAAGTCGACAGCCATCACCGTGCTGTCGTCGTATTCGTACCGTCGGGCCACCTGCCCCTCTTCGGGGGTGAATTGTTCGAGAGTCATGCTGTAACTAACCCAAAGTTAGCGCCGACACTATATAAACCTTTCGACGAAATACCGCATGAAGGCGGTGTATCGGTAGAGAGTTGATTGTTCGTGGTTCACAGTAGGATCACCGCGAATACTCGTCCGAGACGGTACCGCAATAGTGGGCCGGGACAGTTATATTCCCGTTGGTGGCGTCTCCCGGGCTCCGCCGAATCGAGTCTTTATCACCGTTCCGGTCGTGTCGTTCGACATGGAAACGGTATCACATCACGGCCGGGAAACGGCGTACGAGGTCGTCGATCGAGGTCACGACGGGCCGCCGATCTGCTGTATTCACGGGAGCGGTGGGTCGCGCGACGTCTGGGAGGGGCAGCGAGCGCTCGCAGATCAGGCGCCGATCGCTCTGATCGATCTCAGCGGCCACGGCGACTCGGACGATATCGATGCGAGCGCCGGCTACTCGGCGTTGTCCGCGTACGCCGACGACGTCCTGGCCGTCGTCGAGGCGACCGACGCGGAGGTCCTCGTCGGAAGCTCCCTCGGCGGTGCCGTGGTCCTCCAGATCCTCCTCGAGCGCGAGTACGATCCCGAAGCGGTCGTCCTGACGGGGACCGGTGCCCGACTCGGCGTGCTCGAGGATCTGCTGACGTGGCTCAAGTCGGACTTCGATCAGGCGGTCGAGTTCCTCCACGGACCGGACCGGCTCTTCCACGACCCCGACCCGGATCAGCGAGAGCGGTCGGTGGAGCGGATGCGCGAGTGCGGACAGGCGGTCACGCGCCGGGATTTCCTGACCTGCCACGAGTTCGACGTCCGCGACCGCGTCGCCGAGATCGACACTCCCGCATTGGCAGTGTACGGAGAACACGACCAACTCACGCCGCCGTGGTTCCACGAATACCTCGCCGAAGAAATCGACGGTGGGGGACTCGCCGAGATCGAGGACGCCGCACATCTGGCGATGGTCGAGCGGCCAGCAGCGTTCAACGATGTCGTCGACGAATTTCTCGCGGAAGTCGACAGCGAACGAGGCCGGGACTGGTACTGAGAAAGCGAGCGCCAGGGTAGCGTCGTCGTCGGGATCCCCGAACGTCGGTGCTACCTGCGTTGCTCGAGGGGGACGAACGAATCGGTGGTCGCGGTGATCCATTTCGTCGACATCACGTCCTCGTCGATCTCTTTCGGAAACATTGTACAGACGGCCACGTCCTCCTGCTCGACGGTGACGTGCTGTAGCCGCGACGACCGATCGGCGGCCCACCCCCGCTCGCCGGGCGTGTGGCTCGAAGATTCTGAAATGGTGTGATCCTCCGCGCTGTGTCTCGACACACTCTACCACGACATATAAATACTGCCACTGTGTGTGGCTTATGATTATATGTGGTATTATTGCCCTAATATGTCGGGGAATCGGACCATCGTCGCGAACGGGACGTAGTCGGAACCTGCGCCCCCTCTCAGATATCGATCCCCGCCCCGTGCGGGAGTCACCTACACCGTGTCGAGCGTCGACCGCTCAGTAGATGTCTTCGAGATCGCCCTCTTCGTGGCTGTGTTCCTCGGCGGGGAACTCGCCGGACTCGACCGCCGACACGTACTCTCCGACGGCGGATTCCATCTCCCGACGGACGTTCCCGAACTGTTTCGAGAACGATGGCGACCACTCGCTGAGTCCGACCGCGTCGTCGACCACGAGGACCTGTCCGTCACAGTCAGGACCGGCACCGATCCCGATCGTCGGAATATCCAGCGCCGCCGTCACATCGGCCGCGAGGTTCGACGGCACGTGCTCGAGGACGAGCGAGAACGCCCCGGCATCCGCGTGCGCCTGAGCCAGTTCGAGGATGCGTTCCGCGGCCGCCTGCTCCGTTCCTTGTCGCGGGTAGCCGCCGTACTGGTTGACGTGCTGGGGCGTCAGCCCGAGGTGGGCCATCACGGGGATTCCGAGCTCGACCAGTTTTTCGGTGAGATCGACGGTGTGGGGACCGCACTCGAGTTTGACCGCGTGTGCGTCCTCCTCCTTGAGCATCCGTCCGGCGTTCTCGATACTGGCCGCTTCGTCGACGCCGATCGAGAGGAACGGCATGTCGGCGACGACGAGCGCGTCGTCGGTCGCACGCGCGACCGCGCCGGTGTGCCGGGCCATATCGTCGACGGTCACCGGGAGCGTGTTCTCGTGACCCAGAGTAGTGTTGCCGAGGCTGTCGCCGACGAGAATGATGTCGACGCCGGCCTCGTCCACGATCGACGCCGTGGGCGCATCGTAGGCTGTCAACATCGTGATCGGTTCCTCGCCAGCGGTTGCCCTGATGTCCCGCACGGTAGGCATACGCAGAGATTGGTGCCCCACGATTAAACGTCGTTGTTTTTCTGATACCTCGCGTCGTCCGCTCTCGGACGAGCCGGCGTATTTAAGAGGACCGGGTAGTCATACCCATCTGTGCCCGAACGCGTCGACACGACCGCTCCCGACGGGGTCGATTACGGCTGGGTAATGCAGACGACCTTCGTCGCGACCATCCTCGTCGGCGCGCCGCTCGTCGCCGCGCTGTCAGCGACCGCGACCCTTCCCACGTGGGCCGATCGCGTCGAGTTCGCGATCCGAGTCGGCGCCCCCGTCTGGTTGGTCACGTCGCTCGTGGTGTTCGCGTACGCCAAGCGCACACAGACGTAGCGACCCGAATCCGCGAGCGATGGACCGGGTTCACACGCCCGACGGCCCGTCGCCGACGTACTCGAAGTCGACGCCCGCCCGTTCTGCCGTCCGCTGATCGCGCGCCGAATCACCGATAAACAGCGCCCGCTCCGGGTCGACCTCGAGCGCCCGGATCGTCGCGAGCAGCGGCTCCGGATCGGGCTTCCACGTCCCGACCGTATCGCGGCCGACGACGGGGCCGACCGCGGCCGTCAGCGCGTGTTCCTCGAGCGCGATCCGGCAGGCCCGCTCGCAGTTCAGCGAACAGACGCCCGCCGGGAGCGACCGCTCGAGCAGTTCGTCCGCGCGGGCGAGTCGATCCGAGGTCCGCGCACCGTCGTGTTCGTGGGTGGCGATGGCCGCTTCTACCTCGGCGGCCAGTCCGACGTCGGCCGCGGCCTCGAGCATGTCCCAGAGCCCGTCGCTCGGCGGCTCGACGTTCGCGTCGTCGTACACTGCGCGGACGTCGATGGCAACCGCGTTCCAGTCGACGTCCAGATCGACGAGCGTTCCGTCCAGATCGTAGACGACGGCATCGTACTCGGTCACGGCCGCTGATACGAGCGACAGGGGAATAGGAACTTCGGTCGCACCACCCGTCCACCGGTATCGCGACGGCCCTGTTCGGTGTGGTTCAATCGAGCAACTCCCGCGCGATGACCGTCTTCTGGATCTCCGTCGTCCCCTCGTAGATCTCGGTGATCTTGGCGTCGCGGTAGAGGCGCTCGACCTCGCCCTCCGTGACGTAACCGTAGCCGCCGTGGATCTGGACGGCCTCGTTGGTCGCGAACATCGCCGCCTCGCTCGCGAAGTACTTCGCCATGCTGGCCTCGAGCGCCGCACCGCCGGCCGCTCGCTTCCGGGCGGCGTCCCGCGTCAGCAATCGCGCGGCTCGCGTCCTGGTCGCCATCTCGGCGAGTTTGTGCCGGATCGTCTGGATGTCCGAGATGGGGCCGCCGAACTGCTCGCGCTCCTGACTGTAGGCCGTCGCCTCGTCGAGGGCACACCGTGCGAGGCCGACCGACTGGGCGGCGATGGCGATCCGGCCGCCGGTGAGGATGTGGAATGCGGCGGAGAGGCCCTTTCCTTCCTCGGTGAGTCGATTTGCGGCCGGAATCCGAACGTCGTCGAACGTCAGGCTCGTGGTGTCGCTGGCGCGCAAGCCGAGTTTGTCCTCTTTCTCGCCGACGGTCAGCCCGTCGACGTCGCCGGGGACGAGAAACTGCGTGACCGACGACGGATCGTCGCGGTCGGTCTTCGCGAAGAGAACGTAGACGCCGGCGCGCCGGCCGTTCGTGATCCACTGTTTCTCGCCGTCGATGACGTACTCGTCCCCGTCCCGCCTCGCAACCGTCGACATCTCCGCGGGATTCGATCCGGCGTGGGGCTCCGAGAGCGCGAAGGCACCTACCGGACGACCCGCGGCCATTTCGGGCAACCAGCGTTCCTGCTGGTCCTCGCTGCCGAACTCGGCGATACAGGAGGTCGCGAGCGAGTGGACCGACAGCGCCGTCGCCACGGCCAACATGCCATACGCGACCTCCTCGTTGACCACGGCGGCCGTCACCGGATCCGCGTCGTAGCCGCCGTACTCCTCGGGAACCGTCAGCCCGGTCAGGTCGAGATCGGCGAGTCCGTCCCAGACGTCCTCCGGGAACGCCTGCTTCTCGTCTGCCTCGAGCGCGGTCGGCCTGATTTCCTCGCCGGCGAACTCTCGAACGACGTCGCGGACTGCAGCCTGCTCCTCGGTGAGTGCCATGGCGGCCATTCGACGGCCGTGGCAAAAATCTCCGTGTCGTGCTCGCGGGCCGACGGGCGGCCCTCAGATCCCCTCGAGATCCAGCCCCCGAAGCCGCTCGCGCATCTCCGCGGCGGAGTCGTCGTCTTTGCGCCGAAGCGGGCTCCGCAGCGGCCCGGCGTCGAACTCGCGCATCCGGAGCGCGGTCTTGACGCCGGACATGTACGCACCGCCGGTTTTGAACGCGTTGCGCACCCGGAAGATGTCGCTCTGCAGCTCGCGCGCTCTATCCTCCTCGCCCGCGTCGTAGGCCGCATAACAGTCGACGACGAGTTCGGGAAAGGCGTTCGCGACGGCGCTGACTGCCCCCGAGCACCCGACCTCGAGCCCGGTGAAGACCAGCGAGTCCGATCCGGCGAGGAAGGTCAGGTCCGGATGGGCGTCGATCGCCTGGGCGAGCCAGGGGACGTCCTTGCTCGAGTCCTTGACCCCCGCGACGGCGTCGATCGCCGCGAGGTCGGCGAGGGTCTCGAGGGACAGTTCGTTGCCGGTCTTGCTCGGGATGTGGTAGATGTAGACCGGGAGTGAGACGGCCTCTGCGACCCGTCGGTAGTGCTCGAGGGCACCCCGGTGGTCCAGCGGATAGTAGTACGGCGTCACGACGACGATGCTGTCCGCGCCGACCGACTCGGCGTGCTCGGCGTGGGCGACGGTCCGGTACGTACTCGGTGCGCCGACGCCGGCGATTACTGGGACCTCGTCGCCGACTTCGTCGACGACCGCTTCGACCACCCGGTCGCGTTCCTCGCCTGACAGCAGCGGGAACTCGCCGTTGGTTCCCAGCGGGAACGCCCCGTGAGCGCCGCGGTCGACGACGAAGCGTGCGTGTGCGGCCGTCGTCTCGTAATCGACGGACTCGTCCTCGTGATACGCGGTGACGGTCGGCGGGACGACGCCGTAGAGCGACAGCGGATCGGCAGCGCCGGGATCGTGATACGCCATGGGCGATCCTCCATCGAGCGCGTGCAAAAAACGATTGCCGGCTGTCCGCCACGTCGCGTTCGAACGATCTCGCTGGCGGCGCTTCGAGCCTCAATCGGGCGTCGCCATCTCGCTCCCCGGCTCGTCCAACTGCTCGCCAGCGAGGACGCGGTTCGCTCGGCGGAGTCGCTCGGAGAGCGCCTGATGGGAGATGTCGAGTTCGTTCGCCAGTTCCTCGAGCGAGATCTCCCTGGGGACGTCGTAGTAGCCCTGCCGGTAGGCCTCGGCGATGGCCTCCTGTTGGGGGTCGGTCAGCGCCGCGGTCGTCTCGAGCTCCTCGTCCTGGCCGGCCTCGACCATTCGTTTGACGTCGATCCGGACGCCGCGGTCTTCGATGTCGGACACGGCGCTCGAAAGCTCCTCGCGGTGCGGAAAGAGGAGCCGGAGCGTCCACTGCCCGTCGGAGATTCGGACATCGAGAACCGTTCCACCGTGTTCGTACACGCACCGACAGACCGAGCCGACCTCCTCGCTGTACTGAAGCCGGTAGAACAGTTCGCCGTCCGCCGTGTTTCCGAGTAGTTGCCGGAACTCGTCGACGGTCGGGTCCGCGTCCAGGGCGGGCTCGAGGTCCTCCCGATTGACGTTCGAGAACCAGACGAGCGGTGCCGTTCGGCGCGGCCCCTCCGCGACGACGCTTTCGACGCGAACCTCGAGGCCTGGTAGTCGTTGGACGGTCTCTGCGAGTGCGAACTCGTCCGTCGAAATAGAGAGTGCTGCGATCGTCGTCATTGGTACTCACCTCGTAGCGCTGACTCGGGTCCGATCGGCGACCGACGCCGCCGTCGCGTGGTCCGTCCGCTCGAGACGTCTCCAACCCGATCCGTTCGTTCGCGTTCGGTACGTCCCGCCGACGACAGCTCGTACTGTGCTGACGACCACGCTCACCGGATCGTGCTGATAGAAGGGAGGACTCGAATACGGTTGATGAGCCGGCCTTTGTGTTCCGGGGGTTTAAGGGAACACGTGCCCCCTGATGACGGTCAAAAACCGATGACGGAACCGGGATATCGACGGTGGTCGGTGATCGGTGACGCTACCCCAGACGGGCGAGTCGATTGAGCGCGTACACCGTCTGGAGTACGTCCGCGCTCTTGCCCCGATCGAAGACGAGCTCGTCGGTTTCGAGGACGTGTTCTAAGGTGTCTTGCGAAGCGTGTTCCGGCGCGGCTGCGATCCCGGCGTCGTTCTCGGCGACCCACTCCATGACGCGGAGATCGCTCTTGGAGTCGCCCATGACGAGCGCGAACGGGTCGTCGACGCCGAGCACGTCCAGCGCGCGTTCGACGCCGACGACCTTGTTCAATTCGAGGCTCCCGATCTCGGCCGCGTCGGCCTCGTAGTAGGCGACGTCGATCCGTTCGAGGACCGCCGCGAGGTCGTCGGGCACCTCCCCGGCGTCGAGGTCGGGGTAGGCCCCCTCGCCCTCGAGGACGGCCCTGATTTCCGGATCCTGCGCCGCGTAGAACGCGCGGGTCCAGTCGACGACGGTCTCGCCGGCCAGTTTCGTCTCGCCGTTGCCATCGTCCCCGTCGTCCGACTCGGGAGCGCTCTCGCCGGCGGCATCACCGTCTCCTTCGAGGGTCGTCCCGACGGCGTCGGCGAGCAGGTCGATGAGGTAGACCAGCGCCTCGTCGATGATTTCGCGGGCGTCCGTCGACCCCGTCTCGTAGTTGGGCTTCATCGTGACGTTGAACTCGTTGCCCTGCAGGTGACAGCCCCGTCGCAGTTCCTCGGGGGCCTCGGGCAGCACGCGCGATCGGACGTCGTCGAAGACGGTCCGAATCGACTCCTCGAGGTCCTCGTAGAGCAGTTGCTTCGTGTCCGCGCCGTGGCCCGGCGTGAACACGCCCGTCCCCGCCTCGTAGACGATCGACAGGTCGCCCGAGTGGACGATCTCGCTGCCCAGCCCCTGGATCGCGAACCCTTTGACGTTCTCCAGAGTCTGGCCCGTGCAGATGACGATGGGCACGCCGGCGTCGTGGAACTCGGTCAACAGATGCAGCGTGTCTCGGGGAATCTCGTTGTCGGTCCCGCCCGCGGAGCGCAGCGTCTCGTCGACGTCGAGCACGAGGACGTTCACCGCGCGGCCGTACTTCGCCTCGAGGTCGAGCGCGGTGAAGGCCTGATCGCGGGTCGCCCGCGCGGCGATCTCCGCGAACGTTTCGCCGGCCGCGAACGACGACCGGATCTCGTCCTTGCGTTCTTCGAGTTCCTCGGTCGCGCCCTGCCAGTGCTCGAGGGCGACCCGCGAATCGACCGCGGGAAAGACGTCGACGAACTCCTGGTACTCCCGCAACGTCTTCGTGTCGTACTCGTCGTAGAGCTGGTAGATGAGGTCGTATCGTTCCATGTGGACTACAGGCAGTGGGAGGCGGATAATCGTTTCCGGTATCGCTCGGTTCGGCACCCCGTTTTCGTCCGCTCGTGTCCGGTCGACGGTTCGATCATCGGATACTCAAGGTATTTACTCGATTAGGAATAAATATTTACCCTCACGGTTCCTACCTGGGAGCATGAAAGCCATCGCAGTTGCGCCCGGGGCGGGCGTCCCCGAAATCGTCGAGCGGCCCGTTCCCGAGCCGTCGGCGGGCGAGGCCCTCGTTCGGATCTGCCGCGTGGGCGTCGACGGTACCGATTACGAGGTCATCGAAGGCAGCCACGGCGGCGTTCCCGAGGGCGAAGACCAGTTGATTCTCGGCCACGAGGCCGTCGGCGTCGTCGAGGATGCGAACGGAACCGACCTCGAGGAGGGACAGTACGTCGTCCCGACGGTTCGACGGCTGCCCGCCGGCGTCGAGCGAAACGAGTACTTCGACAACGGTGAGCCGGATATGGCACCCGAAGGCGAGTACGTCGAACGGGGTATCGTCGGAGCCCACGGGTTCATGGCGGAGTACGTAACGAGCCCGGCCGACTGTCTCGTGCCGATTCCGGCGGACCTGGCACCGCTCGGATTCCTCGTCGAACCGATCAGCATCACCGAGAAGGCGATCGAGCACGCCCGCGCGACCCGATCGGCGTTCGACTGGCAGCCCGAATCCGCGATCGTCCTCGGGAACGGTTCCCTGGGACTGTTGACCGTCGCGATGTTCACCGAGACGCTGGGGTACGATCGTGTCTACTGTCTCGGCCGCCGGGATCGGCCCGACCCCTCCATCGACATTATCGAAGAACTCGGCGCGACGTACATCGACTCCCGGGAGACGCCAGTCCCCGAGATACCGACCGCCTACGAACAAATGGACTTCGTCTACGAGGCGACGGGGTACGCGAAACACGCCTTCGAGTCGATCGAGGCGCTCGCACCCAACGGCGTCGCCGCCCTGCTCGGCGTCCCCGGCGACTGGGAGTTCGACGTCGACGGCGGCCGCCTCCACCGCGAACTCGTTCTCCACAACAAGGCCCTCGTCGGCAGCGTCAATTCGAATCGCAGACACTTCGAGCGAGCGATCGATACCCTCTCCGCGCTTCCCGACTGGGCCCTCGAGGACCTCGTCAGCGGCGTCTACGGCCTCGAAGCGTTCGATCGAGCGTTCCCCGAAGCGACCGCGTCGGTCGCCGCTGGCGGACACGGGTCGGCAACCCCTGCGGATGACGACACGACTATAAAAACGGCGGTCGAATTCGAAGGCATATGAAAAACGTCGACGATCTCATCGAGAGCGCGGCCGAGCTCGCCTCCCGCGGCCTCTCGAAGGGTGAAATCGCGGACGAGTTGAACGTCTCCCGAGAGACCGCGAGCTGGCTCGTCGAACGGAGCAGCACGAGCCCCCAACAGACCGACCAGACCCCTCCAGAACCGGATAACGGCCGGAGCGGTCCGCAGGACATCCACGTCGACTGGTCCGCCATCGGACGGGACAGCAAGCGAATGAGCGCCATCGCCGAGGCGATGGCCGACATGCTCGCCAAACACGGCGAGGACGTCGACCTGACGATCGGCATCGAGAAGGCCGGCGGCCCCATCGCGACCCTCGTCGCCAGCGAGCTCGAAACCGACCTCGGGACCTACACCCCCGCGAAACACCAGTGGGAGGAAGGCGATATCGAGGAACTCGGCGGCACCTTCTCGCGGAACTTCGCCAGCATCCGCGACCGCGAGTGTTACATCGTCGACGACACCATCACCAGCGGGACGACCATGCGCGAGACGATCGAGGCGATCCGCGCCGAAGGCGGCAAACCGCTCGCCTGTATCGTCCTCGCGGACAAACAGGGTCTCGAGGAGCTCGAGGGCGTCCCCATCTACTCGCTGTTGCAGGTCATCAGCGTCGGCAAAGACGAATAGCAGCGTTTTCCGACGACAGTACTGCCTGCGATCGCTAGCGATCGGCTGGTTTTCTCGAGCCACCAGTACGTGAGTCCGGACTCGTGGGACAACAACTCGGTGTCGGTTCGGTATCGCGATGCGATAAAAAACGGGTCTGGAACGGCGCGGCGACGGTTAGCCGTGAATGCCCATCGCTTCGATCTGTTCCTGGTAGCGGTTCCGAATCGTCACTTCGGTCACCTGTGCGACGTCTGCGACTTCGCGCTGGGTCTTCTTTTCGTTGCAGAGCAGGGACGCAGCGTAGATCGCGGCCGCGGCGTACCCGGTCGGTGACTTCCCGGACAGTAGCCCTTCCTCGGCCGTTTTCTCGATGATCTCGTTGGCTTTGGTCTGGACCTCTTCGGACAGTTCGAGTTCGGAACAGAATCGGGGGACGTACTTTTTCGGGTCGACGGGACGCATCTCGAGGCCGAGTTCCTGCGAGATGTATCGATACGTGCGACCGATCTCTTTGCGTTCGACGCGGGAGACTTCCGAGATTTCCTCGAGGCTTCGCGGAATTCCTTCCTTTCGACAGGCGGCGTACAGTGCGGACGTCGCGACGCCTTCGATCGAGCGACCGCGGATGAGGTCTTCCTTGAGCGCGCGTCGGTAGATGACCGACGCGACCTCGCGGACAGAACGTGGGACACCGAGTGCAGAGGCCATCCGGTCGATCTCGCTGAGCGCGAACTGGAGATTACGCTCGCCGGCGTCTTTGGTGCGGATGCGCTCCTGCCACTTGCGCAGCCGGTGCATCTGGCTGCGTTTTTTCGAAGAAATCGAGCGTCCGTAGGCGTCTTTGTCCTTCCAGTCGATCGTCGTCGTCAGTCCCTTGTCGTGCATCGTCTGCGTCGTCGGCGCGCCGACGCGGGACTTTTCCTGTCGTTCCTGGTGGTTGAACGCCCGCCACTCCGGGCCGGGATCGATCTGTTCTTCCTCCACGACGAGCCCACAGTCTTCACAGATGAGCTCACCCCGGTCGGAGTCCTTAACGAGATTATCCGATTCACACTCGGGGCAGGCACGTACCCCCTCCTGATCCTCGGTCTCGTCCGTCTCGCGCGTTCGCTCCCGCTGGCGGGTGGACCGTGTCATCGCACTTTTATAGTAGTATCACCATAGTATATAAATGTTTGGTGGACGTTTTGCGGCACTGAAGCGTAACACCCGAAAACAGTCGATAGGGGGTTTGAAAGTGGAAGTTTACGATTCAGAATCGGAAGGATTTTATCCGGGACTGGCCGATGACCGAGACGAATGCCGGTCATCGAGTGCGACGTCGAGGCGGCTCGCGAACGACTTGAGGAGGCGGGTGTCGCCGTCGACTCCGGAAACACCGATCACGAGCGCTGGCGGGCGAGTCGCGGCGGTGCGAGCGCGGTCGCCTACGACGACAAGGTCGTGATTCAGGGATCGGATCCGCGTGACATCGAGGCGCTGCTCCGGGAGGGCGGCGGCCGTGCCCACGTCTATTTCGACGGCGGCTCCCGGGGGAATCCCGGCCCGGCCGCGATCGGCTGGGTGGTCGTCACGGGCGACGGGATCGTCGCCGAAGGCGGCGAGACGATCGGCACGGCGACGAACAATCAGGCCGAGTACGAGGCGCTCATCACGGCGCTCGAGGCCGCCCGCGACTACGACTACGACGAAGTCCACGCCCGCGGCGACTCCGAACTCATCGTCAAGCAGGTCCGCGGCGAGTACGACACCAACAACCCCGAACTCCGCGAAAAGCGCGTGACCGTCCACGAACTCCTGCGGGCCTTCGACGAGTGGACGCTCGAGCACGTGCCGCGCGAAGCGAACGAGCGTGCGGACGAGCTGGTCAACGAGGCGCTGGATCAGGCCTAGTGTCGATCCGGGCGAGTACTGACCGCCGAGACCGGATCGGCAAGGGCAAAACCGTTCGAACACGTACGATCGTCCATGACCGATCAGAACGCGATCGACGCCGATGCCGAGGCCGACACTGGAGACGGTGCCGAGGCCGAGACCAACGACACGGAACTCCCCAGGGACGTCGTCGACGAAATCGAACGCCTCACTCGACTCGAGCGCTCCGCGGTCGACGACAACGAGATCGAGGCCTACGAGACCCGTCGCGACGAACTGCTCGACGAGCACGACTTCACGTCGCGCATCCGCGACGACGACGGCGACGACGTCCTCGTCTGCCATCCCGACGAGTGGCACGAGGAGGGCGTCATCAGGACCGAACGGATCGAGAACATCGACCGTGCGGTCGAAATTCCGCTCGAGGGGACCGAGGATCCGGACGACTGGGAAGCGGTCGACGAGCACAACCGAGCCCTCGTGGCGGACGTCAGGGAGGCCCACGGCGACGTTCACGGCGATAACGCGGCAGTGCTCGCTGACTTCGCGGGCAATCACTACGCGAAGCCGATGGAATCGCTGACGGGCGAAGAGTTAGCGGAGTTTCGGACGGACTACGTCGTTCGGAACGCCTGGCCGTCGGAAAAACAACAGGAGGTTATCGCGGAATCGATTCGTCTGGTCTTCGAGACGGCGGGAGAGCCGGTCCCGGAGAGTCAGTTCTAGTAGCTGTTTTCGACGATCTCGGTGATCTCGTCGGCGCGGTCGTCGCCCGTGACGACCTTCGAGAGGGTCCACTGGAGTCCGTCGAGGACGGCGTCGTAGCCGTCGTCGGTCAGCGAGTACTGGTTGGTTCGCTTGTCGAGTTCGCTCTTCTCGACCAGACCCAGGTCGACGAGTTCGTCGAGGTTGGGGTAGAGTCGGCCGTGGTTTACTTCGGTCCCGTAGTAGTCCTCGAGCTCGCGTTTGATCGCCAGTCCGTACATCGGCTCTTTGGCGAGGATGACGAGGATGTTGTTCTGAAACGCTGTGAGTTCGCGCGCAATACTTTCTTCGCCGGTGATTGATTGTGCCTCTGACATACCTGTGTAAATGTCACCAGACTATTTAAGACTTGTCAACTATTCCTTCGTATCAGCCGGTCAGACAGCCCGAAACCGGCCGCAGCGCCGCCGGACACTGGTGTTTGTGCCCGATTCGCGTCTGTCGATTATCTGGCAACCGTCACGTAGGTAGTGACACTCGATTACGAAAGTACTTTTTGATCGACCGTGGATTCTCCGGTACATGGTCAACCTCTGGGAAGACCTCGAAACTGGACCGAATCCGCCGGAAGAGATCTATGCCGTCGTAGAATGTCTCAAGGGCGAGCGAAACAAGTACGAGTACGACAAGGACGTCCCGGGCGTCGTGCTGGACCGTGTCCTCCACAGCAACGTCCACTATCCGAGCGACTACGGGTTCATTCCGCAGTCGTACTACGACGACGAGGACCCCTTCGACGTGCTCGTCCTCGTCGAGGATCAGACGTTCCCCGGCTGCGTCATCGAGGCCCGTCCCGTCGCCCTCATGAAGATGGACGACGACGGCGAGCAAGACGACAAGGTGATCGCCGTTCCCTCGGAGGACCCGCGCTACGATCACATCGAGGACCTCGAGGACATCCCACAGCAGGAACTCGACGAGATCGACGAGTTCTTCGCGACCTACAAGAACCTCGAGGAGGGGAAGGAAGTCGAGACACAGGGCTGGGAGGACAGGCAGGCCGCCTACGACGCGATCGAGCACGCCCAGGACCTCTACGACGAGCACTTCTAGCCGCGCACCGCGACCCCGGTGCGATCCGTTCTGTCGCTATCGCTCCGATCCGATTCCCGAGAGTTATCGATGTCGGGCCGGGACATGCGTTATGAGCATGGGTAATTTTATCCCCGAGAGCGCCGTAGTCGTCCCTGTATGGCAGCATCCGATCATTCCCCGAAACCGTCATCTTCGGCCGACGACGCGACCAAATCAGCCGTCGGTATGGCCCATCCCACGGTCGTCCCGACCAACTTCGATCCCGACGACTCGAGCGGTCGCGTCGATTAGCCGATCGACGGCTCCCGCCAGCTCGTCCCGATCGTCGCCCGCCCTCTCTACCGACGTCTGGCAATCACCGTAATTCGTCCCAGCGCTGGTCGTCCCGGTCGATTGTCAACACAAGGCATGGAGTGTCAGCAATTCGCAAAACACTGTCTCGAAACGAACCTTCTTGTGTGCGCTCGAACTACGTCCGTCCATGGGTCTGTTCGATCGATTACGGGGCGACGGTGATCCCCGGGTCGCGTTTATTGGGGTCGATGGCGTGCCGTATAGTCTCCTTTCGGAGAACGAGGAACTGTTTCCGAATTTCGCTGCGATCGCCGACGACGGGACCGCCGCGGAGATTTCGAGCATCGTCCCGCCGGAATCCAGCGCCTGCTGGCCGTCGCTGACGACCGGGATGAACCCCGGCGAGACCGGCGTCTACGGTTTTCAGGATCGCGAAGTCGGTTCCTACGATACCTACGTCCCGATGGGCCGAGAGGTCCAGGCCGAACGAGTCTGGGACCGCGTCCAGGAGAACGGCCGGAAAGCGACGGTGATGAACGTCCCCGTCACCTTCCCACCCCAGCGCAACGTCCAGCGTATGGTCTCGGGCTTCCTCTCGCCCGGACTCGACAAGGCGGCGTATCCCGACGACGTTCGCGACTACCTCGAGACGCTCGACTACCGGATCGACGTCAATCCGAAACTCGGCCACCAGGAGGACAAGTCCGAGTTCATCGAAGATGCACACGCGACGATCGACGCACGGTTCGAGGCCTTCCAGCACTACATCGAGGAGGACGACTGGGACCTGTTCTTCGGCGTTTTCATGACGACCGACCGGGTCAACCACTTCCTCTTCAGGGACTACGAGCGCGACGGCGAGAACAAGGAGGCGTTCATCGAGTTCTACACAAAAGTCGACGACTACATCGGCCGGCTTCGGGAATCGCTGCCCGACGACGTCACCATGATCGTCGCCTCCGACCACGGCTTCACCAGCCTCGACTACGAAGTTCACTTCAACGAGTGGCTCCGAGAGGAGGGCTGGCTCTCCTTCCGGACCGACGACCCCGAGGAGCTGAACGACATCGCCGACGACACGAAGGCCTACTCGTTCATCCCCGGCCGCTTCTACATCAACCTCGAGGGCCGCGAACCGCGCGGCTCGGTCCCCGAAGACGAGTACGACGCGGTCAGAGACGAGCTCAAGGCCGACCTCGAGGCCCTCGAGGGACCGAACGGCAACAAGGTGGTCGAGCGCGTCGTCGAGAAGGAGGAGGCGTTCCGCGGCGACCACGACGACATCGCGCCGGATCTGGTCGCGATTCCGACCAACGGCTTCGACCTCAAGTCCGGATTCAAGGGCGACTCGGAGATCTTCGACACGGGGCCGCGAAACGGAATGCACAGCTTCGACGACACGTCGCTGTACATCGACCACGCCGACGCGACGATCGACGACGCCGACCTGTTCGACATCACGCCGACGATCCTCGACCTGATGGACGTCGAGTACAGTCGCGGCGACTTCGACGGCACGAGCCTGGTCTGAGCGGCGAGCGATCTCGAGTCCCGGAAGCTATTCCTCTGCTGACATCATGCGACGAGATATGAACGACGCACTCGTCGTCGGCGGCTGCTTCGTCCTCGCACTGTTGCTCGCCGGCATCACCGGCTTCCTCACCGCGAGCCCCGCGATACTCGGGGTGACGGCCGCCGGAACGGCCATCTATCTGGCCGTCGGCGTCGGACTTCCGCAGTACCTCCTGTCGCGGCGGAGCGGGTCGTCCCTCCAGTTGGGACTGGCCGTCTTCGGAGTCGTCGGCGGGGTAAGTGCGGCGATCGCGGGCATTGCGACCGGCTCTCCCCACGACGAGACGACCATCGGGCTGGTCGGGATCCTGTTCGTCGTCGTCCTCGGGAACGTCATCGGTGCGGGGGTTCGCGAGTTCCGAACCGGCTATCGGTCCACGTCCTAGGGACTGTTCGCCTCTCGAGTCGGAACGTGACGAACCGCGGCGTCGCGCCGTTGCGCCGGTCCGATTCGATCCCGTTTTCCGCCCCGCAACGAATCGCCAGCCATGGACGAAGTCATTCGTGCTCGCGGCCACGAGAACGTCAGCGCCGAGCACGCGAGCACCTTCGAAGTGACGACAGACGATTACCTCACTCCTGCGGGCGACTGTATTCTCGCGATCGAGGCCGACCGCGCGCCGGCGGACTTCGACCCCGAATTCGTCGACGCGTGCCGGGACGCCGATGCGACGATCACGGTCACGATCGAGGCCGGCGGGTACACGGAGTCCGTGACAGGGCGGGGCGATCCCGACCTCGAGTTCACGAACGAGCGCAGCGCGGTCGGGCGGACGAGCGAGTACGTCGACGACCGCACTGTCGTGGTGGGTGCCGAATTCGCGGCCGAGGGATTCGACCGCGACCTCGTCGCCGCGCTGGCCGACGGGGCCGAGGCGACGGTGACGATCACCGTCGAGTAGGCGCTGCTGTGGGGGTATCGACCGGGGGAGTTCCTCGAGCCGGGCGGCTGCCGGCAGTAAGTCCGTCGCGGTTTTGCTCTCGGAGTCCTAACGGCAGGACATGAGTGACGATCCGGAACCTGCGGTCAATATCAGCGGTGGCACGGCGGGCGGCGGGGCAGCGGCCGAGTTCGATCCGGCCACCGCGGAAACCCGCGCGGAGGAGGTCATCGACCGATTGGGCGAGCTGTTCTGGCAGAAAGAGTACGGCGGCCGCGATGCGTTCACCTGCCTCGTGCGAACGATACTGAGCCAGAACACCAGCGACAAGGCGAGCCAGCCGGCTCACGACGCGCTGATCGATCGCTACGGCGGCGACGGTATCGACCTCGCCGAATCCCTCGCGAGCGCCGAGCGATCGACGCTCGCCGAGACGATCAGCGGCGCGGGCCTGTACAACCAGAAGTCCGAGACCATCATCGACACCGCCGCGTGGGTCCTCGAGGAGTTCGGCTCGGCCGTGGCGTTCGACGCATTCGTCAAAGACGAGGAGCCGTCGGTCGTCCGCGAGACGCTCCTCGAGGTCAGGGGCGTCGGTCCGAAGACCGCCGACTGCGTGTTGCTGTTCGCGGGCGGTCGCGGCGGCGTCTTCCCCGTCGACACGCACGTCCATCGGATCTACCGCCGCATGGGCATCGCGAGTCCTGACGCGGACCACGAGGACGTCCGGGCCGCCCTCGAGCGCGACGTCCCCGCGGCGAAGTGCGGGTTCGGTCACACGGCGACGATCCAGTTCGGTCGCGAGTACTGTACGGCGCGCAAGCCGGCCTGTCTCGAGGATCCCGACGCCTGCCCGATGGCCGACCTGTGTGATCAGGTCGGCGTCTACCCCGCGACGGACGAGGTCGTCGATCCTGCCGAGGCGCTCGAGTGACGGCCGACAGTCGAAGCGATCCGTGTCCGTCGGTGGCGTAGTCGTCGGGACCGCCGTGGCGATCGTCCGGGAAGGGCGCTGGTGCGGAGAGGACGAGGCTGCCGATCGGTCGACGTCGCTGAGTAAACCGGGCACACGACGTGTGGGACTCATTCGAGAGCGTTTCGAGCTTCACAACTGTTTTATGTTGGAATCGGGGTAGACCCGGGGTACCAATGCCTGCAAGCCCGGATCGGGTTGCAGAGACGAGCGAGTCCGAGTCGGAATCGATGTCGTCAACTGAACGAGTGCGGGAGTCCGTCTCGCGTCGAGGACTGTTGTCGGCGACGGCGGTCGGATCGGTGACTGCCCTCGCCGGTTGTACGGAACTGGTCTCCAGCGGTGGCGGCGGCGACCCGCTCCGCGTCAGCGTCTGGAGCGGGAACTACGCGGATCGGTTCGAAGAATCCGTCGTCCCCAGGTACGAAGAGGAGTTCGACGCGGAGATCCAAATTCAGCGGGGTTGGAACGATATTCTCAGCAACATCCAGACGGCACCGGACGACGACCCGCCGTACGACGTCACGATCACGGAGGGGAACTTCTACTACTACGGCCGACAGGACGACCTCTTCCACGAGATCAGGCGGGAGAACGTCCCGAACGCCGACGAGCTCATCGATCACTACGCGGAGTTCCGGAGCACGGAGTACGGGATGCCGGTCGACGGCGCACCCTGTACCATCATGCACCGCGAGGACCTCGACTTCGAGCCGGAGTCCTGGGCCGACCTCTCCTCGACGGCCGTCCAGGAAAGCAACGGCGTGGGGGTCGACACCGGCTTCTGGTGGTATCCGATGTACGCCGCGGCCGTCGGTATGGACGACCGGGAACTCGGGGAAGAGATGCACGATCCCGACCTCCACGACGACGTCTTCGAAACCGTTCGGAACTGGCCGATCGAAAGCTGGGCGAGCTCCGGCGAAGACATCTGGCAGGCCTTCCAGAACGACGTCATCGACGTCGCCCAGTGGTACTACGAGCAGGTGGAGTACGACATCGGCGACTACGACGGACTGACCCACACGATGCCCGAGGAGACGACCGGATACCTGAACCACTGGTGTGTCGTCAAGGGCACCGACAAGCGAGACCAGGCCGAGGAGTTCATCAACTTCCTCATGGACGCCGAGGTCCAGTCGGCGTGGTCCGAGGAGATGCCGACCCTGTTCTGTAACGAGAACACCGAGTACGCCGGCGATCTGGCCGACGACCTGCCCAGCAACAGCGAGGAAGCGGCTAACATCGCCTTCCCGGACTGGGAGTTCCTCGCGGACTACAGCGGGGAGCTCTCCGACGAGTTCACCGCGATGCAGTCGAACTCCTAACAGATCGGTATCGTATTTGTACTCATGTCAGAAATTACGCTTTCCGGACTCGAGAAACGGTACGGAGACACGCTCGCCGTCGAGGACGTCTCGGTGACGATCGACGACGGCGAACTGCTCTGTCTGCTCGGGCCCAGCGGGAGCGGCAAGTCGACGACGCTTCGGATGCTCGCCGGCCTCGAGACGCCGACTGACGGCACGATCCACATCGGCGACGAGGACGTGACCGACCGCCCCGCGTACGAACGCACCACTGCGACGGTGTTCCAGGACTGGGCACTGTTTCCCCACAAGTCGGTCCTCGAAAACGTCGCCTTCGGGCTCAAGATGGAGGGCGTGGGGAAAACGGAACGCCGTGAGCAAGCCCGCGGAATGCTCGAGCGCGTTCGAATGGAGTCCCACGCCGACGAAAACCCGATGAACCTCAGCGGTGGCCAGAAACAGCGGGTCGCACTCGCACGGGCGCTCGCGGTCAACCCCGACGTGCTGCTGCTCGACGAGCCGCTCTCGAACCTCGACAAGCGGCTCAGCGAGGACATGCAGATCGAACTCCGCGAGATTCACGAGGAGTTCGAGGAGACGTTCGTCCACGTGACCCACGATCAGGACGAGGCCTTCACCCTGGCCGATCGGATCGGCATCATGGCCGAGGGCAGCCTCGTACAGGTCGGGGAGCCCGACGAGGTCTACGAGAATCCGAAGAACCGGTTCATCGAAGGGTTCCTCGGCGATACGAACTTCGTCGAGGGCACGGTCGAACGGACGACGCCGGACTCGGTTCGCGTCGAAACCGAACTGGGTCGCGAAGTCGTGCTCTCGACGGCGAACCCCGAGACGCTCTCCGAGGGAACGTCGCTGACGCTGTCGCTTCGCCCCGAGATTCTCTCGACGGAATCGGCCGAATCGGGGTCCGAGGACGACGCGACCGGCCAGACCGCGCTCGCCGACGGCAGCACGACGAACTCCATCGTCGGGACGGTCGAGAACGTGCTCTACCGGGGGTCGACGGTTCGCTACTCCGTCGCAGTCGACGGGACGTCGGTGTTCGTCGAGCGTACCGTCGCCGACTCCGGCGAGTTCGACGCCGGCGACGAGGTTCGGATCAGCTGGGACGGCGCGGACGTCCTCGCGTTCCGGGACGACGGCTCGAGGGTCGACCTGTAACGATGACCGGAACCCACTCGTCGCTGCCGGCGCCGGTCGCTCGCGTCTGGGAGCCGCTGCTGGAGCGATCCCGCTCGAAGCGGGCGCTGTTGTTGATGGCGCCGCTCCTGCTGTTCGAGTTGCTGCTCTTCGTCGCGCCGTTCCTGATCTTGCTGCGGATCAGCGTCACGGAGGGATCGACGGACCTCCGATACGCTCCCGGGACGTGGTCGCTCGAGGGGTACGCCGAGGTGTTCACCACTGACGTCCTGCTGGGAGCCATCGCCTACTCGTTCAAGATGGGGCTGGCCGCCACGGCGATCGCCGTCGTGATCGCGACGGGGTACGCGTACGCGATCTGGCGAGCCGAGGGGCTGCTCAAATCCCTCCTGCTGTTCTCGGTGGTCTTGCCCCTGCTGACGACGCTCGTCATCAAGACGTACGCGTTCTGGCCGCTGCTCTCGCCCACGGGGACGGTCAACGACATCCTCGTCTCGTTGAACCTGATCTCCGAGCCGATCCAGTTCGTCCCCGGCACGACCGGTGTGATCGTGGGCCAGGTCTACATCGTGTTGCCCTACGCCGTACTGGCGATCTACAGCGTGCTGTCGACGATGGACTGGGGGCTCGTCGAAGCCGCGCGCGATCTCGGGGCGAGCCGTCCTCGCGCGGCTCTCGAAATCGTCGTTCCCCAGGCGATGCCCGGGATCATCGTCGCGACCGTGATCTCCTTCGCCTGGAGCGTCGGCGCGTACGCCGCCCCCGGCCTGCTCGGTGCGGGAGACGACCTGGCGTTCGCGCTCGAGGTCGAGAAGCGGTTGCTGTCGAACCTCCAGTGGGAGATCGCGACGGCGTACGCGCTCGTCATGCTACTCCTGATGCTCGTGAGCATTGCCCTTCTCACCGCCGTGCTCAACGTCTTCGGAGGTGAATTCGAATATGCATAGAGAGACGATCGAGGACGCGCTATTCAGGGCGTCCTACCTGTCGATCCTGGCGTTCATGCTGTTGCCGCTCGCGGTCGTCGTCGTGACGTCGTTCGCGGAGTCCGGCCAGCTCCTGTTCCCGCCGGAGAACTACTCGCTGGTTCACTACCGCGGGTTCTTCGAGGAGACGCGCTGGATATCGGCGTTCGACAACAGCATCCTCGTCGGCGTCGGAACGACGATCGTCGCGACCACGCTCGGCGTCACGGCCGCGTTCGGCCACGAACTCGACGACGGGCGGGCCGGACAGGTGCTCGCACCGCTCGTCCTCGTCCCGCTGCTGATCCCGCCGATCATCCTCGGGATCTCGATGCGCGTGTACTTCGTCAAGGCCGGGATGGACGCCTCGTATCTGAGCATCATCCTCGCACACACCCTGTGGGCGACGCCGCTCGTCTACTTCGTGATGCGGTCGGTGTTCAGCCGGTTCGACTGGCGACTGCTCGACGCCGCGCGCGACCTCGGCGCCGGGCCGATTCAGTCGTTCGTCTACGCCGTCCTCCCCAACGTCAAACACGGGATCTTCGTCGGCGCGCTCCTGGCCTTCATCGTCAGCCTCCAGGAGTTCGTCATGGCGCTGTTCCTCTCGAGTCACAACACGGAGACCATCCCGGTCGTCGCGTGGACGACGCTGCGACAGTCGCTGGACCCGATGGTGAGCGTCGTCTCGACGTTCCTCATCCTCATCTCGATCGGCGCGATCGCGGTCGCGGCGATCGCGACGAATCTGGACTGGCTCTCGAAACAGCTGTCCTGATCGGCCGACGGTCACCGATCGAAACTCGAGGTTCCACTGTTTTCGACTCACGAAAATAACTCGCTCGTGCGGACACTCGATGGAACGCTCGCCGTCTCCGCGTGGGTGTGAAAACAGCGACAGAAGGAGTCGCTCCCGAACCGCCGCTCAGCGGCCGATCGTCCCCTGACGGGTGATCGGCGCGTCGGGATCGATACGGAACGCGACGACGAGGGACTTTTCGGTCGCCGTCACGGGGACATCGCCCTCACCAGTCACGAGTGCGCTTTCGGTGTAGCCGATTGCTGCTCCCACATCACCGACCGTCACGGCACCGTCGAACACGTAAAGGTAGGTGTCCCAGCCGGGTCGTGACGGCAGCGTGACGGTCGCACCGGCCTCGAGACGACAGTCGTAGAAGTCGACATCGTTCCGGACGTATAGCGGTGCCTCGCCGTCCTCGGGGCCGAACAGGTGGCGCCACTCGTTTGGAACCCCGTCGGGAATCGGCTCGTGTTGGATGCCGGGCTCGAGGTCGAGACTGTGCGGGCGGACGAATATCTGCAGCATCCGCAGCGGCGGGTCGTCTTCGTACGTCTCCTCGGCGTGCCAGAAGCCGCTACCGGCGTTCATCACCATCAGATGGTCGGGGTCCGTGATCAGTTCGTTGCCGTGACGGTCGTCGTGGCGCATCACGCCCTCGGGTACCCACGAAATGATCTCCTCGTTGCGGTGTTGGTGCATTCGGATCAGCGTTCCCGGATCCATGAAGGACTCGACGACGGTCGCCAGCGGCCCGTAGCCGTGGTCGTCGTGTCCCGGGACCGCGTGCCCGGGGAAGTTGAGGTGGATCCTGAATTTGCCCTGATTCTGCGAAACGTCCGTTCGCGGAGCCGTGTGGATGCGAGTCCGCGTTTCCGCTGCCGTCGAATCGTCCATTACGTCGTGGTCGGTCGCCGGGCGTAAATGAGTTCTGCGCGTCGGCACGCCGGGGAGGGCCGTTCGGAGGGCGGTCGGCAGCGGCTCGCTGGCCGTCACGCCGGTAGTGCCAAAACGTTAACCACTCATGCAGAGTATATAGTGTTGACAGCATTACACACATTTTCTCTCATAGAACGACGACGTCCCTCGAGCGTGCTGCCGGTCCGACCATCGACCGTGTGAGAGGGTCGACGTCGCGGTGGAGACGGCGACGAGACGTCCCGACCTGGTCCCGCTCGAGAAGGCCCGAACCAGCTACCCGCAGGCCGAATTCGCGCTGGGCGACCAACCGTCGCCGGCACCGGTCGTTCGCGCGAACGAGATGCTCTCGTCCGTCTTTACCAACCTCCTCAACAACGCGGTCTTGCACAACGGATCGGACACGCCCCGCGTAGTGGTCTCCGTCGAAGACCGGGACGAGACGGTCCGCGTCCGCGTCTCTGACAACGGCCCCGGCGTCCCCGACGGACAGCGCGAGGAAATCTTCGGTCGCGGCGAGAAGGGCCTCGAGAGCGAGGGGACCGGCGTCGGACTCTACCTCGTCGCCACCCTCGTCGAAGGCTACGGCGGCGACGTCTGGGTCGAAACCGCCGACCAGGGCGGCGCGGCGTTCGTCGTCGAACTCCCGAAAGTCGAGAACTGAGAGCAACCCGGTACCAGTGTCAATTTGTACCTGCCGACTCTTTCGATATGGCCGACTCGAGCGCCCGCCTCTCTATCGAGGCGGGCGCTCGAGTCACGGGGGAGGGCAGGCCGACCGCGCGGCGCGCGGATCCGCGCGCCGCGCTGTGGCTGTCCTGGCGGAAATGAAAAGGGCGAGCGATCGCTGCCAAGCGATCGCGAGGGCTTTCAGAGGAAGCGGAAGGTCTCCAGGTTCTTCGGCGCGAAGGTGCGCATGTCGTACTCGTGGTACAGTGCCGAGGAGAGGTCCTGCGTGGAGCGCTCGTCG
The DNA here is from genome assembly GCF_020405205.1 of Natrinema salinisoli. Lineage (NCBI taxonomy): Archaea > Methanobacteriati > Methanobacteriota > Halobacteria > Halobacteriales > Natrialbaceae > Natrinema > Natrinema salinisoli. The sequence continues at coordinate 1,343,350 of NZ_CP084469.1, read as the reverse complement.
CCGTGGACGCAGAGGACCTTCTCGGGGCGCGGATTCATCGTTTTGACGAAGTTCTCGAGGCCGGCGCGGTCGGCGTGGCCGGAGAAGCCGTCGACCGTTTCGACGTCCATGTTCAGCGAGAGGGTGCCGCGGCCGCCGCCGTTGCCCATGGCACCGACTTCGCTGGTGGGAATCTCGTCCCAGCCGTTCTGGATCCGTCGGCCCAGCGTTCCCTGTGCCTGGTAGCCGACGAAGACGAGCGTCGAGTCCGGGTCGGGACCGATGTGGGAGAGCCAGGACATGATCGGACCGCCGGTGACCATCCCCGAGGTCGAGAGGATGATGCAGGGCTCGCCGTCGGCGACGTCCTGCCGTTCTTCCTCGCCGCCGTCGATGTGGTTGAACTGCTCGGCGAGGAACGGGTTCTCGTCCTCGTGGAAGATGCGGTCCCGCAGGTCGTCTCTGAGGTACTCGGGGTAGGTGGTGTGGATCGCCGTCGCCTCCCAGATCATGCCGTCGAGGTGGACCGGCATCGTGGGGATGTCGCCGCTGCGCATCGCCTCCTCGAGGACGAGCATGATCTCCTGGGATCGGCCGACCGCGAAGGCGGGGATAACGACCTTGCCGTCCTTCTCGTAGGTCTCCTTGATGACCTCCTTGAGGTTCCGCTCGGAGTCCGACTGGTCGGTCTGGTAGTCGTTGCGACCGCCGTAGGTCGACTCGAGGACGAGCGTCTCGACGCGCGGGAAGTCGTTGACCGCGCCGTTGAACAGGCGGGTGTCGTCGTAGTGAATGTCGCCGGAGAAGGCCACGTTGTAGAGGCCGTCGCCGATGTGGAAGTGCGAGACGGCCGAGCCGAGGATGTGGCCCGCGTTGTGGAAGGTGAGCTTGACGTCGGGCGCGATGTCGGTGACGTCGCCGTACTCGAGGGGGATGCAGTGTTTGATCGCTTCCCGGACCTGCTCGCTCTCGTAGGGCGGGCTCCGACCCTCCTTGGCCGCGACGTCGAGGTAATCGAGCGTCAGCAGGCCCATGAGGTCCCGCGTGGGTTCGGTACAGTAGATCGGGCCGTCGTAGCCGTACTTGAACAGGAGCGGGATCAGCGCGGAGTGGTCGAGGTGGGCGTGGGTGAGGACGACCGCGTCGATGGTCTGTGGGCCCGCGCCGAGCGCCTCGGGCGCGTGGAGGTACGGCACTTCGCCTTCCGCGCCGGGTTTGTCGCCGCAGTCGATGAGGATCCGCGTCTCGGGGGTCGAGAGGATGAACGACGCGCGGCCGACCTCGCGACAGCAGCCCAGCGTGGTGATGCGGACGTACTCGTCGTCGGACATCTCCTCGCGGTGGATCTGGCGGCCGACCTTCTCGAGGATGTCCCGACGTTCGTCGCGTTCCTGCTTGAGGAAGCTACGGACGTTCGAGACGGTCGAGGATTCGATCGGCGGCGTGCGGACGACTTCGGGCGTCCAGCCGACGTTCTTCGTGATTTCGCGGAGCGTCGACCCGTGGCGACCGATAACCATGCCTGGTTTTTCGGCCTCGATGACGACCTCGCCGGTGTCGGCGTGGAAGTCGAGGTCGGTGACCCCCGCATCGCCGGGGATGACGTCCATGATCTCTTCGCGGGCCTGTTCGGGCCGTGAGAGAACGCTGGGGTCTGGGCGAACGGTGATCCGCTTGCGAAGCTTGCTCGCGAGTTGCCGAATGAGGTCGCCCTGCTGGGCGAACTTCTTCGGGTCGCGCGTGTAGACCACCAGTTCGGGGCCTTCGTATTTCACCGAGGAGACCGAGATATCGCTCGGTAACTCGCTCGTGATCTGTGCTTCGAGATCGTCGAGTTGCTGCTCTACAGTGCTCATAGGTCGCCAATGTGGCTTGCGTGAACTCGTCGTCCGGGATCGGACACGACGTCAGGGCAGGAGTCGGAGGGTGGAGACGGTCGGCCGGTATCGACGCGACGGCCGTCAAGCGGCCGCTGTCGGTCCGGAGTGAGTAGCGCGTCTCGTCGTCCGCGCGGGACAACGCTCGGACTCCGGTTCGTCTTCCGAATCATTGTATCCGACTCCGTGCCGTGACGAACATGCTCCCGGATCGGTTATCCTGGTCCGTGCGGGACAATTCCAGGGAGAACCCGCTTACTCGACGCTATTCTTTGCGTGGTATAAAAGCCTTCGCAAAAATAAGGGCCACAGGGACAGTAGTCACGGCCAACAGATGCGTCTGACACCGACTCGAGTCGCCGAGGAACGCGATTGGGTAGCGAACCGAGCCGACACCGTCGTCCCGCTGATCAACGACGTTCGCGACGATCTCGGCGATGTCTTCGACACCGATGTGGATTCGGTTTCCGACGAACAGTACAGAGAGGAGGTCGACGCCGTCTTCGCGGACGGCGATCTGGCGGTCAACGTCGCCGCGATGGTCGCGATACTCAGGGAACTCGACGTGGATGGGGATTATCCGGGGTTCGTGGTCGACGAGATCTTCGGCCGCGAGCTGGCCGCGACGATCGCCGGCAGCCAGCCGTTACGGACCCTCGGCGAAGCGACCTTCCACTACGCGGACGTTCGCGTCCACGGCGACGCCGACGAAAACGCGGGTGTCGACGACTGCGAGGCGGCCCTCGCCGCCGGCTTCCAGGAGCGACTCCCCGGCTGGAACTGGACCGAGCGCGAGAGTCCCTTCTCCGTCGATCGGTAAGGGCCCGGCAGTGGGACCGAGACGACGTCGCTCTCGAGCTAGCCGTCGGTCTCGTTCGTTTCGTTCGTTGTTTCGTTGTCCGCCGCTTGCTGTTGTTGCTCGAGGAGTGCGCGCTGTTGCTCGCGCCGTTGGGCTTGCTGTTGCTGCTGTTGGACGCGTTGCTCGTATTGATCGCCGGGATAAACCCCACCGACGGAGCCGTTCTGGAGTTCCGACAGGATCGCGTCGGCGGAGCCAGCGACGAGGAAGAGTCCGTACGCCGTTTCGGACTCCTCGATCGTGAACTCGCTGTCCGATACCGATCCCTCGAACGAGGTCGCCGCCGATTCGACCAGCTCGAGTCGCCGTTCTTGATACTCCAGCTGTCCCTCCTGCTGGCTGAGATCACCGCTCTCGATATCGGCCTCGATTTCCTCTCTGAGACTCGTTACCTCCTCTTCGTCCGCCGTGATCTGTACCGTCACCGGGTCCTCCGATCCGTCGGCGGACTGGTCCGTCGATCCGAACTGGGAACAACCGGCGAGCGACGCGGCGGCAGCGGTGCCGGTGAGCGCGAGGAAGCTCCGGCGGGTCGGAATATTCGACATTGTCTCTGAATCGAAGAAACGGACGAAAATATACCTTCTGCGTTGTCGCCACGCCGCGCGGCAGCGAGCGAACCGCAGCAGATTCACCCGACAGCGCGCACCTTTTGTCCATCCCCATCGTACCCCCAACCAGTGACGGATTCAGAAGGCAGCCAGCGAACGGAAACCCTCCAGGGACCGACGCCGGCGGCCGCCTGCGACCTGATCGCACGCGGACTCGACCGCGACGCGATCGTGACCGCCTACGGTCGTTGCACGGTCGACTACGACGGACGGGCCTCGAGCCGGCTCGAGGCGGGCCATCGGCACGTGATGCTCAAGCCCGACGGTGCGGCGCTGGTCCACTCCGACGAGGGCCAACAGCCGGTCAACTGGCAACCCCCGGGCTGTGACCACGAGGTCCTCCATGAGGACGGCACGGTCGTGCTCAAAAGCGTCCGTTCGACTCCGAACGAACGGCTCCGCGTTCGATTCGAGGACGTCCTGCAGGTCTCCGCGTTCTCGGGGTCCGACGAGAACGACCTCGCGCTCGTCGGAACCGAGGAGGACCTCCGCCAGCGGATCCTCGAGGAGCCCGACCTACTCGAACCGGGGTTCACGCCGCTGGCGACCGAACGGGAAACTCCCGCGGGAGCCGTCGACATCTACGGCGAGGACGCGGCCGACCGCGCGGTCGTCGTCGAACTGAAGCGGCGTCGAGTCGGCCCCGACGCGGTGAGCCAACTCCGCCGGTACGTCGACGCCCTCGAGCGCGACCTCCACGCCGACGCCGCGGTTCGCGGCGTCCTCGTTGCCCCTTCGGTAACCGATCGCGCGAACGGACTGCTGACGGAACACGGCCTCGAGTTCGTCTCGCTCGAGCCGCCGGCCGACTGACCGGCGTTTCTACCCAGTCGGCCAGCAATCGTCCTCCCGATCGCGGACGTTCGACGGGTCCAGCGACCAGTGTCGCCGAGCGAAGAAGGATCCGCTACCGTCGTACGGTGAAGATCGCGATTCCGACGAGCAGGAGGGCAACGCCCCACCACCACGACTTCCCCGGAAGATACGCCAGCAATAGCGTGACGATTCCCGAGGAAATGAGCGACCAGCCGATCGTCGTTCGATATGTCATACAACTATACCGCGGCCGAGACGGTTGTGCGTTGTGCCGGGTCTTGCAGCCCGAATATCAATCCGACCGGCACTACTTTTCGACGTGGGGAAAATATAATTGAACATGAGGGGCGGGCTATCGCTCCGTCGCTACCGGCAGGGAGACGGTTCACGCGTGCGAGAACTCCACGAGACTGCGATGCGAGACGTCGATGCCTATACCGAAGGCGTCGCGGACGACGACCTCGAGGCCGTCAGCGAGACCTACCTCGAGGGAGGCGGCGAGTTCCTCGTCGGAGAGATCGACGAGAGAATCGTCGCGATGGGCGCGTTTCGACCGATCGACGAGACGGACTCCCTCGACCGGGACGTTTCGGAGCGGTCGGGTTCGACGGTCGAATTGACTCGAGTGCGCGTCGACCCCGACCACCAGCGGTACGGCTACGGGCGACGGCTCTGTGCCGAACTCGAGGACCGCGCTCGGTCGCAGGGAGTCACGCACATCGTCCTCGATACTACGGCGAAACAGACGGCGGCGCGTCGACTCTACGAGTCGATGGGGTACGAGGAGACGCACCGCGGGCGGATCGAGGACTTCGGCGATCCGTTCACGCTGATCGTTTACGAAAAATCGCTCGTCGGCGACGAGTGACGGCCGTTACTCCTCGAGCAGCTGCTTCAGCCGATCGAGTTCCGTCAGCGCTTCGACTGGCGTGAGGTGGGCGAGATCGAGCGCGCGGAGTTCCGCGGCGACGTCGGCGGGAATGTCGCCGCCATCTGCTGTCGCAGTCCCAGTTGTCTCCGTGCCGTGAGTCGGAGTGGGACTCGAGTCGGTGTCGTGGCCCTGATCGTTCTCTCCGACGGACTCGAGTCCATCGTCGCCTGCGTCTACGACCAGTTCCCGCGAGCGCTCGACGACGGACTCGGGGACGCCGGCCGCGGTCGCGACCTCGACGCCGTAGGATCCCGTCGCCGCGCCGGGCGCGATCTCGTGGTGGAAGACGACCTCGTCGTCGTCCTGTTCGACCTGGAAGTGCAGGGTGAACGCGGCCGCGAGGTCGTCCGCGAGTTCGGTCAGCGGGTGGTGGTGGGTCGCGAACAGCGTCGTCGCGCCGACCTCGTCGTGGAGGTGTTCGGTGATCGCCTGCGCGATGGCCATCCCGTCGGCGGTCGACGTGCCTCGTCCCACCTCATCGAGCAGGACCAGCGAGTGCTCGTCGGCCTCCCGCAGAATGGTCGCGAGTTCGTCCATCTCGACCATGAACGTCGAGCGACCGCCCGCGATGTCGTCGCTGGCACCCACCCGGGTGAAAATCCGATCGACAGGGGTAATCCGGGCGGCGCTGGCGGGAACGAAACTCCCGACCTGTGCCAGCAAGACGATCTGGGCGACCTGTCGCATGTACGTCGACTTCCCCGACATGTTCGGCCCCGTGATCACCGCCAGCCGCCGATCGCTCGCGAAGCGGGCGTCGTTCGGGACGAAGGACTCCTGGGTGCGCTCGACGACGGGGTGGCGACCGCCCTCGATCTCGAGGGTCCGACTGCCGCCGCGCTCCCGTATCTCGGGTCGGCAGTAGTCGTACTGGGCGGCGGCCGTCGCCAGCGAGACGAGGGCGTCGAGGGTCGCGAGCGCCTCGGCGAGGCCTTGTACGCGTTCGACCTCCGCTGCGATGTCGCGACGCACGTCGCAGAAGAGTTCGTACTCGCGTTCGTCCGCGCGCTCTTCCGCGCCGACGATCTCGTCCTCGCGTTCCTTGAGCTCCGGCGTGACGAATCGCTCCGAATTCTTCAGGGTTTGGCGGCGCTGGTAGTCGTCGGGCACCGAGTCGAGGTTCGGGTTCGTCACCTCGATGTAGTAGCCGTGGACCGAGTTGTAATCGACCTTCAGCGAATCGATCCCGGTGCGCTCGGCTTCGCTCTCCTCGAGATCGTCGATCCACTGCTTGCCCTCTCGCGCGGTCCGGCGAAGCTCGTCTAAGTCCTCGTCGTACCCTTCCGCGATGATGTCCCCCTCGGTGATCTCGATGGGGGGATCGGAATCGATCGCGTCCTCGAGCAACTCGCGAACGTCCGTCAGCGGATCCAGATCGTCGTGGAGCCGCTGGAGTCGGTCGCAGTCGGCGTCGGCGAGTTCGTCTCGAACGTCGGGGACCACCGCGAGGGTGTCGCGGAGCGAGCGGAGATCTCGTGCGTTCGCCCGTTCTCGAGAAATGCGCCCGATCAGCCGCTCGAGATCGTAGACGTTCCGCAGGAGCTCGTGCAATCGTTCACGGGTCTGGACCGCACTCGTGAGCTCCTCGACGGCGTCCAGTCGCGCCTCGATCCGGTCGGGCTCGAGCAGCGGCCGCCGGAGCCAGTCGCGGAGTTTCCGGCCGCCCAGGGCGCTCGCCGTCTCGTCGAGGACGCCGACGAGCGTCGCCTCGTCCCGGCCGTGGACGGCCCGGGGTTCGAACAGCTCGAGGCTCCGCAGAGCGACGGCGTCAAGCAGGAGGTATTCGCGGGGATCGTACCGCGTGAGGTGGGTGAGATACTCGAGGCGGGAGTCGTCGCCCGAACTCGAAGCGGTGTCTTCGTCGGCATCCCTCGCGTCGCCGCGCTCGCCTTCGTGTGTGCCGCCGCGGACGTACTCCGCGTAGGAGAGCAACGCACCGCAGGCCCGAACTTCGGCGTCGCTCGCGAGCAGCGCGTCGGGGTTGCGGAAGTACGTCGAAAGCTTCTCTCCGGCCCGCTCGCGGTCGAACGCCCCTTCATCGTACGGTGTGACCATGCACTCTTCCGGGAGCACGTCGGCTGGCGCATCCGGCCCGACGACGGCCTCCGCGGGAGCAAACCGGCTCACCTCGTCCGCGATGGCCTCCCTCGAGGTCGAACTCGTCGCGAGGAAGTCCCCCGTCGAGACGTCGAGCAGGGCCAGGGCCAGTTCGTCGTCCGCGCCGGCCGTGCGCTCGCGAGCGAGGGCGGCCACGAAGTTGTTGTCGTCGCTCGCGAGCAGTTCGTCCTCGGTGAGCGTCCCCGGCGTTATCACGCGCGTGACGGCGCGTTCGACGACTCCGGTGGTCTCTCCGGGCTCTTCGACCTGATCCGCCACCGCGACCCGATACCCCGCCTCGAGCAGGTCCTCGATGTACGATTCGGCGTTGTCGATCGGGATCCCGGCCATCGGATACTCGCCGGTCGAGTCCTCGCGGCTGGTCAGGGCGATCTCGAGCAGGCGCGCGGTGCGTTCGGCCGCGCCGCAGAACGTCTCGTAGAAGTCCCCCACCTGAAAGAGGACGATCGCGTCGTCGTAGCGCGCACAGAGGTCGTGGTACTGCGCCATCATCGGCGTCAGCTCGTCGCGTTTCTCGGCCATCTGCTCGGGCGGGCCAAGCGCCGGGTCCATACCCGAATTCGGCCGCCCGATGCGGAAATACCTTGCTGGATCGGCCGCGATGGTCCCTCGGGTACCCGTCCGTCGAGCGACGTGACAGTCAGGAAACGGACAAAGCGTATTACGCTCGACCGCACATAATCGGCGTAGCATGCAATCGGAATCGTCGATCGCGACGCGCCTGCTCGCGTGTCTCGTCGTCGCGATGGTAGTCGGCGGCGCGGGTGCAGGTACCGCGGCCGGTGCCTCGAGTGCCGGGTCGGTACTGTCGAGTTCGACCGCGCTCTCGACGACCGATGTGGTCGACGGCTCGCTCGGTGAGACGACGGAGACGCTCGAGAACACCACCGAGACGACGACCGATACCGTCGAAGACACGACCAATACTACGACGGACTCCGTCGAGAATACCTCGGGGACGACGACCGATTCGGGCGAGGACACGACCGATAGTACGACCGACACCCTCGAGAACGAGACTGACATTTCTGACGGGTCCGGTGAGACAGGCGATGGGGTCGACGGCACCGTCGATACGACGACCGATACCGTCGACGGCACCGTCGATACGACGACCGATACCGTCGACGGCACCGTTGACAAAACGGGGGAAGCCGTCGACGAGACGACTGGCGGAACGAATGACGCCCTCGAGCGGACCGTCGACGAAGCGACGATCGATACTACTCTCGAGGCCGAGGCCGGTCTCGGAACGCGTGAATCGAGTCCGAACAGCTCGAGCGACGGAACGGCCACGGACGCGAACGGGAGCGCGGGCAGCGGTGGCGACGCCGACGGAGCGTCCGACGGCACCGAAACGGCGACGGACGCGATATTGGTCGGGATGCTGGGGGCGATCACCGCCTCCGGCGCGGCGGCCAGCGGTGCCGGTGCGACTGGGACGGCCGGCGGCGGGAGCGCCGCGACGGCCGGGTGGCTGCACGCCCTCCGCGAGACGCGACTACTCCGACGGGCCGGGACGGACCTCTGGAAGGTCCTGCCGCTGTTCAGGTACAGCCAGTACGACGATTCCGATCCGCTCGAGCACGACCGCCGCCGGTCGATCTACGAGACGATCGAGGCCGAGCCGGGCTCGTACCTCTCCCAACTCAGCGACGAGACCGGTGTCCCCCTCTCGACGGTCCGCCATCACGTCCGCATCCTCGAGGAAGAGGACCTGATAACCACGAGCAAGCACACCGGGAAGCGCCGCTACTTCCTCGACGGGGCCGACGCCGAACTGCAGGCCGCGCTCGCGGAACCGGCCAAACGCGACGTGCTCGAGGCGCTCGCGGAGCTCGGCCGGGCGCACAACGGTCGGCTCGCGGACGAACTCGAGCGCGATCCCAGCACGGTCTCACATCACCTCGCGGGGCTCGAGGACGACGACCTGGTCGTGCGAGAACGGGACGGCCGCTCGATCGTCAACGAACTCCCGGCGCGGGTTCAAGCGGCGCTCGGTGGCGATTCCCCGCCGACCGGCGACGCGGAACCGGCCCCCGCTGACGATTGACTGTTCTCGGTCGACGCTGTGCGACGGTTTCTCGGTCGGCCCTCACTCCCCGTTCGAATCCGCCGTCTCGAAGTACAACTCCGCGTGGTTCGCACAGCCGGGATTGAACGGGGCGTCACAGGCCGGGCAGCTGTAATCGGCCTCGAGGTAGCCGGGAACGGTGAGTTCGCTCCCACAGACGCCACAGAGGACGGACGGCTCGTCGAACCGCGCTCGAGGCCACGGGACGGCCTCGTGATCCGTGCGTTCCTCGTGACAGCGAAAACAGGGGAAAAACTCCTCGCAGCAGGCGAATCGGAACGCGACGACGTCGCGCTCGGTGGCGTAGTGAGCACACCGTGTTTCCGGACCGACGTCGACGCCGTGGACGGGGTAGCCACCGATATATTGCACAAGTGGATCGACGGCTGGCGGGTGCTTTGGTTTTGGGATTGGACAGTATTGATCGTGGGCTCGGACCGACTGCTAGAGTGTGTAAATCCCACGGATCATAGATACCTGACCTTCAAATTCAATCCAGAAGAAATTCCACAATATTGAACGACTATTCGGACAAACGTGACGATCGGTAGTTCTACCAATCAACACACAAAGCATTTAATCATATGCTCCACCACAGTAATATGAATCGCAGGTCCTTCATTTCGTGTATTTCTACAGGGGGTATCTGTGCAGTGGCCGGCTGCACTAGTAGCGGCTGTAGTGGCACTCGTGTCGAGTTTCACTCGGTCAATGCAGCGGCGATTGCATCGCGGGCAGCATCGGATCTCGACAGGACGCCGACGATGATGGCTGACCTGGCCATCCGATCGACCACGGGGGACGACCCAGTAGTCGAAACGCTCCACCGCGGGCCGCTCAGTTGGCTCACGTACCTCGAGCGGAATGGCCGGTTCTACAAGATTGCCGAAGAGGTAGTCGACAAAGGACTGGTTTCCGGCCCGAAGTACGAACTCTCTCGTGATAGCGAGACGGAATCGATCTCGCCCGATGATGCGATATCGTTCGCCGATTTACCACGTCACGATCGATGGCGAGTCAACGAAGCGGCCGACCTCGCCATCGAGCACCTCGACGGGATGCGGTTTTCGATACCGTTCGTCGCCGGCTATCTCGACTCCGACGCCCAAGACGAATCGGTCCTCGCTGCAGGCGTAGAGGCGTCCGCTATCCGGGCTGACAGCGGTGTCGCGGAACTTGATCATGTCGGTGCGGGAGAAGGTACTGCAAAACGGTTTCGCTACACCGCTGAAACCGTCTTCGAGGACGCCGACGCGTTCGCCGACTACGTTCTCGAACGACGCGGATCGACGTCGTTCGAACCGAGCGACGATGTTCGGATGCTCCTCGATGAAGCGAAGGAGACCGACGGCCACGTGATGGTCTGCGATGACGATACCAGCGAGGAAGAAGACGAAGAAGCAGCCGAGCGACGGCGGGAGGCGGCAAGTGAACTCGAAACGATGCTCGCCTCGCTTGAGGCGGAGTCCGAGCGTAACGATGACGTTACGTCCGAACAGGTGGAGTACGTTCTATACGAGGGTAGCTGGCACCGAATTGACGTCACCAGTTCCTATCGAGGTGTCTGAGCCACGGGAAGACTCTGTCAGGCTCGACGCACTGAGCGATCGGCCGGTACGAACCCGCGACGAGATAGGACGACCACAGCAGTGAACGACACGACGGCGTTTCCGCTCGAGCGCCCTCGGAGACGGACTATAGCGCTCGATCGTTACTCGAACTGGGCGGTGTCACCGCGCCGGTAGCGGTCGACGCGGCGGTAGCCGTGGACGGTGGCGTCGGTGTCGAGTTCGATCTCGTAGCGGCCGATGATGTCCTGGGTGTCGGGGACGGCTCGGCGTTCGACGACCTCGACGACGGATCGCCAGCCGTCGTCGGTCGGCGAGATTTCGCTGACGCCGTCGAACTCGTGGCCGATGAGCTGGCTGGCCGTCGACTGGACCGTCTGACGGACCGCGAGGACGCCCGCGATTTCCTCTCGATCGGTATCGATGTCGACGTCGACCTCGTCGGGATCGGTCATCTCCTCGGCGGTCATGCTGACGGTTCCCCGGGATTGGGGCTCCTCGACGTCGCCGGACTCGGCCTGTTCGTCCTCTTGCGTTGTCTGGCTGTCGCTCACTGTTGGATCACTCTCGTCGTGTTGGTAGCAGAACCCGTCGTCCCGAGACGGTCGCGAGCAGCGCTCGCCGTCCGCGGTGAGTGCCTTGCACTGCTCCCGTGATTGCGTGTCGGCTTCGGCCATTTGTCTGGGTTCGGGTCGGTGAGTCGTGTGGGTCGATTCGATCGCCTCGCTGGCGGGTCAGATCGTCTCCGCAATCCGTGATCGCAGGTCGTCGACGTCGCCGTCGTCCTCGCCGGTGACCTTCGGTGCGAGTACGTCCGTGAAGACGTTCGTCAGCGTCTCGTCGTCGAACGCACCGCCCTCACCGTTCTCGTCGTGCCCGTCGAAGACGGCGGCTCCCTTCGCGGCCGTGATCGCCGCGCGGGTCCCGACCACGATATCGAGTTCGTCTCGGAGCGCTCGCGTCGTCTGGACGATGGACGCGATGTCATCTTCGGAGAGGTCGACGTGTGCACCGACGATTTCGCGTTCGGTTTCCTCGTCGTAGTAGTCCACGCGGACGCCGATGAACCGATCGAGCAGCGCGTCCTGTTGCTCGTGGACGCCGGCGTACTCGGCGTCGTTCGACGTGAGGATCGCCCGGAACTCGGGATGGACGTCGATCGTCCGGTCGTCGCCGCGCTTGCCGGGCCGCTCCAGGACGCCCTCCTCGAAGACCGAGAGCAGGACGTTGTGAGCGGCGGGATCGCTGCGCGAGAACTCGTTGTAGACGAGCGTCGCGCCCTCTCGAACCGCTACGGACAGCGGGTTATCCACCCAGCGCTCGCGGACGATCTGGGTTTTCTTGTCGACGCCGCTGACGTACCGGTCGTGTTCCTCATACCGTTCGCCGCCCGCGTGGGAGCCGACGAGCGCCGCGGTGTCGACCGCCTCGTCGCCGTTGAGCCAGACGACCGGTCGGCCGCGTTCGGCCGCGGCCGACAGCGCGAGCGCCGTCTTCCCACAGCCCGTCGGCCCGATCAGGTGGACCGGCTGGTCCGCCTCGAGCCAGCCGTTGATCCGGTCGCGTAGCGACCGGACCGCGTCGGTCTCGACGAACGGGTCTGGAACGACGTCCTCGGGCTCGGAGAGGGGGCTGTCGCCGTTTCGTTCACCGGCGCTCGATGCCTTGCGCGCGAGCGCTTTCTTCGCTTTGCGACCCTCCTTCTGCTCGCGACTGGCCCTGATCTTCGTGCCGCGGACCTTTCGCTTGCGCGACGTGTCGTCGGCCATGTGAGGTTACTCCGTCGCCGATTTCGGCGACGATTCCGGACGGGGCTCGACCTCGAGCTCCTCGAGCTCCTCGAGATCGCCCTCCGCCGTGGCCTGCTCAATTTTCGCGATCTCCTCCGCGTAGTGCAGGAAGGTGTCGACCGAGGCGACCACGACGCGGGCTTCGATCGTCAGCAGCTCGATCCCAACGACCGAGATTCGCGCCCAGACGTCGATGACGACGCCCTTGTCGAGGACGCGGTCCAATACTTCCGCGAGGCTCGAGGAGTCGGGTCTTCGTTGTGGTTGTGCCATGTACCCGGAGTTGACCGGCCGTTCGTAACACGCCTTGGACTGCTACTGCAAGCCGATCGGGTCGTTGCGGCCGTCGGAACCGGCCTCAGCGACCGTAGCGCGTTACAGGTTGTGGCCCAGCCCTACGGGCTGCGACTGCAAGCACTACGGTAACCCGCCGCCGGGACGAATTACCCCTGACGATACTCGAGTGCTCGGTACCGCGGTACTCTCGGTCGCGAGGAGCACTGCTATCGCAGCTACATGTCACCCAGTCGCCCCATCAACGAACGTCATGCCCGACCAGCGAGTGATTCACGATGAGTAACCGGTACGTCTACGGCGTCGTCGAGTCCCAGACCGTCGAGTTCGAGACGGAGGCGGTCGCCGGTGCCGACCGCGTCTACACGATTTCGCATCGCCGACTCGGTGCCGTCGTCTCCGACATCGACACCACCGATCCCGAAGAAACCGACGAGGACGCCCAGATTCACGACGACGTGCTTCGCGAGATCATGGACTACGACGGCGGGACGACCGTCGTCCCCATGCAGTTCGGCATGGCCTTCGAGAGCGACCGGGCACTGAAGAACGTCCTTCGCGGGGCGCGGCCGGCGTTCAGGCGCGCGATGAACGATATCGAGGGAAAGCTCGAACTCGGTCTCAAACTCGTTCGCGAGAGCGACGCCGATGTCGACCGCGAAGCGATCGAGGCCGACGTCGCGGATCGCCTCGAACCACTCGCGGCACAGTCCGTCGAAAACGACCTGTTCAGCGATCGGCTCGTACTCAACCGGTCGTATCTCGTCGACAAAGACGAGCGCGACGCGTTCGACGAAGCGATCGCCCACCTCGAAGACGACCACGAGGAGCTCATGGTCCAGTATACGGGGCCGTTCGCACCCTACAGCTTCGTCGACGTGAAAATCGGAGCCCAGTGAGACCATGTTCATCATCGACGACCTCCTGTTCCGGCCGTTCGTCGGCATCATCGACGCCCTCCACACCATCGCGCTCGACGAACTCTACGACGTGGAGGCCCTCGAGGACGAGCGCAAGGAGAACCAGCTGCTGTACGAACTCGGCGAGCGCTCCGAGGAGGAGTATCGGCGCCGGAAAGAAGAACTCGAAGCGGAGCTCGAGACCGCACGGGAGGTACACGAACAGCTCTCGAGCGGGCGCGTGGAGGTGAAACGATAACATGAGCGGACCACATTCCGACGACGACCGCGACGAATCGGCCGACGATCGTCCTCCCGAGGACGATCACTGGCTCTCGAGCCTGCTGTCCGCGCTGCAATCGCTCGACAGGGGTTCGACGTCGACCTCGGGTCGAAAACGGAGCGATCGAACCGTCTTCGATTACGACATTTCGATCCGATCGGGTGACGATCTCTCGGCGGGGGACTCGCCGTTCGACAGCACTCACATCGACGACCGGCCCAGAGATCGATCGCTGGATCGGAACAGCGATCGGCCGCGGAAGCGCCGCATCCGCCCCTCGAGCGACCACACCGTCTCGACCCGGACCTACGACGATGAATTCGTCGTCTCCGCGGACGTCGCCGGCGCCGATCCGGACGACGTCACGGTCGGGTTCGACGATTCGATGCTCGTCATCGTCGTCGAAGGGCGCGAACTCGACCGCATCGAGGTCCCGTGGCGCGAGACGGAGTCCAGAGCGATGATCAAGAACGGCGTGCTGACCGTTCAGATCAGGCCCGAACCGTCGGACGAGACCACTGACGAGACGGAGGTGGACTCATGAGTGACGCCGAGTCGGCGGACACGTTCGACGCGCTGCTCGAGGAAGCCGAAGCGAGCCTCGAGCGACTCGAGGGGACTCTCGAGGACGCCGACGGGATCGACGAACTCGAGGGCGACACCGTCGAGAGGGTAATCGGCGACGTCGACACCCTCGTCCGTGTGGCCGAAGAGACCGTCGAGCTGCTCAACGAGCTGGATCTCAGCGAACTGCCCGACGCGGTCGACGGGGAGGAACTCCTGAACGCGATCGAAGTCGGCGAGATCCCCGACGCGATGGCGAACGACGACGAGGACCTCTCCGACGTCGTCGACTTCACGGCAGTGTTCGACGCGATCGACCTGCTGAACGCCTGGAACGCCACGGATCTGAGCGATATCTGGCGGGAGAAGGGCGAACTGGACGACGCCCTCGACGATCTCGAGGACGGCGACGGCGCCGGGATGGTCGAAGACGCGGCGTCGGACGTCGTGAACGGCGACGAGGAGGGTGACGGACTGCTCGGGGGCGACGAGGACGACGTGCTCGGTACGGGGATGGACGCAGGCTCCGCGGCGAAGCAGGCGCTGGGCGATATCGACGTCGCGAAGGACCCCGAGGCGTATCAGGTCGCCATTCAGCAACAGGCGATGCGGGGGATCGACGCCTTCCGGACGGCGCTGCTCGAGACCCACGAGAAATTCGAGCAACTCTACGAGTACAACCGCGAGAAGATGCGTACCACGGATACGAGTACGAACTCACGGAACCCGACGGCGGCGTCGACGATCCCGACCGACCGACGCGATCTGGGCGGCGGTGCCCGCTACTCGACGGTCCCTCGGGACGTCAAACTCTCGACGGCGCCCAGCCGAAAGCGGATCTACGGCCGGCGATTCGAACTCGAGCGGGAACGACAGCGGCGAAACAACGAGACCGCGACAGCGGAGGACCGACAGCGGCGAAACAACGAGACCGCGACAGCGGAGGACCGACAGCGGCGAAACAACGAGACCGCGACAGCGGAGGACCGACAGCGGCGAAACAACGAGACCGCGACAGCGGAGGAACACCAATGACTGACCCACCACTGCAGCGACCGACCGGCTGTGCGGCCCGACCGACCGATCTGTGGCCGTCCCTCGTCGGAGGTGATCGCGATGGTCGATGACTTCCAGCCGAGCCGCCAGAAGACCGACCTCGCCGAGGTCGTCGAGATGCTCCTGGACAAGGGGATCGTCATCAACGCCGACATCGCCGTCTCGATCGGCGACACGCAACTGCTCGGCGTCCAGGTCCGCGCCGCGATCGCCTCCTTCGAGACCGCGGCGAAGTACGGCCTCGAGTTCCCCGAGGGGACGGACATGCGGCGAGTCGCGGAAGCGGTCGGCGACCCCGAAATCGCGGAGATGGACCGACCGAACCCAGTGATCGATCCGACCAGAGGTGTCAACGTCACGGCGGACGAGGAAGACGCGAGCGACGAGGCGACCGCCGAGGAAAGCGCCGAGTCGGGGGAGAGCAAGCTTGCCGTCGGCGAGGAGGAACGCGTGAGCGAACACCTCGGAGCTAGGCCGAACCCCCAGCGGCCGACCAGCGGCGGGACCGACCTGCTCAGCGATGACTCGGACGACGACGCGAACGAGGCCGAGACGGAATCGCCCGACGAGGAATCGAACGCCGAGCCGGACGACGCCGACGCGGAAGCGGAGGGTGACGAGTCGTGACCGCGATCGACGTCGGCGACGGCGAGGACGCACGGGACGGGCTGATGACGCTGATCGTTACCGTCGTCGAGATCCTGATCGAAGCGCTCGAGCGGGAGGCCGTCCGGCGCATGGAGTCGGGAAATCTCACTGACGAAGAGGTCGAGCGCCTCGGGGAGCAACTCGCGACGATCGAGGCCGAGATCGAACGGCTCAAAACGGACGAGGGGATCGAAAACGGCGTCGACGACCTTCGAGGCGACCTCGACGGGCTGGTCAACGACGCGATCGAAGGGCTTCACGGCGAGCCGACGGCCGCCCGCAAACCCGGGTATTCCGTGTTCGGGGGTGACGAGGAATGAGCGACGGCGACTCCGATACTCCCACCGAACGTCTCGAGGAAATCGAGGAGCAAGCGACCGCTGAACCGGCGGACGCACCGCCGATCGACGAGGGGCGCTACCTCTACTGTATCGTCCGCGCCGACGAGGACGCGACACTCGAGACGACCGGCGTCGACGGCGAAGCGGTTTCGGTCGTCGTCGAGGACGGTATCGGTGCAGTCGTCCACGCCTGTGACGGGATCTACGACTCGGCGGACCTCGCACAGATCAGGCGCTGGCTCGTCCGCCACCAGACGGTCGTCGACGAGGCGGGACAGTCCTTCGGCACGCCGATCCCGTTCCAGTTCGATACGATCCTCCGCGGAGACGACGACCGGGTCAGGGAGTGGCTCCGCGAGGAGTCGGACACCCTCGAGCGCGCCCTCTCCGGACTCGCGGGCCACTGGGAGTACCGCGTCGAGATCGTCGAAGTCGATCCGATCAGCGACGCGGCGCTGATCGAACGCGACGAGCGCCTGCGCGAGCTCGACGAGCAGATCGGTGACTCCGGGGACGGGACCGCGTTCCTGCTCGAAAAGAAGTTCGACCAGCGACTGGCGGAACTCCGGGCCGCGCGACGGGAGTCGCTGACCGCGTCTCTCGAGGAGCGGTTGGCCACCGAGGCGCGGGAAGTCCACGCCCTGGAACGATCACCGAGCGCAACATTCTCAGACGACGTGGCCGGAAGCGGGTCGGGAAGTGACGGGTCCGACTCAGACGCCGGCGAGACCCTCTCCCGGCTCACCCTGCTGGCTCACGAGGACGACGAGGGAGCGATCGGGTCGATACTCGACGACGTGGCCGCGAACGAGGGACTCGAGGTCAGGTTCACCGGCCCGTGGCCACCGTACACGTTCGCGCCGGAACTGGGCGGTGAGAGCGACGGAAACGCAGCCGCCGCGAACGATGCGAATCCGCACCCATGAGACCGAGAAAGGACGACGAGTCGTTCGTCGACGTGCTCGACGTGCTGCTCAGGGACGGCGCGATCCTCCGGGCGGACGTGATCGTCTCGGTCGCAGACATCCCGCTGGTGGGAATCAAACTCACGGCGGCGATCGCGGGCATGGAGACGATGAACGAGTACGGCCTCTTCGAAGAATGGGACACCAATCGGCGACTCGCGGGGATCAGCCGGCGTCAGAACGACGACCGCGAGCGGAACGAGGAGTTCGACGAACTGACCGAACTCGGCGTCGGCAGTACTCACGACGGTGTCGAAGAGCGAGACGAACCGGAGGAATGACGGGGAAATCGAGGGGACCAGAGAGAGACCGCGCAGCGCGAATCACACCTGTCTTCGATCCGGAAGAGCGAACGGGCCGGTCGTGCCCCCGAACGGAGGCCGGCTGTCAGGCGTACTTCGGGCGTTCCGTCGTCTGTTCGACGTCGCCCGTGATGGTCTCCTCGTCGCTATCGTCGTCGTAGACGTATTGGCCGGTCGACCCACAGAGGGTACACTCGTAGGTCTCGGAGATTTCGTTGATCATCTCGCCGTCCTCGAAGTAGACGCGGCTCTGCGTGATCTGCAGGAACTGGGCGGTCTCGCAGTTAGTGCAGGTGATCATACCCGTTCGATACCCGCCACCGGTTGTAGTTATCCGGCTTGTAACCGAAAGGGACGAGTGACTATCGGGCTCTTACCGTGGTCTTGGTCAATGAGAGTGACTGTTTGGGCCCCGCCGACTATCCACGATCGATCACACCGGACAGACCGCGAGTAATCACTGTATAATCAGGAGGAAGCACCGACCTGTCCTCCCGTCGTCGGCCCGTTGATTTCCCCGACGAAAAACCGTATTTCCTCTCGAATCGAGCCAGTATATAACAGTTTATCGAAATATTTTACGAGCGGACGCCGTCCCGATAGCAACTCGGAGAGTCGCGCGGTCGTTCGGTATCGTATCCCAGCTCACTCCCGTTCCGCGAAGTCGGCGTTGAGGCCGTCAATAGCGACCCGCTCGCCCGACAGCGCCGCTTCGTACGCCGCCTCGGTCAGTGCCGTCACTCGGAGTGCGTCTCGAGCCGTCGCCGGTGGCTCGGTTCCCCCCTCGACGCTCTCGAGGAAGGCATCGGCGCGGGACTGCTCGCCGCGGGGATCGACGTAGGGAACGTACTCTCCGGCATCGGCATGGATCTCGCGGACGTCCCGCGGTCCCCACTGCGTTCCCTCGAGGTAGACCGCGCCGTCGTCGTCCCAGAGGTGGAGGTGCTCGCGGACCGACGGGCCGTCGCCGTGGAAAGAGAACGTTCCGGTCGCGCCGTTCGCGAACGCCACGTCGAGGTGGGCGCGGCTATCGACGCGGTTCTCGTCGTCGTGGAAGTCCATGCTCGCAGCGACGGACACCGGCTCGAGGCCGGTCGTCCAGAGCACGCCGTCGAGGACGTGACTCCCGGTATCGTACAGGAATCCCCCGCCCGACAGCTCCGGGTCGAGTCGCCAGGTCCCCCGCGAGTCGTCGATCCAGTCTTGCGTGATCGAGGCGGTTACCCACCTCGGATCGTGGTCGGTAAACCGCTCGCGAGCCGTCCGAAAGGCCGTCTGCAAGTGTCGCTGGTAGCCGACCATGACGGTCAGATCGCTCCGTTCGGCTCGCGCCGTGAGGTCGCGAGCCCGATCGAGGTCCGTCGTCAACGGCTTGTCACAGTAGACGTGGCAGCCTCGCTCGAGGGCGGCGACGACCTGCTCGTAGTGCAGGGTATGGGGCGTTCCGACGAGGACGGCGTCGATACCCCCGTCCTCGAGCATCGACGGATACTCGGCGTAGCGCCGGTCGTCGGGGACGTCGAATTCGTCCCCGATAGACTCGAGCCGATCCGCGTCGAGATCGCATATCGCCCCGACGGTCGCGTCCGAGTGGCGGTGGAACTGACCGCCGACAGTGGTTCCGATGTATCCCAGGCCGACGATACCGATCCGAATCGGGCGTGGCGGAGCGCCATCTGGCATACGCCTTCGAACGACGTCCAGCGCCATCCTTCTGGAGGCGTCGCAGGCAAGCACCGCGCCGCCAAGAACCCGAATCGCTTCAGTTCGCGGCTTTCTATTCTGGTTCCGGATCGAGAAGACGGGACCGTCCGTCACGGCTGGAATCCCGCTAGTACGGTCGCGAATATAGACACCGATTATCGGCTCCAAAGTGCCAGCAATCGCTTCGTAACATCGGGCTACGAGCGGAGTATACGCCACCTGCGGGCGGTTCGCGGACGCTACCGGTGTCCAAGCGCCCGCATAACAATGGCCGACACACGCATCGTCCGACGTGCGGGGAGAAAACCCCGCCGGGTACGCGCTCGGCCCATCCGACGCGCTGACCAGCCGATTGCGTGCGTTCATGCCCGGATCGCTCGACGTGGACTCGCCCCCGCTTCGAGTACGCTCATGTCTCTCACGCCCGGGGCGGTTCCCGCCCCGCCCGGGGTTCGTAACCCAGTTCGTATAGCGGCCGGTGACTCCCGTCGCCGAACCGATCGTCGATCGGTCCGACCGTCACTGCTTAGAACTCCGTGATGACCGGAATGCCGACCGTCTCGTAGTCGTCCATCGAGGCCAGCGTCTCCGGTGCCTCCTCGAGCGAGAGCGTCTCGCCGATGATCTTGCTCGGCTCGAGGGTGCCCTGTGCGATCAGGTTGAACAGTTCCTCGTAGCGGACCAGCGGCATCCCGAAGGAGCCGTGGAAGTCGATCTCCTGCATCGTCATGACGTCGACGGGGAGTTCGATCTGGCCCTGTTCCTCGCCGGTCGTGAGACCGACCTGGACGTGGCTCCCGCGGGTTCCGAGGCTGTTGACCGAGTTCTGGCAGGTTTCCGCGATGCCCAGCGCGTCGATCGAGACGTCGGCACCGTCGCCGGTGATCGACTGCACTTCCTGCGGCGCGCTGTCGACCTCGGTGCTGTTGATCGTCTCGACCGCGCCGAGTTCCTCGGCTCGCTCGAGTTTGCTGTCGAGCACGTCGATCGCGATCGGGTGCGCGCCCAGTGCCTGCGCGATATGGATCGCCGAGAGGCCGACGCCGCCACAGCCGTGAACGGCAACCCAGTCGCCGGGTCGGAGGTTGGCCCGGTCGGCCAGCGCGTGATAGGCCGTCATGAACCGGCAGCCGAGGCCGGCCATTTCCGCGAAGTCGACCTCGTCGGGGAGTTTGACGCAGTTGAAATCGGCCTCGCGAACGGGGAACGCCTCCGCGAACGCGCCCGGTGCGTACTCCGATAGCCCGAGAGGCAGCACCGTCTCGCAGTTGTTTGCGCGGCCTTCGCGACAGTGAGAACAGCTTCCGTCACCGAGGTGGAACGGCACCGCTACGCGGTCTCCTTCCTCGAGCGTCTCGACGTCGCTGCCGACCGCCGACACGACGCCGGCGGGCTCGTGGCCGAGAACCTGTCCCTCGGGGACGCCGGCACCGATCCAGCTCCAGTCGCCCTGCCAGGCGTGCCAGTCGCTTCGGCAGATCCCACACGCCTCGGTTTCGACGATGACCTGGTCCGGCTTCGGCTCCGGATAGTCGACGTCTTTGACCGCAAGCGGTTCACCATGTTCCTCGAGTACGGCTGCTCGCATGGATTATAGGTTGAGTCAGCGACTATAAAAGAGTAGGCGGTATGTGATCATTCATAATAAATCCGTAGCGGGTTTCGTATCGTTGTCTCGGATTCCAGTACCCGCGATACACCGGTGTTCACCCCGAACGCTTCGGACCTCGTGATCCAGTCGCGAAAACGAACCGTCGGTGTATCCTGCGACGGAACTATCGCGGTGGGAGAACGTTCCACCAGTCAGACGTACCTCAGCGCGGGGATTCGCCACCCGGGGTAGACCCCAGCAACTATCTCCGCTCAGCGGTGCAGTTCCGTGGAAAGCCGCGCCGTCGGCCAACACCGGATCGCAAGCGGTGCGAAGCGTCTCCTCACTCACACGGTTCGCTACGAGCGAGCTTCCGGAGCGGTGGTTGTCGTCGGTCGACGAACGCGACGAACTGACTCCCCTCGCATCGCGACTCCGAACGCAGTGACGACGTGACTTTTTGAGACCGGGACACCGCGGATTCACTCACGCAGCAAGTCGGCGGCGGCATCGATGTGGCCCCGGAGTTCCGAACTGGGAAGCGGGACTACGTCGGGGTGGGACGCCTTGATGGACTGCAACCCCTCGGCGATCGACGCTCGTACGTACAGATATTCGTCGTCGCGCTCGAGACGCGAACAAAGCGCGTCGGTAGCAAGGGGAGCGAACTCACGGTGGGCAGCGCCGACCGCTCCGAGCGCGTTGGCTGCCGACGAACGTACCTCCGGATCGACATCGCGGAGGCCGGCCTGGAGATCGTCGAGGACGAGCGACGCCGTCTCCGGATCCTCGACGCCGGTCTTCCCGAGCGCTTCGAGCGCCGCCGATCGGACGTCGCGATCGTCGTCGTTCACGAGCGGCCGGATATCGTCCCCGACCTGCGCCGCCACGTTCGAATCGGCTGTTGCGATCGTTCCCAGCGCTTCGGCGGCTGCCGCTCGCCCGTGCTGTCGGTCGTCGGCGGTAAGCGTCCGCAGATCGTCGACGACGAGTGACGCCACGTCGAGATCGGCGGCCCCGATCTTTCCGAGCGCGACGGCGGCCGATTCCCGATTCAGGTAGTCGCCGTCGGCGAGCAACTCGTGAAGGTCCGCGACGGCGGGCTCCACGATGTCGGGACGGGCAGCACCGATCTCACCGAGCGCCTCGGCGGCGTTCGAAGCGAGACCGGCCTCGGCGAGGGAGTCCCGAATGTCGTCCACGACGGGCTCGAGGGCGTCCGGCTGGCTCGTACCGATTCGCCCGTACGCCTCGATGATCGACCCCCGCATACCGAACTCAAAACCGTCGAGAAGCCGGTTTCATTTCTCGGCGCGATCGAACCATTCGTGTACCGCCTCGACGACACGTGGGGCGACCGTGGCATCCGCAGCTGCGAGCTTGCCAAGTGCGCGCACGGCCGAGAGTTGGACGTGCTCGTCTTCGTCTGCGAGCAACGCCAGTAGATCCTCGACGTTCGATCGGACTTCAGTAGGGCGCTCGGTGGCGACGGAGCCGAGGATGTCGACGGCGGCTTCGCGAACGAGTCGGGACTCGTCGTCGAGATGATCCCTGACACGGGGCAGTTCCGGAACGACTGCGTCGGGATCGTCGATCGCGAGATTTCTGAGTGAATTGAGCGCTGCGCCGCGCACGAGATCGGTATGATGCTCTCCGGAGTCTTCCTCGGCAAGCAAAAGCAAGTCGTCGATCACGAGCGAGCGTTCGTCGGGATATGCGACCGGGATCGTGGCGAGCGAGCTTGCAGCCCTGATCCGAACCTGGAACGCCTCGGCAGCGAGCGTGTCCCGCAAGTTCTCGACGACCGGACGGACGATATCGGGCCGGACCAACGCGATCGGCGTGAGCGGTCCAGGGAGCGCGCTCGCATCCACACTCTCGTCCCTGGTGATCGCGAGCAGGTCGTCGCCGGCTGACGCGATCGCTTCCGGGTACGTATCCGAGAGCCTCCCCAGCATACCGATGGCCTCGCTCTGTAGCCCGGCGTCGTCGTGGTCGAGGTACTCGATGATCTCGTCCACGTGCGGGCGAACCAGTTCGGGCGTTACATCGGCGAGTTTGCCGAGGACGGACCAGGCGGCTTCCCGCCGGTACTCGTCGTCGGCGTCCAGGTGTTCTCTGAGAAAGTCGACAGTGATATCGAGCGCGTCAGGATCGACCAGTGAGAGCCACGTGAGGATGTCGGCGGCGATCTCCCACACTCGTTTGGTTTCGTGAACGAAGTAGGGGTGAAGCCCCTCGGCGACTCGCCGTACGCCGTCCGGACTTTCTTTGGCGATTTCGCCCAGTGCCTCGTCGGCGTCCGTGCGCGCATTGTAGTCGGTGAGCAACTCACACCACGCGTCGATGTCGGCGTCGGTTGCCGTGGCGGGATCGACGGTTTCTCGAAGGTAGTCGACTCGTTGTGCTGGATCGTCGGGTGCGTTCGTGTGATCGGTCATGATGTGTCGTGAATTCGATCCCGTATTCGGTTACGTATCGCTCGATTCAGGCAGCCATCGAAGACGCGTGTCGGCGATACACCACGCTGCATGCGTTTCTCATCTGCATTCGTTCACCGATCCTCCGATTCCGGCGAGTTACTGCCGAGCCCGCGGTCAGTATTCGAGGTCGACTCGCCATCGGAAACGGGTTTGCCGTCACCGCCATTGTCGAACAGGTCGTTTGCGAGGGACTCGTGGCCCGTTTTTCGGAGGCCGTGGTCGATGCGGATCACGAAATCGCCGGGATTCCTGACGGTGGCCGACGAGAGCGTGTCGGCGGCCTGCGAAACCGTTCGTTCCAGGGCGTCATCGTCCGGGAGCAGGTCCGCGTCGTCTGCGGCCTCGATCGACTCGCTCACGGCATCGATACACGCTTCGATCCGGGTCCGGGGGCCGTGGCTCTTCGCTCCCTCCACGACCACGTCGGCGTACGTCTCTTCCAGGAACGCCGCCGGCTCGTTCACGCACGGTCCCCTCGTGAATTCACGGAGTTCCGCATCGAGGCGTCTGCGCCACTCGTCGGCCTCGTCCTGAGCTGCTTCGAAGATGGCCCGAACGTACACGTCGGCGACGAACTCGGCCGGCTGCTCCGGCGCTTCTCTCGTCGCGGTCGCTTCGATCTCGGTACTCACGAGATCGAACCACGCTGTCGTCTCCGTGACGTCGGAATGCGTGCGACCGACCCTCACGAGCGCGTCGGCATAGATCCGCTCGAAGACCGCTGCTCGCTCGAGGCCGATCCACTCGAGGGAGAAGCCGTCGTCGAGGACGGCCAGCACCTCGGTCACCCCGAACCGGACCTCCTCGGGTGGAGCGTCGGCGGCGAGAGCGAGTGCCCCGCCGAAGACCGAGGCCACGTACACGACAGGATGTGGTGGATTATCCGGCGCTTTCGCCGTCATCGTGATCTCGGACAGGACCGCTTCGAGCAGGCGTTCGTGCGTCCGTTCACCGACGTCCGTCCGCATCAACACCGCCGCGAGAATCTCGGCATCAGTCGACGCGAACGCGTCGAACCACGCCGGATTCCGCGGCCCGTCGATGGACTCGCGACTGGTCCGCAACGACTCCACGAGCACCGTGACCCACTCCTGGGTCCGACTCGACTCACCATCCGCAGCCCACGTGGCGGCTGCACCGCCGTAGACGTCCGCGAGGAATCCCACCGGGTCATCCACCACTTCGTTCGACGTCGCTCGCGATTCGATCACTGCCGTCAGCCCAGCGTACCAGGTACGTTCCCCGCGAGGTGTCGCGCCGTCGTCCGAATCGTACCAGTGCTCGGACTCCGGATCGAAGCCACGGACGTGCGTAGACAGTGCCCCACGGTAGACGTCGGTGAGATACTGCGTCGCCTCGTCCGCCTGCTCCCCCGCCTCGTCGGAAAGCGCCGTCGTTTCGTCGGTGGCAGCGTCGGCTGTGTGCCCTCTGGTGACGGACGGGTCGTACAGTTCCATCCAGTCCTCGAAGCCGAGTGAGTCCGCGAACGCGATCGTGTCCTGGCCGTAGGGACGGCTACTGGCTGCGGTCGGGTACTCGAGTTCGATCTGGCCGAAGTTGGCGAATGCCTCCGCGTGAAGTGCCGCTCGGGCGTCTCGCTCGTTCTCGAACCCGTCCCAGGCGGCGATAGCGTCGACGAGCCGGTGACACTCCGCGAAGAACCGTTCTGCTCGGTCCAGCTCGCCTGACTGGACGACGATCCGAACGGCCTGGCCGTACACGTCGAGGGCGTACGCCTCGGATTCGTCGCCGAGGTACGGCGATGTCGCGGTTTGGCAAACGCTCCGGCCAGCGGCCTCGAGGAAGGAACTGAACGCTTCGTCCGGACAACCGTGCTCGAACACCCACAGACCGAGCCCCGCGATGTAGAGCTCCGAGAGCAGTAACCGCCGATTGTCCGCTCCGGTGACGTCCTGAACTGCGTCCCTGGCCCGCGACTCGATATCCTCGATCCAGGCCGCCCGCTCCTCGGGCGACCCGTCGACGCTCGCGACGGCCCCGAGCATCGACGCGAAACTCTTCCCGAGGACGGCCGCCGTGTGGTACTCGTGCGGTGCCAGCGCGTACTGGCGGACGCGGGAGACGATGGTGGAGATGCCGCCGTTGGCCGCCCTCGGATCGTCGGCGCGGCGTGCGATTCGACCGACTGCGCCCCCGTAGACGTAGTAGAGCGGGAATCCCCAGCCGTCGTCGATGACCATCGCGTGGAGGGCTTCGTCGACACACCCGATCGCGCCGTGGCTCACGGTCGACCCGTCCGGCGGCTGTGCGAGCCTCGCCAGCGCGCCCGCGAAGGCGGTGGCAAACGGTTCCAGATCGCCACCGACGGATTCTCGACCGGCGAACGGAGCGGCGGTTTCGTTCGTGACTTCGAGAACGCCGCGCGCGACCGCGTGGACCCACTCGTCAGTCCTCGGGTTCGCTCGTGCGACGGCTGCGATCGCGGTCTCGTATACGTCGCCCCGGTACAGGAGGGACTCGTCCGAGTCGGCGGTTCGATTTCGCCCGACGTCGGCAACGAGGTCGTCGATGAACGAGAGCCACCGCTCGGCCGCGGCCGGCCCGTGCGTCGTCGAAATGACGTCGACGGTTTCGGCGACGACGGTTCCGACGAACTCGCCGTCCAGGGCGTGATCCGGAACACCCGCGATCGCTGCCAGCGTGCTCTGATCCGTGACCGGCTCGACGTCGACGGTCCGACGAGACGGCGACTGGACCTCGTTCCAGCCGATCGCATCGAGCAGGTCGCGAGCGACGGTCGCCGGGTTTCGGTCGATATCGACGGTCGGATCGGCCAGCGAAAATTCGACGCGGTCGGTCCAGGCCGTCAATTCCTCACAGCCCGCCCGCTCGGCGACGTCCTCGAGCCGCTCGCGGTTGGTGTCGTCACAGATGAGCACCGCACCCGCACAACTCCCGTCGTCGATCCACTCTGGGAGCGCTCGAACGCCGTCGTCGCCGTTGATGGCCGCAGGTTCGGCACCGTACGTCGCGACGACGACCGCGTTCCGCGTCGCCTCGATCCCCGTCCGGATGTGGTCGGGACGCGTGAGATCGGGAAGTGTGACGGTCGTTCCCCAGTCTGCGAGTTCCGAGGCGAGGGACGCGGCCAGCTGTCGCTTCCCGCTCGCTCTGGGACCGGAGACGACGACCAGTCCCCCGTCGAGCGCCTCGAGGAGTTCGTCGCCGTCGACGAGCGATCTCCAGTCCGGATTCGTCTCGTCGTCGGTGCCCTCGAGCTCCCGAATCGGATCCGGAAGGTCACGCTCGACTGCGGCATCGTGCAACGCTTGCGGGCCGTCCCAGTGCCAGGATCCGACGAGTGGCGACGAGCCGTACTCCTTGGGTCCGTTCGACATCGTTTCGAGCGCCGGGGCCACCGACTGGAGTGCGTCCATCGCCTCACCTATCACGTCACGTGCCGCGTCGAGGACTGATTCCTCGTCGGCGTCGTCTGCGAGCCGGTCGCGGATCAGTGCTCGCGCCGGTTCGGCGGCGAACACGCGGAGGTGATCGATCGTTCCGGGCGGGAGATCCAGGGCGATTTCCAGTACCTCCGCAGTTGTGGGGGGTGTCCGATACCGAACGAGGGACTCGGGCCAGTCTGCGTCGTCTGCTACTCCGACGGCGACGAGCGCGACCGCGGCGAGGACCGCTGGCGATCGTTCGTTAGGGGTTCGACTCGGGAGGCCACCGCTCGGGACCAATCGCGAGATGACGTCCGCAAATGTCTCGCTGAACGGCCCGACCGAGACGTCACGGTCTCCGAACGCTCGCCTGACGTCGCCGGGCAGCAGCACTTCCGAGCTATCATTTTTTGAGAGGGAGAGAAACGCTGCCGGCGTGACTGTCGCGTCGTACCATCCCAGGCTCGCTTGAAGCTCCGGAGTGTCGAAATAGTATGGCGGGTACCTGGCCCACTCCAGCACAGCCCTTCGCTCGTCGTCTTGTAGTCCTCCTGAACTCCGTTTATTGAGACGCTGTCGAACCCTGTCGATTGCGGCTGTGGCACCAGTCGGCGGCGTTCGGACCAACAAAATGGTGTCGACCGTCTCGATGAATCTCTCGGAGACCCCGTGGTCACTCCGACAGAGCCAGTCGAAACTCCGTGGACGGGTGACGATCACTGCACCTCCCGATCTGGTAAACAGCGATTTATCGCCGTACTCGTACGTATAGGCTGCCAGCGTTCTGTCGTCGAGGTCGAACACCGCGGATACGAAGTCCTCGACGATCACGAGTTCCTGATCGTCGACGGCGGTGATCTCGGGCAACTGTTCGACGGACTGACCCAGCGATTGCAGGTGCCGTGGCGTTCCGATACCGGGTGCACCGAGAACGAGGGTCACCCCACCCGACTCGACGGCGTCTGCCAGTTCGTCTGGTCTGATTTCCCGAATATGAACTGTCATGTACTCACTCCAACCAACTCCGTCGACGAACGAATCCGAGAGAGCGACAACGGCGGTTGACTAAGTTCGAATATATCTGCTCTTAATATAATGGTTTCTACCGCGAGTGGCACCCGTTAGGGTCGGACGGACGCTCCCGGTCGGTACTGTCGGTGCGCATCGGGGGTCAGCGAAGATGACCGCCGTGCAGGTCCATCGGGATTCGCCGGTACAGTCTCCCTCGGTGTTGTCGTGATGCCCGGCAATTCGACACCCCATTCCACCGTCGTTATTCAAAGCTAATTTCGTGGCTCGATGTGTTCGGACACCAATGAACGTACTCGACACGGAGCCGTACTCCTACGTGTTGCTCGACGACGATGGCGAGTGGATCCTCACCTTTCTGCTGGGCGGGCCAGTCGTCCGTGACGTGTCCGTCGCGTTGACCGACGACGAAGTGGCTGCGATCCAGCGCGGAGACAGGTCAGCGGCGGCTCTCGTCGAGACGTTCCGCACAGATGCGTCGACCTACGACGGGCGGCGAGTACGACCGCCGGTCTGGCCCGGTCGTGACTCCGACGACTCGGATTCGAATGCCTGATCAGTGTTCCTCGGTGACGAGTGTGTCACGTTCGGTCGCCGCCTCAAGGAATGCCGCCTCTGGAAGGTCCGCGAGCGAACCGTGTGTAGACAGCGCTTCGACGAGCCACTCGGCGTCACAGTCGCGGAGAAACCCCTCCCACTCCGAGACATCGAAGTCGTCGAACCCGTAGGACGCGCCACCGAGTCCGTGCCCCTTCCCTCGCCACAACCGTATCTCTCGGGCGTCGAAGGAAATTCTGAGTTCCTTCGGCCAATCAGTCCCGTGTGGGATATCTGGACCAGGGTCGCCGCTCGTGAGAACGTAGTAGGTATCCGTCGAGTCCGATACGGGTTCGTCACTCATCCGTTGTCCTTCGGAGTGTCCCACTCCTACCGAATCGACACTTGGCCACAACCGACGATGCACGCTTTTTGTCGTCGTTCGAAAGGCGCGAAGCGCCCTTCGTGATGTCGAAACGGCGGAGCCGTTTCGAACCACGTTTGAACAACGCCGGAAGCGTGGTGAGCATCGTACTACCCAGTACGGCTGTAACGATAGTAAATCTGTTGGCGGAAATTGATTAAAATGACTAGGGGTGCTGTATCCCCGCCCTACTCGCTCCCTCCGCTCGCTGGTTGAGGACGGGGCTTAGCACCCACTCATCCAGCTAAATGACATTCACTCTACTGCGGCTCATCGTACGAGTCGCGTGCTTTATGCCAGAGAGCAAACACTCTACTGGTAGCAGATGTCTCGGAATTCACGGAGCGACCAGTCTGGCGACCGGACAAAACTTCCCATCGAGCGAGGGTTTCCGATAGAGCACGTGAACGAGATCGCAGAAAAGGAGAGTCGGGCAAAGCAGCACTACCGTCCCGTATACACGATGCACAAGTGGTGGGCACGGCGGCCGGGCTGTCTCTTCCGGGCGATCTCGCTGTACTCGCTGCTCCACGACGATACCGACGAGTCGGAGGTTTCGGTGTACGAGCCCGGCGATAACCAGACCCTCGGGGAAAATGGTCTCGACGAGTCGGACCTCCTGCGGGCCGTCTCGGAGGTGGATATGGAGGATCCAGAGTCACTTTGGGACTTCTATCCCAAGGACGTTCGCATCGAGGACAAGAAGGTGCTAGATCCGTTTACGGGCGGCGGGACCTCACTCGTCGAGGCATCGCGCTTCGGCGCGGAGACGGTTGGCTACGACCTGAATCCGGTTGCGTGGTTCGTCACGAAAAAGGAGCTGGAGGCTGGCCAGACCGACCCCGAAAAGCTCCAAGAGGCATTCGAGCAGGTGAAAGCAGACGTCGCCGACGAGATCACGCAGCACTACCGCACCCCCTGTTCCAACGGCGACCACGAAGCAGACGTGATGTACAATTTCTGGGTAAAGGAGCTCGATTGCGTCTCCTGCGGACATACAGTTCCGCTGTTTAACGACTACCGAGTGGCGAAGGGCCGATACGAGAACGACGATAAATACAACGTGTTATGTCCGGACTGTGGAGAGGTTACCCTCGTCGACGACTGGCAGAGCAAGAGTAATTGCAACGAGTGTTCTCACGAGTGGGTTCCCAAAGACGGACACGTGACACGCGGTGGCTACTACAACTGCCCCGAGTGCGGGCAAAAAGAGTCGATTACTGACGGGATCGCCGAAGAGGATGGGTACGGGCTGCGTCTTTATGCGGTAGAGTACTACTGTGAAGAATGTGACCAAGAAGGACTAGCACAGAGCGCATATAAAGGGTATAAAGGGGCGGAAGCTGTTGACAAGCAACTATTCGAGGCAGCAAAAAACGAGTGGAACACCCGGACAGATTTACATGAGTACGTACCCGGTGAAGAGATTCCGTCGGGACACATGACCTCCGAACGGAACCCGGTGTTCGACCACGGGTACGAAGAATGGACGGATATGTTCAACGAACGACAGCTATTATGCCTGGCAAAGTTGCTACAGAGGATCGATCAGGTTTCTGATCCGAATATCCGGGAGTACCTCCTACTCACGTTCACTGAAACTCTGAACTATAATACTATGCTGACCTCCTACAATCCGGGAAAGAACCTTATCGCAAATATATTCAATTCGAATTCGTTCGATCCTCCGCAGCGCCCTGTTGAGAATAACATCTGGGGAACGGAACACGGGACTGGCTCATTCACGTCAATGTGGGAGATGACTGTGAAAGGAGTAGAATATTCGAGTGCTCCGACAGAGCGCTATCTCGTATCTGGTAACAAGAAGAAAACGGACGGATTTGCCCAACCTATCGGCCAAAAATCGGCGGTCTATCTGGATGACATGCGAAAAATCGAGGCAGTAGACGAGTACGACATGGTCTTCACGGATCCTCCGTACTACGACAACATCATCTACTCGGAAGTCTCGGACTACTTTTACGTCTGGCAGAAGATCCTCCTCAAAAACGTACATCCCGGCTTCGACAAGGAGAAGACCCCGCGCGCGGATTCGATCGTCACGAACCCCTATCTGGACAAGACCGCCGAGGACTTCGAACACGAGATGGGGCAGGCGCTGGAGGTCATCAACGAGGCGCTGAAGGAGGACGGATCCCTGGCGTTCACATACCACCACAGCGACGAGGAGTCGTGGGGTGAACTCCTCGAATCCCTCTGCGAAACCGGCTTCGAGATCACCGCCACATATCCAATCAACTCGGACCTGAACAAATTTATCGGCGGCGAAGCTATCTCCTTCGATATCGTCATCGTCGCCCGTCCGACCGAGGAGCGAACGCCCATCTCCTGGAACGCGCTGCGCCGCCGGATCGTCCGCACCGCCAAAGATACCAGAGAAACCCTCGAAGAGAACCGTGAACTCAAAGGCGGCGACATCGGGGTTATCGAGATGGGGAAGTGCTTCCAAGAGTACTCGAAACACCACGGAGAAGTCCGTCGTGGGCAGGATATCATGACGGCCAAGGAGGTCGTCCAGAATATCTACGGCATCATCCAGGACAACACCCGCGGCGAGCAGGCGATCTACCTCGACCTGCTGGAGGAGTACAACCCCGGCTACGACGACCTGAACAAACATCTGCACCACTCCGACGCCTCCGAAGACCAATTCAAGGACATGCAACTCGTCGAGATGGATGGTGGCGCGTTCTCGCTGCTGGACTGGCGTGACGAAGGCCGACAGGCCTACGTTCAGGACAAAATTCAGGAGGGTGACGCGACGCCGCTAGACAAGGCCCACTTCCTGCGCTATCGCTTTGAGGAGGGGAAGGCGACGTCCGAGTATCTCGAACGCTGGGGCGACGACGACCTCACCGACGTCTGTGAGGGCCTGGCGACGGCCACGGGCGACGAGACGTATCTGCGAATGATCGGCGTCGATACCACACTCGACGAGTCTCTGGACCAATAGAACTTCGGAGCACCTCCATCACTCGAGTTTCCGCAATTTCGCGTCGAATCTCAGTCAGATCCAATCCAAGCGGTAACAGCACACCTCAAACGCGTTGGTCCGTCAGAAACACTCAACTCCGACGACGACCAAGCGCCCACGCTGCCTGCTCCCGAACCCGTTTATCAGGATCGTCTTTGAGTAGCCGCAACTGGTCATCTGGAACTGGTACATCGGCGTTCCCAATCAAGGTGCACACATTCGCCCGCACGGTCGAACGTGAATCGCTGAGAGCTTCGACCAATTGCTCATGTTCGTCACGAACTGCTTCGGGATTAGCTTCCCCGGCACGAAGTAGCGCAATCGAGGCGTGGACTCTCGTTTCTTCGTCTTCAGCAGTAAGAGACTCTGCCAGCTCCGGAGCAAGTTGGATGACGGATTCGGGATTCGACTGTGCGATGTCACCGAGGAGGCCAGCGGCGTTTGCACGAACCAACGCATCGTCGCTGGTGAGCGATTCACCGAGTTCGGCGGCGATATCGCTAGCCGCGTCGGGGTAGGCGTGTGCAATTGTTCCGATCGTCGAGAGTGCGTTCGTACGTAGATTTTCGTCGGACTCCTCGATACACTCGGTCAGGATCTCGACTGCCGGGAGGAGTTCCTCGGGATATGCGTCTGCGACGTTCGAGAACGCATACAGCAACCACTGGCGAGTTTCCAAGGTCGCTGAATCGAGTGCCGATGCCATCGCTGGCACCGCGTCCAGCACCCGTTTAGGAGCTACCTCAGCTACAATTCCGAAGCACTTCGCGATCTCCTCTGATTGCTCCTTATCGGTAAGGAGATCTAATCGAGCGAGGAGCATGGTCTCCAGTTCATCGCCGACCGCTTCGCGGACATCTTTTCGTTCCCCGAAGACCATGGCGACGAATGTCAGTGCTGGGACGGCCTCAACTTGGTCATTCTGTACAGCTTCGAGAACTGCCTCAACATCTCCGAGCGGGATTTGCTCTGGGTTCTCATCGGCAATCGACACTAATTCCGAAATTGCAGGTTCCCAGATCGCGTCGGGTAGCTGTTCGAGTGAAATCGGGTGAAGTTCACGGAGAGCTGGGAGACGAATCGTGATCGGGCTTTCTCCTACAATCGGTTGAAAACGAAACACCGGCGGCCCATTGAGGGGTTTTTCCGATGGCCGTGTAATTTCATCGTGGTAGCCGACCACCCGCTGTTCTTCGGTATCGTCCCGATACGCGATTTCGAAGAGGTACCCTTCGTCGAGGATGTTTTCGACTGTGGTTTCGGATTCAAAGCCTCCCGTCGTCGCTTCGTTGGAGAACCACTTCCCGGATTCGTGGGGCGGCTCCGTGATATCTGAAAGTGAATGTAAACCGGGAGCAACGACGTCTTCCCACGATATATGGCGGAATTCGTATTCGAAACCCTTTGTTCTGGCCTGAACACCGTTAATCCCAAGCGGATGGTTTTTCTCGGGTTCCCTTGCCTCCAGGATTTCGTCACGAGACGCACCGCCACGTTCGAGGATGCACCGTCGTGCTGCCGCAATAGCGAGCACACAATCCTGACGCGGTGCTTTCATGGGGAAATCGACGTCCTCCAGAGCAAGCAGATTGGCATCGACTTCAAGCCGGCTACTTCGCAAGTCCCAGTCGAGTTGGTCACTCAGTCCGTCCTGGTCGAATCCATCGTCGTGCTGCGAGAGTGTCACCTGGCCGCTATTTCTATCCCGGAACTCGGTGTTTCCTAATCGAATGCCTCGCGGGATTGCTTCGATAGGGATCTCTTCCCGCCAGGCGGTAATCATCGCTTCTTGTATCGTGATGGATTCCCCGTCGTCAGAAACTAGTTCTTTGTCCGGATCAAGATCGGCTTTTGCCGGATCATAGAGGAGCGCGTCAGCACCGACGACATCATAGACTCCACGCTCCTTCGCGAGGGCATTCCAGCGCCCCTCGATTGACCCCTCGTCTTGTTGGTTCAGCAGCGCGATCAGATCTTGAATTACGTCCGAGGTGAACTCCCCCTCGATCAATCCCGCTTCTTCCAGCGCCTTGATATCAGGACTGGCAACCAGTTTCCGAACGCGGTTCGTTATCTGCAGGGCCCGGTCTTGTTCCACTCCGTACTCCCGCTGCATCTTCTTCACCATCGTCCCTGCCCAATCACTTGCCCCCATAGATAGGGCAAGCACCCCGAGAACTATCATAGTGATTCGTATTTCGGCACAGATGACATCTCTGGTTACACGATTCGTTCACCGTCAGGATTTGAGCAAACACGATCGAGCCATCAGTCATCAAGTTGATTTATCCTGCCCGCTAACGAGACTCCACCCTGCGAAGAGAAGTGACTGCCCGGCTCAGCGAACCTGCACGCGGCCACTCTCGTCGACGACAACGTCGTGACCGCGGTACGTGAACCGAATTTCGAGTTCCGACGTCGTCGTCCCTTCGAGCAGCGCCTCGAGCGCATCCGGATCGACGACCTCCGCTAGCGGCGGATCGAGCGCCAGCGGCTCGACGTCCTCTCCCTCGGCGACGGCGTCGATGATTCGGGGGATCGGTCGCTTCGCGAGTTTATTCATCGGTGGATCAGACGAGGAGTTGGATGTCGGCCTCGGCCAGGTCCTGGATGGCCGTCGCGGCGCCGACCCCGGTGGTAACGCCATCGTAGAAGTCGTTCTCGTCGTAGTCCATCAGACCGATCGTCATCTGGCAGGCCTGGAACTCGACGCCCATGTCGAGCGAGGTGTCGATGAGCTCCTCGATCGTCGCGGTGTCGTTGTCGTCGATCTTCTTTTCCATCATCGAGGTGGTCACGCGATCCATGCCGGGCAGCGCGGCGACCGCGTTCGGTAGGGGCATGTTGGGGTTGCCGACCGAACTCAGCTTGAGGTTCTTCGAGCGCTCCTCGTGGAGGATGTCGAGCCCCCAGAAGGTGTGGAACACCGTCACCTCGTAGCCGAAGGCGGCGGCGGTGCTCGCCAGGATCAGCGGCGGGTACGCCATGTCGAGCGTCCCCTTTGTCGCGATGATCGACATCTTCTTCGAGTCGTCGTCGGTGTCGCTCGTTGCCTCCGACAGCTGTTCCTCCAGTTCGTCGACGCGCGCAGCGAGCTCCGCGCGGGAAGGGGCATCGCCGGCCGACGCGTCTGGTGTGTCCGTGCTCATCGTTACTCCGTCTTCCGCACGTAGTGCTTGTACACGTCGTCGCCCTCCGACTGGTCGACGAGTTCGACGCCGCCGGTGCCCGAGGCCCAGCCGTCGATGTCGCTCATGCTGCCGGGGTCGGTCGCCAGCACTTCGAGAACCTCTCCTTCGGCCAGGTCGTCGATGGCGCCCTTCGTCTTGACGACCGGCATAGGGCACGATGCGCCTTTCACGTCGAGCGTCTCCGCGATGTCGTATTCCGAACTCATGTGTTTGATCTGCTCCGGTGGTCTGTCTTGGAGCTAATGCACAATACCAACTCCGAGGTTAAAAGAATATTGGTTCTTGTGGATACGTCGAACATCTCTACTACGGTGGATGGCCTCTAAGTGTTATGAACGCGTGTATTATGGCGATTATGGCGTGGGACTGGCCAACTGTATTGTGGGGTTGGTGAATTTCTATGAAAACCCTTTTGTACATCAACCCTGTAGATGGGGGTGTACGATGAACGCAGACGACTTTCCCACTCCGGACGTCGAGGTCGAAACGATCGCTCCGGAGACGCTGAAGGACCGCATCGACGCTGGCGAGGAGATCACGCTCCTCGACGCGCGAATGAGCTCGGACTACGAGGAGTGGCGCATCGACGGCGAGACCGTCGAGTCGATCAACGTCCCCTACTTCGAGTTCCTCGACGACGAGATAGACGAAGACGTCCTCGAGCGGATCCCCGACGAGCGCGAGGTCACCGTTCTGTGCGCAAAGGGCGGTGCCAGCGAGTACGTCGCGGGCACGCTCGCCGAACGTGGCTACGACGTCAACCACCTCGAGAACGGGATGAACGGCTGGGCCAGCATCTACGAAACCGTCGAGGTCGAGCGCTACGACGGTCCCGGGACGCTCCGACAGTACCAGCGTCCCTCCTCGGGCTGTCTGGGCTACCTGCTGTACGACGACGGCGAGGCCGTCATCGTCGACCCGCTGCGCGCCTTCACCGACCGGTACCTCGACGATGCCGACGATCTCGGTGTCGAGTTGAAGTACGCGATCGATACGCACATCCACGCGGACCACATCTCAGGCGTGCGCGATCTCGACGCCGAGGGCGTCGAGGGCGTCATCCCCGCGGCAGCGGTCGACCGCGGCGTCACCTACGCCGACGAGTTGACCCGGGCGGAGGACGGCGACACCTTCGACGTCGGCGACGCCACGATCGAGGCTGTCTCCACGCCCGGCCACACGACTGGGATGACCTCGTACCTGCTCGGCGACAGCCTGCTCGCGACCGGCGACGGGCTGTTCGTCGAATCGGTCGCCCGACCCGACCTCGAGGAGGGCGATGACGGCGCACCCGACGCCGCACGCATGCTCTACGAGTCCCTCCAGGAGCGAATCCTGACACTCGACGACGACGTGCTGGTCGGGGGCGCACACTTCAGCGACGCTGCCGAGCCCGCCGAGGACGGTACCTACACCGCGCCGATCGGCCAGCTCCTCGAAGACATGGACGCGCTCACGATGGAGGAAGACGAGTTCGTCGAGCTGATCCTCTCGGACATGCCGCCCCGGCCGGCCAACTACGAGGAGATCATCGCGACGAACCTCGGCCAGGAGTCGGTCGACGACGACGAGGCGTTCACGCTCGAGCTCGGTCCGAACAACTGCGCCGCCAGCCAGGACTCCCTGGCCGGTGATTGAATAGATGGTCGTTGATCCAGCACCGCTCCAGCTGGCCGCCGAGCTGTTCCCCAACGGGATCAGCCGCTACGCCGTCGGCGGGCTGCTCGTCGGCCTCGGGGCGGTCGTGATCTACGTCGGGACGGGCATCGCCGCCGGCGCGAGCACGTTCCTCGAGTCGACGCTATCGTACGTCTCGGACCAATCGCGTTTCCAGCGGTACGTCGCCTCGCGCGACTGGCGCGTCGTGTTCACGCTCGGGATCGTCCTCGGCGGGCTGGCCTTTGCCGCGACCGTCCAGTCGGGGCTCGTTACGACATCGCTGTACGAGGCCGGAACGACCGGCGAGCTCTACGAGGTCGGCGGTCTGACGCTCTGGTCGACGACCGTCCAGCCCTGGCGGCTGTTCGTGGGCGGCGTCCTGGTCGGGATCGGCACCCGGATCGGCAAAGGGTGTACGTCCGGCCACGGCGTCTGTGGCGTCGGCTCGGCGTCGAAGACGTCGCTCGTCGGCGTCGCGACGTTCCTGACCGTCGCCATCGTGACCGCCCAGATCGTCGCTGCACTGGGGGTGAGCCCGTGATGCGCGAGACGCGAGCGGAGCGAGGGTCTCGGAACGGCGAGCGGGGAGGGGACCGACCCGCGAGCAGCCAGAATCGACATCCCCTGTTCATGCCGCTGATCCTGCTCGGGGGTTTCATCTTCGGGTTCGGACTCGGGTTCAGCCAGATGGCGCGGCCGGAGGTCGTGCTGGACTTCCTGCAGTTCGAGGACTTCGGACTGCTGTTCGTGATGTTCGGCGCGGCGATCGTCTCCGGGATCGCCTTCGCGGTGATGCCGCGGATCAGCGACGCGGCGCCGTTGACGGGCGACCGGTACGAGCGCCGGCTGAAGTCGTTCGACCGAAACGTCCTGGTCGGCGGCGGGATTTTCGGCGTCGGCTGGGGCCTCTCGGGCATCTGCCCGGGTGCGGCCTACGCCAGCCTCGGCGTCGGTAACGTGACGATCCTCTGGGCGCTCGCCGGTATGTTCGTCGGCGCGTACCTCCAGGGGTACTGGCGCAGCCAGACGGCCGACGCCGGTGCCGCAGCAGCCGGCGCGGACTAATCTAGTTTCACTTCTACTGATGTATCTAGCCACCGTCGTTCTCTTCGTCGTCGCAGCGCTCGCCAGCCTGTTTATGGCGTGGGCCATCGGTGCCGGCTCCAGCGGCGCGACTCCCTTCGCACCGGCAGTTGGCGCGAACGCCATCTCGACGATGCGGGCGGCGTTCGTCGTCGGCATCTTCGGCTTCGCCGGCGCCATCACACAGGGATCGAACGTCTCGGAAGCCATCGGAAGCGGGCTCGTCGGCGACATCAGTCTCCCGGCGACGGGCGTCATCGTTGTCCTGCTGATCGGAGCCGGGCTGATGGCAATCGGTATCTGGACCGGCTACCCGATCGCGACGGCCTTCACCGTGACAGGTTCCGTCATCGGCGTCGGTCTCGCGCTCGGCGGGACGCCCGTCTGGCCGAAGTACGCCCAGATCGGGACGGTCTGGGTGCTGACACCGTTCATCGGCGGTGGGATCGCCTACGGGATCGCGAGCGTCCTCCCCCGAGAAGACGTCCCGGAGCGGTACAGCATCTCGGTGTTGGCGGGCCTCGTCGGCGCGGTGCTGACCAACGTCGAGTTCGCTGGCCTCGGCCCGAACGGGACGGCCAGCTCGCTGTCCGGCCTCGCGCGACGGACGTTCGGCGTCGACGGGCTCGCGATCCCGGTCGTCCTGACGCTGCTCGTCGCCGCCGGGATCGCCGTCGCGGTGTCGCTGGACATCCGGCGCGACAAGTACGGCGGACTGCGGCGCGTACTACTCTCGCTCGGTGCGCTCGTCGCGTTCTCGGCCGGGGGGAGCCAGGTCGGGCTAGCCGTCGGGCCGCTGCTCCCACTCCTCGATGACGTCGGGACGATCTCGCCGCTCGTCGTGCTCGCCGGCGGCGGGCTCGGCATCCTCGTCGGGTCGTGGACCGGCGCCCCGCGAATGATCAAGTCGCTCGCGCGGGACTACTCGTCGCTGGGGCCGCGCCGGTCGATCTCGGCGCTCGTTCCCTCGTTTCTCATCGCCCAGCTCGCCGTCCTGCTGGGCGTGCCCGTGTCGTTCAACGAAATCGTCGTCAGCGCGATTATCGGCAGCGGCGCGGCCGTCGGGGGCGGCAGCGCCGTCAGCTCGCGGAAGATGCTCGTGACCGTCGGCGCCTGGGCGGGGTCGCTCGTGCTCGCACTTGGCCTCGGTTACTCGTCGGTCGTCGCGTTGCCGATCGGCTGACGGGGCCCCTCGAAGTTAGGCCGTCCGCGGCGGCGGGACCAGGTAGACGTTCCCCGCTGCCCGGGCGACGATCTCCTCGGAGACGCTCCCGAGCATCAGCCGACGGAGCCGGCTCCGGCCGCGCGAGCCGATCAGCGTCGTCGCGGGATCGACTTCGTCCTCGACGTCGAGGATCTCGTCGGCGGCGTCGCCGTACCTGAGTTCGATGCGCGTGTCGATCACCCAGTCCTCCAGTCGCTCTGCGAGCTCGGCGAGTTGCGCCTCGGGATCCTCGCTGGGATCCTTCGGTGACTCGACGTGGACGAGCGTCACTTCCTCGGTCGCGTGGCGAAGAGCAATGAACGCGTCGAACGCCCGTTCGGCGTTCTCCGAGAAGTCGGTCGCGTAGAGAATCCGCTGGAAGAGGTGCTCTCGAACCACCTCGGGCTCGTCGGTCGCGCGCTCGACGCGGTTGACCAGCAGCGGGACGACGGTCGTGCGCGCGAGGTTCCGCGCGGTCGACCCGATCACGCGGTTCTCGAGCGGGCTCTGTCCTCGCGATCCCACGATCGTCAACTCGGCCTGAACGGATTCGGCGATACCGTTGATGCGTCGGTGCGGCGTTCCGCGGACGACGTGTGCCTCGACGTCGAACCCGGCGTCTTCCATCACGTCCCGGTATCGCTCGAGGGCACGGCGGCGACGTCCCTCGAAGTCCATTCCGGGCATCCCCGAGTGGACGTTCGACGGCACGACCGTCACGAGGTGGATCTCGTCGACGCCGACGCGCCGGAGGCAGTCCAGACACGTCTCGTTCTCGATCGTCGCCTCGCTGGCCGCGGACAGGTCGGTCGCGTAGATCGCCCTCATGGTTCTCACGACGTAGCCGTTCGTAATATTGGTTAGTGTGTGAAATTTCACAGATGGGGAGTCGAGAGCGGTACGCCCGAACGCCGCGCGCGGCGTGCGCTCCTCTCTCGTTTCGCCGCGTACGGTGAAGATCCATATCGACATAAGTTATGCGTGTATCTCCGTGGGATACGCCGTGTATCCATAGCAGTAATATTGTGCAATACGTCCAAAACCGTTATTAGCTCCACTCTGCTAGGGGAGAGCGAGTACGAAAAAGTATGATCCAGACATTACAGCACAATTGTGTCGGTGTGAGAGAATGCTAGCTGTCAGTGATCTCCCCGCCGCCGTGGAGGCTGGAGTGCTGATCGGCGCCGTTCTGCTCGAAGCCATCGTCCTCTACGTGGGATACGGCCTCGCGGAACAGGCGTTCGGGAGTGCAGTGATCGAACGGCTCAAAGGGGTCTAACGATGGAGATACTGGGAATCAGTCTGGCAGTGTTGGTGCTGTTCGTCGGGTTCGGCCTGCTGATCGGGATCCTATTCGGGTTCTTCGGGATGGGCGGATCGTTCCTCGTCACGCCCGCTCTTCTCGTGATGGGCTATCCCTCGCGCGTCGCCGTCGGGAGCGGCCTGGCGTTCGTGTTCGGGACGTCCGTGATCGCGACGCTGAAGCACCGGGATCTCGGACAGGTCGACTACAAGCTCGGCGTGTTGATGATCGCCGGCACGACTGCCGGCATCGAAGTCGGTAAGGAACTCGTCCTCCACCTCGAAGAGCTGGGACTGGCTGGCAGCATCATCAGCGTCACCTACGTGTTCCTGCTGGGCGGCATCGGCGTCTTCGTAACCTCCGAGGCGCTGAAAGGCGGGGACGGCGGGGGCGTCGACCACGACGCCGCCGACGCCGAAGTTGACGATGCGGACATCCCCGATATCGCCAAGAAGATCCAGTCCTACCGCGTGCCGCCGATGATGAGCCTTCGCGGCGGTATCTCGGTGTCGCTGTGGATGATCCTCGGCGTTGCGTTCGTGACGGGGCTGCTGTCGGGCTTCCTCGGCGTAGGCGGCGGGTTCATCCGGATGCCCGCGCTGTTCTACCTGATTGGTGTGCCGGTGCCGATCGCCGTCGGAACGGACCTCTTCGAGATCGTCTTCTCGGGCGGGATCGGGAGCTTCCTCTACGCGATGGACGGCGGCGTCGACCTGTCGATCGTCCTCCCGCTGCTCGCCGGGAGCGCGCTCGGCGCGCGGATCGGTTCCGCCGCGACGAGCATCGTCGACGAGGAGGAGATCAAAGTGTACTTCGGGCTGATGCTGCTGGGCGGTTCGATCGCCGTCGCCGTCCGCGAACTCGGGAACGTCTACGGCATCCCGATCTTCGACACCATCAGTCTAGTGTTGATCCTCGGCTCGGCGCTGATAGTCAGCGGAGCGGTCGTCTACAGCAGCGTCGCCGCGCTGCGCGAGGAGCCCACGTCGGCATCGCCGGCCAGCGACTGAGTTACCCGCAGGATTGTGTAACCTCTACACAAGCCTTTTAACAGCGTAGTGCGTACCTGAACGTGATACCAATGCCAGATTCGATGTCCGAACAACTCAGGCAGGATATGGAGTGCGAGGGACTCCTCGAGTGTTTCCACGGGCTCAAACAACTCGACAGGGACTGCTTCCAGGCGCTCGTCGAAACCGAAGAGCCGCTCACCGTCGACGAGATCGCCGAGGCCGTCGACCGCGAACGGTCGACCGCCTACCGGGCAGTGCAGCGGCTGCTCCAGACCGGCTTCATCCAGAAGGAGCAGGTCAACTACGAGCAGGGCGGCTACTACCACGTCTACGAGCCGACCGACCCCTCGAAGATCGCCGACGACATGCAGCGAATGCTCAACGACTGGTACGCGAAGATGGGCCAGCTCATCGGCGAGTTCGAGACGAAGTACGAGCAGCACGACGCCGCGTCGGCATCTGCTGAAAGTTAATTCGACAGTTTCGTCGGTATCCTGGTTCGCCGTTCTCTCCTCGTCTTCCTGTCCGTCGATCTGTCCTTTCGATCCGCATCGCCCGCCAGGAGATGCGTGAGAAGCAGAGGGGTAGTATTGTGTATATTTCCCAAAACTCTTAACTACTGTCGGCCCGTACTAGACGGTGATGACAGTCGATACCGCTCCCGACGCAAGTACAGCCACGCCCGACGAGCCAGTCCACGTGGACGGACGAGACGAACTTGACGACACCGTCGCCG
The DNA here is from genome assembly GCF_020405205.1 of Natrinema salinisoli. Taxonomy (NCBI): domain Archaea; kingdom Methanobacteriati; phylum Methanobacteriota; class Halobacteria; order Halobacteriales; family Natrialbaceae; genus Natrinema; species Natrinema salinisoli. Next base: position 1,301,016 of record NZ_CP084469.1, on the reverse strand, counting down.
ACTACGACGTCGTGCTCGCAGACTTCTACGCGGACTGGTGCGGTCCGTGCCAGATGCTCGAGCCGGTCGTCGAGACGCTCGCCGAGGAAACCGACGCGGCCGTCGCAAAGATCGACGTCGACGCTAACCAGCAACTCGCCGCCGCATACGGCGTCCGCGGCGTCCCGACGCTCGTGTTGTTCGCCGACGGCGAGCAAGTGACCGGCGTCCAGTCCGAGGACCAGCTGCGGTCGCTGATCGAGAGGCACACCGAGTAACGTTTTCTGACATCATCGATCAGAGGGAAGAAAAGAGAGATGAGTGCCTCTCAACGACAGTGCGCAAGCGAGGACGTGGCGTTTGAGGCTAGCCGTTGACCGGCATCGTTGTCTCGGTCTCCTCGTCTTTGGTTTCGAATTCCTAGATATGCTACCCCACTTTCGAGATCCAATTGTCCACGCGTCGTGTTCAGATTACATATCACTGCGACTGAACTGAGTCACTGATAAACAATTCTTATGCGCGCCGAGTCGGTTCCCTGAGACAGAATGGTACGTGAGAGTTGGTCGAGTCGCGCGGGATTTATCCTGGCCGCGGTCGGAAGCGCGGTCGGACTGGGGAACATCTGGCGATTTCCCTGGATGACCGCGGAGAACGGCGGGAGCGCCTTTCTGCTGTTGTATCTGCTCATCGTTCTCCTCGTCGGGGTGCCGGGATTGCTGGCCGCATTCGTGATCGGTCGACGGTCGAATCGGAACCCAGTGGGGGCGTTCAAATCGCTCGGCGGATCGGGTTTCTGGACGGCGTTGGGCGTGCTCTGTGTCGTCACCTCGATCATACTGATGTCGTTCTACAGCGTCGTCGGCGGATGGATCCTTCGGTACTTCCTCGAGAGCGCGACGGGTGCCTATTTCGCGGATCCCGAAACCCACTTCGCGGCGATCAGCTACGGTGCCGAAGCGTTCGGCTACCAACTCGCCGTCCTCGCGGCCACGTCTCTGATCGTCGCCGCGGGGATCAGACGCGGCATCGAGGCGGCGACGAAGGTAATGATCCCCGGCGTCGTCGTATTGCTCATTGGACTTTCGATCTGGGCGGCCCGACAACCCGGCGCCGCGCAGGGGTACGAGTTCTACCTCACATTCGACGGTGCCTACCTCGCTGAGAACTTCCTATCGGTACTGGGAGCGGCCGCCGGCCAGGCGCTGTTCACGCTCTCGATCGGCAGCGGGACGATGATCACCTACGCCTCCTACATTGACGACGACCGCTCGCTGCCCCTCGACGCCTCGGCTATCGCCGCGTTCAATCTCGGTATCGGCATCCTGGCCGGATTCGTGGTGTTCCCGTTGCTGTTTTCCTTCGCGGCGGGACCGACTGAGGGCGGCCCCGGCGCCCTGTTCATCGGTATCGCCGGCGCGTTCGCGAGCCTGCCCGGCGGGCGACTTCTCGGCGCGGTCTTCTTCCTCGTCGTTCTCCTCGCAGCCCTGACGAGTCTGATCAGCATGCTCGAGATTCCAGTCTCGTTTCTGGTTGACGAATTCGATCTCGAGCGGTCGACGGCAACCCGAGGTCTATTTGCGCTGATCGTATTCACCGGCGGTGTGAACGCATTCAGCCCTGCGGTGTTTACGCTGTTCGCGAACCACCTCGTCGATCTACTCTTGGTGCTTGGCCTGACCGGGTTCATGGTGTACACGGCTTGGGTCCTCGGTCCGGCTGCGGTCAAAGAGTACCTCGAAGGTGCGGGACAGCTCTCACGCCCGCTGGTGGTCCCGTGGCGATACGCGATCGGGACGCTCTTCCCGGTGTTTCTCCTCTTTACGTTCTACGCCGACATCGCGGCTCTGGTCGGGCTCTCAGCGGGAACGGGACTGTTGTTGGTCGCGGCGCTGCTGACGGTGATGGCACTCGTCCTAGTGGCCCGCCGTTCCGTCTCCGAAAACCGACCGCAACCAAGCGAGAGTACAGACTAACTGAGACAAATCGTTCAGTGCGAACCGAACGCTTGCGCTCCGAGCGCGACAGAGTCGCGCCCTCGGCGAAATCTCGAGAGAGCGAAGCTTGCTCGGACTGGGCGATTCCGAAGGAATCGCTTCCAGTCGGGTGTTAAGCCGTCCGACGACAGCGGGGGACAACGGCGTTCGAGCGTCGGCGCTTCGTGCCGACACCCTCACGGGATCTTCGATACCGCTTAGCTTCGACGACAAGTACTCCTCTCCCTCAGCTCATGGCCGTCGGACGGTCACCCCCGGTGAGTACGCGTACACTCACTGTCCTGAACAGAACGGTAACTATGTGCGCATACTGAACAGCCGGGTTTCAGAAAGCACTTATCCCATATTCAATAGTTATCATTTAATGAAGTCTCGAGCCGTTCTACGTATATCAGTCCTTGTTTCTTTTCTCCTTCTAGGTGCTATTCTCTACCCAGGGGCGCTTACACAGCCATATAGTGGAGAGACTGACCATTATTCCATTGCGCACGAATCTTCAGAAGCCTTCAACGAGATTGTTGACGAAGAGAACCTTTCTATGAGTGACGCTCGATCGGTAGAAGAACTCTCTGCGGGCGAGCAGAGAGCCTTTGCCCAAGCACAAGAACAGAAACCAACCGAAGACGGCTACGGCCCAAATGGTTGGCAGTCCTTCGGTGATCCTCTCGTCTGTGATAATACGCTACTCCTGTGTAATGAGTATGAGCAGATTCCGAACCCTTCCGCCGGCAGCGTCTATACCGTCGTGGAAGATACTACTGGAGAGTTGTATCTTGTGAGAGTCGGTTTTGATATGCCGGGTCCAACATGGTCAGGGTTTGATGTACTCGTTGAATTTTTCATTAAGCTAGCTATTTTGGGGCCGTATTCCTTCTTCCTTATTCATCGAGGGTGGACGGTCGGCCCGCCAGAACCAACGCGCTCCTCAGCCGGGTACGGGGTGGCGCTCGTTGTAACAGTATTTGCGTATCCGTATCTCCTCATGTTCACAGATCTCTCACTCCCGTCGTGGCATCTTCACGCCTTAGCGGCGATAACATGGGCGATGATATTCGCTGAAATCTGGAGAGGGCGTAGCCAAATTGAATCAGAGACCGGTCAAGTCTCCGATTGACAACGTGGGTGAGAAAGCCTCGTGCAGGGCCTGGTAGTTCTTTTACACGCCCGGCATCGAATCTGGTGTTACGTGTTCCGTCTATACTTCCTGCTGTCCTCAGGGACCCGCTTTGTGGACGCAGTACTTACGGCAAATAGAGATGCGAACTGAGCATCACTGCACGACTGGTGTTTTTATTGATCAATACTGATACCAGAGGTATGAGCGAGGACGTAGTCCGGGCCGCATTCCCTGAACTCGAGGTGATCGAAGACGACGACCTGCGAGCAGGCGTCGCCAGTGCGTGGGCGACAGCCATCGAAGAGAACGACGTCGACGACCTTTCCGAGGTACCGTGGTTGCCCCCGACACAGCGTGCGTTGGGGTTGGAGGACGAACTACTGGTAAGCCACGTTCGGGACGTAACTGCCTGTGCTGTCACGCTTGCAGAGACGCTCCTCGAGCGGCGTGAGGTCGATCTCTCGTTGGATACTGTCGTTGCAGGTGCCCTTATCCACGACGTGAGCAAGCTCGCCGAATTCGACGGAATGGCTGAGACGCCGGTATACGACCTACTCGGGCATCCCTACTACGGAGTCTACGTTGTTGCAGCGGTGGACTTGCCAGTTGAACTTGCACACATCGTACTCTCCCATACGAGTCGAACGACGGTCGAGCCAGCGACGATCGAAGCGGAACTCGTCAAGCGGGCCGACGAAGTTGCGGCAGCTGCCATCCGGTCACAGGCGACAGACGACCTTCGAACTGCGTAAAAGCTGCACTGAACACCAACGATGTGCAAACTGAGAACTGTGAAATTACTGTGGATCCGAGCAGCTACGTGAGCAGCGTTCGGCGGGCGTCGACGTACGCTTCGGAGTCACGGATGTCGGTCCCGTTGCAGGCACTCGCTCACCGGATCACCCATCCTCGTGGCAGGGAAGGTCCGAATGGAGATAAAATTGTTTACGAATGCTACAATACTATTCAATATAATTCCGAGCGAGGGTATTCGGATTCCGTACGATTGTTACCGTCACTTAGATGCCTTACGTCGTGTGAATCCGACTGATTGGGGATACTACTGGTGGTCCATGTCGGATCGATGGCGAAAGAGTTATTCTCAGTCAGTACAATATTACACACGAATGACGCTCCCAATCGATCCGGCGCAGATCGACCCCAACGAGATCGGTACCGAACAGACGACCCTGGAGATGGACCACGATGAGGCCATCGAGCACGTGCGCGAAGCGTTCACCGACGCCGGGTTCGGCATCCCCGTCGAGTTTTCGCCATCCGAGATGCTCAACGAGAAGGTTGACGCCGACCGGGATCCCTACTACGTGCTTGGCGCGTGCAACCCGTCTGTGGCCGATCGCGCGCTCGACGCGACCGACAAGCGGATGGGCGGGCTGTTCCCCTGCAACGTCGTCGTCTGGGAGGAAAACCCGGGCACGCAGCGCGTCTATCACGTCTCGATCATGCGCATCGCGCGACTCGTCGGCATGGCACCGAACAACGACGAGATGGGCGACATCATCGCCGAGACGGGCGAACTCGTCGACGAAGCGTTCGAGAACCTCTACCGATAGGTCTCGATATACTCGCGTCCGAATGTTGCTCTCATTGTGGTCGGTCCACTTCGTAGTCAGTCGCCAGTTCCTGGAACTCGTCCCACTCCAAGAAGCGATCGTCGTCAATCTCGCCGTGCGTCTCGAGGTAGCGGAGCAAGGCGTCGATTTTTACAGATAGCGAGCACGTGAACCGGCGCCACCGACTTAACCAACAAAACGATGGATTGGCGTTCCGTGTTGGTTACTATCCTTGATCCCTCGTTCTGGTTGAGAGCACTGATAGCTGCGGCAAGGCGGATGAGTGTTCGTCTCAGTTTTGACAAATCTACATTATAACGGTCACCCCACTGAATAGACCAGCCACGTCTTCACTAATTTCGGAGTTGCAATGCGAGCTGAGCCAGTTCGTCGCGTTCATCGATCGATGACAGCCAGCCCCCCGGAAGATCACTTGCACCAAATCGTGCTCCGGCGACGGCGCCGGCGACCGCACCGATAGTGTCGGTGTCCCCGCCGCGGTTGACCGTGGTAACGATCGCGCTCTCGGCGCTATCGGCCGTGAGTGCGTCAGCGAGTGCCGTCTGAAGCGTGTGCACGACGTATCCAGACGTCTGCAGTGTTTCGGGTCGGTCGTCGTTGGCAATCGGATCGAGTGCCGAGCACAACTCATCGGGAGCGTCTCCTCGAATCGCGTTCAGTGCGCTCGAGAGTGGCTCCGATTCGTCGTTCAGGAGCCCTGCGATTGTAAGATTCAGAATGGCACACCCGTATGTACATCGGGGATCGGCGTGTGTGATCACCGAGGACTGTCGACTCACTCGAGTGAGTGTCTCTCGATCGTCGTGATACGCAATGGAGAGCGGCGGACATCGCATCACGCTACCGTTGCCGGCGTTGTTGCCTTCGGAACTCGCCTCCCAAACCTGCCGGCCTGCCTCGTCCCACGCGCGACCTCGCTTCAGTTGTTCGAGTGAGCGACGCGTCATATTCCCGATATCGAAGGGGCCGCTGTCGTACCACTGTACGAACCGGTCGGCGACGTCAGCGGGTTCGAATTCGTCGTGTTCGGCGAGACTACGAGCGATACAGAGCGCCTGCTCCGTATCGTCGGTGATAGTCCCAGCTGGTTGACCCCACGTGCCGTTGCCGACCATTCCAGTGAGCGTTCCGTACTCAGCCGCGATCCGGTCAGTGCCTTTGAATTCCACCGGACGACCGAGTGCATCACCACAGGCGAGTCCAAGGAGGACCCCTTCAGCACGGTCTTGATTCATAGGTCTTGTAGAGAGAGAGAGAGTTCGGAAAAGTGTATTCACCAATGGCTCCTCCTCGGGGAAAACAGCGGAATTCTTTCTCCGAAGCCATGTTAAAACACTCTCCCAGTGACAGGTTTTGTCAAACGTGCTGAATACAGGGCGGCAGCACGTCGTAAACCGAGAACCGGAGCTGTCTGATTCGGTCAGGACAGAGCAAACACGAAGTACACTACCGCTTTACCGCTGTAACTCCGCTAGTGTTTTTATTCCGAATAGATCCAGTGAAATCTCGATGCCAGCGGCTAAGAGTGCGTTTCGTGATACTGACGAGCGGCTGGTAATTGTATGATGACGAGTGTTCCCGCTATAATTCCGATGCCACCGACGTCCACTTTCGTCCCGAGATTCTGAGCCAGATCTACGACAACCCCGTGCCAGTCGATAGATATCGGGCAAGATCAAACGTTTCCTATTGCATATTCGATAACTCAGCACAATTAGAATGCGCAGTTGGGTGAAATCCACGACGGATCGGAAGTTGACACATTTATCCGACAACCTTGTATTCCTCCTTTATATGCAATTCTGTGACGAGTGTGGTTCGATGATGCACACGGAGGGCGACACGTGGGTGTGTCGCTCCTGTGAGAACGAGGAGCCGCGGGACTCGCAAGCAGAATCGGCGATGGCGACCCAGGATGGACAGCGGGACGACGGGGCACCCGCCGTGGCCGACGCGACCCAGGGCTCCACCGAGACGATGCAGGAGCCCTGTCCGGCGGACGACTGCGACAGCGACCGGGCCTACTCCGAGATGATGCCGAAGCCGGGCGGGTCCTACGAGGTTCGGCTATTCACCTGCGTCGAGTGCGGTCACAAGTGGCGCGAGTCCTGACGGCGCCTCTCGCGAACCCCGCCGCTGAAATATACACAGACCGCCACTTCAGACTTTCAACTGCCGGGGTTACTCGGTCTCAAGCGGAGCCACACATCGACTCCAAACCAACTCCCACAACGTTCTCGAGGGTATCAACAACCTCTGTCACAAGAGCCCCAGCCCGGATTTGAACCGGGGGCTCGGCCTCGAGCAAACGCCCTCAACCGAGGCACCATTCACCGTCCGTAATGTCCTCCCTGTCCTCCGAGAAGCAATGGAACCCGAAGACGTCCTCGTTTCGGACGTCGGCAGTCACGAGATGGCTATCGCCCAGCACTTCCCGACGTACGAGCCCAACACCTGCGTGATCTCGAACGGACTGGCGACGATGGGGATCGCGGTTCCGGGCGGAGTCGCGGCAGATCCGGAAGTCGACGCGAACGTCGTCGCCGCGACTGGAGACGGTGGATTTCTAATGAACGCCGCCGAAATCGAGACGGCCACTCGACTCGGCTGTGCGTTTATAATCATCGTTTTCACCAACGACGACTACAGCCTTCTCTCGGAGAAACAATGTGCACACACCGGAGACTCTGTCGGAACCGAGTTGACGAATCCCGATTTCGTCACGTTCGCCGACAGCTTCGGGATCGACGGCTATCGACCGGCCACTCGAGCCGAACTCGATGCGGCGCTCAGGGACGCGATCGGAGACGGAATGTCCCTGGTCGAGATTCCGATCGCCTAGCGCCTCCTATCGATCTCGATTCCCTGACAGAAAATAAACGGACGGAAGAACGGCCAGGTAAGTTCGTTGTTACGATAATTCGTGACGGACCGTGTCACCAAGGCGGGCGACACGCTGACTGTGTTCGTATCCATCATGGATTCCGTTAGTGACGTAGGCGAATGCGATGTCGTTGTCGGGGTCTGCCCAGGTCATGATACTACCGAGACCACCGTGTCCATAGACACCGTGTGAGGCAGTCATTCCGAAGTCGTCGCCGGGTTTACCACCGAACCGGACGCCGAGTCCACGGCGGGAGTATTCTCCGTTCTCCTCCTGTTCAACCTCAACAGAAGTAAAGGCACGAGCCACCTGATTGCTGAAGACGTCTTCGCCGTTGTTCAGGAGACAGTTGTAGTACCGGGCGAGATCGCGTGCAGTTCCGATCCCAGTTGCGGCACCGACAACGCTCTCCTGGACGTGGTCCCAATTGAAGAGGTCGGCCACGTAGGACGTGTACCCTGGTGAGTCGGGTTCGGTGATCTGGTTGTACGGTTCGAATCCGACCAGCGTTGCAACATCAACTTCGGAGGCGTCCGCAACACCGATACTCGTGTTGTCCAATCCGAGTGGGTCGAAGATCACCTCCTCCGCGAGGTCGTCGACCTGTTTCCCGACTACGTTCCGGGTGAGACCATCAATGATCCACCCATAGCTCAGGAGGTGGTAGTCAGTGCGTGTGCCCGGTTCATATGCGGTCTCCGCCTGTTCTACGAGGGCCTCCTTCTCGTCAGGATCTCCCCAGATCTCTGGATTATCATCGATTGCAGGGATCGAGTGCAGCCCTGATTGGTGCGAGAGGACATGCCGAATCGTCACTTCTTCCTTCCGTTCGTCGCCACGGGCGAAGTTTGGCCAGTGATCAACGACGTAGTCGTCGTAATCCACAAGCCCCTCGTCAACGAGGTGGTGAACCGTCCCTGCTGTGTATGGTTTCGTCGTCGAGAAGAGAATGTGACGTGTATCCGTCGTCTCTTCCGCTCCGTCAGGTCCAGTCGTTCCACCAGCGATGTTCAGGACGAGTTCGTCCTTGTGATAGACGGCGAGCTGTGCGCCGTGATGGAGTTCTTGCTCGACCTGATTATAGAACGTTTCCGAAATTCGCTCCGTACCAGTTGGAAGGATATCCGAGTTCCGAGCCGAATTCGAGCTCGACGGCGGATTCGGACGGTTCCCTCCTTTCTCTGGACCTGACGACGCAGATACTGGTACTGCCGATCCGACTGCCGCAGCAGCAATACTGCCCAGGAGTGTGCGGCGCTGCATAGATACAAGTCCATTGTATATATCTAAATAATAATTGGTTAGAATCATATTCTGAAAGGTTCTGTTTGTATACACCAAGTAAGGTAATCCAGTACGGTGATCCGTTTTCGGCTACCCACAATCGAGCAGTCGGAGACTGCCATGCTTGACGGTGTCCCCCTGAACGCGAGTAATAGCGCATTTGTATATACTTTCTCTCACACCCACTCCCGAAATCTTTATTTACTAATAAACGGTAATTTCCGTATGCACGATCTTACTGGTTTCCAGCGTGATTTGCTGTATACGATTGCTGGACAGGACGATCCCCACGGGCTCGCGATCAAAGAGGAACTCGAGGACTACTACCAGACAGAGATCCATCACGGGCGCCTCTATCCGAATCTCGACGAGGTCGTCGACAAGGGTCTGGTCGAGAAAGGCAAACTCGATCGGCGAACGAATTATTACACGGTCACCGCTCGCGGTCGGCGTGAACTCGAGGCTCGTCGAGACTGGGAAGATCAGTACATTGGCGAGTTGTTCCTGGAAGCAGAGTGACGGCAGTGATAACCGGCTAATTTACCCTAGTGTATTGGGCCTACCAGTCGTGAAATAGACTTTCTCATTCAACTCGATGGAGTATCAAACTGTGAGAGTGGAAACCAGGAACGTAGTGTCTTACCCAACAACTGCCAGATATCTGTTTCTTTGTTGGGTAGCTAACTACATCACAATGGAACTGCTATTTGTATAAGCTTACAGCTCTTTACGAACAAATAACAAATATTACCCCAATTGAATGTCGGCAGCATGGACGACCTCACGGGGTTTCAACGGGACCTCCTATACGTGATCGCTGGCGCTGATCAACCATCCGGGCAAGATATTAAAGAAGAAGTTGAGCACTACTACAGTGACGAAATCAATCACGGGCGATTGTATCTAAACCTCGATACGGTTGTCAACAAAGACCTCGTCGAAAAAGGGCAACTCGACAGAAGAACGAACTACTATGCGATTACAGAGGATGGTGAGCAAGCTATCGAGCAGCGACAAGAGTGGCAGTCACAATACATCGACTAGCTACTGCTGCTGCTGGTGTGATTACGTTCAATCTCGAGTTGGGAGTTCGTGTTAGAGCATGCTCTCGTCCAAATAGAACGAATAACATGTTCGAATTCACGACGAACCTCGAGGAGTTAGCGGTCGCTAATATATGTGATTCTGCTGTTGGAGAGATGTGTCTCATAAGAGACGAGGAAGAAGTTGGATACGTATCGTATCCTCCTCGCTTTGTCCCAGAAAACGGTCGCTATCTCCCTGCGCGGCACCGCGTAGGACTGACGGTATCCACCGAACCACTGGGAACGAAAACATCGGTTGATGCGACTGTTTCTATCAAAGAATTCAACGGCCAGATCATCAACATCGGGTTCGGCTCCCCTGTCCTTAAACTATTCTCCCTGAAGACTGAGGACCCGGTAGCCCAAGTCGAACTGCAACCGGAATACCTTCCTAACGGTGTAGGTGAAAAAGGAGATAGTTGTTACATCTCTATCCGGTTAGAATACGATCACCAAGCCATGCTGGATCACTATGATGAAAGCGGAATTGAAGACCGTCGGGAACGGTTTCATGATGAGGTCAAAGAGATCGAAGAAGAATATTTCTAATCTCTCTTAGAAGGTGTATTTTCGAACTCCAATACTACACCTCGACCTACTAACCACCAGAATATTTCACAACGAATTCGAACCTCTAGGATTATTAATGGATAGACATGTACGGTAATTCATGAGCGAAACGGTAGAGTTCGAAACGAGCTATGAGGAGTTAGAGCTGTTTTATAATGACGAGGCCGTGGGTGTTATGTGGCTCATATCTATCGATGGGAAGCGTCTAACCGAACATCTGTACTATCCTCCTCAATTTATGCCGAAGAACGGCCGGTACCTTTCGGCACCATATTCTGTCCGCGTATCGATATCCGATGAACGGCTCCCGGTTTCACCATCCATCGGGGCAACTATTTCCGTTCAGCAATTTGAGGGACTGATTTCTGGCTTCGAGTTCGACGCTCCGGCGTTCAAACTGTCCAACCTCAGCTCCGATGAGGTTGATATCGTGGCTCAGATTCAATTGCATCCGGAACATCTCCCCGATTGGCTGGGAAGGCGATACGTGTTACATCTCGATTCGACTCGAGTACGACCATGAGGCGATGTTGGAGAACTTTAGTGAGGACGAAATCGCGGAGAAGCGAGCACACTTTCAGGAGCGGATTACGAAAGTAGAGGGCAAGTGGTTGTAAACCATTTTGCCCGGAAAATCGCACCTGAAGCCGGCGATACAACTAATCGATCCACAAGAAGACCTCTTTATCACCGTCGCTCTGACCCAGCTCTGTATCCACTACGAGAACGCCGATCCCATCTCGCCGAACGTGTAGCTCTCGAGTTCGGAGTACGATACCGTCGACGTCGAGGCGCTCGAGGGAGTCTTGTACGCCTCGAGTGAGAACATCGAAGTACAGTTCACGGTAGAAGGAATTCGGCTCGCAGTGACGCCGAAAAGCGTCGATGTCCTGTTCGACGAAGAACCCTGCTCAGCGGATCAGTAGCGAAACCACGGTCAACGCCCGGAAAAGTTCCTGAAAGCCTGGGGCTGGTCGACATCCCGCGACTGCGCGAAACCCCGTCTCGCTGGCCCTCGTGTGCGGAGCGAACGAGGACGCCGCTGAGCGCCTCTTGCCTGCGGTGCTTGCGGGTCGGGGGACGGCCGAGGCGGATGCTCCGAGTACTCGGAGTGGATGTCGATGTGCTGGGTGCTTGCTTTTCAAACCCAGTATCACCGTTTGCTGAACTCAGAGGATTCGCGTTCTGAGAGCGACTGGGGGTCACTGCTCGTAAATATAGACGAAGCTCTCCTCGGAACACCTGCCTGCGACGATCGTCGTTCCGTTCGTGGTCGCTATCGCGTCGCCGAATTGCTCGGTCGTATCGGGCGCTGTGAAATATATTCCTCGCGGATCGTTTGTACTAGACGGCTGATCGAGGTTGTAAACCGCGCCGACCGAGTCACCGAACTGAGCATGTGGTGCGCCGACTAGCAACGTATCGCCATCCATCGCGACTATGTGACCGAAATATTGATGCGAGTTACCACTGGTCGCAGTATACATCTGCTCGCGAGACCATTGTCCATCTGAGAGGCCGAACACGTACGCTGTATCGTTGATATAATCGCCGATCAATGCCTTCCCATCGATCACCGAAACCGACCAGCCGAAGTGATCCCTCCCTGTCGCTCCGGAGAGGGTCGTCCGATGACTCCAGGTACCGTTCGATCGGTTGAAGACGTGAACGACACCCGATCCCGCGCGTCGACGCTTCGGCCCTGACTTCGGTGGCGCTCCGACCAGTATCGTCTCGCCATCAGTCGCGATTGATCTGACGGCCCGTCCGTCATCCTGATCAGTAGCAGACAGCGTCTGTCGCAGGCTCCATTCCCCGCCTTCACGCTCGAAGACATCTGCGAGCCCGTCGCTGTCTGCTGTCCGCAGGACGGCCGTATCATCGGCCACCGCCATCGATTCGATGTAGACGCCCTCGGTTAGCTCCGTCGTCAGTTGCCAGCCGTCACCGTTCGATCGCTCGAACACCGACACGGGGATTCGCGACGTCCCCGAAAAGTTGTACTCGTTACCGACCAGCAGCGTCGACCCGCTGGCTGCGATCTGTCCGCCGAAATAGTCGCGTTTCTGTTTCTGACCGGTCAGCGTCGCTGTCTGCCCCCATCCAGTCCCCGATTGTTTAAAGACGGCCACGGTTCCGGCTTTTTCGACGCCATCGGGAGCAGCTTGGGGCACGCCAACGAAGACAGTATCGCCCGTCGTAGCGACCTCCTGCCCGAACGATTCCGATCGATCAGAGCCGCCGAGTGTGGCTACTGGAGAGCGTGGTTTGGAAACCTCGGTGAACGGCTCTGGCGAGACAGTCTTCCAGTTCTCGTCTTCGGATTTGGGGCCGGTTGCGTTCTCCGAGAACACCTCCAGACAGCCACCGATCCCGGCGAGCGTTCCCCCCGTGAGACATCCCAGGATTGTCCGCCTCGTAAGCTCATCTCTCACCATAGTTCTGTTTCGAGGACTAATGCGGTATATTTTTTGAACGGACCACTTTCAAAAACTTGCTCCGATCGAAGTGGCGTGTAAAACACGCGCTGTGTATTCAGCACGTGATGTCTGTCGTTGTCGTCGGAAAACCGCGATGGAGGAGCATCGCGGTGTCGGGCGCTGAGCGCCTTCGGAATCTGGTCGATTCCACTGTCTAGTAGCAAGAAGGAGGGGTAGATCACTCCAAGCGGTCGGTCACTCCTTGTGGAACTACAACGCGATTTCCTCTTCTGCATCCGCCAGTTCGGCCGTATAGATCAAGTCACGCAATGCAAAGCCCCGAAAGCAGAACGAAATACATCCCCACCCGAGGCCGTCACGACGGCCGCCGAGAAGACAGTTCTGACACCGAACTCCGGACTGCCCCGACGGTATCTCGGTATACGCAACCGATCCTAACCGGGTAATCGTCGTTCAGAACGCGAGCCCGACCTTGCGAAGGTTTTACCACTTGGTAAGTCAATGACTCACCACGGATGTGTACTAACCACACGCTTGCTTCGAATAGCGGTCGAGAGCCCACCGTATCGTCCGCTTCGATACTTCGCTGGAAGGAACTCGAAGACACGAACGGCACACCGGTAGGGGAAGTATGACTGCCAACGGGAAGATCCTGGAGGGTGTCAAGGTAGTCGATCTCTCTACGTTCGTCACCGGCGGCTTCTGTTCGGCGATGCTCGCTAATCAGGGGGCAGAGGTCGTGAAGGTCGAACAGCCGGGCTACGGCGACGCTGTCCGGCATTCCGGCCCACCGTTCATCGACGGCGAATCGCCGTACTACTGGACGCTGAATTACGGGAAGAAGAGCCTCGAACTCGACCTGAAGAACGAGAGAGCGACGGAGGCGTTGTACGAACTCGTCGCAGAGGCCGACGTCTTCATCCAGAACTTCCGACCCGGGACTGCAGAGCGCCTCGGCGTCGATCACGAGACGCTCTCGGAATACAACGAGGACCTCGTCTATCTCGCTATCTCCGCGTTCGGACAGACTGGACCCTGGAGCGAGCGATCGGGATACGATCTGCTCATTCAGGGGATGAGTGGGATAATGGACGTGACTGGAGAAGAGGGACGACAGCCAGTCAAGGTCGGCTTGCCGATGACAGACCTCATCACAGCCATGTGGGCTGCTTTCGGCACGATGACTGCGCTCTATCGCCGAGAACAGACCGGTGAGGGAGAATACATCGACCTCGGAATGCTCGAGGCGACGCTGCCGTGGCTGACGAAACAGGCCGGCATGGTGTTCGCCGGCGAGGAGACGCGGCGGATGGGGACGAAGGATCCGGTACTCGCGCCGTACCAGACCTTCGAGACCAAGGACGGGCACCTGAACATCTGCATCCTCAACGAGAAGCTCTGGGGCGAGCTCTGTGAGGCACTCGACCGGCCCGATCTCCCGGCCGACGATCGCTTCGAGATGAACAAGGACCGCGTCGAGCACATCGACGAGTTGGAAGCGGAGATCGAGGACACCCTCAGCGAGAAGACCACGGACCAGTGGATCGAGATCATCGCGGAGGACGCCGGTGTCCCGGCCGGCCCAGTCTACGACGTCGAAGAGGCATTGCACAACCCACAGATAGACGCACGAGGGACGATCACCGAGATCGAACATCCGGAGCTCGGGGAGATTCCGGTCATCGAACACCCGCTCCGGTACGATAACGCAGAGAGCGGGTTTGACTCCGCGCCGCCGCTACTCGGTGAGCACAACCGAGAGGTGTTCCGCGAACTGGGTTACTCCGAGGAGGAGATCGAGGCGCTGGCAAACGCCGGCGTGTTCGGCTCGGCAGACGAGGAGGAGTAAGGGATGACGGATGTCCGTATCTCCGGGGTCGGAATGACCCCGTTCGAGAGCGAGGCGGCACAATCGATCCTCGAACTCGCGATAACCGCTGCAGAGAGAGCGATCGCGGACTCACCGCACACCCGAGACGAGATCACGTCACTTCACGTCGGCAACGCGCTCACCGAAGCGCTCGGGACGCGGACCGGATTAGCGAACGCGCTGATCTCCGCGCTCGGGATCGAAGGGGCGGCCGCCGATCGGATCGAAAACACGAGTGCCAGCGGCGCTAGCGCGTTCCAGCGCGGGGCGCACGTGGTCGATAGTCGCGCCTCGGACGTCGCGCTCGTCGTCGGCGTCGAGAAGATGTCGGTGGCGGAGACGCGAGAAGTCACTGAATCGATAAGCCGTCTCGTACACGATCGCGAGTACGAACAGGGAGTTACTCTGCCGTCTTTCGGGGCACTCGCTGCCGGGACGTATCTCGACCGCTACAACGTTTCCCGGGAGGCACTCGGTGCGGTCGCCGCGAAGAACCACCGGAACGCAGCGAACAACCGCGTCGCACAGTTCCAGACGGAGATCAGCATCGAGGATGCAGCCGAATCACCGATCGTCGCGGAGCCGCTCCGGCTGTACGACTGCTGCCCGACGACCGACGGCGGTGCCGCAGTGGTCCTCTCACGTGACGCAGGTGTTCGCGTCGAGAGCGTCGAAAGTGCGACCGGTACGCACGCCGTCGCAGACCGTACCGATCCGCTCGACATCGAGAGCGTCCGCCTGGCCGGCGAGCGCGCGTTCGCTGCCGCCGGGCTGGGGCCGCAGAACGTCGACGTGGCCTGTATCCACGACGCTTTCACGATCTTAGAGCTCCTCGAACTCGAGGAACTGGGTTTCTACGACGCGGGGACCGCGTGGGAGGCGACACTCGACGGGGAGACCGCGTTGGACGGAGGACTCCCCGTTAACCCGGGCGGCGGGCTGAAAGCCCGTGGCCACCCGCTCGGGGCGACAGGGATCTCGCAGATCATCGAACTGGTGTGGCAGCTCCGTGGGGACCTCCGACCGGACCGACAGGTCCCGAACGCAGGGACGGGACTCGCTGTCAACGTGGCGGGCTTCGGAAACAACAGCGTCTGCACGGTGTTAGAAGGATGAGCGGGGAACTGGCACCGCCGACGAACTCGCTCAGCGTCGATCGGGCGTTCGTCTGTGACGACTGCGGACACTGCTGGTACTACGACCGCCATCGGTGTTCCGAGTGTGCCGGGCAGTCGTTTTCGACGTATGAACTCGACACCGGAGAAGTGATCGCGAAGACGACCGTCGAGATGACACCACCGGACATCCGGTCACCGAACTACCTCGGACTCGCCCGGTTCGACGGGGTACAGGTGATCGCCCAGCTGGCCGACGACGCAGTGAGTGTGGGCGATACGGTCGAGTTCGCCGGCGAGCATCAGCTTCGAGCGGAACAGCGCACTGAGAAGCCCCGCCTCACAGCGGTCGAGGGTCAAGCCGATTGATCCTCGGCCTGTGACGCGTACAACGAATCGAGAATGAACTCGTCGATGGCCTTTCGAGCTTCTTCCGGTGCGTCCTCGTGACCCAGCGAGATCCGACGGCCGCGGGCGGCGTGGATGACGTCGGTGATGAGCTGGCCCATGCGGTCGGCGTTGACGGGTTCGAACGTTCCCTCTTCGATGCCCTCTTCGACGACTTCGACGATGCTGCCGCGAATCCGGTCGTAGTGGTCGTTGAATATCTCTCGGTGCTCGCCGTCGTTCTGGGCGTACGTGTACAGTTCGTGGTACACCTTCATTCGCTCCCAGTGACTGAAGTCCTCGAACTCCGGCCCGAACAGACACTGGTCGATCCGGGCATTGAGTTCCGTTCTGACCTCGGCGTCCTCGTTGACCTCGACGCTTCCCTCGTACTGGTCGATGACGTACTCGAGGAACGACGACAGGAGGTCGTACTTGCCGTCGAAGTGGTAGTGGATGACTTGCCGAGTGAGTTCCATCTCGTCACCGATGTCACGCATGCGCAGGTCCTTGTACCCGTGCTTGCTCAGGGCACGGAAGGTCGCTTCCATGATGACCTGCCGGGTGTCTTTGGAGGAGACCTTTTCGCGGGATTCGCTCATACGGGTAATCGTAGCGAGAGATATATAATACGATTGCTCCGAAACCCGCGACGGACGTGGTTTACCAGACGGTAAATTTTTAACCTCATGGTCAAACATAGCAGTTGTTCATGTCACGAACGATCATACAACACGGAACTGTCGTTTCCCTCGATCCAGAGATCGGACAACTGGACGAGGCCGACGTTCTGATCGAAGACGGAGAGATAGTCGAGATCGGCCACGGACTCTCTCCATCGAACGCCGAGGTCATCGACGCGGAAGACCACATCGTCGTTCCCGGCTTCGTCGACTCGCACATCCATCTCGCACAGACCCAGGTACGGGGAATCGCCGGGGACTGGTCGCTCATGGGCGAATACTTCGATGATATGCTCGGCAATCTCACCGGGCTCTACCAGCCCGAAGACATGTACCTCGGCGGCCTCTTCGGCGCGCTGGAGAAGCTCTATACGGGAACGACCACGGCCTTGGACTGGTCGTACCCCAACTCGCTCGAACACGGCGAGCGGGCCGTCGACGCGCTGAAGGATACCGGGATACGAGCGGTGTACACCTACGGCCCGCCGGGTGACGACGCGGCGAAGTGGTGGTACGACAGCGACGTCGGCCTCCCCGAAGGGAAGATCCGCGAGCTCCACGAGGAGAAGATCCGCGACGACGACCTGCTCAGCTTAGCTCTCGGGCTCCGAGGACCGGATTTCTGTACCGATGAAACCGCCCGCAGCGACTTGGAACTGGCACGAGATCTGGGAGTCCTCAGTACTATCCACATGGGTGCCGCGCTGTGGCCGTCGTCGGTGTACGGCGACGACTACCAGGGCTTCGGGGCCCTCCACGACATGCTCGGCCCCGACGTTAACGTCGCCCACGGGAACCACTTCGCCCAGGAAGATATCGACCACGCCGTCGAGCAGGGCGTCTCCTTCTCGTCGACCCCGGAGGTCGAGATGCAGATGGGCCACGGTATCCCCGTCACCGGAAAGGTGCTCGAAGCGGGCGGACGCCCGGCGTGGGGCGTCGACGTCTGTTCGAACATCAGCGGCGACATGGGCAGCCAGATGCGGATCGGGATGCAGCTCCAGCGGATGTTCGACAACCAGGAGATCCTCGAGAGCGACGAGGAGGTCGGCGAAGTCAGCATTTCGGCGCGAGATACCCTCGAAATGGCGACGATCGAGGGGGCGAAGGCACTGAACATGGAGGACGAGATCGGGACACTCACGCCGGGCAAACGCGCAGACATCGTGCTGATCGACACCAACGACTTCATGACGGCGCCGTCGCACTCTCCGATCGAGACCGTGGTGTTCCAGTCCGATCCGTCCCACATCGAGACGGTGCTCGTAGACGGCGAACCGGTCAAGCACGACGGCGAACTCCTGAACCCGAAGGTGAACGAGGAGTTCGAACGGTTCGTGGAATCCGGACAGCGCCTGATCGACGAAGCCGGGCTGGAGCTGTGAATACCTGCAGCGCGTGAGACGACGACACCAATACAGTACATCAAATGCGACTAGGACAATATCAGACGACGGCGACGGACGAACCGTGGTGTGGCGTAGCGATAGATGACGAGACAGTCGTCAACCTTCCGGAGGCAGGCGCTGCCACCGGCGTCCACATCGAAAACGAGACGAGCGCGCTCTTAGAGAACTGGGAGTGGCAACGGAAGGCCGAATTGGCGATCGAATACGCCGAGGAGACCGGTGTCGGCGTCTACGACCTCGCGGACGTCGAGCAGACTGCGCCGGTCACCGATCCGGAGAAGATCGTCTGTGTCGGACTCAACTATCAGGACCACGCCGAGGAGGGAGACAATCCGATCCCGGACGAGCCGGTGCTGTTCTCGAAGTTCCCCACGACCGTCACCGGGCCCGAGAGCACTATTTCCTGGGACCCGGAGCTGACCGAACAGGTCGACTACGAGGCCGAGCTGGTCGTGGTGATCGGCGAGGAAGCGCGACGCGTCGACCAGGACGAGGCACTCGACCACGTCGCCGGGTTCATGATCGGCAACGACGTCTCTGCCCGAGACCTTCAGCACGGCGACGGCCAGTGGGTCCGCGGGAAGAGCCTCGACTCGTTCGCCCCGACCGGGCCGGAGCTCGTGACGAAAGACGAGGTCTCCGACCCGCACGATCTCGAGATCTGGGCAGCGGTGAACGGTGAACGGTTACAGGAGTCGTCGACGTCGAACCTCATCTTCGGCATCGACGAGCTCGTGTCGTTCTGCAGTCGAGCGTTCACGCTGAAACCCGGCGACCTGCTCTTCACGGGGACGCCGCCGGGTGTCGGTGTGTATCGAGAGCCGCCGGTCCTGCTCGAGGACGGCGACGACGTGACTATCGGTGTCGAAGAGCTCGGAGAACTGCGGAACAGCTGCGAATACGACTGACGGCGCGCTGAGCGTCGTTCCGATCTGCCGTGGGCCGGCAATCCGGAACTCAGGCGTCGAAGTCGAAGACGTCGCGCGGGTTCTCGAGGACGACTTTTCGGATTGCCGCTTCGTCGATTCCGTAGCGATACAGTTCGAAGATCGCTCGCTTCAGCGCGAAGGGGTCCGTTCTGAGGACGTTCGCACAGTCCGTGTCGATCATGATCCGCTCCGGACCGTACTCGTCGATAGCGTTCGCCACGTCGGCCGCAGTCACACCGATGAGCCACGAGTGTCCGATGGTGTAGCTCAGATAGCAGTCTGTATTCTCCATCAGATACTCAGTATTGTTCCCGTCGGCGTGAGAGGCGACTACCTGTCGGTCGGCTAGACCGGCGTCACGCATCGCTTCGATATCCCGCTTGACCGAATCGAGCGCGGGGTTATCACTGTCGATGACGGGATCGGCGCCGAGGCCGGTGTTCTTTTCGTATCCCGGAATCCCGATCCCGTCACGGTACGATCGCTTCGAGTCGGTAGACTGGTTCGGCGTGTGCAGGAGGACCGGCAGGTCGTGCTCGTCGGCGAGTTCCATCTGTCCCTGAACGATCGCCTGCTGCTGGTCGACGTCCCAGCGACTCACGTGCTGGGAGGGCGTCACGCCCGTCTCGCCGATCGCGATCACTTCGTCGAGTTCGCAGTACGCGTTCAGCGCGTCCAGAAGTTCGTCCGGGTTCTCGATACGGACGCCCGTGTGAATCCCGAGGCCCAGTTTGGCCTCGAAGAAATGATTGCGCTGGATTGCTGCGCGTCGATTGATCGCGTCGTCCCAGAGGAACCGGATATCGTCGGCCTCGACGGGCTTGTACGGTGTCCAGTGATAGCCGGAAGCGACCATCATCATCGACCGACAGCCGGCGAGCGCGTACCGCTCCCGGTCCTCCCACGAGAGCGTGTGCGCGTGGTTGTGAATGTCTATCCACGGGAGATTGAGGAGTTCCGGCGGCAAGTCGACGTCGGAGTTATCGAGATGCGCTGCGTCTGTCGGTCGCTTTGTCGGGTGTGATGAGGTCATGGTGAGTCGGTGGATCCTGTGGGAGATAGCGGGCCACAGTGAGCGGTCGTATCCCCGTTTCTGCCCCTCCCACTTAGCGTTTTACAGCTTGGTAAAACTTTATTATGAGCCCGCCGTACACGGTACGTATGACACTGTTAATCGGGACAGATGACGGTCTATACCGAGCTGAAGGTGTGCCGTTCGAACCCAGTGACCTCGAACAGGTCCTCGACTGTGAGGTCGTGACCGCCGTCAAGTCGTGGGATCACACAGAGGGCGTGTTCGTCGCGTCGTCGACGGGTGCGTATCGCTCGCTGGACGGGGGCCGGACGTGGGAGGACCTCGGCGTTCCGCTCGGCGACCGCTTCTGGCACGCCGGGCAAAGCGAGGTGTGGTCGATTCTCGCGACCGCTGATGACGTGCTCTACGCCGGAACGAACGACCCGTACATCTTCAGGTCCGTCGACGACGGCGAGACGTGGTCTGAGCTGAAGGGGTTCCGCGAACTCCCGTCTCGCGGTCACTGGGAATCACCGATCGACCCACACTACGCTCGGCTCCGAGCCCTCGAGGTCGTTCCGGGGCGGCCGGAGCAGTTGATCGCCGGCGTCGAAGCGGGCGGCATCCATCTGAGCGACGACGGCGGCCAGACGTGGACCGACCGGCGCGACACCATCGTCGACGACGTCCATCAAATCCTCCCGATCTCCGAGGACGTCTGGCTCGCGGCCACCGGCTATCTCGACCACGATCTGGAGAACCTCGGCCTCGGCCACGCTGTCGGCGAAGGCGGACTCTACCGGACGACCGACGCCGGCGACTCCTGGACGCGGCTCGACCGCGGCAGCGACTTCTCGTACATCCGACGCGTCTTCGTCCACGACGGGACCGTGTTCTTCTGCGGTGGCGAGGAGGCACCCCCGGCATGGGTCAACGACGACCACGAGGTGGCGCTGTTCGAGTCGACGAACTTCGGTCGGGACTTCGAACGCGTCTCGTTCCCGGGTGAACCCCACGAGGTCATCGAAACGTGGGACGTCTACGACGGGGACGTGATCTGTGGCTCCGGACTCTTCGACGTCCCAGACCAGCGCGACGACGTAGCGGGACGGATCATGCGTCGGATGGACACAGGTGAGTACGAGACGGTCGGCCGGGTCCCGACGAACGTCAGTCGGATCGAGGTGGTGAACGCATGACTAAGACTGAAGCAGCGGACACGCCGCCGTCGTTCCTCGGACGGGCGCTGTACGGTGGTATCCTCGCGTACATGGCCGTCGACGGGTTCAAGAGCAACGACAAACGTGTCGCTATCGCCGAGGAGAAGGGCGTCCCGATGCCCGACGTACTTGTCCCGTTCGTCACCGGTATGCTCTTCGTCGCGAATCTCGGAGTCATTCTCTGGAAGTTCCCGCGGGCGTCAGCCGGCGCGCTGATCACGTTCTTCCTCAGTACGACGCCGTTCATTCACAATTTCTGGACGATGGAAGGGAAGGAGCGACAGGGTAACAAGATCAACTTTCTCAAGAACCTCGCGCTTCTCGGCGGTGCGATCGTGCTTCTCGACGAAGCGTCAGAAGAGTAACTGGTAGCGCGTTCATTGCTGTTCTTTCTACGTACCACACCGCTCTATCGCCGTCGATCAGCGGCGCCTGACAGCAGAGCTCCGCCGGAGAGATTTCCGCTACGTCTTCGGAGTAGATTCAGAAGCACTCAGCTATCTGCGTCTAATGGGCCATCAATCACGATATTCACCTGATGTCGGGATTCGTCACTGCCAGGAATCGGATCCACTTCACCTACGTACTCTTCGTGAATTTCGACAGATTCCTCATTTGTAACTTCCTCTACGAGAGTTCTTGCTGATTCGATAGCTGCAGATTTGTTTTCCGTGAACGTGGCCTCGATCGTTCTCGGTTCGGGGCTGAGAACGTCATTCTTAGCGCTCATTAGAAGATCAACTGTTTCTCCCAACTCGCCCATGACTCCGTATTCTTGTCCAATGTTTTAATGGTAGTTCATTTCCCGTGATGAGTTACATGAGTACTGAAGGAACTCCCAATACGATCAGCGACTACGTCACGCTGAGCCAGGAACTCCGCGAGGGTAGTGGCACGATCAAGGGGCAGATTCGCCTC
Source organism: Natrinema salinisoli (assembly GCF_020405205.1). Taxonomy (NCBI): domain Archaea; kingdom Methanobacteriati; phylum Methanobacteriota; class Halobacteria; order Halobacteriales; family Natrialbaceae; genus Natrinema; species Natrinema salinisoli. Next base: position 1,278,518 of record NZ_CP084469.1, on the reverse strand, counting down.
TACGACGTCGAGAGCGACGAAGAGACGCTCGAATCCGACGTCACGCGGTTCTTCCAACGCACGCTTCTCACTCAGGGACTGGAAGACTCGTTCAAGCGTCTGCGGGACACGCTCAACGGCGAGGATACCGACGGGACCCACGAAATGTACGGCCCCTACGGGACCGGGAAGTCCCACCAGATGGTGGCACTCTATCACGCCTTCGCCAACCCGGAGACCGTCGGCGACTGGGCCAGGGGGCGCATCGATGGGCTGGCCGAAGCACTCCCCGACTCGGCCACCCCTATCGTCGTCTCGCTGCAGAAGAGCCAGTCGGACTACCTGTGGGAACCGTTCTTCGACGCGCTGGACTACGAACCCGACGAGGACGAGTTCGACGACGGGGGCTATCCTCCCATCGACATGATTCAGGACGCAATCGGCGACCGCACGGTTGCGTTCTTGGTCGACGAACTGGAGGACTGGTTCGGGTCGCTTCAGGGACGCCGCAAGCGCGCGAACAAGGGGTTCCTCCAGGCGCTCCTGGAGACGACGTCCCGTCCGGAAACGGAACTGTTCGCCATCGTCTCCGTACTCCGGGAGGGATCGGAGGTCCACGATATCCTCTCGCGCCAGGAGACAGTCCCAGTGAACATGTCCAACCAGGTCGACATCCGGGACGTGCTCCGCCACCGCCTGGTCGGGGAGATCACCGACGAGCCCGGCGTCCGGACGCTCGTGGAGCACTACATCGAGACGTATGCCGATACGGATTACGTCGACCTCCCGGAGGGACTCCGTGAAGACATGCTCCAGACGTATCCCTTCCACCCGGAGCTTATCGACGCGCTGAAAACGCGCTACTTCGCCGAGACCGAATCCGGAGCGACTCGCGGGATGCTCTTCTTGTTCGCCAAGCTCCTGAAGGACAAACACGAGGAGACGGACCTCCTGACCCACGGGACCGTCGACGCCGTCGGGTACATCGACGAACTCACTCGCATCAACGTCGAACACGCCCGTCCTGACCGCTGTTACGACGACATCACCGACCGCCTGGCGGACGCGAACATCGGCTACGGGCGGGAGATCCTGAGTACGGTCCTGATCTACTCGCTCACGCCCGGGCTGGACGAAGGAGCGACGACGGGTGATATCATCCAGGGCACCTACCACCAGGGTGACCGAGCGAACGACATCATCGTCAACCTCGAGCGCCTGCAGGGGGAGGTCTATCACCTATGGGAGACCGACGACCGATACGTCATCCGAGAGGACGAAAATCCCCGGTCGCTCGTCCGGAATGCCGCCAGAGATATCGCTGATGACGACGCTATGGCGCTGCTGGGCGAGGACGTTGAATCTATTTTCGCCGGGAGCACGCACGCTGTGGGCTTTTCGAAAGACCTGGGATCGGTCCCTGACAGCCAGAACATCAAGCTAGTCGTCCGGAACGAACCCTGGGACGCAGACAGCGTCGCGGCAGTCATCAAGAATCAGCCGGCGGGCCGCCAATGGCGCAACTCGCTATTGTTCATCCAGCCGAGCAACGACAAGAAGATCTCGCCGAGCGACCAACAGGATAAGTTCCTCGGCAAGGCAAAGGAAGTCCTCGGTGCCGAAATCCGCAAAGACGACCCGAACCTCAGTGAGGAGATCCGTGAGGAGATCGACAGCCTGCACGACGAGTATAAAGATGAGCTTCGCTCGCGGCTGACAAGCGCCTACGGTGAGGTGATCGACGGGAACGACCTCCTGAACGAGTTCGGCTACGCGGCGGCGACGCCCATAGAGAGCATCGTTGCCGAAGAGCCGGTTCTCAACCACCGGAATATCGAACGGGCGATGGAGGCTGACCCATTCGAAATTGAACAGAGCATCTGGGCGGTCGTGCAGGACCGGTTGGACAATAGATCTTCGACGACGATCGAGGATCTCTACGAACAGTTCCTCCAGAACCCGAGGATGCCAATCCCCGGTGACAGCAACGTCGTTGTCAACGCCGTCGAAAGTGAGTTGGAAGACAAGCCAGTGCTCGCCCACGATGGAAGTGAATTCAAGCCGCAGTTCCGTAATCTGAACCAGGACACGACGCTGGTCCTCGAGTCGACTGTGGATCACTGGGGGGTTGACGAGGTCGAGGAAGAGCTGCGACGGCGCTTCAGTGGCGGCACGACCGAGGTCGACGTGGGTAATTTCGAACTCGAGCTAATGCAGGACATCGAGATCTGGATCGATGGCGACTCACATGACGCCGTGATGCGGGCAGTAGGGCGGCTGGCAGCCGAGGACAAGTCTGTCCTCGTGTCGGGCACCGAGATTATCGACATGGCTCGCTCGGACGCCACACTCCGTGACGTCTCTAATGTTACCGAGATCGGGACGGAGGAGGTCCGGTCGCAAATCGAAGCGGTGCTCGAGGCCTCGGGCGAGGCAGACACCAGCCAGGTGCTGACAGCGATCCGCGGCGACTCCGATGTGTACCTCCCGAAAGACGAGACCGAGACCGCGTTCCGTGCTGCGGTGACTGGCCTTCTCTCAGACGGTTACAAGATTAAGGATGACTGGTCGTTCCTCGGCTCATTGGGCGACCGTCATCCGACACGTGTCGTGGTCGTTCCCTGGGTCAGCGAGGAGAACGAACAACGCATCCTCGACGACATCCACGATATGGAAGACGATCGAGATTTCGATGTCGACGAGATCCAGTCGAACGCCGTCCCCGAAGAGCTCGAGTACGCGATTCGGCACTTCCTCCTGGCAAACCTGGGTGAGGATGAGCCAGCCTACGTCGTCGGCGCTACGGGATCAACCGACTCTAGCGAGTGGTTCCCCGGTGCCGGGTTCAAGACCGATGGGACTGGGCGTGAGACCTTCGAGTACGCCGGTAACAGCGTGTCCGAGCTACGTGATGAATGGCTCGAGAGCGATATCACGGGTTCGGTTAGCTACGGATCGATCTCCTACACCACCACTGACGGTACTGGCGGTCCGGGGGCATTCAACGAGATCGGATTGAGTAAGGTCCATGCCGACCTCCAGCTCGAACTAGGACAGTCACACGACACGGTCACCACGATTTTCGAGGCCTTCCCCGAATCGGCCGGGGATATCGATGTACTGATCGAGTTTGAGTGACCCGACGACTGAAATACAATCACGGATCCACCCACTCCTATGCCTGATTCACCAAGAACATGAGGTTCCAGAGCAACTCTGTGTCGTCGGGTTAGCGTCCGTCTTCGAGTGACTGAGGTCGGAACCAGGGAGAGGAGGCAACTATCGGCTACGCCAGGAACCCGATACAGGTCTGCCGATGTTCTGCTGTTTGCGCGGGCCGGTGCTGCGTCGTTGGCGGCCTCGACGCCGAGATCTCGAGACTACCTTCGATGAATTCGATCCACAATTCTTCGTGCTGTTTTGGCTTTCGGGTATCACGTATCGATTCGTGTTGACGGAAGCCGGATCACTCGACGAATAGGTCTCTCAGCCGGGACAGTGGTCCCTCCGGGAACAACTGAAAGAACACGGCCCGTACTAGGACGAGTCCTCCGAGTATCCTTCCGAACACCAGCACAAAGATCGATGGGGAAACACCGCCCGTTTCCGCCAGGTGGTGAACGTATAGGGTCGCAACGACCCACCACAGGGTGTACACGGTGAGGGCTCCGAGGACGAACGAAGCGAAGATCCGAGTCACCGCCGTGTCACCGGGCCGGATCCGATCGCCGGAACCGAGAACTGCGGAGCCGAGTCGAATTCCGTGTGCCACCACACCGATCAAAACGGAAAGGGAGAGAAGACCGGGAACGAGTATCACTGCCGGGTACCAAAGCCGTCCGGGGACGATCTCGAAAAGAATCGGCCGTTCGTTGATTATACCGGCCGTCAAGAGAATTGCGAGGACGGCGAGGACTGGTTCGGCTATTCGTCTTTTAATCGGGCTCTCGAGGTGGAGGGGGAATATAATATATATATCTAACTATTTATTTGAAAATAATAAATTCACCTCCTGAATCGATGTCATCGAATTCCTGAGCGATGATCGTGATCTCTGATAGAAATCCGTGTCTGGCGAACTACTGCTCCACACCGCTACGACGCACGGTATCCGGAGAACGATTTCCGGGACAGTGTCGGCGTATCGAGAACTGCGATGGCAATCGCAGCAACGCCGAACGCGAGCACGCCGGCAGCACCCACGGGGCTTGCGACCAGCTCCTCGAGAGCCGCCCCATCCGCGGTCGCGTACACGACGACGAGACCAGCCGACCCGTTGAACACACCATGGAGAAGCGCTGCGGCGAGCACGGACTTCGCACGCACGACGACGTAGGTGTAGACCGGCGAAAAGGAGAGACACGCGACCGTCATGGCGAGAACACCGATATAGGGGAACGATGGGTAGTTGTACCCGGCGACGATCACGGGCGTATGCCAGATGCCCCACAGCGCACCGATCGCGAACGACGCCTTCCAGAAACCCCACGGTGCGAGTTCCCACAGGAGGTAGCCGCGCCAGCCGAACTCCTCTCCGAACGCAAAGATCGCGTTGACCGTGGCCCCGAGAACAAGTGCGAGTCCGACCGCTACCGCGACGCCGAGGAGGCCCGGCGGTAGTTCGAAACCCGGAATCGGGGTGGCGGTCGGATCGAAGTCCACCCCGGGGACTGCGAGGGCGAATGCGAGGGTCAGACCGATGAGTGGCAGCGCGACCACGGCCGCTATGGCAAGCCATCGGAGCCGGCCCCGTCGAAGCCCGACATCCGACAGTCGGATGTCCCGGGAGAGGCAGACTGCAAGGCCAGCGACCATCGGTGAGAACATGTAGGCCGGTGCGAGTGCAATCGGGCTCACGTCCAGACTGTCTGAGATAAGGACGAGTGCCACGGCAGCGACGAGCAAAATACCGACGAAGAGTCCGATCCGACCGCTATCGGGATCAGTCACCGAAATCACCCTGGAACACACCGCCGGAGAAGGATGTTTCACTCGCGTCGAGCGCGGTCCAGCAGGAATGCTGGCAACTCGGCGCCATCATGTCGAACTTCTAAACAATGCAGATATATAATAGTACCTGCACTGGTCGGACGACGTTTCGAGGTCTGCCGGTACAGCAGCCGGTATGCGAAATCTTTTGCTACCGTGACGACGATGCTCACAGCGTTATGGATACGGGAGCAGCGATGTCTTCTATTTTGCAGATCCTCCAGCAGTTGGACGGTCACGAGTTCGAGCACTTCATCGCTGATCTCTGGTCTCGCCGCGGCTGGTCCACCGAAGTAACGGCCCAATCGGGCGACAAAGGGATCGACGTTATCGCCACGAAAGCGTTCCCGTATCCGAAGAAGAGCCTCATCCAGACGAAACGATATCGCGATGGTAACTCCGTCTCCGGCCCCGAGTTACAGAAATACGCGTCGCTGAAGCAGCGGGAGAACGTCGACGAAGTCGTCATCATCACGACGAGCGGATTCACGAACCAGGCCGAAGTCATCGCCGACGATTTCAACATCAAGTTGATAGATGGGGGAACGCTGCAGCGATTAGTCGGAGAGATGTCCGCCGAAGACCTCGTCGCGACCTACGCGGACGGGACCGAAATCACGGATCGTTCGTACACCGAAACCATCAGCGCATTCGAATCAACGCCGCCGACGACTATCGTCGCCGAATGTGACCTCTTCAGAGCGGAGCTCGTCGGATACGAGTGGGTGACGTCGTCGGATCCGGCCGTAAGAAAACCGAGCGAATTCGACGGACCGTTCTTCGCGTTCGAATTCACGAACCTCGTCGATTACGATCTCTCCCTGCACCCCTGGGAGGATTTCACCGTCTACGACGACCGCGGCCGGACGTACACCCAAGCGATGCGATTCTCGAGGAACAGCTATTTTCCGGGCGACTGGCAGGTCAAACAGCCTATAATTCCAGCTGCGAGGAACGCCAAATTCGCGTTCTACGTCGACGGCGTCGCGGGCGAGGTCTCCAACATCCGATTTCGAAACAATACGCACCTGCTGCTCGACGATTACGACCGGGAATCGGACGAGTTTTCCACGGCGGACTTACTGCGGAAGGTAGAGTGGATGATGTACCTCTCCGAAGAACGGAAGGCGGAGATCTCGGACCTCCCACCGGAACTGGCGGCAGCCGTTACGTGATTAGTAGCAGAACGATTCGGTGACTGAGAGCTTCGAGGGGCTACTCCACGGAACTCGGACGTAGTCGTACGATACGGCGAGGGACGAAATTCGAACACTGTCGAAGAATGCGCAACTACGAGGTTCGATGCTGGTCGGATCTGCTGTCCAAGCCGCTTCGTTTACAGGAGAGCGAGAGGACGGCGTAAGATCATGGAACGCCGTAAACGGACGTCTGTGGTCCCCCTCCGCTCACGGTTTGTCGGTCTCGTGCATCCACTCGAGGGCGGCCTGCAGCCCCTCCTCGTCCCGAATTTCGCGAAACCGTTCCGCAGACGAGGATTCCATGGTGAGTGCGCCGACGTACTCGTCGACGCGGCCGTACCGTCTGAACCCCTGGGTTTCCTGCACGTCGTTGAGCATGTCTTTCGCGATCGCAACGGCCGTACTCGGGGTCTTTTTGATCGCGGCCACTTCCGTCTCGACGGTTGCGTCCAGTTCTCCCTCGGGGACGACCCGATTGACCAGTCCCATCTCGGCGGCGGTGGTTGCGTCGACGGTCTTCCCCGAATAGAGCAGTTCCCGGGCGTCTTTCAGGGAGTTCGTCACGAACGGCAGCACGAACTTCGGCGGGGGTTCGCCGAAGTGCATGTCGGGATAGCCGAACTCGGAGGGCTCCGTCGCGAAGGTGAGATCACAGCAGATCGCGAGGTTGCACCCGCCGGCGATTGCAGTCCCGTCGACCGCCGCGATGACCGGGAGCCGCGACGAAAAGATCGCTTCGAGGTGAGTCCGCTGGTCGAGGATACGGTCGTCGGTCGGTTTGTCGGTCTCGGCTTCGCTGATGTCGTAGCCCGAGGAGAAGGCTCGGCCGTTGCCGCTCAGGACGACGACTCGAACCTCGTCGGCGGCTTCGGCGCGTTCGATCGCATCCTCGAGTTCGCGCAGTAACGGTGGATTCAACGCGTTGAGGGCCTCGGGGCGATCCAGTGCGATTCGGGCTACGCCCTCGTCTACAGCGTACTCGAGACAGTCATACGTTCCCATACAACACTCATTCCGAGCCATCCACATATACCGTTGGGCGCCTCTCAGCGACGGAGCAGCGATTCCGAACGAGGAACGGATGCGCTCTCAGTCGGGATGGCTCAGTCCACGATACGATCAGCTTTCGTTCGTGGCAGCGCTGGAACGGGAGCGGGTGAGGCTAGTCCGCCGCGTCTATTCGACGGACGATATTGTGCGAGAGGATCGACATCACTTCTTCATCGACATCGTTGACGACGCTGCGACGGAAATCGACGTAACCGCGATCGGATCGGCTCGTCGAGGGTGTCTTTCCGACGACTTCGACCCGAACCCGCAGCGTCTCACCGGGGCGGACCGGCTCGTGCCAGCGCAGGTCGTCCATCCCGAGGCCGCCCATATTCGCGATATCGACCTCGCCGTTGACGATCTCCGTAACGAACAAGCGGACGGACAAACAGAGTGTATGGAGGCCGCTGGCGACCAATTCTCCGAACATCGAATCTCGGGCGGCCTCCTCGTCGAGATGGAACGGCTGCGGGTCGAACTGCTCGGCGAACTCGATGATCTCTTCTTTGGTGACCGTGTATCCGCCGGTTTCGTAGGTCTCACCGATCTCCAAATCCTCGTAGTACCGTGGCATACCACGTGAATTGCTAACGAATGGTGTAAAACATCCGGTCTGTGACGTGACGAGACCCCACTATCCACGAGAAGGTGGCGTAGAGATTCAGGTATCGGTGATCGGGTTATGAGAATCGGTTTCCCGTACCGTTAGAGTGCTCCCCAACCTCGCCGGCCATCCGACACAGCGAGAGACTTGGGCCCACGCGAACCTGCATCGGGACCAGTGGTCAGGCGCAGAGACGAGTCAGCGGACCACCGTCACCGGGACTGGCGAGCGCCGCGTCACGGTCTCAGCGACACTGCCGAGAAGAACACGCGCTGGCCCGGTGCGGCCGTGACTTCCGAGAACGACGTGATCCACGTCATGCTCCGCAATATACGCGGTAATCGTGCGCGCTGGGTTCCCCATTTCGAGCGCAGTGTCGACCTCGACCCCACGGTCAGCGGCGGTCTCGCTCGCTCTCTCGAGGATATCCGTCCCTCGTTTGCGAATCTGCTCGCGATATTCGTCACTGTAGAGGAATCCTTCGTCGCCGTACAGCGAGGTTCGATCGAACTGAACGACGTGGAGCACGGTGATTCGTTCGTCAGGGTACTCTTTAACGGCGTATTCGAGCGCTTTCGTCGATTCGTCCGAATTGTCGACTGGAACGATGATATGGCGTGCCATACTAGAGATTAGCTCTCATTCTATATATCCGCACTCATCTGCCAGATAGCCGTCTTATTCGCTGGCCACACCGCTCTCAGTGTCGAAGTAGAGAGAACCCACGTCGCATCTCTTTCGCTTCGATACGAGAATCGGACGTTCGAACGACCGCTTCGCTATTGTCTAAGAGACGGGCAGCTGCAGTGAAGCCCTGTCGTCGAGACAGTACTTCACCAGTGCCACGCTGTCTACCGTGTGGCGCGAGATAATCGTGTTTTCCATCGGGCGTGAGACCTGCATCTGCACAGAGTCGACGCGGGATCCGCCGACGCCGTCAGTATCGAGGAAGGTAACATCAGTTCGTACTCACGACGGTCACCGAAGATTTCGATTTCGCCAGCGCAACCACGACGAACGTCTCGATTTTTCCAGTTACCACATGTATTCGTTCTGTAGTCCCGTCGAAGCGTTTCGTAGAGCGTTGGGAGATGAAACGTCGAAAACATGGTTAGTCATCGGGGGGAGGATTGAACGATTCTTTGTATCGCCGTATTTGGTTTATCACCACTCCGTCAGTGAGCGATCGAATCAGTCTTGCTTCTCGAGAGGACGGCCTTCGTCCCGTCCGCGAAGGAGACGTCAGTCCACCGGAGTCCAGTACAGCGATTGGCTTCCGGATCAGCGAAAATTTCGTCCCCGCGGATACGGGAACAGCACAGGACGGAGACGAGCGTTCGGTAACCCGTTGATCGCACCCAGCCGTACCCATCGGCAGCATCGTAGGCGAGTGAATCGACGTGACATGTGATCAACAGCCGGTGTTCGTCGGTCCAGGCCTGCCGATCCCCCGATCGGCGCCCATCGTTTTCGGGAAGTGTTTCCTTCGCAACGGTAGCTGTGCGTGTTCGCCTCAAGGAACCCCTCACGAACGCACCAACCGATAGGACTGACCAGCACGCAATAGTCTGAACCGTTTCCGGGGCGAAACCCCTAGGGGTCGCGGGCGTACCATCGGAACGTTCGTTCGTCCGGGTCGTCGAACGTTTCCCCGACTGGAAGTCTGCCTCGAGCCATTCGAGGAAGGCGTCGACACAATGCTCGAAATTTCGCCGACAGTTCCCACTTTCCCCACCGCCCTTCGATTTCGATCGAAGGAGTTCCTCGAGTGAACTAGCGACCGGTGTCGTTTCGGATGTCACGATCGATCGGCCTCGAGAGTCGAGTTTCTGCTGTTCCATCGGTCGGGATCCACGGGGTACGGAGTCTGATAGAGCCGTATTTGATTATCGAGCCGGTCAAGTGTTCGACTCTACGGCTAATTCGGTGGAATCCGAGAAAAATACCGGTAGCACGCTAGCAGCGCACACATAAATCACATATGGCTATATAGAATGTTGCTCGGTACTGGGTGTGACTAGAGGGACGCAACGGGACTGTGATGCGTGGTTTCGACAAACCAGTGAGCGGGAACTGGTTCAAATCCCCTCCAAATCCTTGGTTCCGGTCGTGGTAACAACGATCTCGGCGACTCACTGAGATTAGTACCAGTGATGCAGATCGAAAAACAGATCTTCGATCGAATCGAGCTGTTTTCTACCCGATTCCTGTCTCCGTCTACAGTAGCGTCTTTCCCACTACGTCCGATTCGAGATCGGAGTCGGGTGATCAGTCGACCGATTCGAACCCCCACGCTTCGAGTCGGTCGACGACTTCGTCGACGTTGTGCATCGCCGCTTCGTAGGCCGCCTCCCGGACGTCGGTCTTCGAAACGTCGGTCCCGAGTTCGTCGCCAACTGCATCGACGAACTCGTCCTCCGCTTCGAGCATGAAATCCCGGAGATAGAACTGGACCATTTCGCGGTCCTGTTTGACGTTATCTCGAACGTAGACCCACGGAACGCCGCTATCGGTAGCACCGTCCTGTGGCGGCTCCCCGACGATCGCCTCGGTCGACCGATCTTCACTGCTAGCGGTTTGACCACCGTCATCGGCGGTTTCCCCTCGAGCCGTCCCGTCCTCGGTATCAGAGCGAGGCGGTTCGGTATCCAATTCGTCGTCGGGCTGTGACGCTTCACCCGCGTCATCGTCTTCGTCTCGCACATCCGCGAACGGATCGCTACCGGATCCCTTCTTCATTCCTCACTCACCTCCTCGATTTCGGTCGCCAGTCGGTCGATTTTGTCGAGCGTTTCGCTCTCGTGATCGCGTCGTCGGTCGCGGTGTTTCGCGACGTAGTATCGCGGTGTACACTGCTGGTCCCAGCAGCCTTCGAAGAGCGACGATCGCTCGCGGATCGCGACCGGCGCGGGATAGCCCCGATCCCGAATTTCGGTCAGATATCTGTCCTGGTCGGACGTCCTACCGATGCCGTTCGGAACGGCCGAGAGAACACCGATTTCGGCTTCCAGTCGCTCCTGGAGCCCGTCGACCAGCTCTTCCAATCCCAGAACGCTTTGCATTCCCTTGCCAGTCGGCTCGACCGGGATCACCAGACTTCGGGTGGCCGAGACGGCGTTGTAGAGATGCGGGCCCGCCGTCGCCGGCGGATCGACGACGAGGACGTCGTACTCCTGTGGAACGCTGGACTCGAGGAGTACCTGTCGGAGGCGGTCGTACGGGTCGAAGTCGTCACCCTCGCCGAGATCGTCGGCCATCTGCTGTGCGCGGTTGAGGAGATCTTCGAGGCTCTCGAGCATATTGTGACTGGGGATGAGGTCGAAGCCGTACTCCGTTTGGTAGATGAGATCCTCGAGTGGGCCTTTCGGTCGATCGATCAGGTGGCGAACGATATTATCCGCTTGACTGTCGTCACGGGGTGCGTCGATATCGAGGAGATAGGTGAGCGACCCGTTCTGCTGGTCCATATCGATCGCGAGGACGTCGAGCCCGTGGTTCGCGTGGGACTCGAGCAACGCCGCGCCGATCGTCGATTTCCCGACGCCGCCGGCCTCCGAGTACGTCGTGTACGTGAGCATGCGTATGGGTTAGCCTTCCCGAATATAATACTTCACCACATGTACCGAGTAGGAATTTCAGTTGGCCTAACCGAATAGGCTAATCGACTGGTTTGGTATTCGTGTTGCTGTGGGGGTTAGCTGCTCGAGATCGATTCTAATCCCGCATGAAGAGATAGGGGATTGAATAGCCTACCTAGTTAGCCTAACTGAATAGTATGTATAGACAATCTAACCTGTGGATGGGAAGCGGATTAGACTGAGGGTGCACTCGAGCAGTCGACTTGGGCGGCTCGCCTACATATTCGAACTATTTCACTAGATCAACCGTACAGTTCTACTAGACAACATAATTAGATAGCTAGTTTAGTTAGGTCATTTGATTAGCCTAACTAGCCAGCCTAATTAGTGAGTCGGAACCCGCGAATTTTCGCTCCCCACACAAGTATGCCTAAAAGAAGACCTAACTGATTGGACTAACTAAATAGGCTAAACAAAGGGGCTAACAAGATGGATGGCTCGGTAGTGTTCCGTAAGAAATCACACCAAGGAAGCGTTCGGATACGCTCGCTTTACTGACCAACACAGCAATGATGAATAGCCATTCGAATAGCCTAACCAAACAGCCCAACCACATAGCCTAATTGCACCGCTCGCACGGAACCACGGAATAGCTATGAGACCGATTGCACGCATACTCAGGCAGTCTACCCGAGGCATCATCCCCGTTCGAAAAGACGGAACACCAGCGAGTAGCTTTGCTGATCCGACCAGTTACGATTCGTGACGATAGTGGTACAGAGCTAGTCCACTACCGTCCCAGTCACTCTTCAGTCATGAACGTGGTCGTGTCGGTGGTCGTCCGCATCATGGTGTCCATGACCGACCGCCGGTGTGTCCAGTACGTCGTCGCACGCGACGTTCGTGTATCCCGAGTGGAAGAGCTCGACCGTCCCACCGTCGGCGTCGAACGCGTGCCGTTCGATGCAGCCGACGTCCGCTCCGAGCAGGTGGACGCTCACGCTGGGTTCGTCCGACGTCGTCTCCACCGAGTGAATGTCGTTGTTCGGCGGAACCAGTTCGTAGTAATCTCCTCGTTCCATCCGATCCGTCCGGATTCGCTCGAGTTCCGCCTCGCCCTCGTCAGTGGTCCCGTCGTCGACGCGACGATAGAAATCCTCCCGCTGGGTCCCCCCGTAGATTCCGACGAGTCCCCACGCCAGATGATCGTGCACCGGCGTCGACGCACCAGGCGGCAGGACGAGGGTGAACAACGACAGTTTGTTCCCCTCCCGGTACAACAGCCACTGCGCGATATCGTCGCCCATATTGCCGCTGTCCTCCTCGTCGTCGGCGGGAAGCCGTTGATATCGCTCGTCGAGCCAGTCGTCGTCCGCCAGGAGCGCCTCGAAGGGTTCAGACAGTGCCTTGAGCAACGCCGGAATCTCGTCGTGTTCGTTCGCTGTTTCTTTGACCGTGTCGACGAAGTCGCGCACCCGGTCGGTGTCGTAGACGAATTCCGGTTCGGGATCCACGTTTGGTGACGTCATCGTATATGTTTCTTGTGAGCAATAGGCATAAGGTCACCCCTCGCTCGAGTGGCGAAGCGGTTTCGGCACTGCCGGGGACAACTCACAGGGATCGTGAGTATCGGGGTCGAAATCTCGAGACGGTGGGGCCGCGAGAGACATGCCGGGATTATTGGGAGAAAGAGAGTGCGGATCGATAGGAGAGACGGTCAGTACCCGAGATCGAACGCCCAGTTGACGGCGAGCAAGACGGCGACGAACGACAGCAAGAGCATCAACATGCCGAACGACGCCGCCCAGCCGTAGGTGTCGGCGAAGAATCCGACTGCGACCGAGCCCAGCGAAGCGACCGACAAATACGTCGTCCGAACGAGTCCAAAGCCGGCACCCCGCTCCTGGTCGGTCATGTTGTCCATGAAGCGAGGCTCCACGGCGACTGCCCAGCTCAATCCGTTTGCGATCAGCACGACGCCGCCGACGATGCCGACGACCCCGGGAACGGCAACGAACAGGGCGAGCCCCCCGACGCTGGCGACCATGCAGCCGAAGGTCGTCACGTCACGGCCGAACCGATCCGACATCGCGCCGATACCGGGTTTGACGATCGACTGCACGACGAAGTATGCGGAGAAGACGACGCCGGCAGTCGTCGGCGATTGGCCGCGGTGTTCGACGAGAAACGTCGGCAGGAACGAGGCCGTTCCCTGCCAGACGAACGCACCGACCGAGGCGATGACGACGGTGAACGCGATCTCGGGCTTCCCGAGAATCGCCGTGACCTCCCGGAGTTCCAACCGCTCCCGGAGGGGCTGATCTGGGCGGTGTGGCTCGATCGGGCGGACACGCCAGAGGAACAACAGAAAAATCGGCGCAGCGATCACCGCGCCGAACGCGACGGCAGGGCGCCAGCCGTACCGGACGCTGATCCACGCGACGGCGACCGGTGCGATCAGTCCCGCGGCGGACGAGCCGATCGTGTGAACGCCGATGGCGAACCCGAGATTCTCGTAGGTCCGGTCCAGAAGCGTCGTCGCCGCGCTGTAGTGAAGTCCGGCGACACCGCCGAGGACGATCAGAGCGAGCACGAACAGCGCGTAGAACGGCGACACTGCGAGGAGGAGGCTCATCACAGTCGTTCCGCCGACGGAGATCAGGACAATCGATCGCTCGCCGAATCGGTCGGCGAGGATCCCGCTCGGAAACTGCATCAGCGCGTAGGCCATCCACATTCCCGTGAGTGCGATCCCGATGACGGTGTTCCCGATCCGAAAGTCGTCGGTGATGGCGGGCACGACCGGACTAACAGCGAGCCGAGCGACCATCGTCGCGAAGAACGCGAACGTACAGAGCGTGAGGACCGTGTGCCTGTACTCCCATCTCATCGTGCCTCGCGCATCGACCTGAACATGGATGTATCCTCTCGATTGGATACAATGAGTGTGAATTTTCCGGCAAACTGACCCTCCTTTCGACAGCGAAAGCGACCGCGGTGAGAACGATTACGCAGCGAAGCCGATGATCAGTACGACTTCGGCAGCCCGAGAACGTGTTCGGCGATGTAGTTCTTCACCATTTCGTTGGAGATCGGTGCGATGACGTTGATCATGGTCTCCCGCCAGTAGCGCTCGACGTCGTACTCGCTCGCGTATCCCATCCCCCCGTGAGCCCGGACCGCACGCTCACACGCCTCGAGTGCGTCCTCGCTCGCGCGAAGCTTGACCGCGTTCGCCTCGGCACCGCAATCGCGGTCGGTATCGTACAGCCACGCCGCTTTGCGGACCATCAGTTCGTCCTGCTCGAGTTTCGCCCACGAATCCGCGAGCGGATGTTGGACGGCCTGATAGGAGCCGATCGGGTTGTCGAAGACGACCCGATCGTCGGCGTAGGCGGCCGCTTTCTCGATCGCCGCCTGTCCGACGCCGACGGCGTTCGAGGCGAGCGCGATCCGTTCGGTGTTCGCGAATCGGAGGAGATAGCGGAACCCGTCGCCCTCCTCGCCGATTCGGTCCTCCGCAGGGATGCGGAAGTCGTCGAACCACACCTCGTTCGAGTCCGATGCCCCCCGCCCCGCTTTCGGGATCTCCGCGACGTCGACGCCATCCGCGTCCCGATCGAAGTCGGTAAAGAAGAGCGTGAGACCGCCGAACCGGTCGCTTCCCTCTCGGGCCTCGGTTCGAACGAGCAGCATGATCACATCCGCCTCCTGCGCCTTCGACGTCCAGATCTTCTGCCCGTTGACGGCGTACTCATCGCCCTCACGTCGGGCGGTCGTCTCGATTCGGGAGGTGTCCGTCCCCGCGTTGGGTTCGGTCACGCCCGTACAGACCTGCACCGACCCTTCGGCGATCTTCGGGAGGTACCGCTCCTTGTGGTCGTCGTCCGCGAACGCCACGAGCGGTTCCGTACTGAACGTGTGATGGGCGGTGATCGAGGTGCCCGCCATCCCCGCCCCCGACCGCGCGATCTCCTGCTGGACCAGCGACGCCTCCTGAACGCCGTATCCCTGGCCACCGTACTCCTCGGGGATCGTGATGCCACACCAGCCGTCGGCGGCGAAGGCCTCGAAGAACTCGGCCGGGTACTCGTGGTTCAGATCGCACTCGCGCCAGTACTCGTCGCCGAACTCGTCACAGAGCTCTCGTACCTGTGACCGGATCAGCCGCTGTTCGTCCGACAGCTCGAAATCCATGCCTGGTAGTATCCACCATACCAGCTAAACGTTTCCCCCGCCACCGGGTTCGATCGGCTCGCCAGCTCGAGCGAGTGAAAATTCGTCCTCGAGCGAGGCCGAACCGGCTGATCGGGACGTCGCCTTCCGATATCGACCGATCGGTCCGCCAGCATCCGATATTGATCGTCTGATCGGGTCAAACCACCTGATTCGACAGCGCCTCCCCGCGCTCGAGGCGACCGACGTTCTCGCGGACGATGTCGCCCACGTCGCGGTAGTAGTCGCGGGTGTAGGCGGCCGCGTGCGGCGTGACGATCACGTCGTCCATGGTCCACAGTGGGGAGTCCTCGGGCAACGGTTCGGTTTCGAAGACGTCGAGTGCGGCACCGGCGATGTCGCCGGCCGCCAGGGTTTCGACGAGTGACGGTTCGTCGACGACCGCACCGCGAGCGACGTTGACGAAGTAGGCGTCGTCGCGCATGGCATCGAATGCCGCCGCGTCGAAGAGGCCGCGCGTCGCGTCGGTCAACGGAACGGTGACGATCACGAACGCCGCGTCGGCGATCGCCTCGTGGAGGTCGTCGACGGCGTACATTCGATCGAATTCGGGGAGAGAATCGTCGGACCGCCTGACGCCGACCGGCTCGACGCCGAGCGCCCCCACGATGTCGGCGACGCCGCGACCGAGCGTTCCCGTGCCGACGATACAGGCCGTGGTGCCGGGCAGCGTGAACGCGTCGTCCCACGCGGGACGCTCCCAGCGCCGTTCCGTCGCGCTGGCGATCTGATCGTGGAGCCGACGAGCGAACGCCAGCAGATAGCCCGCGACGGTCTCGCCGATCGTCCGCCCGTGAATGCCGGTGCTGTTGGTGAGCGCGACGCCCTCGTCAGCGAGGGCCTCGAGCGGGAATCGATCGATGCCCGCCTGCGTCGAGTGGATCCATTCGACGTCGAGCAAGGATTCGAAGTAGTTGCGCGTGACGACCGCATCACAGTCCGCGATTCCGGCTTCGTCTACGACCGACACCTCGATCTGGAGATCGGAGAGGTAGCCGACGAGTTCTGCCGGGGGAAAGATCGCGTCGACGGACTGCTGAACACCGAGCCGCTCGAGTTCGAATGTCATCACGTATCACATGAGGGGTGACCGCTTCAACTTTCGGACGGGGGAGTCCGAAGCGGAGGGTACGACCGGTCACACGGCGTTATCGAGGGGGCCTCGCGTGGCGGACCGACGACCGGCCGCTTGGTGAACCGAGCGACCGTCTTCGCGGCTGATCGAGCGCCCGACCGATCGACGCGTCGTTTCGATAGAACAGAATCCTTATCATCGCTACCACGGTATCGATTTCTCGTGGAAACGACTCCCTCGGAGCGGCTTTCCGCGGCCAAGAGCGGCGCGGTCGATCTCTGGAGCGGGGGACGCGGAAAGGTACTCACTGCGGTCGCCGGCGGCTGGTTCCTCTCGATCGGCGTCCGGATGATCTACCCGGTGATGCTCCCGTATCTGCGGTCCGCCTACGGACTCGACCTGACGACTGCCGGCCTCTTGTTGACGACGCTGTTCCTCGCGTACGCGCTGGGCCAATTTCCGGGCGGGATTCTCGCGGATCGCTTCGGAGAGCGGATCACACTCTCGGCGAGCGCGGTGATCTCCGCGATCACGCTGACGCTCGTCGTCACCGCCCGCTCCTCGATCGTCCTCTTCGCCGCGACGGCGCTGTTCGGATTCGGCACCGCGCTGTACGCGGTCGGCCGGTATACCGTGCTCCCGCGGCTGTACTCCGACCGGCTCGGCGCTGCCAACGGCGTGACGGCCGCGTCGCAGGACGCCGGGCAGTCGGTCCTCCCGCCGATCGCCAGCGTGATCGCGGCGATCACCCTCTGGCAGTACGGATTCGGCTTCGCGGTGCCGCTGTTCCTCCTCTCCGCCGTCGCTCTCTGGATGATCGTCCCGACGCACCCTCCGGACTCGTCCGACGAAGACGAGGGATTTGGCGTCGATACGCTCCGAACGCTCGGCACGGAGTTCCGCAAGCCGTCCGTCGTGTACGCGACGGCAGTGCTCGTTCTCGGTCTCCTCGTCTGGCAGGCGTTCACGAGCTTCTACCCGACGTATCTCGTCGACGAGAAAGAGCTCTCGACGACCGTCGCGAGCCTCCTGTTCGGGGCGTTCTTCGCGCTCGGAATACTCATCAAACCGCTCGCCGGCGCGGCGTACGATCGATTCGGCATCCGGCGCTCCTTGACGATCGTCGCGACCGGCCCGACCATCGGCCTCATCGCGCTCCCCTTCGCAAGCGGCCTCTGGAGCCTCGTCGCCGTAACGGCGCTCGTGAGCACGCTGCTCGGGTTCGCGACGGTCGTCGAGCCGTCGTTGCTCCGCTCTCTGCCCGAAGACGTGCGCGGAACGGGGTTCGGCGTGCTGCGATCCGTCGCCTTTACGATCGGCGCGACGAGTCCGGCGCTGTTCGGTGCTGCGGCCGACCGCGGGTTCTTCGACGAGGTCTTCGTACTCCTGGCCCTCCTGGCGGGCGGGATGATCGTTCTGGCGTTCCGGATCCCAGAGCGCTGAGGCGCCAACCGCCAGCGGCCTACGAACTCGAGATGACCGCGCCGGTTTCGTGCAGTCGCTCGATTTCGCTCGCCGAGTACGACAGGGCCTCGAGGATGGTCTCGGTGTGTTCGCCCTTCTTCGGCGGTCGCGAGGAGAACCCGCCGTCGTGGATACCGGTACTGAACCGGAACGGAAGTCCCGCCGTGACGACGTCCTCGTCGACTTCGGGATTGTAGGTGTCGACGAGCATCGATCGCGCGTCGACGTGTTCGTTGTCGTCGACGAGATCTGCGACGGTCCGGACCGCCCCCGCCGGAATTCCCGCATCGAGGAGTTTCCCCTCGAGTTCCGTCGATGTGTACGCCTCGAATTCCGGGATCAGTTCGTCGCGAAGGGTCTCGCGGTGATCTATACGATCGTCGATCGTTTCGAACCGGTCGTCCTCGAGCAGATCCTGTCGGTCGAGGACCGTACAGAGGCGCTCGTACATCCCCTCCGAGAGGGTCGCGACGTAGATGTGGCCGTCGCCCGTCGGGAAGACGCCGTTGGGCGCGCTGCCAATGCCCTTTCCGCCGGCGCGCTCGGGCAGTTCGCCCGTCTGGTCGTAGTTCGTGATCCAGTAGGACATCCACGAGATCGCCACGTCGAACAGCGAGATGTCGATGTGTGTACCGTCGCCGCCCCGGTCGCGGTTGCGGACGGCGGCGAGGATCGCGAACGCGGCGTTCGCACCCGTCCCGCAATCGATGAGGCTCGCTCGGATGCGGGCCGGCGGCCGGTCGGCGTAGCCGTTGATCGCCATCAACCCGGAGATCGCCTGAATACACGGATCGTAGCCGGGATACGACTGATAGGGGCCGGTTCGGCCGAAGCCCGACAGCGAACAGTAGACGACGTCCTCGTTGCGTTCCGTGACCGACTCGTAATCCAGGTCGTACTGCTCGAGGACGCCGGGTCGAAAGCTCTCGACGATCACGTCGGCTTCGTCGGCGAGTTCGGTGACGACCGCGTGTCCGTCATCGGTTTTCATGTCGACGCAGAGGCTCTGTTTGCCGTGATTGAACGGGACGAAGATATTGCCGTTCATGAGGTTTCGGAAGTTGTCGCCGGACGGCGGTTCGACCTTCAGAACGGTCGCGCCCATCTCGGCGAGCAGTTGCGTACTGACGGGACCGGCGACTGACTGCGTGAGGTCGACGACGGTGAGATCGTCTAGCGGCTTCATACCACGCTGGATGTCATCGGGCGAGAAATGTCTTCGGGAACTACTAACATACGTGACGTGTATTCACACCACAATCTGTCGGCCCGTCACGGAGCACGCGTCGAATTCGACCGCCGCGTGTCACTCCGACCCACAACTTTTTGCTACTCCCCTCGGAACCGCGGAGCCATGGAGTCAGTTGCACACCAGAGCGATCGGATTGCCAGTCGGCGATTACTGCCTTACCGACCGAGTACGACGGTACCGGGCGGTCGAGGAGCCGAAACGGGGGAGCGGCGATGACGGACCGCTCGAGCGACCGCGACTTCCGGGCCCGGTTCCGCGACGGCGACGCGCTCGGGACGTGGATCTCGATCGGCCATCCGGCCGTCGTGGAAGCGGCGGCGAGGGCGGGGTTCGACTTCGTCCTCGTCGACACCGAACATAGCGAGTTGAGCCTCGAGACCGTCGCGGAGTTGACGCGAGCGGCGGCGGCTGCACCCGGCGACCTCGCCGTGATCGTTCGGCCGGCCTGGAACGACCCGGTTCGGATCAAGCGAGTCCTCGATATCGGCGTCGACGGACTCATGGTCCCGATGATAGACACACCGGACGCCGCCGAGGAGCTGGTCCGCGCGACGAGGTACCCGCCGGACGGCGACCGCGGCGTCGCGTCGGGGCGTGCGGCCGGCTACGGCCAGGATTTCGTGGAGTACGTCGAGGAAGGGCACCGATCGCTACTCACGATCGCGCAGATCGAGACGCCGACCGGCGTCGACCACGCGGGCGACATCGCGGAAACCGACGGCATCGATGCGCTGTTCGTCGGTCCGGCCGACCTCTCGGCGGCGCTCGGGGTCTTCGCCGAGTGGGACGCCCCCGAGTTGGATGACGCCATGGCCAGCGTCATCGACGCCGGCGCGAGCGCAGACGTGCCCGTCGGCACGCTCACCGTCCGCGAAGGGGACGTCGCGGACCGCGTCGAGCGGGGGTTCGATTTCCTGATCGCGGGCAAGGACATGACGACGCTCATCGAAACCGGCGAACGGATCCGCGAGACGTACGAGGGGAGCGTCGCCGACCGCGAGTGACCGACACGGCAGTTCGATTCTGCTATCGACTACTCGCCGGGTAGGGAGTTCGTGCCGAATCCCACTCCGCTTCGGAGGGGAGACTCACTCGTTCATCCAGACGCCTGACTGCGGTTCGTAGGGGTCGGTCGGGATCTCCACGAGGGTCGGCCCGTCGCTCGCGATCGCATCGGCGACGGTCGCTTCGACTTCGTCGGGCGTTTCCGCTCGTTCGACGTCGAGGCCGAGCCCCTCGGCGACGGTCGTGTACGATACCGGCGTCTCGTCCCAGCCGTACTCGCCTTCGTCCATCCGGTAGCTCCGGCCGGCCTCCTCGCTGATGATCGCGTAGTCGCTGTTGTTGAGAACGACGACCGTCACGTCGATCTCCTCGTCGGCCAGCGTGTGCAGCTCGTGGAGACACATCAGCAGTCCGCCGTCACCGGTGAGTGCCACGACGTCCTGGTCGGGGTTCGCCAGCTTCGCTCCGATCGCGGAGGGCAGTCCCGATCCCATCGTCGCCCACGAGCCCGGATTGACGTAATCCCGAGGATCGTACGCCGGAAACATCAGTAGCGTCCAGAGGCGGAACCCGCCCGCGTCGACGGCGACGACCGCATCGCGCGGCGTCCCCTCTCGGATCGCGTCCAGCGCCTTGACCGACGTCAACGGGGCCTCCGTTACCGCACGCAACTCCTCGAGGCGATCGTCGACCGCGTCCCGCGTTTCGCGAGCGCGCTCGACGCCGTTTCCGCTGGCGATCGATCGGCTCGCCAGCGCGTCGTCGAGTGCCTCGAGCGTCCGGGCCGCGTCGGCGACGATTCCCACCGCCGGATCGTAGCCGGTCCCGATGTCGTCCGCGCCCAGGGTGACGTGGACCAGGTCCTCGGGAATCTCGATCGACCAGCCGTGCATGGAGACCGCGTCGAAGTCGGTGCCGACCCCGAGCGCGGCGTCAGCGTCCGCGATCAGCTCCTTGACGGCCGTTCCGGTGCCGCCACAGAGCACGCCTCCCGCGAGCTCGTGATCGTCGGGGAAGACCGCCTTCCCCTTGTACGTGAGGACGACCGGTGCCTCGAGCCGCTCGGCGACCGCTTTCAGTTCGTCGCTCGCCTCGCCCGCTCGAACGCCGCCGCCGGCGACGATGATCGGGTTCGACGCGTCCGCGAGGAGGTCCGCCGCGGCGTCGACTTTCCCCTCGGGAACGCCGCTGAACGACTGGGGCTCGACGTCGCCCCGTTCGGCGAGCGAGACGTCCATCTTGAGGAAGTTCTTCGGAATCCCGACCCGTACGGGACCTTTCGGGGCGGTCCGTGCGGCGTCGATCGCCCGCTGGAGTTCCGCGACGGTGCTCTGTGGCGTCTCGACGGTGATGTTCTCCTTGACGACGTTGTCGTAGGTGTCCGGGGGCGTTTCGTGAATCCCGTCGCCGCCGCGGATCTCCGGTTCGGTCTCGACGGCGATGTGGACGAGCGGCGTACAGTCGTTCAGCGCGTTCTTCAGCCCGTTCATCGCGTTCATATCGCCAGGCCCGGGGATGACGACCGTCCCCGCCATTTCGCCGCTCGTTTCCGCGTACCCCCACGCCTGGTGGGAGACGGCGGTCTCGTGGCGAGCCATGACGAACCGGATGTCGTCGCGCTCGCTGATCGACTCGTTCAGCGGCAGCGACTGCTTGCCGGGAATACCGAACAGGGTGCCGATCTCGTTCTCGGTTAGACAGTCGATAATCGCCTCATTGACCTTCATAGAGGGAGTGTGTGTCGGGTGGCAGTGTAAAGCTTTAGGAGAAAGTGACCGCACTCGAGCGATCCAGCTCGTTCCGTATCGTGGCAGCAGTTACTCGAACGCCGGCACGGTCCGTATCACAACGATAGCCCGCCGACCGTCGGCGGGCTCGCTCGAGTCCCCGGGCAGCAACGGTACGTTTTTATCTCGATCATTGGTGATACGTAGCATGGACGTTCTGCACACGGCCGTCTGGGTCGACGACATCGAGGCACAACTGTCGTTTTACTGCGACGGGCTCGGACTCGAGCGCACCCGCGAGTTCGATCTCGACGGCGTGACGAACACGTACATCGGCGGGGAGAGCGACGCGGAAATCCAGTTCAAACACGACGACACCGAGCGGAACCCTGAACCGGCCGGGATCGATCACCTCGCCGTCGGCGTCGACGACGTGGACGGGACCGTCGACGAGCTCGTCGACCGCTACGACGGCGAGATCGTCGACGAACCGCGAACCCTCGAGGACAAGGGAGTCCGGATCGCGTTCGTGGCCGACCCCGAAGGCTACGTCGTCGAACTCATCGAAACGCTCGAGGCGTGACCGATCGAGAGTATTGGTATGAGTGACGAACGACCGGGTCCCGTCGGCCAGCTCCTCGACGCCGAGCGGCGGTTCCACGAACTGATGCCCGGGAAGGACATCTACAGCAAACTGTTCTTCCGGACGCTGCTGTGGTTCGCGCTGTTCACTGCCGCGTACGCTATCGTTACGGGACTGTGACGGCCGGCTGCTAACCGGGCCGATTCTCTTCCATCGACGGTGCTCCGCGTGAGCTATATGTCCGTCGGCCGCGTCGCCCCGGACGTGACATCGAACGCGACGGACCGAATGACTGCGCTCGTGAAGACGTCGCCCGAACCCGGAATGGACCTCGAGTCGGTTCCCGTCCCCGAACCGGGACCTGGGGAGGTCCGAATTCGCGTCGAGTCGGTCGGGATCGACGGCGGTGCGGAGGCGCTGATCTACGACTGGCACGAAAGCAAACGCCACTACGCCGACGCGTTACCCCAGTTGTTCGGTCACGAGTTCGCCGGCACAGTCGATGCGACCGGGCCCGACGTAGACGGCGTCGCGACGGGCGAGCGCGTCGCGGTGGAACCCATCGTCGGCTGCGGCCACTGTCGGTGCTGCCGGTCGGGCTCGTTCGCGATCTGTCCGGACCGGCGCATCCTCGGGCTCGATACCGAACTCGACGGCGCGCTCGCGGAGTACGCCGTCGTCCCCCGCGAGACGATGTACCCGATCGGCTCGCTGAGCGCGGACGAAGGGGTCTTCCTCGAGCTCCTCGGACTCGCCGTCCACGGGATCGAGCGATCCGGCTTCGAGCCCGGCGACAGCGTCGCGATCACCGGCCCCGGACCGGTCGGAATCGGCGCGCTCGTCGCCGCAGTCGCGGGCGGGGCGAGTTCGATCACCGTCGCCGGGACCGACGCGGACCGCGGGGACCGGCTCCCGCTCGCCCGACAACTCGGCGCGACCCGGACGGTCGTCACCGACGACGTCGAAGACGGACTCGAGGAAGACGTCGACGTCTTCATCGAGGCGGCCGGCCACCCGGACGCATTCTCGCTCGCCGCGTCCTCGACCCGCCGGGGCGGCGAACTCGTTCAGATCGGCATCTTCCACGGCGCGGAGACGGTGCCCGTCGACCTCACTCGTCTCGTTCGGCGCGGCGTCTCGATCACGACGGTCTACGGGCGTCGGGACTCGAGCTGGCGACGCGCGATCGCGATCGCGGCCGATACCGACCTCTCGCCGGCGCTCGGCCCGTCGTTCCCCCTCGAAGACTACGAGGAGGCCTTCGAAGCGACCCGACAGCGCGAGGGGATCAAGATCACGCTTCGCCCGTAACGAGACGCCAAGCGGGTCGCCGCTCCCTCGCGAAACGTAAGCTCGCGCTCACTCGGCCTGGTCGGTGTACATCTCGTCCGGATCGAGATCCTCGCGGATCAGCCTGAGTTCCTCTTCTTTCGGCTCCGGCGTCGTCTCTAGATCGTCGGCGAACTCGATCTCCCACCCGGTCTCGGCCTGCACCTCCTCGCGCGTCGCGTTCGGGTGAAGCGCGGCGACGTACATCTCCCCGCGCTCGTCGAATCGGCAGACGGCGAGGTCGGTGATGACCGCCTCTGGACCGCCGGAGAGGCCGAGCTTCTTCCGACCCTCACGGCCGTCGACGTAGCCCGGACTCGTGATGAAGTCCACCTCCTCGGGGAACCGCCGCGCCGAGTGCGGCGTGATCATCAGCGTGCGGCCGACGTGGCACGCGATCTCGCAGGCCCCGCCGCTGCCCGGCAGTCGAACGTCCGGATCGTCGTAGTCGCCGATAACCGTCGAGTTGATGTTGCCGTTCTTGTCGATCTGTGCGCCGCCGAGGAAGCCGACGTCGAGACGGCCGGCCTGCAGCTGGTAATTGAAATTGTTCCGCATCGGTTCGATCGAGACCGCCCCGGACGCGAGCACCGGATCGCCGATCGAGAGCGGCGGCGACGACGGGTTCGAGCCGATCGTCCCCGACTCGTAGACCATCTGCAGATCCGGCGCGTGCGTTCGTTTGGCGACGTTACACGCCAGGTTCGGTTTGCCAATCCCGACGAGGACCGAATCGTCGTTCTCGAGTTCCCTCGCGGCCGCGACCACCATCAGTTCGCTCTTCGTGTAGTTCATTGGATTGCCTCCGTGGATTCGTTCGATCGGTCGGCGCTGCCGTTCTCGCGAGCGCTCGAGCGGACTGCGGTCGTTCGTCCGCTCCACGGTGGATCGATCATCGGTACGCCCCCATGTCGACGGGCGTCGCGTACGAGCGATCCGGCTGCAGGTCGAGCAGCCTGTCGACGCCGAGCTTTTCGACGTACTCCCGTCGGTTCTCGACGCCGTAGACCCACTCGTCGAGCCACGCCTCGACGCGGTCGACGTCGCTCGCGATCTCGGCCCACTCGATGTACGCCTCGTTGTCCCGCCCGTAGTAGCCCTGCGCGTACGACGGATGCGATCCGTAGGGGTCGTGGACGACGTGATCGACGTCGTCGCTCGTGATGACCGTCCGGTTCGGATCGCTGCGAATCGTTTCCTCGGAGCAGAGCTCTTCCACCGAGAGGATTACCGTGTCGGCGGCCAGCCCGGCGATCTTCACTTCGCCCTGGATCCCCCAGAGGTGTGCGTTACCGGACTCGTCGGCCCGCTGGGCCCGGATAACCGCTACATCCGGCTCGATCGGAGCCACGGCGTAGACGTAGTCGTCGTCGAACGGACTCTCCACGCGAGCGATATTGTCGTTGTGCTCGGGCAGGTCCGAACCGATGAATCCCCGCAGCGGGGCGAAGGGCAAGTTGGACGCGCCCGCGTCGAGGGCGGCAATCAGCCCGAAGTGCGTGTACTCCTCGAGTTCGAGTTCGGTCGGAATCCCGTCCTCGGCCGCCCGGCGGAACGCCGGCAAACTCCCCACGCCCGGGTTGCCGGCCCACGAGAACGTCGCTTTTCGCGCACAGCCGGCGGCGATCAGCTGATCGTAGACCAGGTCCGGCGTGGCCCTGATCAGCTCGAGGTCGCGTTTCTCCTGTCTGATGATCTCGTGTCCCGCCGCGAACGGGATGAGGTGTGTGAACCCCGCGAGATAGACGCTATCACCGTCGGAGACGCCGTCGCTGACGGCGTCGTGCATGGACGTGAGTTTGCTCATAGCTGTGCTGAACTACGGAATGAATGGCGAAATTCGCACATAAGAATTGGTGTTGAGGCACTTCGAGGCGGTATCGGCACGCGAGTCGCTCCGTCGCGGCAGCGGGTCCAGGTCCGTACATTGATATCGGACGCCGCGATATCATGACGCATGATCTCGCTCAGCCCCGAGCAGGAGCTGCTCGTCTCGTCGCTGGAAGACATCGCGGACCGCGAGTTCGCCGAGCGGGCGTTCGACTGGGACGGCGAACCGCCGTGGGAGAACGTGCGACTGCTGGCCGATCGGGGTTTTCTCGGCGTCAACTTCGACGAGGAGTTCGGCGGCGGTGGGATGACTGAACTCGACGCCATCCTCGCTATCGAGGCCGTCGGCCGCGTCTGTCCCGATACCGCGGAGTTCCTCTACAATCAGACGCTCGTCGCGCCGCGCGCCATCGAACTGTTCGGCACCGACGACGCCAAAGAACGATACCTGCCGCCGGTCCTCGCCGGCGAGGACAGTATCGCGATCGGCATCTCCGAGCCGGAGGCCGGCTCCGACGTCGGGTCGATGGGGACGCGGATCGAGGAGGCGGATTCGAAACTGGTGCTCGACGGCGAGAAGACGTGGGTGAGCAACGTCGAACACTCGAGCGCGGTACTCGTCTGGACGAAGTTCCCCGAGGGGCTGGGCTCGGTCATCGTCGAGTTCGACTGGGACGGCGTCGAGATCCAACAGCACTACGAGAACATGGCGGGCCACCACCAGACCCACTTCGTGATGGAGGACGTGACCGTGCCCGAGGAAAACGTCGTCACCCGCGGCCCGGACGGGTTCAGGAACCAGCTCCGAGCGCTCAACTGGGAGCGCCTGGGAAGCGCGACGCTCGCGAACACCTATGCCAGTTGTGCGCTCGAGAAGGCCCTCGACTACGCTGACCAGCGCGAGCAGTTCGACCAGCCGATCGGGGAGTTTCAGGGGATTGAGTGGAAGCTGGCCGACGCCGCGACCGACCTCGAGGCCTCGCGGGCGCTCACCCATCAGGCGGCGGCGCGGGCTCACGAGCGGGGACGGATTCCTGATCGTCGCGACGCGTCGATGGCCAAACTCCAGGCCAGCGAGATGGTCGAGCGCGTCGTCAGCGAGGCCTTGCAGGTCCACGGCGCGAACGGCTACCAGCGGGGCCACCCCCTCGAGTACCTCTACCGGCTCGCGCGGGGGCGTCGACTCGCCGCCGGGACCGACGAGGTTCAGAAGAATCAGATCGCGGCGAGCCTGAAACAGGAGGGACTGCGGGATCTCGCCTGAGGCGAGTCAGGAATAGTCGCGATCGAACTCGGGTTCGCGGCCCTCACCGAACGCCGCGATCGCTTCCGCGTGTTCGGGGTCGTTGACGCACTCCCACTGGTACGCGATCGCTCGCTCGCAGTACTCCTCGAACGATTGCTCCGGATCGACGAGCGCGTTGGTCCGACGAACGGCCAGCGCGGGGAGCTCGAGGAGGTCATCTGCCAATTCGGACGCGCGTTCGACGGGGTCGTCGGCGACGTCGACCGCGAGGCCGAGGTCGACGGCGTCCTCCGGCGTGATGTCGTTGCCGGTGAGGAGGTACTCCTTGGCCTTCGCCTCGCCGATGAGCCGGGGGAGGAGCCACGAGCCGCCGTCGCCGGGGACGAGGCCGACGCGGACGAACCCCTCGCGGAGGAACCCGTCGGGGCCGATAACGCGCAGGTCACATGCCAGCGCGAAGTCACAGCCCGCACCGACCGCCGGGCCGCCGACTGCGGCGATCGACGGCTTCTCCATGCCGCGGAGCTGTCGAACGACGTTCTGGACCGCCCAGAGGTAGCCCGCGTACTCCTCTTCGGTCATCTCCTCGCTCCAGTCGGGCATCTCCGTGACGTCAGCCCCCGCACAGAAGCCGCCCTCTGCGCCGGTCAGGACGACGACGTAGACGCCGTCGTCCCCGGCGGCCTCGCGCAGCGCCTCGTTGAGCTCGAGGATCGTTTCCCGGCGAAACGCGTTGTGGACGTCCGGTCGATCGATCGTTATCGTCGCGATACCGCCGGCCGTCTCGTATCGAATGTCTTCGGGCATCGTCGATCACTCGTACACTCGCCGCCCGATCTCGCGGGCCTCGATCTCGTCCCAGTCGTACTCGACCCCGAGTCCCGGTCCGTCCGGCACCTGCACGCGGCCGTCCGCGTCGACGGTGTCCAGCATGTCCGAGTAGTCGTCCGCGTACACCGGCGGCTGGGTGTTCGGACAGATCGGGTGGACGAGCGCCACTTCGTAGTAGTTGCTGTTGCGCGTCGCGGCGAGGCAGTGGCGTTGGGCCGGCCCCGGCGCGTGGTACTCCACGTCGAGCCCGAACCCTTCCGCCATGTGGGCGATCTTCATCGCGCCGGTGATTCCGCCGTCGTATTCGGGATCTGCCCGGACGAAATCGGTCGATTCCATCGCCACGAAGTCCGTGTGGGGCTCGAGCCCGCGAACGTGCTCCGTCTGCAGGATGGGCGTGTCGAGCATCTCGCGGAGCTTCCGGTGGGAGTGCTGGGAGACGCCGCCGTCGCGGTAGGGATCCTCGTACCAGAGGAAGTCGGCCTCGTCGCAGGCCTTCCCGATCTTCAGCGCGTCGGCGAAGGTGGCCGGGTTACAGGCGGGGTCGAGCATGAGGTCCATCTCGTCACCGACGCGGCGGCCGACCTCGCGAACGACCTCGGCCGTCTCCTCGGGGTCCGTCCAGTCGCCGCCCCAGTCGTGGATCTTGAAGCCCTGATACCCCATCTCGAGACAGTCCTCGGCGAAGTCGGCGTACGCATCGGGCGAGTCGAGGCCGCCGTTCCGGTCGCCCTGGTACGTCGAGGCGTAGGCGGGGAAGGAGTCGCGGTAGCTGCCGAGCAGTTCGTGGATCGGCGCGCGGCGATACTTGCCGGCGAAGTCCCAGAGCGCGATGTCGATCGGCCCCATCCCCATCCAGTCGTACTTGCGCAGCGCGCGCTTGAAGGCGCTCCAGTGGCGCTCGCGCTCGAGGGGGTTCTTCCCGATCAGGTAGTCCGCGATCATGTTGAGCTGGGCGGCGCCGGGGGAGTTGCCGCCGACGTACTCGCCGGT
This sequence comes from Natrinema salinisoli, assembly GCF_020405205.1. Classification (NCBI taxonomy): domain Archaea; kingdom Methanobacteriati; phylum Methanobacteriota; class Halobacteria; order Halobacteriales; family Natrialbaceae; genus Natrinema; species Natrinema salinisoli. The sequence goes on along the minus strand of NZ_CP084469.1, from coordinate 1,249,548 downwards.
GGTGCCCTCGTCGGTGTGTACTCGCAGGGCGAACAGTTTCCGTTCAGTCGTCGCGTCGGGGTCGTAGACGATGCTGAACCCGTTCGGGGCGTAGCCGACTTCCGGGAGGTCGTAGCCGAACTCGATCGACTCGATGCGCGTGATCGTTGGTGCCATCGGTACGGTATCACATATCGAACGAGTCGCAAATGCGTTTGCATCGCGGAGATACGCCACTCGAGCGCAAAGGGTTACGGCGATGCGTCGAAAACGAGTGGTATGGTGTCACACGGATTCGTCCTGCCGACCCGCGGCGTCGTCCTGTCCGCCGACGACTCCCTCGAGCAGACCGCCCGCGTCCAGTCGGAAGTGATCGGCCTCGCCCGCCGGGCCGAATCGCTTGGTTTCGACGGCGTCTGGGCCGGCGACAGCGTGCTGGCGAAGCCCCGGCTCGAACCCCTTTCGACGCTAGCTGGGGTCGCGGGCGCGACGGAGTCTGTCACCCTCGGCACGGGCGTCTACCTTCCCCAGCTCCGGCATCCGGTCCACGTCGCCCACCAGACCGCGACGGTCGATCAGGTCAGCGGCGGCCGCCTCGCTCTCGGCGTCGGTGTCGGCGTCGGCGGCGGGGTCGAGACCGAACACGAGCAGCTCGACGTTCCCTACGAGCGGCGGGGGGCGCTGCTCGACGAGGGGCTCGAGATTCTCGAGGGACTCTGGGGCGACGAGCCCGTCTCCGCGGACGGCGAGTTCTTCGACCTCACCGACGCCGACATCGGAATCCGGCCGTCCGGGGGGTCCCCGCCGGTCTACATCGCATCGGCGACGTTCGACCCCCGGGACGGCTTCCCGCGGCAGATACGGGACCGCATCGCCGACCGCGGCGACGGCTGGCTCCCGATCGGGATGTCGCCCGAGATGTACGAGGGCGGCCTCGACCGGGCGCGCGAGATCGTCGACGACGCCGGCCGCGACGCCACCGGCTTCGACGCCGCCTACTACCAGGACGTGGTGATCGCGGAGACCGAAGCCGAGGCGATCGAGCAGGCGCGGGACTTCCTCGATCGGTACTACCCCTCCTGGGGCGAGCTGAGCGACGACGATATCCGGGGGCGCGGGGCGTTCGGCCCGCCGTCGGTCGTCGCGGCACACCTCGAGCGCTACGCCGACGCCGGCGTGGAGAGATTCGTCACGCGGTTCACGGCGACCGACCAGCGCGAGCAGTTACAGCGGTTCGCGGATATCGTCGGCTGAGACGCATCGTCTCGAGGGACCGGCGAATCGTCCCCGCGCCGAAGAAATTCGAATCTTTATCACCCCTGAATTTGATGTCCCGATATGGGCGTGACGGAGAGTCGGTTGGGAGCCGCCGGTCGGGTACTGATCGCCGAACGAGCGTTCGTCGGCTGTCTCCTCGGAACGTGGCTGCTGACCGCAGCGGCTCACTACTACGTGATGGCACCCGCGAGCGTCCTCTCGCAGGTCGCCGACGATCTCGCGGTGACGCCGGCCGTGGCGGTCTGGCTGGTGAGCGCGGTACCGGGGACCTGGGCGCTCACGAATTTCGCGCTCGGCGTCTGGATCGACAGATTGGGGGAGTATCGAATGATCGTCGTCGGAACCGCGGTGCTCATCGCGGCGGGGATCTGGAGTTGGTGGGCCGGCCGTCGAGGAACGTTCTACCCCTTGCTGGCGTCGCGGCTGCTAGCGGGCGTCGCGGTGGGCGTGATCTGGACGGCGTCGACGAACCTCATCGGGGGCGCCGTGTCCGGTGCCAATCGAGGGACCGCGATCGGGTTCTACGTCACGAGCGCCCCGGCCGGATTCGCGCTCGGGCAGCTCTTCGGACCGATCGTCACGGCGCGAGCCGGCTGGCCCGCGAATTTCCTCGTGATGAGCGTCGTCGCTGGCCTCGTGATCGGCGTGATCTCCCTGTCGGTCCGCCGCATCGAGGTCGATCCCGTGACGAACACCGCGTCGATGCGGTCGAATTTCACGTCGGTGCTGGGCCATCGAGTCGTGTGGTACGGCTCCGCGATGGCGTTCGCCGCCTACTCGTACTACCTGTTCATGAACAGCTGGATGCCCACGTATCTCGGGAACGAGTTCGCCCTCTCGGCGGGCCTCAGTGGGTTGTTGACCGCAGCGTTCCCGGCGATGGGCGTGCTGTCCCGGGCCGGCGGCGGCCTCATTTCGGATCGCCTTCTGGGCCAGCGCCGCGTTCCCCTGCTCCAGGCGTCGTTTCTCGTCTCGGTGCCGCTGGTCGTCCTCATCGGGTGGACGCGGCGTCTCGCCGTCATCGTCGCGGCGCTGGTCGCCGCCGGCTTCGTCATCCAGCTCACGTTCGGCGTCGTCTACAGCTACGTCCAGGAGGTCGTCGAGACGAATATCTCGGGCACTGCGCTCGCGTTCGTCACGTCGGCGGGCATTTCGGGGGCGTTTTCGGCACCCCTGATTACCGGCGCACTCATCGACTGGACCGGCGGCTACCTGGCCGCCTTCGCCTACGCGACCGCGCTGACCGTACTCGGACTCCTCCTCTCGAGCGTGGCTCCCGAGTCTCCCGCGGCGGCCGACCGCTCGCAGTCCCGCTGATCCGGCGCCGCCGGTGGGCGACCGCTGAGACGTGTGGTTCCCGCTCGCCGGGCGAACGGCTCCTTACGCCAGATGATGAACGAACGACGTACAGTACTCCTCGTAGCCCATCTTCTCCGTGTAAAACCGGTGGGCGTCCTCGCGCCACTGCCCCGACTCGAGTTCGACCGCCTCGCAGTCGTTCTCCGCAGCCCAGTCGTGAACGAACTCGAGGAGCTGTTGACCGTACCCCTCCGACCGGTGGTCCTCGTCAGTCACGAGGTCGTAGACGTAGACGTGCCGGCCGAGGTAGAAGTTCGTCGCGATCTTCACGCCGGCGACCGCGACCGGTTCGTCGTCGACGTAGCGCGCGAACATTCGATACCCCTCCTCGCGCATCTCCTCGAACAAGGCGAGATAGGACTCGGCGTCGAGGTGATCGCGGAGCTGGACGAGGACTGGAAACGCCTCTCGACGCTCGCTCTCCGTCGTCAGTTCCCGTATGTCGGTTGATGACATACACCGCTATGGGGAGGCGCGGCTAATCAAACCGCAGGTCGCTGGAGCAGGTCGCGCCGCATCGCGACTCGAGAACTCGCTGTCGACGGATCGCCCGGATCGAGACTGGAGCAATACTATCACCGACGTTTATGACGAACTCGAGCAATGAGGGAGACATGGTCGTGACTATCGACGACATCGAAACCGTCGCAGTTGTCGGTGCGGGACAGATGGGACGCGGCATCGGCGCCGTCGCAGCCCTCGCGGGGTACGAGACGTACGTCACCGACATCGACGAATCGCAACTCGAGGAAGCGAAAGACGAGATAGAGTGGTCCTACGGGAAGGCAGTCGAAAACGACGACGCGACCGAGCGGGAGACGGAGGCGGCGCTCGAGTCGCTCACCTTCACGACGGAGTTCGACGAGGCGGTCGACGACGCGGAGTTCGTCACCGAAGCGGCGGTCGAACAGCAGGCCGTCAAGCAGGACATCTTCGCGGATCTGGACGCGGCGGCCCGCGACGACGCCATCCTCGCGACGAACACGTCGGGGCTCAACATCACCGAACTCGCCGAGTCGACCACCGACCCCGAACGGGTCATCGGCACGCACTGGTTCAATCCGCCGATGCTGATGGAACTCGTGGAGGTCATCATGACCGAGCACACGCCCGACAGCGTGGCCGATACCGCGGAGTCGCTCGTCGATTCGTTCGGTAAGACGCCGATCCGCTGCAAGGTCGACGTTCCCTCGTTCATCGTCAACCGGCTCATGCGACCCTACGGCGAAGGACCGGCGTGGATGGCCTATCGGGGCGAACACTCCTTCGAGGAGATCGACTCGGCGATGAAATACGCGGAGGGGTTCCCGATGGGGCCGTTCGAACTCGCCGACTTCACCGGGGGCATCCAGCTCCGCGTCGAGGGCGAGGGCGATCACCTCGAGGACGACCGGCCGATGTCCTACGACACGGAAGTCTGCCCGATCCTCCACCAGCTCTACGAGAAGGGGCGGTACGGCCGGAAGGCCGACGCGGGGTACTACGAGTACGACGAGCGCGACGAACCGCAGATTTCGGTCGACGCCGGCCAGGGCTTCGACACGCTGTTGGTGTGGGCACCGATCGTCAACGAGGCCGCCAAGATGGTCGAAAACGGCGTCGCGAGCGTCGAGGATATCGACACCGGGGCTCGACTCGGCGGCAACTGGCCGACGGGACCCCTCGAGAAGGCAGACGAGGTCGGAGCCGACGTCATCCTGCAGAAACTGACCGAGGTGGCGAGCCGCCACGAGGACACTAACAAGCTCGCGGAGACGCTCCCCTGCGACCTCCTCGTCCGGAAGGCGAAGAACGGCGGAACGTTCTACTGAACCGACACAGGCGTCCCGTTTTCGGACGCTACACTGGTCGTCGCTGCGAAATCGGCAAGCCATCGTTCCGTCCGAGGGCGTCGCCGATCCGTGCGGAGAACCACCAACGCTTACGGGGTCGCTTGTGAATTGATATCTAATGGCAGGAACAGAGCCAGTGTACATCGCCGGGGCGTTCGAACACCCCACGAGAGAGGCACCGGACAAGTCGACGATGCAGTTGCACGCGGAGGTCGCGAAGGGCGCACTCGAGGACGCGACCCTCGAGAAGGGCGACGTGGACGGCTTCTTCACGGCCGGCGTCCCGGAGTACGAGTCGGGACTGCCGCCGCTGATCATGGCCGACTATCTCGGTCTCGAGCCGTCGTACGCCGATACGACGGACTTCGGTGGGTCGTCGTACGTCAGCCACGTCGGGCACGCCGCGAGCGCGATTCGCGACGGTCGGTGCGACGTCGCGCTCGTTACCCTTGCCGGTCGCCCGCGGTCACACGGGCAGGCGACCGGCTCCGGGGCTCGAGACCTGCGAACCGTCCAGGACAGTTTCGAGCGGATCTACGGGGCCACAAACGTGAGCATGTACGGCATGGCCGCACAGCGGCACATGCACGAGCACGGGACGACGAGCGAACAGCTCGCGGAGATCCGCGCTGCGGCCTCCCACCACGCCCAGTACAACGAGCACGCGATGTACCGGGAGCCGGTGACCGTCGAGGACGTCGTCGAGTCGCGGGTGGTCGCCGACCCGCTTCACCTCCTCGACTGCTGTGTCATCTCGGACGGCGGCGGTGCGCTGGTCGTCGTCTCCGAAGACGTCCGATCGAACCTGGACCGGGAGTGCGTCGAACTCCTCGGCTTCGGCGAGTCGATCGGTCACCACGACGCCGGTCGGATCGACCTCACGAAGACCGCCGCCGACCGATCCGGCTCGCGCGCCTTCGCGGAAGCCGGCCTGGGTCCCGAAGACGTCGACTACGCGTCGATCTACGACTCGTTTACGATAACGGTGCTCGAGGCCATCGAGGACCTCGGCTTCTGCGAGAAAGGCGAGGGCGGATCGTTCGTCGAGGGCGGAACGCTCCGCGCGCCCGACGGCGACCTCCCGTTCAACACCGACGGCGGCGGCCTGTGTTCGAACCACCCCGCGAACCGCGGCGGCATGACGAAGGTCATCGAAGCGGTTCGCCAGCTCCGAAACGAAGCCAATCCGGAGGTGCAGGTCGACGCCGACGTCGCGCTGGCCCACGGAACGGGCGGGAGCATCGGCACTCGCCACGGCGCGGCGACCGTCGTTCTGGGGAGGGAAGACCGATGAGCTGGGATCCGCGTCCCGTCCCGGACGTGACCCCGGAGACGGAGCGGTACTGGACGGCCGCCGCGCAGGGGGAGCTCCTCGTCCGTGAGTGCCAGGACTGCGGGCTCGTCTACCACTATCCGCGCTCGCTGTGCCCCGACTGCTTCAGCGAGCGCGTCGAGTGGCGCGAGGCGTCGGGCCGCGGCGAGGTGTACTCGTACTCGACCGCCCGAACGATGAGCGGGTGGCCGGACGACGACCTCCCGCTCGTCCTCGCGTACGTGGAACTCGAAGAGGGGCCGCGGCTGATGACGAACGTCGACGCCGATCCGTCAGCAGTCGAGATCGGAACGCGCGTCGCGGTCGAGTTCCGCGACGTCGACGATGCAGAGATCGCGATCCCGGTGTTCGTCCCCGAGGACGGCTGACGCGCCGCTCGGGGTCGTTCGGAGACGAGAACAGGAGAACCTCCAGTTGCGACGTTCTCAGGGAAGTCGACCGGTCAGCGCCTCGCTCGCGGGTGCGATGGGGAACTCCGTCCCGAGTCCGTCCGCGCGCGCCTTTTCGTAGAGCATGTAGGCGGCAGCGACCGTCTCGATACCCGTGCCGCCGCTGTCGAAGACCGTGATCTCGTCGTCGCTCGTCCGGCTGGGCTCGGTCCCCGCCACGACTTCGCCGAGTTCGGCGTGGACGTGGTCCTCGTCGACGACGCCCGCCTCGAGGGCCGCCAGGAACGAGCCCGCGTCCTGCGTCACGCGATCGCGGAGGTCGGGCACGTACGTCGCACGCTCGATAGTCGTCGTATCGAGTTCGCGCCGACCGGGAGTGTACTGACCCATCGCCGTCACGTGCGTGCCGGGCTCGAGGTCCTCGCCGTCGAAGACCGGATCGGACGCTTTCGTCGCCGTAATCACGATATCCGCGCCCGAGACGGCGGCCTCGCTCGAGTCGACCGCGTCGACGGACGCCTCGAGGTGATCGTCGAACTCCGCGGCGAACGTCTCCCTGTTTTCGGGCGTCGGCGAGAAGACGCGGACCTGCTCGAGATCGCGGACGGTCGCCGTCGCGTGGAGTTGACCGCGCGCCTGCGCGCCGCTGCCGATGACGGCGAGCGTGGTCGCGTCGTCCCGGGCTAGCGCGTCGACGGCGACGGCACCAGCCGCCCCGGTTTTGAACGGGTTCATGCTCGCGCCATCGATGAGCGCGAGGGGTTCGCCGCTCTCGGCGTCGAACAGCGGCGTCACGAACCACGCGTTCGGCCCCGAAAAGCCGGACGTGTACATGTAGCCACCCATCGCGCCCGTCTCGGGCAGGATAGTCGAGTAGTTCGTCAGCTTCCCGTCGGGGTTCTCCCGACGGAACGTCTGTCGCGGCAGCGCCGGTGCGCCCTCGCCGCGCTGACGGTAGCCGTCCCGGACGACGGCGACGTATTCGGCGGGCGTTGCGAGCCCTTCGACTTCGTCACTGGTGAGAAACAGTGTGTCTGTCATACGCAGCAACACACACGCGAGGTAGAAAAAGACAACCGATCGATCGCAGTCGGAAAGCGAACGCGACGGGCACCGATGGAACCTGTCCGTGTAAACGGGCGGCCGATCACTCGGTCTCGAGTACCCGATTGACCATTCCCTCGGACATGGTCTCCAGGAGCCGGTTGCCGTCCTTGAGTTCGCGCATCACGAATCGGGACGACGTCTCGTTGACGCCCTCGAGGGCGACGATCTCGTCGATCAGCTCGTTCATCTGTTCGTGGTTCTGGACGCGAGACACGACCATGAAGTCGACGTCGCCCATCGTATAGAACACCTGTTGAACGCCGGGGAGGTCGGCCAGATCGTCGCCGATCTCGTCGGCGTAGCCGCTCTCGTGGGAGACGTACACCTCGGTGATGATGACCATCGACATGCCGAGCGCGTGGGGGTCGATATCCGCGGAGATGTTCCGTATCACGCCGCTGTCTTTCAACTGGTTCAGCCGGTAGTGGATCGCCGATTTCGAGAGGTCGAGTTCGTCGGCGAGTTCCTCGAGGTTTTTCTCGTCGTTCTGCTCGAGCTCGCGGATGATGTCGAGGTCGTTTTCGTCGAGGTTCGTTGTGGCGTCGGTGTGGTTCATGGCAATTCCTACTGACTTCGGGGTAATAAGGTTCAATATTATCGGGACCGAGCCGAATCGATCAGAAGACGGCGTCGATCGCCGAATCGAGCGTGTCGATCGCGGTTTCGATTTCGTCGGCGGTCGTACACAGCGGGGGTGCGAGCATGAGCTGCGTCGCCGGACGACCGGCACCGAACAGCACGCCGCGATCGCTCGCCTCGGCGATCACGTCCCGTACCGGGTTGTCTCCCTCGTCGACCCGCGGGTCGTGGAACGGCTGGCCGGTCTCTGGGTCAGCGAATTCGACGGCGCGGAGGAACCCCCTCCCTCTCGCGTCGGCGACGACGTCGTGGTCGCGCTCGAGCGCCGAGAGGCCCTCGGCGAACGCGGATTCCGTGGTCTGTACGTTTTCGATCAGTCCGTCGGCGTACTCCTCGAGGGCGGCGAGGCCGGCGGCGCAGCCGACCGGGTGGCCGCCGAACGTCTGTCCGATGTCGAAGCCGTCCGCTCGGACGTGCGCTGCGATCTCCGGTCGCATCATCGCGCCCGCGAGCGGCGCGTACGCGCTCGTCACTCCCTTCGCGAAGGTCAGCATGTCGGGCTCGACACCTTCCGTCTGGATGCCGAACCAGTCTCCGCAGCGGCCGAAGCCGGTGATCACTTCGTCGACGATTAGCAGGATATCGTACTCGTCGCAGAGCTCCCGGACCCGCTCGAAGTAGCCGGGCGGTGCCGTGTACGCACCGCTCGTGCCGGCGATCGGCTCGGTCAGGATTGCGGCGATCGTGTCCGGGCCCTCGTTTTTGATGACGAACTCGAGGTGGTCGGCCGCGGCTTCGGCGAGTTCCGCGGGCGTGTCCGCGTCGAACGGCGAGTCGTATGACATCGGCGGCAGGAACTTCACGGCGCCCGTCGTCGACGCGTGGGCCTCGAGTGGCTCGCGCGTTTCCGGATCGCCAGTCATGCTCCCCGCACCGTAGGTGGAGCCGTGGTAGGACCGCCAGCGCGACAGCACCTTCGGCGCGTCCGCGTAGTCGCGGGCGATCGTCATCGCGAGTTCGTTCGCCTCGCTCCCCGACACGGAAAACGATACGCTCGACAGTGAGTCGGGGGCGACCGCGGCGAGGTCGTCGCTCAGTTCGGTTCGGGCCGGCGTCCGCTTCGCCGACGAGACGTACTGGATATCCTGTAGCTGGTCGGTCATCGCGTCCACGATCGCCTGGTTCCCGTGCCCTGCGTTGACGCAGTACAGCTGCGAAACGAAGTCGAGGTACTCCGTTCCCTCGTCGTCGACGACGCGCGTGCCGTCGCCGTCGGTGATCGTCATCGCCGTCGAAGACGGGTCGTACCAGTGGGGAATGTTCGCGTCAGTGTCGGTCTCGGGTTCGATTGATTCGTCGAGCATGGGTTGTGGTATGTAGTAACAGAATACGTTCGTTTTGGTCGGGGTAGTCGGGTTGGTCGCGTTCGAGGACGATCGGCTCTCGCTCCCTCTCAGCGGTCCATCGCGGCGTCGGAGACCTCGAGGGCCGAATCGAGGGCCGCGACGGCCTCGTCGATGTCGGATTCGGTGATCGGCAGCGGCGGTGCGATGATGAGCGTGTTGATCATGTTCGCGACGTAAACGCCCTCCTCGCCGGCAGCCGCGGCGACCTCGTCCACGACGGTCGATCCCGTCGAGATCTTGTCCTCGCGTTCGCCGAAGGGAACGCGCTCGTCCGGGTCCTTCGTCAGCTCGATCCCGCGGAAGAGCCCGACGCCGCGCGTGTCGCCGACGCTCGGGTGATTCTCGGCCAGCTCCTCGAGGCGGTCGCCGAGGTAGTCACCGACCTCGCTGGCGTGTTCGATGAGATTCTCCTCCTCGTAGGTCTCGATGGCTGCGAGGCCGGCCGCGCAAGCGACGGGGTGGCCCGAATAGGTGTGGCCGTGGCAGAACATCTCGTCCTCGAAGTGATCGGCGATCTCGTCCGTGACGATCGTGGCTCCGAGCGGTGCGTACGCTCCCGAGAGGCCCTTCGCCATCGTCATGATGTCGGGCGTGACGTCGAAGACGTCGCAGCCGAACCACTCGCCGGTGCGGCCGAAGCCGGCCATCACTTCGTCACAGATCAGGAGCGCGCCGTGCTCGTGGGCGATCTCCTTCAGCCGCGGCAGGTACTCCTCCGGCGGGACCAGGATCCCGTTCGAACCGACGATCGGTTCGACTACGATGGCCGCGACCGTATCGCCCTCGAGCATCAGCATTTCGTCGATGTACTCGAGGCTCTCCATCGGCTCGAGCGTCGAGCCGTAGGCGTACGGGTCGGGCGCTTTGATCGCGCCCGGAACGCCGGGTTCGGCCATCAGCCGACGGGGATCGCCGGTGACGCTGATCGAGCCGGCCGTCGCGCCGTGGTAAGAGCGGTACCGCGAGACGATCTTCTGCTTGCCCGTGTACATGCGCGCGATCTTGATCGCCGCCTCGACGGCCTCGGTGCCGCTGGTCGAGAAGAACGTCTTCGAGAGGTTCCCCGGCGTCACGTCGGCGAGTTTCTCGCCCAGACGGGCACGCGCTTCCGTCGCGAACCCGGGCGCGAAGTACGCGCCCTCGCGAGCCTGTTCCGCGATCGCATCTGCGACGGCGTCGGCCGAGTGCCCGAGGTTCGAACACATGAGTTGACCCGAGAAGTCGATGAATTCGTTCCCAGATCCGTCCGTAAACCGGACGCCCTCTCCGCCGACGACTTCCGTCGGATCGACTTCGCTCTGGAACGACCACGTCCCGAACACGTACTCCTTGTCGAGTCGCTCTACCTCGGTCCGATCGTCAGACACTGGTGTCTTCTCTGCCATCCTTTCACAGGGGTATGGTGTGCTAATTCATTAATCTTTGGTGAAGGAAGATGATTTCGATACTAGAATACAGAAAATATAGCTACCTATTGAAACAGGTGTGTATATCGTGGTCCTTATTCGAATAATATCCTGAACGACCGAAGATTTTATTTCGACGGTTACAGTAGCACCCCTATGGTAGAATTAGCGTCGATCGGGCAGAGCAAGACTGTACGCAACTACGTGAACGGCGACTGGAAAGACGCCTCGGGCGACGAGGAACTGACCAGCGTCAACCCGGCGACGGGCGAGGAACTGGCGACGGTCCCGTTCAGTTCCGCCGCGGACGTCGACGAAATCGTCCGAACCGGCAACGAAGCGTTCGAGGAGTGGTCGGCGCGTCCCGTCGAAGAACGGATCCAGCCGCTGTTCCGGCTGAAGACGCTCCTCGAGGACCACCAGGAGGAGCTCGCGGAACTCCTCGTCGAGGATCACGGCAAGACACTCGCGGAGGCCCGCGGCGAACTGCGCCGCGGGATCGAGAACGTGGAAGTCGCCTGCGGCATCCCGTCGATGATGCAGAGCGGCTCGCTGCTGAACGCCGCTCCCGAGATCGACGAGAGCGCGGTTCGAAAGCCCCTCGGCGTCTTCACCGCGATCACGCCGTTCAACTTCCCGGGGATGATCCCGCTGTGGTTCCTCCCCTACGCGGTCGCGACCGGGAACAGCTTCATCCTCAAACCGAGCGAGCAGAATCCGCTCGTCGCCCAGCGCTTGTTCGAACTCATCGGCGAGGCGGGGTTCCCCGACGGCGTTCTCCAGCTCGTCAACGGTGGTCCCGACACCGTCAACGCCTTGCTCGACCACGACGGCGTCGAGGGAGCGTCCTTCGTCGGCAGCACGCCGATCGCGAAGCTCGTCTACGAGCGGGCGGCGAAAAACGGCAAGCGCGTCCAGGCACAGGGCGGGGCGAAGAACCACATCATCGTCACGGAGACCGCAGACCTCGAGTTCGCCGCCGAGAAGACGGTGTCGTCGGCGACCGCCTGCGGGGGCGAACGGTGTCTCGCCAACGATATCGTCCTCGTCGAGGAGTCGGTGTACGACGAGTTCACCGACCTCGTCGTCGAGGAAGCCGCCGCGCAGGTCGTCGGATACGGCCTCGAGGAGGAGACCGACATCGGGGCGCTCATCAGCCCCGAACACGAGCAGACGGTTCGAAACTACATCCAGACCGGCATCGAGGAGGGGGCTGAACTCCTGCTCGACGGCCGCGACGTCACCGTTGACGGCTACGAGGACGGCAACTTCCTCGGACCGACGGTCTTCGGCGACGTCACGTCGGACATGGTCATCTCCCAGGAGGAGATCTTCGGGCCGGTGCTCGGTCTCGCGTCGGTCGCGGACGCCGACGAGGCGATCGACCGAATGAACGAGAGCCAGTTCGGCAACGCCGCGAGCCTGTTCACCGGCAGCGGCGCGGACGCGCGGAAGTTCCGACACGAGGGCGAGATCGGCAACCTCGGCGTCAACGTCGGCACCTCCGCGCCGATGGCGTTTTTCCACTTCGGCGGCTGGAAGGAGTCGTTCTTCGGCGACCTCCACGCGCAGGGCGAGGACATGATCCACTTCTACACGGACAAGGCCGTCTACATCGAGCGCTGGCCCGACGCCTGAACGGCCGGATCGTCTCGCCTTCGACGGAACTGATCTCCGCGATATCCGGTCGACACTTCCTCTTTTAAATAGACGCGAACTCGGCAGCGGTCGAAATCTCAGCAACCGACGGCTACTCCTTCCGATGTTCCTCGACGACGTCCCAGTCGAGTTCGATCCCGAGTCCCGGCTCGTCCGGAACCTCGATATACCCGTCCTGGATGAGCGGTTCGTCGCGAGCGACGAGGTCGTCCCACCACGGCACGTCGCGAGCGTGGAACTCGAGCGCGAGGAAGTTCGGGACCGTCGCGCCGACGTGGACCCCGGCCATCGTCGCCACGGGGCTCCCGATGTTGTGCGGGCTCATCGTCAGGTAGTAGGTGTCCGCCAGCTCGGCGATTTTCTTGGTCTCCGCGATGCCGCCGGTCTTCGGGATGTCGGGTGCGACGAACGAGACGGCTTCCTCTTCGACGAGATCGCGGAAGCCGTGGCGGCCGTACCGGTTCTCTCCGGTGAGCAGCGGCTGCTCGACGCTCCGGTTGAGCGTCGCCAGCGCGTCCGCGTTCTCCGGCGGGAGCGGATCCTCGATCCACGCGAGATCGTATGGCTCGAGCGCCTTGCACAGCTTTTCGGTCGCCTCCACGCTGAAGTTCCAGTGGAGGTCGACCGCGACCTCCGCCTCGTCCCCGACTTCGTCGGTCACGGCCTCGACCAGTCCGCGCTTGTGCTCGATCTCCGGGCGGTCGAAGTGGCGCGCGAGCGTGTCGATATCTCGGCCCGACGGCACGTCGAGGTCGAACTTGACGATCTCGTAGCCGTCGTCGACCGCCGCTCGAGCGGCGCGAGCGTAGGCGTCGGCCTCGTAGGTCTCGTCGGGCTGGTCGTTGAGCGCCGATTCGACCATCCCCTCACCCGCGTGGCAGTCCGCGTACATTCGGACCTCTTCGCGGGTCTTGCCGCCGAGGAGCTGGTAGACTGGCTGCTCGAGGACCTTGCCGGCGGCGTCCCAGAGCGCGAGTTCGATGCCGCTGATCGCGATCGTCCCGATTCCCTGCTGGGAGCCCCGTCCCGAGAGACTCTCCCGCATGAGGTGATACAGCCGCTCGACGTCGAGCGGGTTCTCGCCGACGAGGACGGGCTCGAAGTAGTCCGTGATCACCTCGTGGACGCCCGGCGAGGGGTAGGCTTCGCCGATTCCCGTCACGCCGGCGTCCGTCTCGAGGCGAACGATCGTCCACGGGAAGTTGCCGTCGACGACGACCGTCGACAGGCCGGTGATCTCGGGCGTCTCCGTCGAACGAGCCGGCGTGTCGCCGAAGTCGGGCCAGATGCTGGACGCTAACCGCGCCGCGAAGTCGGAATACATGGTATCATCTCTCATTTTTCGGAGTCGTCATATTAACTTATGGGCGAGACGTGAACGCGATCCGCTTCGAACGGAGTTCGTCGCGTGGAGGAACTGAGTCTGAGACTGTGAACCGATATGCTACGCGTCGGGGAGCACCTTCCCGGGATTCAGGATTCCGTTCGGATCGAACGTCTCCTTGACCGATCGCATGAGGTCGATCGCCTGGCCGTGTTCCTCGTCCATGAACTGTCGCTTCCCGATGCCGACGCCGTGTTCGCCGGTCGAGGTGCCGCCGAGCGCGATCGCCTTCCGGACGACGCGCTCGTTCAACTCGTGTGCCCGTTCGACCATCTCCTCGTTGTCGGGATCGACGAGCGACGTGAAGTGGAGGTTCCCGTCCCCGGCGTGACCGACGCAGGACGTCAGCAGGTCCAGTTCCTCGCTGACCCGCGAGACCTCCTCGACGATGTCGGGGTAGCGCGAGATCGGCACGACGACGTCACCGACCAGCGCGACCTCCCACCCCTCTCGATAGCTTTGCGTCGCCGGGTACTTGTCGCGGCGAGCCTGCCAGATATCGTCCAGGTTCTCCTCGCCGGCCGCCTCCCACGAGAGCATCCCGTGATCTTCGCAGATCGCTTTCGCGAACGCGAGGTCCTCCTCGATCCCGCTGTTGTTCGCGTGCAACTCGATGATCAGCGTCGGTCGCTCCTCGAAGGAAACGTCGTCGTGGTACGCGTTCAGCATCTTGATCGCCGTGGTGTCGATGAACTCGATCGCACCGGGGACCAGCGCCGAGCCGATCGCGTCCGCGACGGCGCCGGACGCGTCGACGCGCGAGGGAAACGTCACCAGCGCCGCCCGCCGATACTCGGGAATCCCGACGAGTCCGAGCGTCACCTCGGTGACGACGCCGAGCGTCCCCTCGCTCCCCACGAAGAGGTCCTTCAGACTGTAGCCCGCGGACGTTTTGACGACGTCTCTCCCGCAGTCGACGACGCGTCCGTCGGCGGTGACTACCTCGAGCCGACGGACGTGGTCGCGCGTCTCGCCGTAGCGGACCGCGTTGAAGCCGCTCGCGTTCGTCGCGACCATCCCGCCGATCGTCGCCACGTCGCCGCTCGAGATACCGGGCGCGAACCGCAGCCCGTGGGACGCCAGCCGCTCGTTCAGATCGTCGTAGACGACGCCCGCGCCGACGGTCGCCTGCATGTCCTCCGGCGACACCTCGATCCCTCCGATCTCAGCCGTACTGAGGACGATGCCGCCGGCCGAGGGAATGGCGTTGCCCTCGAGACCGGAACCGCCCGATCGCGGCGTAACCGGCACTCCGCGGTCGTTCGCCGCTTCGAGGACGGCCGCGACCTCGTCGGTCGACGCCGGCCAGACGACGGCGTCCGGTACTCGTCCGGTGTGCGGGCTCTCGTCGGACGCGTACTGTTCGCGAACGCTCGTTCCGTGTGCGACGCGTCCGTCAGTGACCGCATCGTCGAGGAACGCGCAGTCGTAGCTCGAGTCGGGATCCCGTTGCATGGTACCGTATGGGATGCGGACTGGGATAAACGCTCTCCGATTCCTCCCCACCAGTAGCTATTCGTAGATCGGGGGTCTGGTGAGAAACATGACCTGCCCCTACTTGTCGTACCGTCAGTCGGCCGGCGACCAGGAGTTCGAAACGGAACGCGCCTACTGCGACGTCGTCGAGGAGTTCGTCTCCCCGATGCGCGCGGACGTCTGCAACGACCGCCACGAGTTGAACCACGAGCGAGACTGCGAGTTCTACCGCGACGCGGAGTCGGAGTGAACGTCGGTCGACGCCCGCGGAACAGATCTTCAGTCGGGAGTCGCGATCACCGGGTCGGAATCCCGAGCAATTCGCGCGCCTCCGCGGGCGTCGCGAGCTCTCGATCGAGTTCGTCGGCGATGCGAACCGTTCGCTCGACGAGCTGGGCGTTGCTCTCAGCGGGTTCGCCGCGGCGGTAGTAGAGGTTGTCCTCCATGCCGATGCGAACGTGACCGCCCATCACGATCCCCATCGTCGTCAGCGGGAGCTGGTGCGGGCCGATCGCCAGCACATTGAAGATCGAGTTCTCCGGGAGGTTGTTCACCATGTTGACCATGTTCTCCGGCGTCGGCGGCGTCAGCGTCCCCGGTCCGAAGATGATGTTGATGTAGTACGGCTCCTCGAGCAGCCCCTCGTCGATGAGGCGGTGAACCTCGTTCATGTGACCGTTGTTGAACACCTCCATCTCCGGTTTGATCCCCTTCTCCTGCATCTCCGCGGCCAGCGTGTCGATCATGTGGCGCGTGTTCTCCGAGGTGATGTGCTGATACCGGTTCATCGGCCCCATGTCGAGCGACGCCATCTCCGGGAGCGGATCAGTTCGGATCCCCGCGGCTCGCTGCTCGAGCGGGATCCCCGTCCCGCCGGTCGTGTTCTGGATGATGATATCGTCGCAGCGCTCGCGAACGGCAGCGTTGATCTCCTGGAGGCGACCCGCGTCGCGCTCGCCGTGTTCGTCCCGGCCGTGCAGGTGAACGATCGCCGCGCCGAGTTTCTCGCACTCCCGGGCCGCCTCGGCGATCTCGTCGGGCTGTTCCGGCAGGTTCGGGTTCGCTTCCTTCCCCTGCACGCCGCCCGTCGTCGGGACGGTCAGGATCAGCTTCCCGCCCTCGAGGTAATTCTGGTAACTCATCTATCGTATTCCAGACGGGCCACCACGAAAGCATTAATGGACGGCCCCGAGAGGGTGGACCATGGACGATCAGCCGTCGGAGGATCGGGAGGCAGCGCCCCGTCCCGCGATCATCGGTGCCGGAACGATGGGACGGAACATCGCCGTGGCCAGCGCGGTCGGCGGCCAGCCCATCACGCTGTTCGACGTCGACGAGGACGCGCTGGCGGACGCGGAGAACGAGATCCGATCGACCGTCGGGACAGTCATCGACCGCGGCGTGGGGGACACGACTGACGTCTCGGCCGTCCGCGATCGCGTCACGTACGCGACCGAGCTGCCGGCGGCCGTCGGAGACGCGCCCCTGACCATCGAAGCGGTGACCGAAGACCGCGAGGTGAAAGCGGCCGTCTACGAGGAGATCGAACGCGAGGCACCGACGACCGCGACCATCGCGACGAACACGTCGTCGCTGTCGATCACCGAACTCGCGTCCTCCCTTTCCCACCCCGAACGCTTCTGCGGGATGCACTGGTTCCACCCCGCTCACATCGTCCCCGTCGTCGAGGTCGTCTACGGCGACCGAACGACCGACGAGACGGTCGACACCGCCACGGCGTTCCTCGAGTCCATCGGCAAGGATCCGGTCGTCGTCGAACGGGATATCCCGGGGTTCATCGCCAATCGAATCCAGTCGGCGATGGCTCGCGAGGCGTGGGCCCTCCTCGAGTCGGGCGTCGCCAGCGCCGAGGACATCGACCGCGCGGTCAAGGGGACGTTCGGCTTTCGGCTGCCGACGCTGGGCGTGCTCGAGAAGGGCGACCATTCCGGACTCGACATCCATCACAAGGTGCTCACGGAACTGCTCGAGGAGATCGATCGGCAACGAGAACCGGCGTCCGTCCTCTCCGAACTCGTGGAAGAGGGTCGACACGGCGTGAAAACCGACCGGGGCGTCTACGATTGGTCGGACGCCGATATCGAACGGGTGACGGCCGAACGTGACCAGCGACTCCTCGATCAACTCGAGGTGTACCGGGCCGCACGCGGTCCGCCCGAGGTCCCCGACGAGTCGGAACCGGATCCGTGAGTGGTTCATCCGTCATTACTCGGCGCACCTGCGAGTACGACTATATGGCTGGAACAACAACCCTCACTGAAGCTCATGTACCAGATCGTCATCCCGATCGACGAGGACGAGTCGCGAGCGATAACTGCAGCGGAGTTCGTGACGGACCTCGGCGACGAGTCCAGTCTCGGCGCCGATCTCGACGAGATTTCGGTGTCGATAATAAACGTCTTCAAGGAGTTCAAGGCGGTCGACGACGGCGGCAACGTTCGATCGGAAGACCTCTACGACGAGGACAGTTTCCCGGACTCCGTGGCGACCGCTCGGGATCACCTCGCCGCGGCCGGCGTTGACGTCGACATCGAGCGCCGTCACGGCGAGCCCGCGGACGAGATCGTCGACTACGCCGAGTCGATCGACGCCGATACGATCGTCATTCCCGGCCGAAAACGATCACCGGTCGGCAAAGCCGTGTTCGGAAGCGTCACCCAAGACATCATTCTCAACGCCGATTCGCCGGTCACGATCGTCTAGACGCGCAGCCGATGCCATTCGATCGGTCGACCCATCGCGACGGGCGGTCGCCCTTCCTAGATGACATCCTCCGCCTGTAACCGCTCGAGCTCGGCCTCGTCGTAGCCCAGTTCCGCCAGCACCTCGTCGGTGTGTTCGCCGAGGCGGGGCGGTGGCCCCTCCGCGTCGGTCTCGAGCGAACCGAAGTTGACCGGATTGGCCGGCGATTTGAACGTCCCGAGATCGGGGTGGTCCATCTCGGCGATCATATCTCGCGTCTCGATGTGCGGATCGTCGACCAGCGTTTCAACGTCCTGAACGGGCGTACAGGGGACGTCCTCGGCCTGGAGGATGCTCATCCACTCGTCGGTCGTCCGCTCCGCGAACATGTCGTCGAGGACGGGATCGAGTTCGTCCCGGTTTTCGACGCGATCGGAGAAGGTCGCGTAGCGCTCGTCGTCGATCCACTCCTCGCGGTCGACCGCTCGGCAGAACTTCGGCCAGATGTGTTCGCTTACGACGCCGACGACGATGTGTGAGTCGACCGTCTCGAACGCCTGGTAGGGCATGAGACTGGGATGGCGGGTTCCCATCCGCGTTGGATTCTCGCCCGTCGCGAAGTAGTTCGAGACGTGGTAGCCGAGGAACTGAAAGCTGGCGTCCAGTAGCGAAACGTCGATGTACTCGCCTTCCCCGGTTCGCTCGCGGTGGTACAGCGCGGTGAGGATCGAGTAGATCGACGTCATCGCGCCCGCCAGGTCACAGATCGAGACGCCGATCCGGGCGGGCTGGTCCTCGGTGCCGGTGACGCTCATCATCCCCGATTCACCCTGGAGAATGATGTCGAAGGACTTCCGATCGGCGTAGGGGCTGTCCGGCCCGTACCCGGAGATGTCGCAGTAGACCAGCTCCTCGTTGATTTCCGAGAGGGTCTCGTACTCGGCACCGAACCGCTCCTCGTTCCCGGGCGAGAAGTTCTGGATGAAGACGTCCGCCTCCTCGACCAGGTCGCGAAGGATGGCCTGTCCCTCGGCCGTCGTGAGATCCAGACTGACGCTGCGCTTGTTTCGGTTCGTGCTGACGAAGTACGCGGAGAGTTCCTCGCCGTACTGCGGCGAGTACGTCCGCGTGAGGTCCCCGTGACCCGGCCGTTCGATCTTGATCACGTCCGCCCCGAGGTCGCCGAGCGTCTGGCCCGCGAACGGACCGACGAGCGCCTGCGTCGCGTCGATCACGGTAATGTCCGCTAATGGTTGCATACTCACCGGACGTGACCCGGCGAGGCGGATATAGTTTCCGCCGGTGGGCGGGCCGACGCGGTCGCGGTCCGTGCGGAATTCAGAAACCGATCGCCGCGCCGTCCTTTCGCGGATCGGTCCCCCCGGAGAGGACTCCGTCCGCGTTGCGGGCGATCTGACCGCCCCCGAAGTGTGGCGGCTTCATCACGCGAACCTCGTGGCCGCGGCGGGCGAGTTTCGTCAGCGCGGTGCCGTCGAACCGGCCCTCGACGGCCAGCTGGCCGTCGACCTGATACCGCCAGCGCGGCTCGTCGAGCGCTTCCTGAATCGACATCCCGTCGTCGAGGAGGTTCATCAGCACCTGGAGGTGACCCTGCGGTTGCATGTAGCCGGCCATCACTCCGAAGGCGGCCCAGTCGTCTTCGTCGAAGCGTGCGATCCCTGGTATCAGCGTGTGGAACGGACGCTTTCCGGGCTCGAAGCGGTTCGGGTGATCCGGGTCGAGCGAGAACGAACTGCCGCGGTTCTGGAGGGCGATGCCGGTGTCGCCGGCGACGACGCCGCTGCCGAAGTCCTTGAACCGCGAGTTGATGTACGAGACGACGTTCCCCGCCTCGTCGGCGACCGTCAACAGCACGGTATCGGCCCCCTCCGCGCGGTCATTCGGGAAGCCGACGTCGACGTCTGCCGTCGCTTCCGAGCCGATCTCCGCGGCGCGATCGGCCGCGTACGACTTCGACGCGAGCGGCGGGACGTCCTCGAACTCGGGGTCGGTGACGTGGTGGAGGCCGTCCGTCAGCGCTCGCTTCGCCGCCTCGGCGGCGAGGTGAATCCGTTCCGGCGAGCCGGCCGGGTGGTCGCCCGCACCCAGTGCTTCGGCGATGTTGAGCGCCTCGAGCGCGACTGGCCCCTGATTGTTCGGCGGGAGTTCGTAGATCTCCGCGCCTCCGTAGGTCGTGCTGACCGGGTCGAGGAACTCGGGCTCGAACGACGCGAGATCGTCGTGCGAGAGGAACCCGCCTCGAGATTGAACCTCCTCGACGATCTCGTCCGCGATGTCGCCCTCGTAGACGACGTCAGCGCCCTCGTCGGCGATGCGTTGCATGGTTTCGCCCAGCGAGGTGAGGCGAACGCGCTCGCCGACCTCCGGCGCGCGACCGTCGGTGAGATACGCCGCCCGTGCGTTGTCCCCGCGGAGGACGTCGGCCGCCTCAGCCCACTGCTGGGCGATGATCTCCGAGACGGGGAATCCCTCGGTCGCGTACTCGATCGCCGGCTCGAGCGCTCGCGCGAGGCTCAGCTCGCCGAGCTCCTCGACGGTTCGCTCCCAGCCGCGAGCCGTTCCGGGGACCGTAACGGTGAGAGGCCCGTACATCGGCATTCGGGCGTCTTCGGGGTCGACCCCCTCCTCGTCGGCGACCCGTTCCCGGATTGCCTCGAGGGAGGCATCCGTCGGTGCGCCACCGCAGCTCCGAAGCGCGCCGACCTCGCTGTCGGCGGTTTTGTAGAGGGCGAAGACGTCGCCACCCAGCCCGGTCGACGTGGGCTCGACGACGTTCAACGCCGCGGCGGTGGCGACCGCCGCGTCGAACGCGTTTCCGCCGTCCCGCAGCGTCGCAACGCCAGCTTCCGCGGCGAGGGGTTGGCTCGTTGCGACCACGCCGCGGGTGGCGTATACTGTCGATCGCCGAGAGGTAAACTGGTCGAGGTCTGGCGTCGTGTCCATAGGAACGGATTATCGGGTCTCGACTAAAGTATTGGTATCTCCTCACACGGTACTGCGTCGGGGGCCGACCACAGCAGATATAGTAATGTGGGACGATATCACACCACGATGGACCTGCAACTAGACGGCGATGCGGCACTCGTAACGGCCTCCAGCAGCGGACTCGGAAAGGCGTCCGCGAAGGCGCTCGCGCGAGAGGGAGCGAACGTCGTGATCAACGGCCGCGACGAAGACCGCCTCGAGGCGGCCCGGGAAGAGATCGCGGCCGTCGCCGACGGTCGCGTCGTCACGCAGACGGGCGATCTGACGGATTCGGACGACATCTCCGACCTCGTCTCGGTTACGGTCGAGGAGTTCGGCGGCATCGATCACCTCGTGACGTCGGCCGGCGGGCCGCCGAGCGGCCCGTTCCTCGAGACGACCGACGAGGACTGGTACGACGCGTACGACTTGCTCGTCATGAGCGTCGTCCGGCTGGTCCGGGAGGCGGCCGACGAGTTGCGCGCCGGTGACGGGGGGAACGTCGTCCACATCACGTCCCGGAGCGTGAAGGAGGCCATCGACTCGCTCGTGCTCTCGAACTCGGTCCGAATGGGCGTCATCGGCCTCGAGAAGACGCTGTCGCGGGAACTCGCGCCCGAGGTACGATTCAACAGCGTCCTCCCCGGCCCGATCGAAACAGAGCGCACCAGCGAGCTGATCGAGCAGGCGATCGAGCGAGGGGAGGTCGACTCCTACGAGGAGGGGCTCGCGGCCAAAGGAAGCTCGAACCCGCTCGAGCGGATCGGTCGGCCGATGGAACTCGGCAACACGGTCGCGTTCCTCTGCTCGCCCGAAACGGCGTACATAAACGGCATCACCGTCCCCATCGACGGCGGTCTCGGACGCTCGAACCTCTGATTTGCCGCGTCCGAACTCACTCGAGGGTCGCGTCGGCGTACTCCGCGAGCAGTTCGACGGTGGTCCGGGCACCGGCGCGGAAACAGGAGAGCGCGATGTTTTCGTCGGGCGCGTGGTTGTTCTCGTCTGCGTTCGCGTAGGGAACGACCAGACACGGGACGTCGAGGGCGTCGGCGAAGACGTACGTCGGCACGGAGCCGCCCAGCGATGGTTTGAGAATCGGCTCCTCGTGCCACGCCTCGCGGACGGCCCGCAGCATCGGCTCGACGACCGGACTGTCCGCCGGCGTCCGCTGAGGAGCCATCGCCGCCACGCGCGAGAGCGTCACGTCGATCCCCGGCGGTACCTGCGCCTCGGCGTGACGGGAAAGCGACTCGAAAACCTCGTCCGGGTCCTGGTCGGCGACCAGACGGAAGTCGATCTTCGCTCGAGCGCGCGACGGTAACACGGTCTTCATTCCCTCCCCATCGTAGCCGGCGTCCAGCCCGGCGACGTTCAAATTGGGGCGACAGAGCAGGCGTTCGGTGTAGCTCTCGCCCTGGTCCGTCGCGAGCGCCGAGAGTCCGAGGTCCGCTTTCACCGCCTCCTCGTCGACGGGAATCGCCTCGAGCACCTCGCGATCGCGATCGGTGAGCGGGCGCACGTCGTCGTAGAACCCCTCGAGTGCGATCCGACCGTCGTCGGTCCGGAGCGACGAGAGCAGGTCGACGACGGCCGTCGCCGGGTTGGGAACCGGCCCGCCGAAGTTTCCCGAATGGAGATCGCGATTCGCCCCCGTCGCCTCGATGTCGACGTAGAGCAACCCCCGCGAGCCGAGCAGCACGTGCGGTCGGCCCGATTCGTCGATGGGACCGTCGGCCACGATGGCCACGTCCGCGCCGAGTTCGTCGCGGTGTTCCCGAACGAGCCACTCGAGGTGTTCGCTGCCGCTTTCTTCCTCGCCTTCGATCACGAGGGTGACGTCGGTCGGGAGCCCCGACGTCTCGCGGAGCGCACGAACGGCACAGAGGTGTGCGAACCACTGTCCCTTGTTGTCGCCGGCGCCGCGAGCGTAGAGGCGATCGGTTCCGTCCGGTCCCTCGCGAACGGTCGGTTCGAACGGGGGCGAACGCCACTCGGAGGCGGTCGCCGGCTGGACGTCATAGTGGCCGTAGAGCAACACCGTCCGCCCCGCCCCCGCCGGTTCGATATCGGCGGACGCGTGAGCGATAACGGCCGGCCGACCGGGCGTTTCGACGATCTCCGCGTCGTCGAAGCCGTACTCGAGACACGACTGCCGGACCATCGCCGCGCAGTCGTCGATCCCCTCTCCGGTCGCGCTGATCGACGGCTGGGAGAGCAGCGATCGGAGATCGTCGAGAAACGCCGCGTCGTGACGCTCGAGGAACGCGTGTGATTCTGCCGTCGTCATCGGTACGGCACCGTCCACGGATGTTCCGTTCTCACTGCCGTTCGCTGGCTCCAGTTCATAGCGATACTCATGCGTACCCGCCGGGGTACAAAGTTCTAGTGTGAAGCTATAATTTTTGTTTCATTTTCGGCCGCGTTACCGGATGCGGACGAGTTACGAACCGGGTAATATCACGTTCGGCCAGATGTCGATATTGGAGAATATTATTCAGAATCGTGTAGTATCTATGCGCTATTTTCCACGGGCTATTTAAGTGCCGCCGGAACACGAGGGGGCGCTCTGGGAAAAGTTTAAATATAGGTGGCTATATCATGTATAACGATGTTTGATAACGATAGGCAAACACGCAGAAGCGTCTTGAAAGGAACGGCCGGACTCGGGACGCTTTCGCTTGCGGGGTGCCTCGGTGGTGGCGGTGACGGTCAAGAACAGGTCGACTTGACGGTCGGCTCGTCGTCTTCCGGATCGTCGACCTACGGTAACTCACAGGCGATTCAGCGGGTAGTGAGTCAGCAATCGGACTACCTGAACTTCATTACGCAGGACGCGGGCGGTGATCCGCAGTCCATCCGACTGTACGCTGACGGGGAGCTCAACTCCTACTCCGCCGGGAATTACATCATGAATCAGGCCCTCACCGAGACGGGCCCGTTCTCGGAGGATCCGGTTTCCGAATTCCCGCAACTCGGGTTCGGTCACCTCTCGCTCAACCTGTACTGGATGGCCCTGGAAGACAGCGACATCCAGACGACCGACGACCTCGCCGGGAGGAACGTCTACTGTCTCCCCGCCAGCTGGGGACTGCGTGCGATGACGGAAGAGATGTACGGCGAGGCCGGTCTCTGGGAGGGACTCTCCGAGAACGTGGTCAACGTGGAGACGAGTCAAGCGGCCAGCGCACTGTCCGAGGGCCGAGCCGAGGCGTTCATCGTGTACACCTCGAACTACACCCAACTGCCCTCGTGGGCGTCCGAGATCGACTCGCGCGTCGACGTCAGACCCATCGAGATGACCGACGAGTACGTGCAAGCGGCACAGGACTTCGCAGGCGCTGGCTACGAGGAAGTCGACGAGATCGGCGGCTGGGAGCAGGACGTCGAGGGTGACTTCCCGAAGCACACGTGGACGGAGACCTACCCGTACTACTTCAGTCCGGACATCTCCGCAGACGCCGTCTACGACCTGATGGAGATCTGCCACAACAACTACGAGTCGATGCAGGAGGCGAACCCGACGATCCTCGACTGGTCCGACCCGTCGAACTTCACGTTCGCACTGACCCACACGGACGAGATCCCGATTCACCCAGGTGCCGCGGATTGGTACGAAGAGAACGACGTTTGGGACGACAGCTGGACTCGCGGCGACGAATAACACCTGCAGAATCCGTCACCGCCATACATGGTTTATTCAACAGCAGATAAGGACCGAATAGAAATCGCCAACGACGTAGTTACCGGACTCGCTATCTTGACCTGGTTGTGGATCCTGTACTTCGCGTTCACACAGGGAATCCAGCGAATTCTATTTACCGTCACCTTTCTCGGATCGGTCATGCTCGTCTATCTCGGAAACGAACTCATCGAAGCGTACGAAGACGGTGACAAATTGGGGTTAGCCGGCCTGACTCTCTCCGCGATCATCACCGCCGGAACGACGGTGTACTTGATCCTGAACTACAGGGAGTTGCTGCGTGTTCGCGTCGGTACGGCGTTCGGCTACGAGTACGCGATCGCCATCGCGTTCTTCCTCGTCATCCTGTACCTGTCGTACCGAGCCTACGGAATCACGTTTCTGGCCGTGATCGTTGGCGTGATACTCTACGGGCTCTACGGTAACTACGTCCCGGGAATCCTGCGCCACGCCGGATTCAGCGTTAACCGCATGATGAGTATCATGGTGCTCGACTTTCAGGGGGTCTACGGTTCGATCTCCAGAATTATCGCGACGTGGGTCGCCCTATTCTTGCTATACGCAGGGCTGATGCGCGGCTTCGGGGCGTTCGACCTCATCATGCGGATCGGACTCCGGTCGGCCAACTACGTCAGATCGGGCGTCGCCCTCTCCGCGGTGACCTCGAGCATCATCATCGGCTCGATCACCGGTAGCCAGGCGGCGAACACGGCGATCACCGGATCGTTCACGATTCCGCTCATGAAGGAGACGGGAATGAAGGGGGAGACAGCAGGCGGGATCGAATCCGTTGCCTCGACGGGCGGGCAAATCATGCCGCCGATCATGGGCGCTGCGGCGTTCGTCATGGCGTCGTTGCTCGGTATCACGTACGTCGAGGTGATCATCGCAGGTATCATTCCCGCCATGATCTTCTACGGGTCTGTCACCTTCGCCGTCCACTACAAGGGCATCGGACAACTCCGAGGCCAGGCGACCAAGATCGACGTGGAGAGTCAGTTCGAGGAGCAGATGTCCCAGAGGGAGTTCGTTATCCAGTGTCTTCGGTTCGGAATTCCGTTCGCCCTCCTGATCTACGTCCTCGGCGTCCTCCAGTACACGGTGCTCACGGCCGCGCTGTACACCATCATCGCGATGTTCGTCACCGGCTTCGGATTCCCGCTGATCCAGACGGCCGTGGGGGGCGGTGACCTCGTGGCCGAGTTCGTCAGTCTACTCGGCGACGCGGCGAACGGCTTCAGAGAGGGAGCGATGATCCTCGCACCGATCGCGATCATCATCGCCGCGATTAACGGTGTCGTCGACGTCTTCACCGCGTCGGGCATTCCGGGAATCCTCTCGCTGGCGTTGCTTGACCTCTCCGGCGGCGTCATGCTGACTGCGGTCGTCCTCGCGATGGTCATCTCGATCGTCCTCGGAATGGGGATGCCGACGGTCGCCGCGTACGTCATCGTCGCGGCGCTGATCGCGCCGGCACTGATCCAGCAGTTCTTCGTCCCCGACCTCGCGGCGCACTTCTTCGTGCTGTACGCCGCGATTCTCTCCGGACTGACGCCCCCGATTGCGATCGCCGTCGTCGTTGCGACGGGGATCGCCGAGAGTAACTTCTGGCGGACGGCCCACGAGGCCCTGAAGATTTCCGCACCGATCTACGTCCTGCCGTTCGCGTTCATCTACAATCCCGAGATCGTCGTCGGTGGCTTCGGCCTCGAGACGTTCTTCTCCGGCATGATCGCACTGGCCGGCGCACTGGGAATCTCTCACGGCCTCAACTACTACGGGACGTTCCTACGCGAGAGTCTGTTCGTCGAGTACCCACTCAGGGCCGTCTTCTTCGTCCTCGGCGTCCTCGCGATGGTCTATCCGGGCACCACGATCCGTCTCGGCTGCGTCGCAGTCATCTTCGTTCTGATGGGCCTCCAACTCCAGAAACCGATCCGCGGGCGGCTGAGCCAGCGATCGACGACGGAAACCATCAACGCCGTCGAAGACTAACGACTACCACCTTTTCATCGGATTCAGCCGACCGAGAGCCAGCACGGTTTCAGTCGAGCGGCCGCGCCGCGAAGAACGGATAGTCTTCGAGCCAGCCGCGATCGTACTCGACGTCGTACTCTGCGGCCTCGATACGGACGTCGTCGCCGATCTCGAGGGCGGCGTACGACTCGTCGATCGGCGCGAGTAGTGTCGGTCCGTCAGCGAGTTCCACGAGCCCGATCACGAGCTCGTCGTCGAACGCCGCCGCCGTCGCGTGGGTTCGGGTAAACGAGTAGAGCGTCCCCCGTCCTGTCGTCTCCACCCAGTCGACGTTCGTCGAGTGACAGTGTGGACAGATCGGACTCGGGGGGAAGAACCGCTCGTCGCAGCTCTCGCAGGCGTGAATCAGGACCACGTCGTCCCGAAGGGACTCCCAGAACGGTCGCGTGTAGGGCTCCATCGATCACACCTCCGTCGCGAATACGGTCGCGGTTACGCCGTTGACGTGGCCGTGTTCCGCCGTCGTGAGGACGCGCTCCGCCTCGGGAACCTGCGTCGACGCCGTCCCGCGAAGCTGTTTCACGGCCTCGACGTAGTTGAGCAGCGGCGTCACCATCGGCGGATGGCCCCGTCCGAGACAGCCGCCCGACGGGCTTATCGGAAACGGTCCGTCCGGTGCAGTGTGGCCCTCGAGACAGGCGTCGACACCGCGGCCGCGTTCGGCGAGCCCGAGCTCTTCCGTCACGATCGCTTCGATGTGCGGAAACGGCGCGTATGGTTCGAAGACGTCGATATCAGCGATCGAAACGCCGGCACGATCGGTCGCCGTGGTCGCGGCACGTCTGACGGCCGGCAGTTCCGTGATCGACGTCTCCCGACTCATCAGGAAGTGGCTCGCCGTGTGGTGGTATCCGGTTCCGTCGACGGCTATCCGCGGCGATGCCGACTCGTCGAGGTCGTCCGCGGTGAGTAGTATCGCAGCTGCACCGTCGCACGGGGCCGGACAGTCGAACAGTCGGATCGGGTCCGCGATCAACCGTGCGTCGAGTACGTCGTCCCGCGACGGACTCTCGTCGAAGAGTCCGTTCGGATTGACGGCCCCGTTCTCGCGGTTTTTGACGACGACGTCGGCGAGATCGTCGCGATCGATCCCGTACTCGTACGCGTACCGCTGCATGCTCTGTGCGTACGCCGCCGGAACGGTCATGCCGATCGGCGATTCGAACTCCGCGTCGAACGACTTCAGGATGTAATCGAAGTACGGGCCCGTCGTCTCGACGATCGAGTTCCGCTCCACCGCAAGCACGAGCGCCGTCTCGACCGTCCCGTCACGGATATCCGACACTGCGGAGTGAAACGCGTTCCCCCCGCTGGTCCCTCCCGTCGATACCTCGAGCGAGCGATCGACGTCGAGTCCGAGCACGTGCAGCAGATAGGTCGAAAAGAACCCCTGCGGCGTCCACGGGCGCGGAGCGGGCATATAGAGCCCGTCGACGGCCGAGAGTTCGAGCGACGCGTCCTCGAGGGCATCTCGAACGACACGCAATGCGAGGTCTCGCTCCGGTACCGAATGCGTCCCGTTCGGAACGGAACCGATACCTGCAACGGTTGGAATGGTAGTCTCCGTCATGGTACGATATAACAGACCAGTGCGGATTATATACATTTGCATGACGCTGCAGAAGCGATCGAGAGGAGTCAGTCAATGTATGGATTATATTCGTACAGAACCCATATTTTCGTATATTATCCAACAGAGAAACAACTGTTTTGAATTTACGATCGGTATCGGCTCCGATGTGCGTCGTCGAGTTCACAATCGATAAGTAACCGGGTGGAGTGGTATTCGACGAAAGACACTCTACACATTATGGGACTTGACAAAAACGACCGGGCGATCGCTAGCTTTACGATGGCAGGCCACTCGCTCGTCCACTGGTTCGAAACGTCGATTCCGATCTTTCTGGTCGTCTGGCTCGCGGAATTCGACGTTTCCGTCGCACTGATCGGAGTCATCGTCGCGCTAGGATACGCCCCGTTCGGGCTCGGCGCGCTGCCCGGCGGAATCCTCGCCGATCGGTTCGGTCCGAAGCGACTCATCTTGCTCTGTCTCGCTGGAATGAGCGGTGCGTTCCTCCTACTCGCGCTCTCGACGTCGATTTACACCGTCGCGATCGGGCTGATCTGCTGGGGGATCGCAGCGAGCGTCTACCACCCTGCAGGACTCGCCCTGATCAGCACCGGCGTCGAGGAGCGAGGCACCGTCTTCGCGTGGCACGGAATCGCCGGCAACGCCGGTATCGCCCTCGGCCCGTTCGCCGCAGCGACGCTCCTGTTCGTTCTCGACCAGTGGCAACTCGTCGCCGCACTTCTCGCGATTCCGGGTCTCGTCGCGGCCGTCTACGGTCTCCAGGCCGACTTCGACCCGGTCGCAGCCGAAGACGACGCCGACGTCACCACGGACGACGCCCTCTCGCTTTCCGAGTTCATCTCCAACTCGCGAGTGCTGTTCGCGAGCGCGTTCGCCGCGGTCTTCGTCATCGTTACATTCGAAGGGCTCTTCTACCGAGGAATGCTCACGTATCTCCCGGAAATTCTCCACGGCCTCCCCGCCATGGACGACGTGACGCTCTCGGCCGGACTCGAAGGGATCGAACCCGGCGATTACATCTACGTCGGCCTGCTCGTCATCGGAATGGGCGGCCAGTACGCCGGTGGCAAACTCACGAATCGCGTGTCCGCCGAACGAGGACTGATGGCGATCTTCGCCGTCCTCTGCGTCCTCGCGCTCACGTTCATTCCGGTTACGTCGATGGGTCTCCTCCCCGTTATCGTTCTCTGTGCCGTGCTCGGCTTCTTCCTCTTCGCGATTCAGCCGTTCTATCAGGAGGCGGTCGCAGTCCATACGCCTGCTAACACGCGCGGCCTCTCCTACGGCTACACCTACCTCGGCGAGTTCGGACTCGGCGCGGCGAGCATCGCGATCGGCGGGTTCGTCCTCGGCGGGTTCTCGACGGCGATGTTCTTCGTCGTCCTCGCGACGTTCGCTCTGACCGGCATGGTGCTCTCGGCCGGCCTCCTGTTCACCCTCGATCGAGCCGGGTGGTGGGAAACGAGTCCGACAGGAACGAAATCCGGGGACTAACCCCCTCGACCACCCGCCGGCGAGCACACCCTCAACGATGTTCGCGACGTCATCGACGTCGACGCTCGAGTAATACTTATACCGGTAACTGCACATTGGTAACTATGAGCACAGAACGGCCCCTAGCGGGAAAAACGGCGTTTATTACGGGTGCGAGTTCCGGTATCGGAGAGGCAACGGCAGAGGCTCTTGCGGTACAGGGCGCGGACGTCGCGTTGATCGCCCGACGGGAGTCGAAACTCGAGTCGATCGCGGAGCGGATCGAATCGGAAACCGAACGCACCGCGCTCGTCCTCCCCACCGACGTCACTGACAGCGACGCAGTAGAGAACGCCGTCGAACGGACCGTCGACACGTTCGGCCAACTCGACGTGCTGGTCAACAACGCGGGAATCGCGACCGGAAGCGATGTGACGGTCGAAACGATGCCTGCCGAGCAGTATCGGACCGTCATGGGGGTGAACGTGGATGGGATGTTTTTCGTCACGCAAGCGGCGATTCCCCACCTCCGCGAGACGTCTGGCATCGCGGTGTTCGTCGCGAGTTTCGCCGGCCAGTACCCCCGGCCGGGAGCGCCGATCTATGCAGCGACGAAGTGGTGGACGCGGGGCTTCGCACACAGCCTGGCGGGATCGCTCGGAGCGGAGGAAATCGGCGTGACCGTGATCAACCCCTCCGAAGTCCGAACGGAGTTCGGAAAGGAATACCGGGACCAGGTTTCCGAAGATCGATACGAACCGAACGAAGTAACCGAGCCGGAGGCGATCGGCGACGCGGTCGCCTTCGCCGCCCAGCAAGAACCGCCGAACGTCGTTTCCGAGTTGGATCTCTACCGGCGCGATAAGTTCTCGAATTTCTAGGGGCGTCGCCCACGAATCGGTCTTCGGACCGTCCCAAGCAGTGTCGGTCACGGACCAGCTCGACACGACCGTCGTTCTCTGACTGTCGTGTGAGTACGGTATTGCCGGCTAGACCCTGCGGTATCTATCGAAGCCGCTGAAAGACAATGCAAACCCAAACCTCATCGCACGACTCCGTCACCAGTAGTCTGGAAATCGTTCAGTGCCTACTGGAATTCGCTCTCGGAAAACGAATCGCCAATCGTTCTCTCTGAGCGAACAGTGACGAATCGGGACTCGGAGCAGCCGTCACCGGGAATGGTCGTTCAACGATACGAATGATTAATCACCGGGGGTGATGTTATCACACCGTATGTCTACGGAAACGGGATCGGACGGGTACGTGAAATCCGATCAAACGGTGTTCGCCATCATCGAAGCGATTCATCGAGCGGAGGAAATCGGCGTTACGGAGCTCGCAACGACACTCGACATGTCGAAGAGTGCCGTTCACAAGCACCTCAAAACGCTCGAGAAACACGGATACGTCGTCAACAAAGACGGACGCTATCGACTGGGGCTCAAACTGCTCACGCTCGGTGGTCACCTCCGCGATCAGGACAAGTTCTGTCGGGCGGTCCGGTCGGTAATCGACGAACTAGCCGACGAGAGCGATCAAATGGTCTCGTTCATTCTCCGAGACGGCGTCCATGGCGTCTTCGTGTTCATCGAAAACGATCGGTACGGGCTGCGGAAACCGGTACCGCTCGGCAATCGATACCCGATTCACCAGAACGCGGCGGGGAAGGCCATTCTAGCGAAACTCCCCGACGAGACGATCGACCGAATCATCGCGGAGACCGGACTGCCGGGTGAAACGGAGAATACGATCACGGAGGCCGACGAACTCCGCTCGGATATCGAACTGATCCGCGACCAGGGATACGCGACGAGTACCGGGGAACGACTCGAGGGGATTCAGTCGATCGCCGCTGCCATCGAAAGTCCGGATACGGATCAGATCGGGGCGATCAGTATCACCGGGCCTGCTGAACACTTCACGCAAGAACACGTTCACAACGGATACGCCGAAATGGTGATGGAAGCGACAAACGAACTCGAACTCCGCATGCGGTACGCACTCGAGTGACCGCTCTCGAAACCCACCCCGAGTCCATCGATCCATCTTCCAGTAGACTACCGTTCACTGTCAGCGAACGCATCGAAGTTCGGATGGAAAACGAGGAGCGACTGTCCGACGAACTATGTCCCATCGGCCAATATCGTCCGCTCGTGTTTCCTGAGACGCGTACAGCCTGTTCGAGGAGAGCTCGGTAAAGCGAAGACGGCAAACGAGACGAACGCGGAAGCCAGCTTCTGCTTTCCAACCATACGGTTGGAAAGGAATTTATTTGACGGCGGCGGCCAATCACTCTCACAGACATGGCAGAACCGCTAGACTGGTCCCGGAGCGAGGTGCATCGTGATGACTGAATCGATGGATCATCGCTGCTCGTGCAAGGTCGGACGAAAGCGCCGAAAGTACGATCTCGACGGGTTGAACGATGAACTCCGAGAGCGACGGTTCGATCACGACGCGAGTCTCCGCGATCTCGCCGAATACGTCAACCGACGAATGCTCGAAACGGCAATCCAGCGGGCCGGGATCGATTTCACGGATGTCGCATACGGTGCCGTCAGCCCCGACGATGCACTAGCGGTAGTATACGAGGCTCTCACGAGCGATGCAGTTCCTGCCGACCGCGAAGTACGCGTCCGAACCCGTCTCGAACAACGCGGAGTCGATATCGACGCGATCGAATCGGATTGGGTCACTCATCCGACGATCCGAGCACACCTCAACGAGTGTCTCGAGATCGAAACGAGTCGATCGAGTCGAATCACGCCGGACGACTCGAGAGATACGATCGAATGGGCACGAACGCGATGTGCCCGAGTCGTCGACCAGACCGTGTCACGGCTCATCAGTTCCGGTCACGTCACAATATCCGAGCCCGAAATCTCGGTATTAATAAATATAACCTGTTCGGATTGTGGACGAACGTACCGACTATCGGAGCTGCTAACTGAACGCTCGTGTTCCTGTCACTCGAATGAATAATACGAAAATGACCGAAACGAGGTCAATCCGGTAAATCCCATAGAGACAGTCAAAAACCGTCAAATCCGCAAACAGATCTCGAGTTAGTTGGTGTTTATAACACGCGAGACATCTAATACCGTCCGTGATCAGTTGCTATCATAATATAGTATGCTAAAACGACGGATTGTAGCCATCGATTTTAAATACTCCGTCGCCAATATGGGCAATGATGTCAACGACGAGTGCGGGAAACGAAGAGGCGACAGTTACCGATAGGACTCGGATCGAAGTGAGAAATATCGGCGGTATCGAAGACTGTTCGCTCACCATTCGAAAGGGGGAAACGCTTCTCACGGGACGAAACGCGACGAACCGGACCAGTCTCTTGCAAGCGATCAACGGTGTCCTCGGCGGGACCGCTGCGACGCTAAAAAGCGACACTGCGGAAGGCGAGGTCGTCTTGAAACTGGACGACACCACCTATAGTCGACGGTTCGAACGAACGGACACCGGGATCGAAGTGGGCGGCGATCCGTACGAGACTGACAGCGATCTCGTCGATCCGTTCGTTTCCTTACTCGAAAACAATCCCGCACGACTGGCGGTCGAACGAGGGGACGACCTCCGCGACATCATCATGCGACCGGTCGATACGGAGGCCATCGAACGACGGATCCGAACCCTCCAAACCGAACGCGAAGAGATATCCGATGAACTCGAAACCGTCGAGGAGGAGTCGAAGCGATTACCGACGCTCGAGGAACGACGGCAAACCCTCGAGACCGAACTCGAATCGATCGACGATCGAATCGACGCGGCTCGAGAAGCGGCGGCCGAATTCGAGGCGAACGCCGAAATGGCCGAAGAAGCCGAAGAACTGGTCGATCGACTCGACGACCGTCGCCAGGACGTAAGCGAAGTGGGAGACGAGCTCGAACTGGTGGAGGCCGAACTCGATGCCCTCCGCGACCGACCGGCTGAACTCCGTGCCGAGCAGGAAGAAGTACCGGAGCATACCCAGGCGGACCTCGAACGAGTGCAAGACGAATTACGAACGCTGCGCGCTCAAAAACGAGAGCTCGAAAATACGATTGCGGATCTCTCGTCGATCGTCGATTTCAACGAAACCGTTCTCGCGGACAGCGGTTCGGATGGACCCGCCTCGACGACCGACACTGCGGATCCGGTCGCGGAACTCGCCCCGTCGGACGAACAGGAGATTACTTGCTGGACCTGTGGCAGTACTGCCAAACGCGGAACGATAGAAGATCAGTTAGACAACCTCCGGGGTGTCGTTTCCGAAAAGCAGGCCGAACTCGGTGATCTGACGGATCGAATCGACGAATTAACCGCCGAGGAGGAATCCATACGGGAAGCGATCGACACGCGAGAACGTCTCACACGAGAGCTCGACGATGTCGAAGCGAAACTCGAGTCGAAGCGAACGCGACGCGAAACGCTCGAGGAACGGATCTCGGAGCTGCGTGAGACGATCACCGAACTCGAACGGGAGGTCGCGATCACCGAAGACCTTCGGAACAACGATCTCCTCGAGACCTACGAAGAAATCAGCGAACTCCAGTACGAACGGGGGCAAAAACAGGAACAACTAGAGACGGTCACGGACGAAATCGAGGAGATAGAATCGCTGCCGGATAAATCGCGGCTTCGAGACCAACTGGACGAGATCCGTCAGGAGTTACGACAGGAGCGCGGTCGAGTGGACGAGCTCGAGTCACGATCGGTGTCGCAATTCAACGAGCACATGGCGGACGTGTTAGAACTGCTCGATTATCGGAACATATCGCGCGTCTGGATCGAGCGAAAAGGAGAGCGCCGGAACGACCGCAACGAGAGTTCGTCCTTCGATCTACACATCGTTCGGAAGTCGGAGTCTGGAACGGTATACGAGGATTCCGTGGACAACCTGAGCGAAAGCGAGCGCGAAGTGATCGGGTTGGTCGTCGGCCTTGCCGGCTATTTAGTCCACGAGGTGTACGAAGAGGTGCCGTTTATGTTGCTGGATTCGCTGGAAGCGATCGACTCGGAGCGCATCGCCGAGCTCATCGAGTACTTCGCGGATTACGTCCCGTACCTCGTCGTCGCCTTGCTTCCCGAAGACGCGTCCGGAATCACAGACGAATACCAAGAGATTCCGGCCACTGAACTGAATTGAGCCGGAAAAAATACCGCAGTTGAACGCGATTGGCTTCGATAGGCGACGGAAGATCGCGGTCACGGAAAGACAATTACGGACCTGCAGGGGACTTTCGCGGTTGGTGACCCTGAATACGAAGTATTCGGCACTCCGTGTCAGCGACGTAGTGGCAGCAGCACAGCTCCCATACCAGACGGATGGAATGGATCGTCTATCGAATCGTTCTGCACTGGGTTGTTCCGATTAGACTAACCAGTTAGCCTAACTGATTTGGAGCGTATCGAACTCCAAAGTATCGGTTTCAAGTATAAATCGAGATTTCGATACTATGGTAGTGATCGCTCGAAGAGGACCTCTCAGAGGTGGGTACGCGAGTTCGGTTCACGGCCGATCGCCGGTGGCACTCCGAATCCCGCCATACTTTCTGAAACCGAAATCCTGGTCGACGACTCCGGTACTACTATCCGATACTACTGAGCGAGTTAGAAGTAAATCAAGACGTATGGGGGGATCTTACGACGAATTCGATATTCGTAGCGATCCGTCTCCGAGAGGAAATCGGAACTATAATATCATACCCGTTTTATTAGGGGAGCAAGCTATACACGACAACACTCCATCTGCGGAGGAGCAACTTCGAGCCACTAACTGAGGGAGTCGGGTCGCTACAACATCTATCATTAGGAAGATAGAAATAGACAAACCTATGACTTCACACATGTTTTAAATAGTATGTGATAAAATCATGCCTGTAGACCTTCGCCAACGGACACTGCTACGTACAGAGACTACCGAGCAAGGAACGGATAATATATAATTCCGAATTATACTATGATAATCTGTATTTCGAGACGGGAGATCGCAGGTATCGCGATCACGAGTCGAGCCGTCCGGTTACTGCCGCCGATGTCCCTTCACAACCGCTGATTCGATCAGAACGCGCTGTCGGCGAATCCGCCGTCGACAGTGAGGACTTCGCCGGTCACGAAGGACGCGGCGTCACTGGCGAGGAAGATCGCAGCGCCGACGATTTCCTCGCGTTCCGCGACGCGACCGAGCGAAGTTCTGCGATCGATACGGTCGCGCTTCTCGGTTCCCTCGGCGTACGTCTCCGCGTTCTGAGGCGTGATAACGAATCCGGGCGCGATCGCGTTGACTCTGATATCCGGAGCGAGTTCCTTCGACGATGCGCGGGTGAAGGCGTCGACACCTCCCTTGGCAGCGGTATATGCCGGGAGGTCCGCCATCGCGAGTCGGGCCGCAATCGACGAGATGTTGACGATCGATCCGCCGGCCTCCATCGCCGGCGCGAACGTCTGCGTCACGCGACGGACCCCATCGAGCGCGACGTCGGTGACGAAGTCCCACTCGTCGTCAGAGATATTCCGGACCGATGCCCGGGAGATCGCCCCTTGCGACGCGACGACGGTATCGATGCCGCCGAGTTCATCGACGGCCGTTTCGCGGACGCGCTCGAGCGAGTCGGGCTCGGTCACGTCACAGGTGATTCGCGTCGTTTCGACGCCTCGATCTTCGATCTCCGACGCCGTCTCATCGACGTTCGTCTCGTTCCGACTCGTCGCGATGACGTCGGCTCCCTCCTCTGCGAACCCGAGGGCGATCGCCTGTCCGATCCCGCTCGTCCCGCCGACGACGACGGCTCGTTTGTCGGCGACGGTCACCGGGCTGTGCTGGTACTCGACCATGCGACAATCGACCCCGGCCCGACACATTACGTTTACTTTCCTGCGTCGGCGACCGCTCGACGGATCGACGGCGAGTACCGGCCCGTCGCCCGGTCCGTTACTGCTTCGCCGCGGACCACGTGACGGGTTCCCAATCGATGCAGAACCGACCGGTGGCGAGTCCCGTCCGCCAGCCGTTCCGTACGCTTGCTATGGTCACCACGGCCATCGGTCGTTTTTTATCAAATCGGGAGGTAAGCCCGACCATGCGAGAGTGGATCGACGACTACGAGGAACGGACGTGGCAGACGACCGAGAGCGGGACCGTACGATACGCCCTGATCGGTCTGGGCTGGTGGACGATCGACGTCGCACTGCCGGCTATCGAATCGTCGGAGCTGGGCGACGTGTCCGTTCTCGTCAGCAGTTCGACGGAGAAGGCGACCCGGCTCGCCGACGAGAACGATGTCGCACGCGGGATCAGTTACGACGAGTTCCACGACGGCGCGGCCAGCGACGAGTACGACGCCGTCTACATCGGGACGCCCAACGCCTATCACCTCGAGTACGTCGAGACCGCGGCCGAGCTAGACAAGGCGGTTCTCTGCGAGAAACCGATGGAAGCGACCGTCGACCGCGCTGAGGCGATGGTCGAGCGCTGCGAGACGGCGGACGTGCCCCTGATGATCGCCTATCGCATGCAGACCGATCCGGCCGTCCAGCGAGCGCGCGAACTGATCGCGGACGGCTTCGTCGGCGACCCGGTGTCGGTCTACGGGCACAACAGTCAGCCGCTCCTCGAGATGATCCCCGACCCGGACCAGTGGCGGCTCGACCCCGACCTGAGCGGCTACGGGACCTCGGTGATGGATCTGGGAATCTACTCGATCAACACGACTAGGTACCTGCTCCGGCGTGAACCCGTGAGCGTCCAGTCCGAAATGGCCTCGAACCACGAGGCGTTCGCCGACATGCCCGACGAACGGGCGTCGTCGCTGTTCGTCTTCGAGGACGACGTCCAGATGATCTCGACCGCGAGTCAGAACGCCCACGAGGACACCCACCTGAAGATTACGGGAACGGACGGCCAGATCGAACTTCGGCCCGCCTTCCACGGGGAGTGCTCGCTGCACTGCTCGCGCGGAGACGTCTCCGTCACGGTCGAGCACGACAGTTTCGACGCCGAGCGCGAGATGGAAGAGGAGTTCGACTACTTCGCCGACCGAGTGCTGGGCGACGGCGATATTTATCCCGACGGGCGACACGGCCTTCAGGACATGCGGATCATCGAAGCCGTTCACGAGTCCGCCGAGCAGGGTGAGCCGGTCGCCCTCGAGTGAGAGTGCAATAAGATCACCGGACGGAACGCCGCCCCGCCGCGAAGTGTGACTATCGACCGCTCGTGGCCGAAGGCGTACGTGGCGAGTTTCGATCCGTCAGTCAGCCGCGCACGGTCGCGCGAGTCGCGATCATCGGTGACCGTTTCCCAATACTGAACAGTCCGCCGTTGCAGTTACGCACTAATCGAGCGTCCCTGGATATCTCGTGTGAAATACTGTTCCCGTCCCGAGTGTATCGCTAGTCCACTTCCGGACCTGGCCGATCGCTACCTATCACCGCGGCATGGTCGCTGATGGTTTACAAGCATATATCTGTCATAGATGCTGCCGAGAGGCGGGTCCCTCCGGTCGATCGTCGTTCGGCGCCTCGCCCATCGGATACGTCGTTCATTGCGACAGAAATAGTCTCGAGGGCCGTTCAAACCCCCGTACCGAAATCGTCCTGCTCACCGCACTAAGCGGGAACGCGTCGTCGACGGAACGGAGCCGACTCGTACCGGTATCGATTCGAGTCGAAAGTCGATGATCCGAAGCCGATAATCGATACCGAATAGAATTGGTTTCGAGGACTCAGGCCCACGTCGACCAGTCTTCGGCCCGCTTGCGGGTACCGAAACCAACCGCAACATTTGTACGAGAGGCATCAGTGACATATAGTATGACAGAGGACTCGAGTCGCGGGCGACGGACCAAAGTCGAGCGCGTGATGGATCAGTACGGACTCGAGGAGTGGGGCCCTCGCCTGGAGGCCGAGTGGATCGGTGACGAGACGGAGCGAACGAGCCTTCGCGACCTCGCGACGGAATTCAATCAGGCCGTCCTCCGCGCAGCAGTTCGTGATTCGGGAGCGTCCGTCCTCGATACCGATATCGAATCCCTGTACCGAACGCTGACCGACGACGACGTGTCGCGATCCGATGCCGTCCGACGGCGTCGCGACCTCGAGCGTGCCGGAGTCGACATCGACGACGTCCGTTCGGACTTCGTTACCCACCAGACGATTTACACGTACCTCACGAACGTTCGGGATGCCTCGCTCCCCGAAGAAGACGCCGAGGACCGCATCGAACGAAAGAAAGAGACGGTCCAGCGGCTCGCGGGTCGCACCCAAGTTATAACCGAGTCGACACTCGAAGAACTGGGCAACGCAGGTGAGATCGCGGACCGAGAGTACGACGTGTTCGTCGACGTGCGCGCGATCTGCGGGGACTGTGGGGCCGACTATCCGATCGTCGACCTGCTCGAACAGGGCGGCTGTGACTGCGACGGGAGCGACACCGCTCGATAGTCGGGTCCCGAAAACGATCGTAACCAAATAACATTTATTGGAGCGGCGAGAAACGGGACTCATGTCATCTCCGGAGTCAGTCACCTCGTCGATCACCGTCCGGGCGGAGAATATCGGCGGCATCGACAGCACCGAGGTACTGCTCGAGCCCGGCGTGAACGTTCTGACTGGCCGAAACGCGACGAACCGGACGTCGTTTCTCCAGACCATCATGGCGGCGCTGGGAAGCCGACGGTCGTCGCTGAAAGGCGACGCGGACACCGGCTCCGTCGAATTGACGTTCGACGACGAACGGTATACGCGATCCCTCGAGCGACGCAACGGTGAGGTCGTCTTCGACGGCGATCCGTACCTCGAGAACCCGGAGCTCGCGGATCTCTTCGCGTTCCTGCTCGAGTCGAACGAGGCGCGTCGGGCCGTCAGGGCCGGCGACGATCTCCGCGAACTCATCATGCGCCCGATCGATACGGACGAGATTGAGGCCGAAATCAGCAGGCTCGAGGCCGAGAAGCGGGAGTTGGACGACCGTCTCGAGGAACTCGCACGGCTCGATACCGAACTCCCCGATCTCGAGGAGGATCGCGTCGCGCTCGAGGACGAGATCGAGACGAAAACAGAGCGGATCGAAGCCCTCGAAACCGAACTCGAGGAGTTCGATCTCGACGTCGAGGCGAGTCGCGCCCGCAAAGACGAGATCGAATCGGCGTTCGCCGATCTCCAGGAAGCCCGTACCGAGCTCGAATCCATCGAGTACGACCTCGAGACCGAACGGGAGAGCTACAGCGAACTGGAGGGGGAACGCGACGAGCTCGAGCAAGAGCTCGAGGCGTTCGACGACGAGCAGGAATCGCCGGACCGCCTCGAAGGGCGAGTACAGGAACTTCGCGCCCGGAAACGGTCGCTCGATACGACCGTCAGCGAGCTCCAGAGCGTGATCCGGTTCAACGAGGAGCGACTCGCCGAGGACGGGTTCGAGCTGGATCTCGAGGAGACGGTCGAGTCGGACGGCGAGACCGACGGCGACATCACCGAGCAACTCCTCCCGGACTCGGACGACGTGGTTTGCTGGACGTGTGGCTCCCAGGTCGATCGCGAACGGATCGAAACGACGATCGATCGATTGCGATCGCTCCGGCAACAGAAACTCGACGAACGGAGCGACCTGCAGGAACAGATCGACGAGCTCGCTACTCGGCGGAAGGAGCTCCGCGAGCGATCCCAGAAACGCGGGGAGATCGAAACGCGACTCGAGGCGATCGACGACGAACTCGAGCGACGGGCCCAGCGGATCGAGGATCTCGAGGCCGACCTCGAAGACCAGCAGGAACGCGTCGACGACCTCGAATCGGACGCCGAAACGTTCGAGAACGCGGAATACGGCGACGTCATCGAGACCCACCGCGAGCGAAACCGACTCGAACTCGAACGGGAGAACCTCGAGGAGGAACGCGACGAGGTACAGGCCCGGATCGACGAAATCGAGGGGCAAATCGAGGAACGCGACGAGCTCGCGCAACGGCGTGAAACCGTCGAGGACGAGCTGACCGATCTCAGAACCCGCGTCGACCGAATCGAGGAGAACGCCGTCGACGCCTTCAACGAGCACATGGACTCGATTCTCTCGATCCTCGAGTACCGGAACATCGATCGGATCTGGATCGAACGTCGCGAGAAGACGGTCCGTGAGGGGCGTCGGAAGGTCTCGCGGACCGCGTTCGACCTGCACATCGTTCGGACGACCGAGGACGGGCGAACCTACGAGGACACCGTCGACCACCTCTCGGAGAGCGAACGGGAGGTCACCGGACTGGTCTTCGCGCTCGCCGGGTATCTGGTCCACGACGTCTACGAGGTCGTCCCGTTCATGCTGCTGGATTCGCTCGAGGCGATCGACTCGAACCGG
The DNA here is from genome assembly GCF_020405205.1 of Natrinema salinisoli. NCBI lineage: Archaea > Methanobacteriati > Methanobacteriota > Halobacteria > Halobacteriales > Natrialbaceae > Natrinema > Natrinema salinisoli. The sequence continues at coordinate 1,208,531 of NZ_CP084469.1, read as the reverse complement.
ATCGCCGATCTCGTCGAGTACTTCGAGGAGTACGTCGACTGTCTCGTCGTCGCCCTGCTTCGGGAGGACGCCGAAGCGCTCTCAGATTCGCACACCTACGTCGAGGAGATCTAATCGCCGCGACTGTAACTCGTTCCCCTGGTCGACCGATCGACTCCGGACCCGAGAACGGCCGGGTGGCGATAGGTTCGTTCTCGCTACCCACCGGCCCTATTTCATATCTAAAATAGTATGTTACACCACTCGTATTTGGATATTGATATAAGTTCTGAGCGACGATCGTTCGAAGGACATCTCGTCCTTGTCTGAAAGCGAATTCGGTCACAAGCGACTGTTCGTCGCATTAATCGGGTTAATAGCGTTCGTCAAGCGGATCGGTCACGGACGGGTTCAAGCGAGACAGTGATTTGTCAGGCTCAATCTTTCGAGGAGAATATCGGCCCGTTTCCTCACATCTACTGTGAGAAATACCGCCAGCGAGCGACGAGCGTCTCTCTGGAACTGATCGACAGTAATTCGCTAGCTATCAGGACATGTCTGTTCAGAGAGTACTGTAATATTTGGATATGTGGACTATATTTCCACTTTCGGATATCGACGGATAACGGGTTCGGTTCGGAGTCTACCCGTGACGATTTCCCCACCGATCGTTGTGAGATGACGGTTCAATCGCCGGGTGCGGAGTCGGGTCGATAGCCGCGACTGATGACCTTCCAGTGGCCGGCAGCGAACCGGTAGTACGTGACGGCGGCGGGAACGAGCGTCTCGAGGATCAGGGCCGCGTAGAGCGCACCGATTCCGAGGGGCGTGACCGCCTCGAGGAACGGTATTGGGACCGCGACTGCACCGAGCGCAGCGACGGGGAGTGCGAACACGTATAGCCCGAGTATCTGGCCGTAGAACGGCCAGTGCGTGTCACCGCTCGCGCGGAGCGGCCCGGTCGCGCCGCCGCTCACGCCGCGGAAGACGACGCTCGCGCAGGCGACGACGATGAAGGTCGTCACGAGCGGCTGGACCGACGGATCGTCGACGAAGAGGCTCCCGACCTGTCCGGCGAAGACGAGCACGACGGTCGCAGCGAAGAGATACACGGCAGTCCCGAACCAGAGCACTTCGTAGCCGTACGTGTCGGCGTCTCCTTCGTCCCCGGTTCCGAGTTCCTGCCCCACCAGACTGCTGGACGCGAGCGAAAACCCCCAGCCGGGCGTATCCATCAGATCTCGAACGCGTCGCGCGATGACGTATGCGGCCACCACGTTCGGCCCGAACAGCGCGACGATGGCGAGCATCGGGAACTGGGCGGCCCGCCGGGCGACGTTCGTAAACACCAGCGGCGTCCCGATATCGATCACGTTCCGGACGTCCTCGAGCGTCGTGTACGGGCGTGCGAAGCGTACACGAACCGGGAACTCGCCGATCAGGGGCAGCCGCCCGAACGCAAACCCGGTGACGAACGCCGCCAGCACCAGGACGTTCGCCAGTACCGTCCCGATCGCCGCACCGACGACGCCCCACTCGAGGACGAACAGCAAGACGCCATTGACGGCGATATTGACGACGGCACCGCTCGCTCGGAGTATCATGGGCGTCCATGCGTCGTCGGCCCCGACGAGGGTTCGGCTTCCGATCAGGTTCAGCGCGGCGAAGGGCACGCCGAGGGCGACGACTCGAAGGTAGTCCGCGCCGTACGCGAGCGACGTCCTATCGTCCCCGACGAGCGAGATCAGCCGTTCGGGAACGGTCCAGTAGAGGACCGCGAGCGGAACGGTGATCGCAACGACGACGAGCGCACTCGTCGTCACCGCACGCGACAGCTCCTCGGTCGCCTGGACGCTGTATCGCTGGGAGACCAGACTGATCGTCGCCCCGGCGATCCCGCCGCCGATACCGAACGCGATCGCCCAGAAGGGCGTGGCGAAACCGACCCCAGCGATCGCTGCCGGCCCGAGGGCGATCCCGACCATCGCTACGTCCGCCGCTGACTTGGACATTCGGGCGATGCCGGTAACGATCCGCGGCCAGGCGAGATCGGTCGTCCGCTCGGCGCGCCCCGAGTCGATGAGACCGACCCGCGCGAGCAGATACCCGATCGACAGCAGGAGCCAGCGGAACGGATTCGGCACTCGAGAAGCCACGATCTCTCGTACCGCGCTCAGCGCTAAAACGCTTTATACATTAGCGATACGTCATGGTTAATGCCGTTCGATAGGCGATCTCACGGTCGATAGGGAACGGTTGAGGAAGATATTACGACAGTTCAACAGAAGACGTGCCTCCCGTCGAGCCACCGAGTACTCGAGCGAGCGCAGCCGAAATCTCGGCCGTTTGTTTCGAACTGGTGGCACGCGGGTGCAGGCACGACTGGCTTGTTCCGGACTGGCCCACCCTCCGGTGTGAGTGGAAGATTTTCGAACGCGGACGTCGGAAAAACGGTCGAGAACGAAAACGGAGAGGTGATCGGTCGGATCACGGAAACGCGGGGTGATACCGTCAGTGTCGAACCGAACCCCGGAGTGATCGCGTCGATCAAGGCGGCCCTCGGCTGGAAACGAGCGCACGACGAGACGCTGGTGATTCACGAGGATGCGATCGAAACGGCGTCCGACGAGATGGTTCGGCTCGAGTCTGACCCTGACGTCGCGGCCATGCAGGCCGCGGTCGACGAACGAGACTCCAGTCCCGAGACGTACGATTTAGGGTTCGATGCAAAGCGAAGCCGCGACGGTTCCGCAGGGGCCGAGGGCGATGGTATCGCGAACCGAACGACGGAACGAGAATCAGGAGGGGACGATCCAGGAGCGTCGCCCGACGAGACGGAGCCGCTCACAGCGGCGGACGCGGACGAAGAGACGGTCAGTGCCGACGAACTGGAAACGTCCGAAAAACAACACCCGGCAGCGGAAGTCGACGAAGGCGGTACGGAAGCCGACCCTACTCACGTGGATATCGATGACGATCAACCCGAACCGGAAAGCCGAGAGGACGCCCAGGCTGCGAGTATAACCGACGAAACCGTCGGTTCTGGTGTGCAGGATCCACCTGAAGAGTCGTCCGCAGTTGACGGAACCAGCACGAATGCTGACCTCGAGATGGGTGACGACGGTAGTCTCGAGATGGGACCGCGGCCCGAAGAGACGGCAGGGGAACTGACCGAATCGATGGACGACAACCAGACCCCCGAACGGAGCACACCCGATGAAGCCACATCGACCGAAGACACTGGTGACAAGCGGGATACGACAGAGGTTGGGTCATCGACCTCGAGCGACGAGTCGATCGGACGTATCGACAGCACGTCGCTCGAGGACGTCAGCGACGGATTGGATGACGCTGACGAACTGAGTTCGACTGCGGACGTGAGTACGTCTCTCGAGGACGTCAGCGAGGGACTGGACGACGCCGACGAACGAAGTCCGTCGGAGGACGTGAACCTGACGGACGAACTGCATCCCGGGACCGATATCGAGGCACTCGAGGGAGCCGACGAATCCGATCCGGTAACTGTCGATGCGGGGACGGCCGACCAGCCGAGCGACGAACCCGAGGAAGTAGACTCGAACGTTGATCCCGAATCAGCGACGACGATCGATCGAACGCTGGGTCCCGATATCGATCCCGACACCATCGAGGGTCAACACACCGACGTCGGGAACGGCGTCGAAACGGCCGATCGCCGAATCGTCACCGATGACCGCGATATCGATCGTCGGTCCACCGAGACGGGTGGTGAGCACGAGAGAACGACAGTCGGTGACCGCGAAACCGAGTCCGATGGTGCCACGACCGAAGAGACAGCATCGGACGAACCCACAACGACGGACGGACGTCATCGATCCACACCGGCTTCGGCACTGTTCGCCGGCCAGCGAGCGGCGCTCGAATCCGGAAACCGAACCGTCCAGAACGGGGTCGAAGCCCAACGGCGGATTGCCGTCGCCGCACTGTCCGGGGGGCTGGCACTGCAGCGTCAGCGGCTGACGCTGGTCGAGAGGGCAGCCAGCGCGCCGTTCGAACTCGTCACCGCGATATCCGGCTCGAGCCGCGGGGAGACTGACGTCCGACTCGAGGACCGACGCGACGAACTCGAGCAGGGGCGGGAGCAACTGGGACCGGACGCCGACCCGACGTCCCATCCGCTCGAGCACGTCGGCGGTCTCGATACGATGTACCGCAAGCGCCTCGCTGATGCGGGTATTACGTCGCTCGACGATCTCGCCCGAGCGGACAGCGATACCGTTGCCGAGGCCGCCGGCGTCACCGAGAAGCGCGCGAAGAGCTGGATCGAACAGGTCGAGACGTAAGACCGGTCATGCCGTGGGTGGAACCCGCGATCCGAAATCGGATTCGATCAGTGTCCGGCCGCTGTTGAGTGACTATCGGCACCGATGCGCCCAGATTTATTATATTCGAGACGCTCCGTTGGAGCGTAGTACCACGAACCCTCCCGCAATGACCAGCCCTGATCGATACAAACTGTTCGGCGTCTACCTCTCGGAGGACGTCTACGACTCGCTCGCGGAATTCCTCTACGAAGCGGCCGGCGTCGTCGAGTACGACACCTACTTCGAGACGTCCGAATCCGCAGTTCCAGCGGGCGATCCCGGCGCCGAGGCGACTGATCAACTCGTTTCGGACCTCGTCACGGCGTTCGCGGACCGCTACGACGAGGCGGATTTCGACGCTGCACGGCGAGTCGACGACGACGCGTTCGTTCTCGCACATCTCGCCGCCGACCCACAGACGGTGACGCGTGCCCGCGAGCGATTTCAGGCTGCCGCGACGATTCAGGACACGGACAGCCGGACGGTTCACACCGCTATCGTGGCGGCACATCTCGACGACGGGACCGATCTCGAGTCGCCGTAAGCAGTCGCCGATCGGGATCTCGAGGCTGTTCGGGCGCCGGGGATCGCCTCGGGAAGTCCCGTCCTGCCCGCTACGAATGGTCGTACTCAGGCCTCCTGCAGATCGACGATGCTCACCCAATGATCGCCGTACTCGGCCTCGTGGTCGCTGGCATCCCTGTTCGCGTCGGCCCAGTCCGTGTGCCTGCGGTCGAGATCGCAGCTGTCACACTGCAGCTGGTATGCCATGTCGAGTGCTACCACCTCAGTTGGCTTAAATTTCGCCGCTACTATCTCCTGCCGAGAGTATCTGCACGTCGGTTTCGACGGCGTTTCCGAGGGGCCGAGAGCTAACGCTCTCGTTCGGTATGTATTCGAGTCCTCGAGCGGAGAATAATCGTCTTCGAACCACTACTCTGGCGACAGGAGAGACCGCGCCCGCTATAGGATACGGGCAACACCACTCTCTCGGAGCGACGATCCGGTCAAGCTGGAATTAGGAATCGAACCTAACTCTCTACCGAACATATGGTAGTGCCTCGCCTTGAAGGCCGTTCCAGCGCGTTGCGGTTCGAACGATCACTTCGAATTCGAATCACATCCGTGCTGCGGGTGATCCAATCGTCCGAGAGCGTTCTCGTTCAGGTCACGGTAGAGTCCCTACTCGGATAAAAGTTGAGAGTGGCGGGAGAGTCGGTCCGAGACCGAGAGAACTGAGAGTGCCGTAGTATAGCAGGATAGGGACGCAGACCGGATGGTGTGTCGATTTTCCGATCGATAACGAGTTCTCATTTCCGTGGCGCTACGCGCCATGCGACGCTCCTCGTCGTCGTATCGACGAAAGTGGGTTGGGGCAGATTTGAATCACGCCGAGACATGCTCGCTTCGCTGCGCGTGTCTCGTCTAGTTCAAACTGCCGATCGCGTTTGCCGACACGGACTCGTCGTGGTTCGAAAGACGCGAAGCGTCTTTCGTCATCACGAAACGGCTTCGCCGTTTCGAACGACTACGCTCCTCGTCATTGTGTCGGCAAAAGTGGGTAGGGGCAGATTTGAACCACGGTCGTTCCGCTTCGCTCCACTCCCTGATTCAAATCTGCCCACCGTCACGATCCTGTCGCTCACGGGTTTGCTCGCGACAGAAATAGTGGGTTGGGGCAGATTTGAACTGCCGACTTCCTCCGTGTGAAGGAGGTATCATAACCGGACTAGATCACCAACCCGCACGAGGTGATACCTGTGCGTTCGACTTAAGACTTCCTTTCACCGATCGCCGTCGGACTCGCTCGAGCGGCCAGCCACGAGCCGCTCCTGCACCGAGTCGACGGTTCCGCGGGTGCGCACCACCGCCCGGTGCTCGAGTGCGGTCGCCTCCGCCAGCACGCCCTCGAGCCGGCTGGGTTCCGGGTCCGGGTCGTCGCGTCCGAGGAGTGCTCGAACGCGAGTCGTCGGTCCCTCGAGGGCGTCAGTAACGCCGAGGCGGGCGTGTTCCGCGGCGCGGGCGAGGTAGTAGCGGCTGTCTGTGAAGTGTTTGTTCATCTGATTCTCTTCCGTAGAGAGGCTTCCAGCGGATATAGTTCTTTCGCAGACAACAGAATCTGTCCGTCCGCGAAACGGGCGGCTTCCGTCGCGGCCACCACCGATTGCCGTCTCCCGACAGCAACCGCGAGCCACAGCCGGTCATTATGGTGGGTACAGCTGCTGAATAAGACCGTGCTTCGTGACCACACACGACAGTCCAATTCCGCTAATAACCGCCGTTTCACCCGGTAACACTCCCGTTAGCGAGAATATAACTGGTGCGGGAACGAACCAGATAACGTAATGCAACCACAGATGCGGTTCGCGGTGACGAATCGATTCCAGGAGATTCACGGACGACAGGCGACGGCCTTGAGAACGGAGGTGGGCAACTGATGGCGTTCGAGAGCGGGATCGGTGCGGTACTTTTGCTCGTCGGTCGGTTGCTCTTCGGCGGACTCCTCGTCTTTCAGGGGCTGAACCACTTCATGCAAACGGACATGATGGCCGGCTACGCGGAATCGAAGGGCGTCCCTGCGGCGCGGTTCGGCGTCGTCGCGTCGGGAGTCATGCTCGTCCTCGGCGGACTCGGTATCATCCTGGGAGTCTACCCCGTGATCGCCGCGGGAATGCTGGCGGTGTTCTTCCTCGCCGTCACGCCGTTCATGCACGACTTCTGGGCCGTTCCGGAGGACCAGCAGCAAAACGAGATGACCCACTTCCTCAAGAACGTCGAACTGCTGGGGGTCTCCTTGCTCGTATTGGTTCTCGCCGGCGAAACCTGGGGCTACGCCCTGAATATCGGACTATAAACTGGCTACCGCTGTGCGTCGCTTCTATCGAATCGTCGTGAACCCCTCGTTTTCCGGGCGCATCGCCACCGGTTCCCCGCCATTCGGTCGGAACCGGGCGTCGATCCAATTTTGTTTGGAGTGTGATTCAAGCGGTCGGTCAGTGAACGGGGGCCTATGGCAACGAAAGAAACGGCCCCTGCTCGCGGAGAAACGAAGCGGTTCCTCGTGGAGTGCGACGGCTGTTCGTACGAGCGGTCGGCCGACGGTCGTGACGAAGCGATGCGGATCGGAACCGACCACCGACTGGAGACGGGCCACGAACCCATCGCCGTCGAACTCCCGCCCTCGACCGAGAACGCGTAGGTTCCCTCGCAGTATCGGAGACGATACGGGACGAGAGTAGGCCTATATTCGGTTCGATACGGGTCACCGAGGAATATCCGCTTCCGGCGAACTACTGAAACGAATCCGGGTGCGTGACCGTTCGGGTCTAGTAATCGGGTGCTTCCTCCGGTTCGCCGTCTCGAGCGTTGACCACGCGAGCAAGGGTAAATAGCCCGTCCGAGAGGCGATTGAGGTACTGGACCGCGTCCTCGTTGATCTGCTCTTCAGCAGCCAGTGCGACCGCTCGCCGTTCGGCCCGCCGGCAGACCGTCCGGCTGTGGTGGAGCGCCGCTCCGTGTTCGCTGCCCGTCGGGAGAACAAACGAGGTCAGGGGCTCGAGTTCCTCGTCGTACTCGTCGATCCAGTCCTCGACGGTGTCGACGTGTTCGGGGCGAATGGCGGGGTCGTCCTCGTCGGGATCGGGGTTCGCGAAGTCCGCCTGCACGACGTGGAGGTGGTTCTGGATCGTCGAGAGTCGCTCGTTGATGTCGTCGTGGTCGGTCGGTCGAACCGTCCCGATCAGGGCGTTGAGCTCGTCGACCGTTCCGTAGGCCTCGATTCGGGGGCTCGCCTTCGAAACGCGGGTCATGTCCCGAAGGTCCGTGTCTCCGTCGTCGCCGCGACCGGTGTAGATCGACATAGATGGGGCGACGGCGGGAGCATACTTAACTTCCCTGTCACCCGGAACGCAGACCGTTGCTACCGATTCGGTCACGGACCCGCCTGCCGTGGAAACCAATATGTTAAACTCGCTTCGCACTCTACGGCCGCGCATGGCTATGGAACTCGTACACGAGTGTCCCAATTGCGGGGGCGAAAAGACGTTCTACCGGGCCGCCAGCACGACGCTCCACCTCGGCGAAAAGATCAAATGGCATTGTCCGGACTGCGATTACGGATTCGTCCGAATCGGCGACAACGGAACCGCCGTCGATTCGAGTACCGCGTAAGTCCGTCGTCCCGTCCCGATATCACTTCTTTTCGCGGAGCGACGATTCGATATCTGCATCGACGTTCCGACGGTCTCCCTCGAACGTGTGCGGAACGAGGGAGTCGTCCGTAGCGAAGAACTAACGGGTTTCAAGTACCGTGTTACTCGCTATGCGGTATGAATCGACGTCACTTCCTCACGGGGACAGCGACTACTGCGCTGGCCGGCTGTGCGGGAGCGTTCGGTACCGCGAAGAGTAGTCGACTCGACCTCACCGTGCAAAACGATCGCGCCGACCAGATCACGGTTCGGATTACGGTCACCGACGAGGAGGGCACGATGTACGAAGATGCGTCAGATCGAATCGATAGCGGTGTCGCTCGGGCGTTCGAGGTGGTCGCAGGCACAGAGGGGCGTCACGAAGTAACCGTCTCGGGTGAGGATTGGCGCGGCCAGCTCGCCTGGCACGCCGACACCTGTGCACTTTTCGATGGGACGATCAGGGTGGCGCCCGAAAGCGTCGAAGTAGCCAGCGAGTGCCTCGAGCAACGATAGCGCGTCGGTTTCTCCCCGCTCGCTGAGGCACCAACACGGGGTCGGATACCCTCGTCAGGACTCGTCCTCGAGCGCCTGCCACGACAGCCGCGGCGTCCGCGCGGCGCTCGTCTGGTCGATACGGCGTGCGGTAGTGCGTTCCGGCGCGTCCGCCAGGGTGTCGTCGTCTTCGCCGGCGACGGCGTTGAACGCGGCGGCGAGTCTGTCGAGCGTGTCCTTGCTCTCGACTTCGGTCGGCTCGGTCATCAGGGCTTCGGGGACGATCTCGGGCCACTTTGTCGTCGGCGGGTGGACGCCGTAGTCGAGCATTCGCTTCGCCACGTCGGCCGCGTCCTGCTCGCCGGCGCTGGCGACGAACTCGTGATGGAACGGGCCGTACGGCACGTCGTACTCGATCTGCTCCGCGAGATAGTTCGCGTTGAGCACCGCGGAGGCGCTCGCGTCCGACAGGCCGGCGTCGCCGAGGCGTGCGATGTAGGCGAACGCTTTGATCAACACCAGCCAGTTGCCGTCGAATCCGTGGACCTTGCCGATGGTGTGTTCGGGATCGAAGCGTTCGTAAATGGGTTCACCGGCCTTCGACTGCTCGTCGCGCTCGCGGACGCGAGGCGCGGGCAGGAACGGTGCCAGCTCTTCGGCGACGCCGACCGGCCCCGCACCCGGCCCGCCGCCGCCGTGGGGCGTGGCGAACGTCTTGTGGACGTTGTAGTGCATCACGTCGAAGCCCATGTCGCCAGGCCGAGCGCGGCCGAGCAGGGCGTTCAGGTTCGCCCCGTCGTAGTAGAGCAGGCCGCCGACGTCGTGGACCATCTCGGCAATCTCCGTGATATCACGTTCGAACAATCCGAGCGTGTTCGGGTTGGTCAGCATGAGCGCGGCCGTCTGCTCCGAGAGAGCGGCCTCGAGCGCGTCGAGATCGACCCGTCCCTCGTCGTCGCTCGGCAGAGAGACGACGTCGTAGCCGCCCAGCGCCGCAGTCGCGAAGTTGGTCCCGTGGGCGCTTTCGGGGACGATGACCTCGTCGCGGTGACCCTCGCCATTGTGCTCGTGGTAGGCCGCGGCGACGCGAATACCGACGAACTCGCCCGCCGCGCCCGCGGGCGGTTGCAGGGTCACCGCGTCCATCCCGCCGATCCGGGCGAGGTAGTCCTGCAGCCGATACAGGAGCCCGAGGGTTCCCTGAACGGACGCTTCAGATCGATCGGGGTGGACGGCTGCCGACGGCAGCGCGGCCACGTCCTCGGTGAACTTGGGGTTGTACTTCATCGTACAGGATCCCAGCGGGTAGGGGCCGCTGTCGATCCCGTAGATCATCTGGGAGAGCCGCGTGTAGTGACGAGCGAGTTCCGGTTCGGAGAGTTCGGGCAACTCCAGCGAGTCACGCGTCAGATCGTCGGGGAGCGGCGAGGTGCTGTCGTCGTCTCCCGCATCACTAGCAGCGCCGATCTCGACCCGCGTCTGATCTTTCTCCGAGAGTAGCGGCTCGTACTCGCCGTCCTCGACGTATCGGGCCTGATCGTAGCGCGACTGTGCGGGGTCGGAATCGTCGGAGCGGTCGGCGGTCATCGCGTCACCTCCTCGAGCGCCTCGACGAACCGATCGATCCGGTCGTCGGACACGCCGGCGACGCAGACCTGAATCCCGTGATCACCGACGACGTGAACCGCGAAGCCGAGGTCCTCGAGGTCGTCGGCGACGGCTCGCGCGGGCTGGTCGACGCGGGCGACGAATTCTCGGAGGTGGTAGCGATCGTGAACCGGCGCTTTCACGCCAACGATGTCGTCGAGGCGGTCCGCGAGGTCCCGCGCTCGCCGGACGTCCCGCTCCGCCAGGTCGACCATCCCGCTCGGGCCGAGGACGGCCGCGTGCATCGCGGTTCGAAGCGCGACCCAGGCCTGGTTCGTACAGATGTTACTCGTCGCGCGTTCCCGTCTAATGTGCTGTTCGCGCGTCTGGAGGGTGAGCGTGAACGCCCGGCGATCGGTCGCGTCCTCGCTCGCCCCGACCAGTCGGCCGGGGACCTGCCGGAGGTAGTCCTCGCGCGTCGCAAAGAGTCCGAGTCCCATCCCGTAGCTCGTCGGCAGACCGAGGACGCTGGCGTCGCCCACGACGACGTCGGCACCGACGTCCGCAGGCCGCTCGAGTAACGAGAGGGCGATCGGGTCCGAGCCGAGCACGAAGAGGGCCTCGTTTGCCGTCGCCAGCTCACCGACCGCCGCGAGCTGCTCTTCGATCGTCCCGCGAACCGTCGGGTTCTCGGCGTAGATCATGACGACGTCCTCGTCGACGGTCGCCTCGAGCCCGGTGAGATCTACGTTTCCGTCGTCGACGGGATACGTCTCTACGTCGAGAGCCGTGCCCGCGACGTAGTTTTCGAGGGTACTCCGCCGTTCCTCGCGCAGGAGGTCGGGGACGAGCACGCGGTGGCCCGTGGTGTCGCGGACCCGGTCCGCCAGCGTCGCGGCCTCGCCCAGCGCCGTCGCGGCGTCGTACATCGAACAGTTCGCGACTTCGAGGCCGGTCAGCTCGACCAGCAGCGACTGGTACTCGAAGAGGGCCTGCAGGAATCCCTGAGAGACCTCCGGCTGATACTGCGTGTAGGACGTGAGGAACTCCGAGCGGTCCGCGAGGTGATCGACCAGCGACGGGATATAATATCCGTAGTGGCCGCGGCCGAGCAGCTCGGTCAGGTGGTCGTTGCGACCCAGAATCGAGCGTACCAGTCGTCGAGTCTCTCGTTCCGTTCGCGCGTCGATGTCGAAACTCCCCTCAAACTGGACGTCCGACGGGATGTCGAAGAGATCTTCGACGGTCGCCGCGCCGACGGCCTCGAGCATCGCCGTGCGATCTTCCGCCGTATGGGGAGCGTACGGACTCCCCGTTGCGTGTGATCCGTGCATGATTAGCAGTGGTCTCGATCGATCCATCCGTTCGCTCCCCACCCGCGCCGGCTACCGCGATCGATCCGAGACACGATACTGACTCCTAACGGGCAGGGGGTAATGAACGCACTCGTTTCGGAGTAGTTGGCCGGTGCTCGCTCGCGGACGAAATCTACGGTCCCTGCAGTCGCCACACGGACCACTATGCGAACCGGTGGTGTCAAACGGCCACATGGCTGACGAACGCGACGGGCGAAACGGCCCGCTCGACCGTGATGACCAAGAAATCGGGGCAACGGTCGCCAACGACACCGAATCCCTGCTCAGCGTCCTCCCTCACTTTTACCGCGGCGAGGTCAGTCAGGCCAACAGCGCCCAGGACCGGATCGATCGGACGACCGACTGGGCGATCACGCTACTGGCCGCGCTGCTCTCGCTCGTCTTCTCGAGCCGTAATATGCCGGCGTTCCTGCTCCTGATCGGAATGTTCGTCCTCTCGATCTTCCTGTTCTACGAAGTACGCCGTTACCGGTTCTACGATCACTGGCGGGCACGCGTCCGCTTCGTCCAGGAAAACGTGTTCGCGAACGCGCTGGAACCCACCGGCGTCGAACATCCGGCGTGGCGCGAGGAACTGAGCGATGACCTCCGCAATCCGACGTTCAAGGTCTCTACTCGAGAGGCACTGTCCAGACGAATACGACGAGTGTACGGACTGTTGTTCGGGGTGGCCGGGATCGGCTGGGCGTTCAAAGTCACGCTGTTCACGCCGGAGCAACAGTGGACCGAAGCCGCCGAACTGCCGGGGATTCACGGCAGTGTCGTTGCCGTATTCCTCGGACTCTTCTTCGCGAGCTTGATCGTCATCGCACTGTGGCCGGGCGGTCGGGAAGCGAAGGGGGAGATTCACGGTACGGAACCGGGCGACTGGAAAAACGATCGGTAGCGTCCGATCAGGAACCGGAGTCGACGTCGGTGTTGCTCTCGCTGGACGCCGTCACATCACCGGACGACTCCGTTCCGTCGGCCGCGTCCCTGACGCCAGTCCCAGTAGCATCGAACGTAGCCCCCGTCTCTACGTCTCCGACACGTTCTCGAGCGAAGATATCGAGCACGACCTTCGCACCGCCGAGGACGACCGGGCCGATGAACAGGCCGACAGCGCCGAAGGTGAGGAGTCCCCCGAAGATGCCGACGACGATGATCGCGGAGTTGAGCGCGCTCGTTCGGCCGATGAGCGCGGGCCGCAGATAGGTGTCCGAAATCGTGACGAGGAAGCCATAGACTGCGAGCGCTGCGGCTCCGACGGGACGCCCGATCGCGACGAGATAGATCGAAACGGGGAGCCAGACGCCGAACGCGCCCACCAGCGGGAGGAGCGTGAGGACGAACGTCAGCACGGTCAGCAAGACGACGGCGGGAATCCCGAGCACCGCGAGCCCCGCGCCGAGCAACACCGCCTGAATCGCCGCCACGAGAACGTTGCTGATGACCGACGCCTGCATGAGCTGATCCAGTTCCGCGAAGAGCTCGCGCTGGATCCCGTCGTCGATCGGGACGACGCGATACAGCCACGCCATCAGCCGATCCCCATCGCGCAACAGCGCAAAGCAGACGAACAGCGTGATCGTCAAGCCGATCATGATTCCCGGTAGCCCGCCGACGACGTCGAGCGCACCGGTCGCGAACCCGCGAAGCCCCCTCGTGATCCCGTCCTGATACGATCCGTAGAGGCTCGTGAGATCGACCGAATAGCCGCTCTCGGCGAGAGCCTGTTCGATCGAGGCGAGATCGACGTCACCGTTCCGGACCGCGGTCACGAGGAGGGACGACTGCTGGAGCGCGACGTAGAGGATGTACAGCAGCGGTAGCACGATGACGATAACCGCGATGATAACGGTGACGAACGCGGCGATAATCGGCCTGACGTACCCCTCGAGTCGGTGTTGAACAGGCAAGAGAATGTACGCGAGGACGATTCCGAAGAGGACGTACTGCAGGTACGGCAGGACGATGAGGAGCCCGAGAACGATGCTGATCAGCGCCAGGCCGGTCAGGACGGGCTGCTCGACGACCCACGCGGGGGGCTCCGGACGGTCTGCCATACGTCTGGCTCCAACGTCCCGACAGATTAGTCCTCTGAACGGTGATTGAAATTCTGGGTCTGACACGCTCGCGGAACGGACCGAAAAATGCGAGCGACTACGTGCCCGGTCTGTGACCTATTCGACGCATCGGTACGTCCGCTCACCCATACCGACGGACCGTTTTCCTCGCTCGCGCTCCGCGCTCGCTCGCAAAAATCTCCCTTGCGAGAGCTTCGCTCTCGCCAGTCCTCCGCTCGTTCCACTCGCGAAGACACCAAAAAGACTGCCCCGACCCCACTACTCGACGTATCGGTACTTCCGCTCACCCATGCGACCCCAGCCGTCGAAGACGAACTCCTCGCTGGGGGTCGTGAACTCCTCGACGTCGACGTCCATCTCGTGGTTGTGGGCGTCGTGGATCTCCTCGTAGTCCTCCCAGGCCATCTCGTAGCGATCGGCGAGTTGCTCGTCGACGTTCAGGGCCTCGATTTCCGCCTCCCAGTCGTCCTGAACCGTTTCGGAGTGGATCTCCGCCTGCGCACCGCTACCGTAGGAGCCGATGAGCAGTTTCTTCCCGGTCATCTCCCGATCGTTCTCGAGGGCGTGTTTGAGCGCGCTCGCGCGGGCGACGTGGACGGAGCCGGTGTACCAGTTACCGACCTCGCGGGCGATCGTCAGCGTCGGGTCGATCGTCGTGTCGTACCACTCGGCGTAGCGGTCGGTCTCCTTGAGCAGGTCCATGTACTCGCGGAGTGCCTCGTGGTAGTCCTCGTCGGAGTCGAACGCCTCGGGTCGAGGCTGTCGACCGATTTCGTCGGCGAGTTCGTCCTCGACTTCGGTGTTCCGAGTGATGTGTCGGAACGCGAGCAACGCGGCCTTCCGGACCATGCCCGGGAACGGCGTGTGGAAGGGGGCGTAGACGAAGTCCTCCTCGTGGACCTCGCCCGCGACGCTCTCAAAGTCCTCGAGGGCCTCGCGCATCCGCGCGAGGTAGACCTGCACGGAGCGTTTGCCGTCGACGGACGGGAACTGCTGGTTGGGTTTGAGGAAGTCGGTCTCGTCGGCCGAGCCATATCCCTGCTCGGCGGAGAGTTCGACGAGGTTCGGATCCTCGCTGATGAGCATCGCGACCGCACCCGCACCCTGAGTGGCCTCGCCGTCGTCGCCGCGCGCGTACAGCGCCGTGTCGGTCGCGATGACCAGCGCCGAACGACCGCGATTGCGGCCCGCGCGGATCCAGTTGTAGGCGTCGTCCAGGCTCTGGGTCCCCGCGATGCAGGCGAACTTCCGTTCGCCCTTGTTCGCGTGGTGGAAGTCCCCCTCGTAGACCTGCTCGAGGCAGCCAGCGACGTACGTCGAAACCGGCTTAGAGTTATCGAACGCGCTCTCGGTCGCGACGTCGATGCGACCGATATCGTCGGGCTCGAGGCCTTTGCGTTCCATCAGCCGGTGCGCGGCGTTCGCCCCCATCGTGACGATGTCCTCGTAACTGTCGGGGAACGAACTGGCGTTGAGGCCGAGTCCTTTCGTGTACTTTTCGGGGGCTTCGCCCTTTTCGGGGGCGAACGTGCCGGGAAGGTCGAGTTTGAGGTTCCCGGTCCAGATTTCGATGGCGTCGATACCGACTGCAGTCATGTATCGTCAATATAGGTGATCATACATCATATTGTCGTTCGGAGTTTCGACGATCGTCGATGACTCCCCTGTCGTCATCGCTCGAGCCGGCTATGACTACTGTCGTTCGAAATAAAATACTTGTTCGGAGCCGTCGCTCAGAACTAACGTGACGGTCACGTCGGCGTCGGCAGCCGAATCGACGACCGCGAGGGTTCCGAGGTCTTGACTGAAGTATCTGAAGTCGATCTCGACACTGTCGTCAG
Source organism: Natrinema salinisoli (assembly GCF_020405205.1). Taxonomy (NCBI): domain Archaea; kingdom Methanobacteriati; phylum Methanobacteriota; class Halobacteria; order Halobacteriales; family Natrialbaceae; genus Natrinema; species Natrinema salinisoli. The sequence continues at coordinate 1,192,654 of NZ_CP084469.1, read as the reverse complement.
TGGAATCAATAATCGCGTACTGGCCATCGCTTCCCTTGTTGCTGTCGGCGACGAGATCGTACCGCGTGCCGTCGGCGTTGAACACGTCCCTATTTTTCCTGTTTGCCTCACCGTTCTGGGTCGCACGGCGGATTTCGCCCTCGAACGCGTTGCCGTTGTCGATCGTTATTCCACTCCCGATGCCGGTCGCGTCGACCTCGAACTTCTCGACGGTAACTTGCTCGCTGCCGGTGTTCTCCACACGGAACACCAGTCGATCACCCGTATCTCTGACCTCGACTGGCTGTAGCACCTGCCCGCCACCGCTTTCCCGATCGATTTCGAGGAGAATCTTGTCACCGTCGCTTCCGCTCGAGGTGTAGACGTTGACGGTGTCGCCGTCCACCGCGTTCGAATCCACTGTGAACGTCGTGGTATCGGTACCGTCAGCATCGGTCCTGTCACTGGACGGCGAGACGGTTCCGACGCTCTGGTCGCTGACCGCGTATTCGACGCCGGCATCGGCAGCGGTTTCGTCGGTTTCCATCGTGAGATCGACTTCGTCGCCGGTGACGATACACGAGGTCGAATCGCAGTTGCTATCGTCGACACTGGACTGTCCGGACGGATCCTGCCAGTCGACGTAGTAGGCGGGCGTCGATCCACCACTACCCCCGCCGCCGTCGGCGTCCCGAACGTCGAACGGATCGTCGGCCGGCGCGCTCGCATCACCGACGCCGACGCGGGCCATCTGTAGTTCGTACTCCGCAGCCGACTCGTTCTCGAGTTCGATCGTCAGGTTGCCGTCCGCGTACGCCGTGACTCTCGCTCGCTCCTCGCCAGTCCCGAAATCGGTCCCGATCGTCTCGTTCCACGCGGTCGGCGACCGCGTCGGAAGCGTGATCGTGATATTGCCGCCGTCGGACTCGAGATCGACGGGATCTGTGGGACCGCTCAGTAGTCTGGTGTCGACGGTCGTCGCGCTGCTCGAGGACGTCGACAGGTTCCCCTCGACGAGGACGATAGTGATTCGGTCGCCGTCGATCAGCGGTTGCTCGGTGAGCGCGACCGTGGCGTCACCGAAATCGTTGAACGCGAAGCCGTGCTCGAGTCGAGTCGTCGGTGCAGTGCGGTACTCGTTGTACGAGGGCTCGTAGCGGAGCGTCCGCGTCTCGTGGTCTGTCCCCAAAAGCGCGTCCGGATTTCCGGTGTACGATCCGTCGGCTTCGTCGACACTGGCGTTGTCGATACGGACGGTTCCGGTCTCACTCGTCCGAAGCGTTCCCGTCGGGTCCGTCGGGTTCGTCAGAAAGGTCCGGGTCGGGTAACTGGTACCGAGCGTGACCGAGACCGACTCCGAACCGCCGCTCGTGCCGACGTTTCGGATCGCGTTTCGCAGCTCCTGCAACTCGTCGTGGACCTGCTGGTTGTGCTCGCTCTCGATGGCCTGATTCTCGGCGGGAACGGCGTTGACCTGGTAGAGCGCGAGCGCGGAAAAGACGATGGCGAGCAGGAGGACCGCCCCGATCTGGACGGTCACCGCACGCTCGTCTGCCCACCGTGACATACGCGAGGATAGTCACCGTCGGTTAAACGTTTGGTGGCTATCGAACGACCAGTCCGTAACCGACGCGGTCGATCGATTACTCGTCTTCTTCGACGACTTCCGGATCGCTCATTGCGCTCTGGAGACTATCGAGCCCGTTGATCCACTCCGTGACCAGTCCGTACTCGAGGTCCTCGGCGACGCTCATATCGAGTTCCCCATCGTCGATAATCAGCGTCCCGGCCTGTGCCGCGTAGCCGAGCGCGGCGTCGAGGTCTTCTTCGGCTTCGGCGTCGGCCGCAGCGCTGAGGTAATCGCCGACGCTGCCCTCTTCGGCCGAGCCGTTCGCGACGTACTCCTCGGCCGCGAAGAAGACGCAGACGAGACTCGTCTGGACGCCGTCGACGAGAATCAGCTTCTCCTCGTCCTCGATGTCGATCTCGCTGAGGACGATCTCGCGGACGTCGTTGATCTCCTCGAGTGCGTCCTCCTGATCGAGTTCCCCGTCGTCGTAGGCGGCGACGATCTTGGCGATCGCGATCGCCGTGTCGTCCTGCAGGTTCAACAGGAGCCGCGCCGACGATTCGTCTTCCGGATCGATGTCTTCGTCTTTGATGCGATCGATCCAGTTCTGCCAGCGTTCCTCCGAGTAGAACTCGGTCGGGGGATTGCTCATACAAACACCTACACCGGCCGCTTGAAATGCCTTTCTCTACACTGACCGCTTCACGTGACTGTTTAGCCGGGACGAACGAACCCCCTAGAGTTGCGTACAGCCACGCGTGGGGGGAGTAACCCGCCCATCACCGTCCCGCGCGTCCGCAGCCGAAGAACGTAATCGGATATTACTCGTCTCCCGCGAGCGTCGATTCCGTGTCGATCCCATAGACCGCCATCGGCGTCTCGACGTGTGCGATCCGGACCGCCTCGTCGTGACCGTTCTCGAGCAACCACCGGACTCGCCGGGGGACCGTCTTGGGGCCCAGCACCGCGCCCGGGCGGTCGGGATCGTCGATGTAGTCGGTCTCCATCAGGAACGGCTCGCCGCGCTCGGCGGCCGTCTCGAGGCGCTCTTTATCGGCCATCACGCTCGGGGTCGGTCCCTCGAGGCGGCCGCTCGCGTAGTGTTTGACGACCCGGTGGGCAGGCATTCCGGCGTCCTCAGCCCAAGCAGCGACCTCGGTCATGTCCTCGCTGGCCTCGGCGTGGAGCTGGACGGCGCACTCGAGGTCGGCCCCGTGTTCGAACGCGTGCCGCATGACCGCGTTCGAGGCCGCCCAGACGTCGTCGTCGACCTCGTAGTGGGGGCGCCCGGATTTCAGCGCCAGCGCCTCGCCCGCATCGACGTACTCCGCGGCGACGTCGATCCCCGCCTGCATGAGATCCCGGGCTTCCTGGGGCGCGAAGCCGCGGTCGTCCACCAGCCGCGAAATCAGTCCCGGGTGGACGCCGAGGACGGGCCAGGCTCGGCCCTCGAGTTCGCTCGAGGCCTCGTCGACGATTTCGATGGTTCGCTCGAAAACCGCTCGGAAGTCCTCGCCGGTCTCGGCCTCGACGCCGAGGTGCCAGGAGGGTTTGTTCACCACGAGCAGGTGGGTGCCGCCGACGCGGGCGAAGTCGCGGACGGCATCGATACCCCGATTGTTGTCGGGATCGAGGTGGAGGTGGTCGTCGAGCACCGGCCGATCGTCGATCATGCCAGTCAGTGGGGGAGCCGCGTCCGAAAAGTCATCGACTTCCGGCCGCACGCCGGCGACTCTCTCGAGCGTCGGCCGTCGAGTTTGGCTCGAGGAGTGGCATCCACTGACCGGCCGCCGTCGGCCGAAATCGACGGGTAAATGACAGGGCCCGTCCGTACTGGACGAAGGATAGATAGCAATCGACGATATCCAGAAACCCAGTACTGTCAGAAATAGTTATTATGTCGAATATAGTTAGCACAGTCGTGTACCACATGAGTGATCGAGTATGAGTGATACCGGGACGGATCCGACCGATCAATTCGAACAGCCGGACGACGACGGGCCGAGAGTCGAGTTCTACGGCGGCCGCGGCATGAGCGCGCTTCCGATCGGGATCTTCATCGTCTGGGCCATCGTCCAGACCGCCCTCTGGCGGATCGGGGATACCGGCGGACTCATCGTCGGCATTCTCATCGGACTCATCGTCGGGATGTTCTTCGTCCGGGGGAACTGGCAGTCCTACGCCAACACGATCTTCGAGGGAATGACACAGCCGGTCGCGGTGACCGCGATCGTCGCGTGGCTCTGGGCCGGTATGTTCGCCCAGCTGTTACAGGACGGCGGTTTCGTGGGCGGGCTCGTCTGGTTGGCTGACAGCGTCGGCGTCGGCGCGGCGCTGTTCCCCGCGATCACGTTCGTCCTCGCGGCGGTGTTCACCACGGGGATCGGAACCGGATACGGCGCGACCGTCGCCTTCGTCGGCCTGTTCTTCCCGGCCGGCGTGTTGCTCGGTGCGAACCCCGTCTTGCTGTTCGGTGCGATCCTCTCGGGGGCGATCTTCGGCGACAACCTCGCGCCCGTCAGCGACACGACCATCGTCAGCGCCGTCACCCAGGACGCCGACATCGGCGGCGTCGTCGCCTCGCGGTTCAAGTACGTCATCGTCGCCGCGATCGTCGCCTTCCTCGGCTACGTCGCCGCCGGCGGAGCGATGACCGGCCTCGACGTATCCGCCGAAGCGCAGGCGATCTTCCTCGAGGGCAGCGAGGCGATCGGTCTCGTTCACGTCCTCTCGATGGCCGCCGTGATCGGCGCGGCCGTCGCCGGCCGTCACATCGTCGAGGCGATCTCGTGGGGGATCGTCATCGCCATCGCCTTCAATCTCGTCTTCGGCCTCGCGAGTCTCGGCGACATGGTCATGTTCAACGCGCCCAGCGACGCGCCGCTCGCCGAACCGCTCGAGTTTCTCCCGGTCCTCACCGTCGTCGACAACCCCGACTCGGTCGGCGTCACCGGGAGTCTCATGACCGGCGTCTCCGGCTTCCTCGAGCTCTCGATTCTCGTCCTCCTGATCATCGGCGCCGCCCAGATCATGATTCGGGGCGGTGCGTTCCAGGTGTTACTCGAGTGGTCCATCGAGAACCTCGCGACGAACGTCCGCAACGCCGAGTTGACGATGGTCGGATCGGCGGCGCTGATCAACGCGATCATCACGATCAACACGGCCGCCGAGGTCGCGATCGGTCCGTACATCTCGAAGATCGGCGAGCGATTCAACCTGAACGGGTACCGACGCGCGAACATTTTGGACGGCCAGACCGCCGCCCTGGGCTACATCTTCCCGTGGTCGGGCGGCGTACTCGCCGGCTTCAGCGCGATGCAGAACCTCCCCGGCGAGTACGACTGGTTCGAGCAGTCGATGGTCGTAACGCCCATCGACGTCGTCCCGTTCGTCTTCCAGGGATGGTTGCTAGTGGCAGTGTTCGTCCTCGCGGCGCTCACCGGCTTCGGCCGCGAGTACGTTATCGATCGCGAGAGCGAGGAGGTGGCACGCGTATGAGCTTCTTCGAAACCTATCTCAAAGGCTGGCAGTTCCGGGCGAATAGACCGTCCCTCGAAGTGGGAAGCGAAATCGACGTCTTCGTGGCCGAATCGAACGGCACCAGCGGGACGGTATACATCGGCGATACGGAGCTCGTAGTCGACGGTGCCGGTGCAGAGACCGTCGAAAAGCAGGTTCGAGTCCGCGTGACCGAATTCGATAAGGCGACCGCGAGCGGGCGCGGCGAACTCCTCGAAGTGGTCGGCGAGAGTTCTTACAGCGGTTGAGTTCCCCGAACTTTCTCAGGGCTCGAGCGTCACCGCGTCGTCGGCCGCGTTCTGGAGCGCGTCGGAACGGCCGTGCGAGCCCGGTGCGATCGCGACGGTTTCGACGCCGACGGTGCCCGCGTACTCGAGAACGGGTTTGAAGTCGGTATCCCGTGACGCGATCGCAAGGCGATCGATGGTTCCGTCACCGGCGAGCGCGGTTGCGTCGACGGCGAGTTTAACGTCGACGTCACCGCTGGTGACGATCACTTCGAAGCCCCGGGCCTCGGCGGCCTGAATGAGCCCGGGTGTGGCGTGTTCGTCGAGATAGAGTCGGATGACCCCGACGCGCCCGTGCTCGCGAGTTACGTCGCGGAGGTCGTCGAGGTCGACGTCGAACTCGTCGCGGAAAACGTTCGGTCCGTCGACGAACAGGCCCACTGCCGGCTCGCGTGCGGTATCTGGGGCGAGACGGGTACGAACGCGGTCGAACATAGTCAGGTGCCCGCTCTTTCCCGCGCCCGGAGATAGGTGTGACGAAACGCCACCGTCGCCGTGAGTCGCCGTCGAATCGATCCGAGTATCGATCGATATCGGGCCGCATTAGGGCCTGAAGGTTAAAAAATCATTGCTATAACAGGGAACAAATAAATACTTATTGCGTTTATTATCTATTATTGTGTGTGAGTCTAGATCATGGTATCTGCTATCAGTAATAGCGTTTGCCCGTAATTTTTTAAATAATATATCTAGCTTATTTCAAATCTTATTCAATTTGGAAATATTTTAATATGCGAATCAATACCATTCATCCGCATCATGTCCGATAATAAACGCACGCAAATGAACCGACGGTCGCTTCTCGAAGCGGCCGGCGCGTTCGGTGCACTGGTCGGTTTCGGCGGCGTTACGTCCGCAACGCCGGGGCGCGAGCCGGGGCCGAAGAAAGACGAAATGATCGTCGGTGTCGATTCCGACGTTTCGAACATCGAAGCAGCAGTCGAGGCGAAACTCCCGAGCAACGCGACGATCGTCCACACGAACGAAACGCTCGGCTATGCGTCGGTAAAGATGGCCGACGAAGCCTCCATACAGGCCAAGGAAAACGTCAAACGGAACCTCATGGACGTCAACGAGGTACAGTACACGGAAGACAACGTAACCTACCACACCCTCGAAGCCGAACCACTCGGATCGGGGGACGATGGCCAGACGGTTGACACGCAAGGGAGTGCGTCGCCGCTTCTCACGCCCGACGACCCGCGATATGGGGAGCAGTACGCGCCACAGCAGGTCAACTGCGAGGAAGCCTGGGACGAGACCCTCGGCGATCCGAGCGTGACGATCGCCGTCGTCGACCAGGGGATCCAGTACGACCACCCCGACCTCGAGGAGAACATGGTCGACGACATCTCGAACGGCGGGCAGGACTTCGTCGACGATGACGACGATCCGTACCCGGCAGACGCCAGCGAGAACCACGGCACCCACGTCGGCGGTATCGCAGCCGGCGGTACCGATAACGGCACGGGACACGCCGGTATCTCGAACTGTTCGCTGATCTCGGCTCGAGCGCTGGGCAGCGGCGGGGGCGGTTCGCTCACCGATATCGCCGATGCAGTGCAGTGGGCGGCCGATCAGGGGGCCGACATCATCAACATGTCCCTCGGTGGCGGCGGTGCGACCGACACGATGCAGCAGGCGTGTGAGTACGCACAGGAGCAAGGTTCGTTGATCGTAGCGGCTGCCGGCAACGGGAGCGGAGCCCCCGTCTCGTACCCGGCCGCATACGACACGGTCCTGGCCGTCTCTTCGCTCGACGAAGGCGAAACGCTGTCGGACTTCTCGAACGTCGGCCCGGAAATCGAACTGGCCGCACCCGGTGGCCAGGTTCTCTCGAGCGTCCCCTTCGACGAGTACGAACGCTTCTCCGGCACCTCGATGGCGTCGCCGGTCGTCGCCGGCGTGGCCGGACTCACGCTGTCGGCCTGGCCGGAGCTCTCGAACGAGGAGCTGCGAACCCACCTCAACGAGACGGCCGTCGACATCGGCCTGGATGACACCGAACAGGGGAACGGTCGCGTCGACGCCGCCAACGCCGTCACCACCGATCCCGGTACGGAGCCTGACCCCGATCCAGATCCGGACCCGGACCCCGATCCGGATCCGGATCCGGACCCCGGTGAGTGTGGCGACGAAGTGAACACGGCCAGTGGAGACGGCCAGCTCAGCGGCGGCTGGTTCGGTAACCCGAGTGACAGCTACACCTACACGCTCAAAACGGCGGATCCCTGCAGCGCTACCGTCAGCCTCGAGGGCCCGAGCAACGCGGACTTCGACCTCTACCTGACCCTCGACGGACGGACGCCGACGACGTGGGACTACGACGAGCGTTCGGTCGGCAGTGACTCGACGGAATCGATCGAGGTCGAACTCGACGGCGACGAGGAGTTCGGCATCCTCGTCGATCGGTACAGCGGCAGCGGCTCCTACACGGTGAGCGTCGAAGAGCGAGGCCGATAGGCCAGTCACCTCGGACACGCCGATCGCAGTCGCTGCTCGAGGTCATCGACGGGGCTAGTTCGACATCCCGTCGTCTCAGTGCGAGAAACCCAAAACGGGTTTCCCGAGGGTCGGCCGGGTGCCGTAACCGGACGGCTTCACATGTACACACACTATCCGCTCACATTTTTTCATTCTGTAACAATATAGTCGATATATTCAAAAATAAATCACCACAAGTTCGATAAGAGTTTACTAATTTCAGGCAGTGATGACTGTCGTCCTATGACACAGAACAGTCCGCCGGACGACGTTGCCGGCCGTACGCACGACCGCCGATCGATCCTGACCGGTGTCGGGTCGGTCGCTCTCGGCGGGGCGATCGGCGCGTCCGGTGTCACGAGCGCAACGCCCGATCGTGACCCGGGACCGAAAGACGACGAGATCATCGTCGGCATCGCGCCGTCGGCCTCGGACGTGGCCGGCGAGGCGCGCGCCGCCGTCCCCGGGAACGCCGACGTGGTTCACACGAACGAGACGATTCGCTATGCAGTCGTTTCGTTCCCGTCGGATGCGCCCGCCGCCGCTCGCGACGAGTTCATCGATGCCATCACCAGCTCGCCCGCCGTCGAGTACGCGGAACCGAACGTCTCCGTTCAGTCGTTCCTCGAGCCCGACGACCCCTACTACGACTATCAGCACGCTCCCCAGCAGATCGACTGCGAGACCGCCTGGGAAACCACGCGCGGGAGCGAGGACGTCGTCATTGCCGTCGTCGATCAGGGCATTCAGTACGACCATCCCGCACTCGAGGGCATCGTCGACGATCGGGTCGGCGAGGATTTCGTCGACCGTGACGGCGACCCGTATCCGGCCGCCGGTGCAGATCACGGCACGCACGTCGGTGGAATCGCCGCCGGCGGGACGAACGACGGGACGGGCCACGCGGGTATCAGCGACTGCTCGCTCCTCTCGGTCCGTGCGCTCGACGAAGACGGCGTGGGATCGCTCTCCGATATCGCCGACGCGATTCAGTGGTCGGCCGACGCCGGCGCGGACATTATCAACCTCTCTCTGGGTGTCGACGGCTCCTACGAAACGCTGACCGCCGCCTGCGAGTACGCGGCCGATCGAGAAGCGTTGCTCGTCGGTGCAGCCGGCAACGACGGGAACGGCCGCGTCTACTCTCCGGCGGCCGAGGACACCGTCATCGCCGTCTCGGCCGTCGAGGACGACGACTCGATCGCCTCCTTCTCCAACACCGGACCGGAGATCGAACTCGCGGCACCGGGTGCCCGGCTCGTCTCGACCGTCACCGGAGACGACTACGCCCGAATGTCGGGGACCTCGATGGCAGCACCGGTGGTGTCCGGCGTGGCCGGGCTCGCACTCTCGGCCGATCCCGACCTCTCCCGAACCGAGCTCCGGGACCTCCTTCGAGAAACGGCGGTCGACGTCGGACTGTCGAGCGACGAACAGGGGTACGGCCGAGTCGACGCGGCTCGAGCGGTCGAGACCGGATCGTCGCCCGACGACAGCGAAAGCGGGACCGACGACGAGGAATCGACCGGCGAGTGCGGTGACGAAACGGTCACCGCGAGCGCGAGCGGGACGCTCGACGGCAGCGGCTGGTGGGGCGAGACTGATAACTACAGCTACTCGTTGAACACCGACGATCCCTGTTCGATCACGATCTCGCTCGAGGGACCGGACGGAGGCGACTTCGACCTCTACGTGACCACTGACGGCAGTTCGCCCGACCGGTGGAGCTACGACGAATCGTCGACGGGGTCCGGCACGAGCGAGTCGATCACGCTCTCGCTCGAGGGCGACGAGGAGTTCGGTCTGCAGGTACACGCCAACAGCGGGAGCGGCGAGTACACGTTGCGCCTCGAGGAACGGGGACGATAACGGAATCGAGTCGAGCACAACGGGCGTGAATCCGCCCATCGTAGGCCCCGTTCGTGATCGTCCGTGTTACTCGAAAACGAAGTAGTCCCGCTCCTCGCCCTGGACGGATATCCACTTGGGTTCGGTGAGCTCCTGAACGATCCACTCGCCGTGATACCGACCGAGGCCGGACTGCTTGACGCCGCCGAAGGGCGCGTTGTGGTCCTCGTTGATCGGCTGGTCGTTGATGTGGACCATCCCTGCCTCGATCCGATCGGCGAGGGCTCGAGCACGCTCGGCGTCCTCGCAGAAGACCGAGGCCGAGAGGCCGTACTCGGTGTCGTTGGCCAGCTCGATGGCTTCCTCGTCGTCCGCGAACGGAATTACCGGCGCGACGGGGCCGAAGTGTTCGTTACACGCCGTCGGCATGTCGTTGGTGCAGTCCGAGATGACGGTCGGGTCGACGAACAGGCCGTCGGCCTCGCCGCCCGTTTCGATCGTCGCGCCCGCCTCGCGGGTTTCCTCGATGAATTCGAGCAGATCGTCGCGCTGGGTCTCGTTCTGTACCGGGCCGAACGTCACGTCCTCGTTCTCGGAGGGATCGCCGACGACGAGCGATTCGGCGTGGTCGACCAGCAGGTCGACGTACTCGTCGTAGACGTCCTCGTGGACCAGATGCCGGTTGATCGAGATACAGACCTGGCCCTGATGGAAGAAGGAACCGAACGCACCGGCGCGGGCGGCCCGCTCGATGTCGGCCTCGTCGGTGACGACGAACGGGGCGTTCCCGCCGAGCTCGAGGGCCGGCAGCGCGAGGCTTCCGGCGGCGTTTTCGGCGACGCGCTTGCCGACGGCCGTCGAGCCGGTAAAGGAGATCACGCGCGGGATCGGATGGGTCGACATCCGGTCGCCGATGTCCGAGCCGCGGCCGGTGACGACGTTGACGACGCCGTCGGGGACGCCGGCCGCCTCGCAGAGCGTCGCGACGAGCAGCCCGCCCGTGATCGGCGTGTCCGTCGCGGGCTTCAGGACGACGGTGTTGCCCAGCGCGATCGCGGGGGCGACCGCTCGCAGCGTGAGGTGCAGCGGGAAGTTCCACGGCGAGATGACGCCGACGACGCCTACCGGCTCGTAGACGACGTGGTTGTCCTTGTCCTCGATCGAAGACGAGGGTCGGACCTCCTCCTCGGGGGGCTCGAGCTCCAGCGCCATCTCCACGTCGCCGGTCGCGGTCGCGAACTCGCCCATCGCGCGGTAGGCCGGCGCGCCGGCTTCGGTCGCGAGTAGGCCCGCGATCTCCTCGAAGCTGTCGTTGAGTTCGTCCAGCAGGTTCTCGACGATCTCGTTGCGTTCTTCGCGGGGAGTCTCCTCCCACGCCGGCTGTGCGGCCTCGGCCGCCTCGTAGGCAGCGTCGACGTCGTCTTCGGTCGCGGCCGGGACCTCCGTAAACACTTCCTGTTTCGCCGGGTTCTCCACCGGGATCGTGTCGCCGCTCGCGGCGTCGCGCCACTCGCCGTCGATGTACAATCGGTTCCAGTCGGCGTCGGGTTCGAGTTCCGGGACGCTCATCGTCTATCTCGGGTACGGCAGGTTCAGTCATATGTTTTGGTCAACCGGATACAAATAGGTTACAAGTTTGTAACCGAGATTATTTAACGCTCGAGTGGCGGCGTGGATTCGATCGCGTGCGGTCCGCCTCGAGCGAGGGTTCCACTCGACTCGATTTCGATAGATTAGAAGTAGATATAAGTGATAACACATCAAACTGAAAATCGGAAGCCGGTCTCCGACGACAGGGGGCTGTATCGAAATGCCCCGGGTGGAACCAACACCCGAGACGTGGCTTCCAAACCCGCGTAAGGATTCGGACGCCATGATTCCGTTCATTCTACCGGGATATAAACGTCCCGCACGACGACAGAATCGCACGACGAAACGAGTCTCGAGGCTACTGCGGATCGCGAGGTGTGCTCGCGATGAGCCGTGACGACCACGAAGAGGGCGGCGGAGACGGGACGGAGATGCCACGCCTCTCCTGTCCCTGTTACGGCCAGCCGATTACGGGGCTCACGTCGACCGGTCCCCACACCGGGGCCGTCGAGCCCTGCGGCTGCTCGATCGCGCCCGGACTGATCCACAGGGAGAGCGTCCACGGGGCTGAGGAAGAAGACGGCGAGTAACTGGGGTCGGCGCTCGAGCCCCGGCGAGCAGCCGATCGGTCGGCGTCGCGAGTCGGACACGACCACACCACCATCGTCGACACCACCCATTAGCACTATCGACGGAATCGGCACGATCGTCTGGCCGGCCGGCTCGGAAACGGGACTCGAGTCCGTTCGTCTCTTGCTACCGCACCAGAGTACTCTCGAAATCGTCCGTGAAACGCGCGACCAGCAACTCTGTGAGTAGACCGATCCGTTATGAGTGTGGAACTAGCGCCAGGAAGTGTTCTGCTATCGTGGCAACACGTGATTGCCACGCCCTCCCCAACCGATTCGCTCGGTCGCTGCGCTTCCTCGCTCATCCCTCGCGCAGTGTTATCGGCCGTCCTCACTCGCCGTTCGGCCGACCCGCTCACGGATCGCTACGCTCTCCGTTCGCTTCCGAGGCGCTTCCGATGGTCGCGCCTCGCGGACAGCGCGCCACAGCACGCCGACGATTAATATTGAGATCGCTGGCCGACGAAAAGACATTACTACTCCGCGAATGACGGTCTGGGTATGCCGCTTCAGACGCCGCCGTTACGTGGGATTCACGACGACCGTGGTGCGAAGTTCACGGAGTTTGGCGGCTGGGACATGCCGGTCGAGTTCGATTCGATCCAGACGGAGCACGCCGCCGTCCGCGAGGACGCCGGGATCTTCGACGTCTCGCACATGGGTCAGATCCACGTCACTGGCCCGGACGCGACGGAACTGATGCAGCGCCTGACGTCGAACGATGTCACCCGACTCGAGGTGGGCGACTCCCAGTACGCGACCATCACCGACGAGGACGGGATCATCATCGACGACACCGTCGTCTATCGGCTGCCCGACGAAGACGATCACGCGACCTACCTGTTCGTTCCCAACGCCGGCACCGACGAGGCGACCCACGAACGGTGGATCGACTACCGCAACGAGTGGGAGCTCGATGCGACCGTGGACAACCAGACCGACGAGTACGCGATGTTCGCCGTGCAGGGGCCCAACGCCGCCGATCTCCTCGAGGACGCGACCGACGACTCGGTCACCGATCTCGATCGGTTCCAGGCCCGATACGCGACGATCGAGAGCGTCGACTGCTGGACCGCCCGGACGGGCTACACCGGCGAGGACGGCTTCGAACTGATCGTCCCCTGGGACGCGGCGACCGAGATCTGGACCGAGTTCGACTGCCAGCCCTGCGGGCTCGGGGCGCGCGACACGCTCCGCATCGAGGCCGGCCTACTGCTTGCCGGCCAGGACTTCGACGCGGAGGACGACCCGCGAACCCCCTACGAGGCGGGGATCGGCTTTACGGTCGCCCTCGAGACGGAGTTCGTCGGCCGGGACGCCCTCGCGGCGGTCGCGGAGGCGGGCGTCGACGAAGCGCTCGTCGGCTTCCAGCTGATCGATCGCGGTATCCCGCGGCACGGCTACGACATCACGACCACCGAGAGTCGGGTCATCGGCACCGTCACCAGCGGCACGATGAGCCCGACCCTCGAGCAACCGATCGGGCTCGGCTACGTCCCGGTCGAGTACGCGGAGCCGGGGACCACCCTGCAGGTCATCGTCCGCGGTCAATCGAAGAAAGCAAGAGTTGAAACCACACCCTTCATCGACACAGTATAATGAGCTTCGACGTTCCCGACGATAGACGGTACGTGGAATCGCACGAGTGGGCACTCGAAACCGACGGCGTCGTCCGCGTGGGCATCTCGGACTTCGCACAGGACGAGCTCGGCGACGTGGTCTTCGTCGAACTCCCCGACGTTGGCGACGAACTCGAGGCCGAAACCGAGTTCGGCGTCGTCGAATCGATCAAGGCCGTCTCCGACCTCTACGCGCCCGTCGGCGGCGAGGTCGTCGCGATCAACGACGACCTGTTCGACGCGCCCGAACTCGTCAACGAGGACCCCTTCGGCGAGGGCTGGATGCTCGAGATCGAGGCCGACGACCTCAACGACCTCGAGGACCTCCTGACCGCTGACGAGTACGAAAACCAGATCGCCTAATCGGAGTACGCCCTTCTCTCGAGAGTGCTACCAGAGCCGGCAGCGAGCGGTCCGCGAGCCCTTAGAAAACGAACCGTTCGACGATCCGTCCGACGAGGCCCGGCTGGCGCGACTCGTGTGCGTGGACGCCGAGCGCCGGCGAGTCCGTGGCGTCGATGAGCCGGTCGGAGAGATCGTTTCCGACGAGGGTTCGGAGTCGGCCACCTTCGCGTCCGATGACGAGGAACTCCGCAGTTTGGGCCACGGCGATCAGCTCCTCGGTCGAGCCGTCCGTTTCGACGATCTCGGTCGTCACGGGGGCGGAACAGAGCTCGACGAGCTCGTCCTGATAGTCCTCGATCGTTCGCCTGAGATCCGCCGAGGCCGACGAGTCGAGGGCGTAGACGAGCCGGACCGTCGCGTCCAACTCGGTCGCGAGCGCGTCAGCGATCGTGACCTTCGACGGATCGAACGGGCTCTGATCGGTGAGCACCGTCACCTCCGAGACGGTATCGAAGTTCCGATCCTCGACCAGGACGACGTCGCAGGGGGCATGTCGCAGGATCCACTCGATCGGGCTCCCCACGAGCTGGTGTCGAAGCCCGCCGGGCTGGCGTTCCATCAGGAGCACGTCGGCGTCCTCGTGGACGGCGAAATTGACGATCGCGTGTTTCGTGTCGTGGCTGACGATCTCGCCGTAGGAGATCGGCACGTCGAACTCCCGGGAGAGCTGTCCCGTCTGTTCCTCGAACTGTAAATCGGCCGGCGACTGCGTCTCCGAGGCGAAGTCCAGCGAGACCTGATCCGGCACCTCGTCGAACTGAATGACCGTGACGCCACCGCCGCGCTTGCGGGCGACGTCCGCGGCGATCCGAATCAGTTGCCGCTCGCGCGCCTCACTGGTCCCCTCCGTCAGCGCGACGAGCACGTCCGACGTCGGCGACTCGAGGGCGTCCTCCGTCCGATCGACGGCGGAGCGACCGGTCGTTCGGCGGACCGTGTCGACCGCGATACCCGCGCGATCGATCCGCGGGCGGGCGTAGACCCAGTACCAGCCGACGCTCCCCGCGGTGATGACGGCCGCACCGACCAGGGCGACGGTTCCCATCTGCGTGAGCAAGACGAGGCCGCTCGCGACCCCGAACAGTTGCATCCCCGGATACAGCGGGGACTCGAAGCTCGGCTCGTAGTCCTCGAGATCGGCGTGTCGAAAGGCGATCACGGCGACGTTGATGAGGATGAACACGAGGATCTGGAACGCGCTGGCGAGCTTGGCGATCTGGAGGATGGGAACGAACGCGATCAGGACGAGCATGACCCCGCCGGTGAGGGTAATAGCGGTCGTCGGCGTGCCGAAGCGATCGTGGACGGTCGCGAACGTCGGCGGTGCGAGATCGTCGCGACTCATCGCGAACGGATAGCGAGACGACGAGAGGATGCCGGCGTTGGCGGTACTGACGAGCGCGAGGATCGCCGCGAGGACGACGGCGATGACGCCCGTTCGAGCGAGCGTTCCCTCGGCGGCGATCGCCATCGGCACCTCGGAGTCCGCGAGCGCATCGAGCGGCGACGTCCCGACCATCACCGCGACGATGAGGACGTAGAGGATCGTCGTGAACGTCAGCGAGCCGAGGATCCCCAGCGGAATGTTTCGACCGGGGTCTTCGATCTCCTCGGCGACGCTCGCGACCTTCGTCACGCCCGCGTAGGAGACGAAGACGAGGCCGGTCGCGGCGAGGAGGCCGCCGAGACCGTCGTCGAGCGAGCCGTCGAACTGTCCGGGATCGACCGTCGGCACCCCGCCGCCGACGAACCAGGCGAGCGCGGCGAGCATGACGACGACGATCGCGATTTGCAGTTGGCCAGTCTGTTTCGCCCCGAGGACGTTGACGGCGATGAGGACGACAGCCAGCGTCAGGGCGACAGGTTTCACGGGCAGATCGAACAGGAGGACGAGGTAGGGAACGCCGCCGACGAGGGCCAGCGCGCCTTTGAACGCGAGCGAGAACCAGGTTCCGACGCCCGCGACGGTCCCCAGTATCGGCCCCATCCCGCGCTCGATGAAGATGTACGTCCCGCCGGCTTCGGGCATCGCAGTCGCCATTTCGGACTTGCTCAACGCGGCCGGAACCACGAGCAAACCGGCGACCAAATAGGCAATAACGACGCCGGGACCGGCGATTTCGATCGCCAGTGCCGGCAGAATGAAGATGCCGCTCCCGATCATCGCTCCGATACTGATCGCCATTACCGCCGGCAGTCCGAGATCTCGTTCGAGGTCTTTTGTCATGGGAAGTAACTGGTAATCACGTCTCGAGCGGCGGCCTCCGAACGCGAGATATGCTGATCGAACGGAGCCAGACGCGGGAGCGACGCGAGATGGTATCCAGAAACCGGATACCCGCTTGTGAGAGGGTCATAACGGGAACTAAATAAATCTCACGGATTCCCTCCGCGTGTGTCATATACACACATCAATAATGCGTATAAAACTGCTATTTCTCCAGAAATTTCTCCGAATCATGCACGGTCATAAAGAAAAATCGCTCCAGGCGGTGCTGGCGGTCGAGACTACCGATCGCGCGGGCTCACTCGAGGCTGACGAGGTACTCGAGCATCTCGTCGAGCGGCGCGTTCGTGACGGCGAGCGAGTAGCCGTCGATTCTCGCGAGATCGGCCGCGTGATCCCAGAGGTCGGCCTCGTCGATTCCGTGCAGGATGACGGCGTTGGGCGTCGGATTGACGACGCGCAGCGCGACGAGCGGGGATTCGCCGCGCGTGACGCCCGTAAAGACGAGGACGCGGTTCGTGCTCTGTCCGTAGAGGCGGAAGAACTCCTCGCTCGAGAGCCGCGTGATCGCCTCGATGCTGTCGATGACCGTGTGGCCGCTGACGCTGTCGGTCCCGCTTTCGGCCACTTCGGTCGCCTCGAGATCGTCGTACAGCGTCGTGAGCGGGATCGACGTCGCGTACTCCCGGAGGTCGTAGACGACGTCGCTGTCGAACCCCGCCGAGAGGACGCGGCCGTACTGTCTGATTCGCTCGCCGCCGCGTCGCTCGTCGATCGCGAGCAGTCCCTCGACGAGTCTGCCCACGACGCCGATGCCGGGGCTCTCCCGCCGCCCACTCTCGTAATCGGAGATGACCGACGACGAAACCTCGAGTTCGGCAGCGAGATCAGTCTGCGAGACGTCGAAATCGGTGCGCCACTTGCGCAGCGTGGCACCGGGGTCGTCACTGAGCGTGATTTCCCCGGCGATCTTCTCGGCGAGTTCCCGTTTCGGTCCGCGTCCACCCATACACGACGGTTACTCGGTCGGGGCAAGTAGCTACCGGAGACGGATCGGTATCGCGGGCCGTAGATCGGCGGTATCGTCGACTCGACCGTGTATCGCATAGAACAGGTTGTTTCCCCCAACAGTCAAGCCCACGCAGTTCGAGTCGTCGGGTGATGCCGTCGACCGTCGTCCACGTCGCGTTCGCGGGACTGATCGGAGTCGCGTTGCTGGGCGAGCGGTTCGACACCCGATCGATTCTGGTCGTGATGGGGTGTAGCGCCCTCCTCGATCTGGATACGGTGATCGGAATCGTCGTTCCCGGGACCCACCGCGCGGCGTTACACAACGTCTGGATCGTCCTCCTCCCGGCCGGGTTCCTCCTGTGGGACGCGGTGATCCGCGAGGAGTCGATCGTTCGCGCGCGGTGGGGAGACGCCGCCCCGCGCGTCGCGTGGGCTACCCTTGCGGGACTCCTGTTCGCACACGTGCTGTTCGACGCCTTCTTCAACGGCGTCAACCTCTTCTGGCCGCTTCACGACCGGTTTTACGACCTCTCGGGAACCCTACTCGTAACCGATCAGCGCGGCCTCGTCCAGACGTTCGTCGAACTTGACGGCGGAACCGTCGCCGACTCGACGACGCGCGGGACGACCGAAAACACCCACTACAGGACGGGGTTCGATCCCACACGAGACGAACCCGCGACGGGCGTCGAGCGGATCTTCCCCATCGCTGCGACCGGCGAGCGGTTCGTGCTCACCCTCGCCGGGTATACGGTAGTCGTCGCGCGGATCGTGGAGGATCGGCGATCCGCGTGAGACGCGGGTCCGTCGATGCAGTGCCGCGATGTCGCTGCGGTCGACGTATCGAGATCCAGAGCGATAATTACAGCGGCGTCGCTGGCGCGATCCGTTTGCTACGCTCGAATATCGGCCCAGTTCGTTACTCGGCCGCGTCCGTTTCGGTCGGCGGGTCAGTCGTCTCGACGTGGTCGCGCAGCCACTCGATCGCCGCGTCGACCGTCTCCGGATCGGTACTCGAGACGCGGAGCCGGCCGGGTCGGTTCTCGCTTCGCGGATAACTCCCGACGGAGACGTCGAACCGATCGGTGACGCCCTCGAGCGCGTCGTACAGCGATCCCTCCGGGGCCGGCGTGTACAGCGTTCGGGCGACTGCCTCGCCCTGAAACTCGTCACCGACCGCCTCGAACATCGCCCGCATCTCGTCGGGGATGCCGGCGAAGACGTAGACGTTCTCGACGATACAGCCCGGGGCCCACCCCTCGTCGACGACGATCGGCGTCGCGCCTTCGGGGATCGACGCCGCGGCGTCGATGTCGAGCTGGAGGTCGTACTCCTCGACCATGTCCGGGTTTTCGTCCCGGAACGCGGCCGCCTTTTCGACCAGCCGGTCTCGAATCTCGCCGTGGACGACGAACTCGCGCTCGAGGCCGTCGGCGACGGCTTCGACGGTTACGTCGTCGGGAGTGCCCCCGATCCCGCCGGTGACGATCACGGCGTCGAACTCGTCGCTCCAGCGGGCGACGTAGTCGGCGATGAGCTCGCGCTCGTCGGGAATCGTCAGAATGCGAGCGACGGTACTGCCGCGTTCGGTGATCCGCTGGGCGAGCCACGACGCGTTGGTGTTGGTCGTCGACCCTGCGAGAATTTCGTCGCCGACGGTGACGATCGCGACGTTCATAGCCCGCCTTGGGGGGCCGGGCAGTTATTCGCTCCGGGATCCTGTCGGCAATCGACGGCGGACGGACCCGTTCGAGCGAGCGCCAGCGCCACGGTTTTGTGAGCCGTGTGCGAACTACTCGTATGGTCGTTGACACAGGCGATGGCGACATCGCAGTCGTCCCGTCGCCGAGCGATACGGGCCGTCCCATCGATTCGGACGCGGTGGACGATCGAATCCACCGTGGAACAGTGAGTGAGTCCTCCCGAGAACCACCGCTATCGGATTGCCCACACCAGTCACGGAGGCAACGATGGTAGCGGTTGATCTCGCCTTTTCGTTCGGGCGGCTCCTTTTCGCCTTCTTCCTGGTCTTCCTGAACGGGTTCTTCGTCGCCGCGGAGTTCGCGTACGTTCGGATCCGACCGACGCAGATTCAGACGCTCGTCGACGAAGGCCGGTCGTCGGCGAAACTCGTCCAGGAGGCCGAGGAGAACTTGGACGACTACCTCGCGACGACCCAGCTGGGTATCACGATCGCATCGCTGGGGCTGGGGTGGGTCGGCGAACCGGCTATCGCCTCGCTACTCGAGCCCGTGCTCGGGCCAGTGCTTCCAGCAGGAACGCTTCATCTGGTATCCATCGCGATCGGGTTCAGTATCATCACCTTCCTGCACGTCGTCTTCGGGGAGCTCGCGCCGAAGACCCTCGCCATCGCGGACGCCGAGCGGATCGCGCTGCTCGTCGCCGCGCCGATGAAGTTCTTCTACTACATCTTCCTCCCAGGGATCATCGTCTTCAACGGGACGGCGAACTTTTTCACTCGGCTCATCGGCGTCGCACCGCCATCCGAGCGCGACGAGAGCCACAGTCAAGAGGAGATTCTGCGTATCGTCTCACAGTCGGGCCAACAGGGCGCGGTCGACATGGACGAAGTCGAGATGATCGAGGCGATTTTCGATCTCGGCGACACGGTCGCTCGCGAAGTCATGATCCCGCGCCCGGACGTCATCACCGTCAGAGCGGGAATGCCCCTCTCCGAACTCCGCGGCGTTGCTGCCAACGGGAACTACACGCGATTCCCCGTCGTCGACGAGGAGTCCGACGACCCCGTCGTCGGCTTCGTTCACGCGAAGGACATCCTCCAGGCGATCGAAGCTGCAGACGGTGACGACACGACCGACGAGGAACGAGCGGCCGAACCGACCGCACGCGACCTCGCTCGAGACGTCCTCATCGTTCCCGAGACGCGCCGGATCGACGAGATCCTCGCCGAGTTCCGGCGACAAAACGTCCAGATGGCGGTCGTCATCGACGAGTGGGGGGCCTTCGAAGGGATCCTGACGATCGAGGACGTCATCGAGGTGGTCGTCGGCGAGATTCAAGACGAGTTCGACGTCGCCGACATGGAGCCGACCGTCGACGAACTCCCCGACGGTCGGTACGGCGTAGACGGCGGCGTCCCGCTGGCGGACGTCAACGACGCCCTCGGGACGACGTTCGAAGCCGACGCGTACGACACAATCGCGGGTCTCGTGTTGAGCCGCCTCGGCCGTGCGCCCGAAGTCGGCGACTCGATCGAGGCCGACGGCTACGAGCTCACCGTCGACGACGTGGACGGAACGCGCATCTCGAGCGTGATCGTCAGCGAGAGCGTTACGGAGGCCGAGGAGTCGTCCGGTTGAAAACTGAGACCAGCCATATTCGGTTCCTCTCGAGCCGAGACAGTGACTATTACGTGCGGATGTGAACGTCGAACTGCGTCGTCGTCAAGGTCCCTTCCGGCCTGGTCTGCAGAAACAGTCGATACCGTCCCGGGGTCGGAAACGTCGCCCCGAATTCGACACGTCCGCTGTCGGGTGCAGTCGCCTCGGGATGGACGTGGAGATACGCGAGGTCCCCCTCACGGACCGCGACGAGGTGGCCGAGCGCTCCGAGATACTGTCCCAATTCCGAAACGGGATCGTCGTCACGGCGGACTTCGAAGATCAATCGGCTTCCTTCCCGAGCGACAATCTCGTTCGTGAGCAGTTCGATTTCGTACTCGCCTGCCGTCGCTCGGCGCGACGAGTTCGGCCGCGCTTCGATCGTTCCGGGTTCCGAAGCGAACAGATCGAACCCGAGCGTCGTCGAGTGTCCATCGAGGACGACATCCACGAACGCCCGATATACGCCCGGATCCGGTAACGTCAGCCCCTCGACGGACCACGTCCCGTCTGACGCCAGTTCCGGGTGGAGATGCCGGAATCGAGTGAGGTCCCGCCGAACGACGATGAGGTGACCGCGCTGCCCGTGCGCTTCCTCGAAATCGGTCACCGCTTTCCCGTCCTCGTCGACGATTCGGAACGTCCAGTCGGTGGCCACCTCGGGTTCGAATCGCGTCTCCGAGGGCTCGAGCCGGACTCCGTTCGCGGCCAGTGCCAATCCCCCAGGCGCAGCGTGTCCCACGGGTGCATATCCCCGCGTCGTCTCGTCTGCTCCGTCACCGTGGCTCGATTGATCCTCCATACCGGCCATCTCGCTGTCGAACGGCTTACTGTTTGGCACCGCCTGTGCCGGTGTCCGATCGGGCCACTGGAGACACGCCCGCCCCGTTCGACGAGCGGTCGCCGATCGGTGGTCGCCGAGTTCAGGACCACCGCGTGATCGGCTCCTCGCTCGTCGCTCGAGCGATGTACTCGCTTTGCATCTCGCGGACGGCTTCGTCAAACTCTTTGCCAGCGTCGAGGTGATCGGTGACGCGAGCGAGTTTCCACCGACTCGGTGTCGTCCGGTCGGTCCAGCGCGCCTCGAGCGGTCCGAGGAACTCCTCGATAGTGTCCGACGAAACGCCTTGCCCGCGGAGCCCCCGTCGTGCGTACTCGAAGAGTTCCTCGTAGATCACGCTCGAGTCGGTCGTCCGGTCACCGTCGGCCGTGATCCACGCGAGGTCGGCGTCGAGCCCGTCTTCGACCGCGCTGTAGAAGCTCCGTTCGGCGGCGTCTCGGTCGAGGGTCTCGAGCGGATGATCGGCGACACACAGTCCGCGGACGAGCCCGGCGACCAGACACTGGAGTCCGATGTTTTCCCGGATAGTCGGTTGCGTGGGGAGCGGCCGGTATTCGATGCGAATCGACCAGCGGTCGCCCCGATCGACCGGCTGGCCGCCGATGACGGCACGAAGCCACCGCCAGTAGGTCCCCCGCTTGTGATCGAGTTCCCAGAACTGCTCCGCGAAGGTCTCACGCTCATCGTCTCGCAGCCACTCGCGGAGGAACGGCGCACACGTCGGATCGGCGACCAGACGGTCGATGGTATCAGCCGCGCTCCCGATCTCGTCGGGAAACCGGACTTTCTCCCAGGCCCGATTGATGGACTGCTCGAACACCGGAATTCGGAGTTCGTGGGAAGTCTCCTCGAGCACGTCGTACGGATCGTCGGTCGCGTACAGGTCGGGCGGGAGCAACGGCGAGTTCGTCGCCAGCGCGAGGACTGGGCCGAGCGTTCCCAAGGCGGTGTTGTAGTAGCGCGGAAACGCCTCGGCGTCGGGGACCTGGAGGTGTGGCTGTATCGAACTCGCGAGGGATTCGAACAGGAGCGACGGAAACTGCTGGTCGACGCCCGGAACCGAGAGGGGAATCGAACCCCCAGTCCGCCCCAATACGTCGTTGTCGATCGCACAGTAGCGCGGTGACGACGTCATGTTCTCGGCGATCGACAGCCCCTCACACTCGCGAACGGCTCCCAGGTAGTCGCCACTGCCCTCCCGCGGCGGAATCGTCCACATCGAATCGAGAACGATCTCGAGTCCGTTCTGCGCTGCCGCTCGCTGTGCGGTCCGATAATCCTGACGGAGCGATGCCGCCTGTGCGGCGATCCCCTCGTCGTCGAACGGCGTCGGATCGGTGTGGAGCTCGACGTTATGTTCCCCCAGCTCCCTGTCACAGTGCTCGTCGAACACGCTGTCGGGCACTCGAGCAAGCCGGTTCTCCTCGTCGACCGCGTAGGCCTCGAGTTCGATGCCGAGCCCGAATCCGGGGTTGTCGAGTCGTCCAGTCCGGAGAGCGTCGGTGAGACGGGCGGCTTGCTCGTCGACGCGGCGGTCGAACTCGCTGCGCGTCTCCTCGCGGAGCGAGCGCGCGACGAGGTCGATGAACTCCGCCATTAGTGAACCAAGGCGATCCAGCCGCTTAGAAGTGCGGTGCAACAGTGTCGTCCAGAGGTATCGTTCCTGAGTAGCCAGTCAACCCGACGGCAGTGAGTGGATGACTGATCGAACATGGGGTACGTTCGTATCCGTGGCCATCGTACCGTCGCGCATGCCGGATACGACACTGGACGATCGTGGTCGCCTGACGCTTCCGAAAGGGCTCCGAGAGCGATACGGCGATCACTACCATATCGTCGATCTTCACGATGGCATCAAGCTGATTCCAGTCGCAGACGACCCCCTCGAGGCGCTCAGAGAAGAGTTCGCGGACGGCGAGGAAAGGACAGCCGAACTCCGTGCGGAGGCGCGTGAAGCGGCGTCCGACGAAGCCGGACGCTAAACGTACGCGGAAACGGGTTTTCTCCTCGTGCTCATCGAAACAGTTACCGAGGAG
Organism: Natrinema salinisoli; assembly: GCF_020405205.1. NCBI lineage: Archaea > Methanobacteriati > Methanobacteriota > Halobacteria > Halobacteriales > Natrialbaceae > Natrinema > Natrinema salinisoli. Next base: position 1,169,247 of record NZ_CP084469.1, on the reverse strand, counting down.
TGATGCTCCGCAACCACTAAACGCGACTCGCACCAACCAGTGTCCAATGACCGACTGGACGGAGACGTACCGCCCGACGACGCTGTCGGAGGTACGCGGCAACAACAAGGCCCGCGACCAACTCGAGGAGTGGGCCCAGAGCTGGGACGACCACCGGAAGTCGGTGATCGTCCACGGCAGCCCGGGCGTCGGGAAGACTTCCGCCGCCCACGCGCTGGCGAACGACATGGGATGGCCGGTGATGGAACTCAACGCCAGCGACAGCCGGGGGGCCGACGTCATCGAGAAGATCGCCGGCGAAGCGGCGAAGAGCGGAACGCTCACCGCCGGCGAAGCGGGTCGCCGGCTCGTCATCCTCGACGAAGCGGACAACTTCCACGGCAACGCAGACTACGGCGGCTCGCGGGAGGTCACGCGCGTCGTCAAGGACGCGAACCAGCCGATCGTCCTCGTGGCAAACGAGTTCTACGACATGAGCCAGTCGCTTCGCAACGCCTGCGAGACCATCGAATTCCGGGACGTCTCGAAGCGGTCGATCGTTCCCGTGCTGCGCGATATCTGCCGACGCGAGGGAATCGAGTTCGAGGACGAGGCGCTCGAGAAGATCGCCGAGTCGACGAGCGGCGACCTGCGCTCGGCGGTCAACGACCTGCAGGCGGTCGCGGAGGAAGCCGAGCGATTGACCGTCGACGACGTCGTGACGAGCGAGCGCGACACCACCGAGGGGATCTTCGACTTCCTCGACGCGCTCATCAAGGAGGAAGACGCCGAGGGCGCGTTGCGAGCCTCCTACGACGTCGACGAGACGCCGGACGACCTGCTCAACTGGATCGAGGACAACGTTCCGAAGGATTACGAGGGTGCGGAGCTGGCCGACGCGTACGAGTTCCTCTCGAACGCCGATCGCTGGCTGGGCCGCGTCCGGGCCACGCAGGACTACTCCTACTGGCGGTACGCGACGGACAACATGACCGCCGGGGTCGCCGCCTCGCGGCGGGGCGACAAGGGCGGGTGGACGCGATACGGCCCGCCGAGCTACTGGTCGAAACTCGGCCGGACCAAGGGGACGCGAAATACCCGTGATTCGATCGCCGAGCGCATCGCCGAACGGGAGGGGGCGAGCGTCGCCACGGCCCGCCGGGAGATTCTCCCCTTCCTCTCGGCGATGACCCACCACTGCAAGAATCGTGATCTCACCGTCCGCATGGCCGCGGCGTACGATCTCGACGAGTCTGAAGTCTCCTTCGTCACCGGCAGCGGGAAGGATACCAACAAGGTCCAGTCCATCGTCGAGGACGCCGAAGAGCGCAAAGCCGAACGAGCGGTCGAACACTCGGGTAACGCCTTCTTCGAGGCCGACCGCTCGAGCACGGACGGCGACGAAGGGAGTGCCGATACTGACGAGGGCGACGACGGCGATCGAGACTCGAGCGGTCAACGGACGCTCGCTTCCACGGACGCCGACGGCGAAAGCGCCTCGGAGGCCGAATCGGACGACGCATCGGCGGCTGACGAACCGGACGACGATCAGTCAGGGCTGAACGACTTCTTCTGAGCGGCTACTCGTCGCCGCTCGATCGGTACAGTCGCAGTCCGAACGAACAGCGAATCCGGTCGAGCGTCGATGACCTGGTTTTATTCGTCGGTGATATGTCATACATAAATTGACCGACACTATTACGTCGATGAGCGGTGAGAGTATCACACGGTGATCGGCCGAATGACAGACGCCCACAGCTGCCCGCTCTGCACGGAACCGTACGACGACCGCAACGCGCTCTGCGTCCACCTCGAGGTGGAACACCGGAAGTCGGAAGTGGTCTCTTACCTCATCGACCTCGACGCGGCGGTACCCGAACTCGATATCACGTCCGGCCGCGAGACGACGGCCGAGGACGAACGAACGGCCCCGTCGGCCTGAGTAATTACGCGGCGCTACCGAGACAGTTCCATCGGCAGCCGGTCGCGAAACGCCGGCGACAGTGCATCGACGACTCCGGCAGCGAGTTCTGGCGGATCGTTCTCCCCCTCACGATCGTCGAGCGGCGGGACCGTCTCGACCCCGTGACCCGTCATGCGCTCGAGTTCGTCGGGATTGGTCCGTTCGGCCACCGTCTCGCCCGCGTACTCGTTGACGACGATCCCGCAGACGTCGATGCCGCGAGCCGCGAGCGCGTCGACCGTCAGCGCGGTGTGGTTGAGCGTCCCCAGTCCAGCCCGCGTGACGACCACCGCCACGGCCTCGAGGTCCGCGACGAGGTCGATCACTTCGCGGTCACCGGCCAGCGGCACTCGAAGTCCGCCGATCCCCTCGACGATCGGGACCGGCGTCGACTCGATCTCGCGTTCGCAGGCCGCACGGATCGCCTCGTACTCGATTGTCTCGTCCGCGACCTCGGCCGCGACCCGCGGTGCCAGCGCCGGCTCGAGATAGCGCGGACAGGTCGCGGCGTCGGGGTCCTCGCAGGCCGCGGCGACGAATCCGGCGTCGTCGTCCGGCGGATGGCCGGTCTGCGCCGGCTTGATCGCCCGTGCATCGTGACCGGCCTCGCGGAGCAGGCGCGTGAGCCCGGCCGTGATGACCGTCTTTCCGACGCCCGTGCCGGTGCCGACGACGGCGAGCGGTCGCCGTGCGCTCACAGCAGTCCCACCTCCTCGCCGGCCGCCCTGAACGCCTCGAGACAGGTGATAATGTCGTCCCGGTCGTGCGTCGCCATCGGGGCGACGCGGATGCGGCTGGTTCCCTCCGGAACGGTCGGCGGTCGGATCGCCGGTGCGACGACGTCGCGCTCCCGGATGCCCTCGGCGAGGTCGATCGCGTCCGTTCGGTCACCCACGAGTACGGGCAAGATCTGGGACTCGCCTAACACCTCGAATCCCATCGACTCGAGCCCGTCGCGGAGGTGGGCGACGTTCTCCCAGAGGTGGTCTCGAGCACCGCTGTGGCGGGCGACGTGGAGCGCCTCGCTCGCGGCCGCGGCGGCCGGCGGCGCGAGGCCGGTCGAGAAGACGAACGAGCGCGCATCGTTGACCAGGCACTCGATCAGGTCCGCGCTCCCGGCGACGTATCCGCCCTGACTGGCCAGCGCCTTCGACAGCGTTCCCATCTGTATCTGGATCCGGTCTTCGAGCCCCTCGGCTTGTACGACGCCGCCGCCGTTCGCGTACAGTCCGGTCGCGTGGGCCTCGTCGACCATCACCCACGCGCCGAACGCCTCGGCGGCGTCACAGATCGCTTCCAGCGGTGCGACGGTGCCGTCCATACTGAACACCGAATCGGTGACGATCAACCACGATTCGTCGGCCGGATCCCGACCGTCTCGCGTAGCCGTTCGGGCGCGCTCCTCGAGTTTCGATCGCAGACTCGCGGCGTCGCAGTGGTCGTAGACGACCGTTTCGGCACCCGCGAGCCGACAGCCGTCGATGATGCTCGCGTGGTTCAGTTCGTCGGAGAAGATGACGTCCGGCTCGAGCGCTGCGATCGTCCCGACGTTCGCGGCGTAGCCCGAGGAGAACGCCAGCGCCCGCTCGGTTCCCTTGACCTCGGCGAGTACTCGTTCCAGGTCCCGATGGACCATCGTATCGCCGGTGACGAGTCGACTCGCTCCCGCACCCGTGCCGACCGTCGCAGCGGCCTGTCGGGCCGCATCCTGTACTCGCTGGTCGTCGGTCAGCCCCAGATAGTTGTTCGAGGCGAACACCAGCGCCTCGGCTGTCTCGAGAACCGGCAGATCGCCGCCCGAGGGCTCGCCGAAGTAGCCGCGCTCGGCAACCCGATCGACCGGCGACAGTGCGCGTTTCAGGTCGGTTTCCTCGAGCGTCTCGAGTCGGTCTTCGAGATCGAACCCGCGGTCGGCCATTCGGCTAAACGGACTCAACGCCACGGTTTGATTCTCACGATTCCGGTCGCTCGGCTGGTTCGGCTCGCTCGCCGCTCGAGCCGGTCGATTCGCCACGGTCTCGGGTGTGGTGGTGTTTCTCCCATCGAAAACGGATCTGGACGTACAGTGCGTAACTCAGAAGCCGGGCATCAGATCGGCCGGTCCGAAGACGCCGTATTCGCCGGCCCGGTTCCGTCGGACGCCGGCCTTCAGGTAGCCCAGTGCGGGGCCGTTGACGTTGGCTTCCATGCTGGTCTCGTCGCCGAGCCGGAAGGTGTTCGTCGCCGTCTCGCCGTCGAAGGTCCGCCCGGTCACGCGAACCGTGGTCGTCGTCGGCTTCTCGTCGTTGCGCACGTCGAGGATGCCACCCACCTCGACGTCCTCGGCGTCGCAGACGCCGGCGCGCTCGAGCAGGACGTCGTCGGCGTGTTCCATGTCCTCGAACTCGATGGCGCCGTCGTGCTCGTCGATGATCGCCTCGATCTCCGCCTCGGAGAGGTCGCGGGCGGTCTCGATGTCGTACTCCGGGAGGTGGGCGATGTCCTCCCGGACGGTCCCGCGGTTGTCCTCGTAGCCGGACTTGAGACCGACGCCCCACCAGATGTCGACGTCGGTGACCTCGACGAACGATTGGGCGGCCAGCGCCGCCGCGCCGGTGAGCAGCCCGGGCGTCGCGCCCGCCCCGCAGATGAAGGTGATACCGGCGTCCTCGAACGACTCGCTGCGATCGTCGAGCATGTCGATCACGCGCGAGCGCTTGAGCACGTCGATCATGACGCCGGAGTAGTCGCCCTCGGCGAAGCGGTCGGCGGTCCGCGGAATGAAGTCGTGCTCGTAGTTCGGTAGCGCGAGAAGCACCGCGTCGATCCGGTCGCCGTGGTCGATTATCTCCTGAATCGGATCCTCGCTGCGTCGGGCCTGGCTCGAGGCGACAACGCCTTTCGCTTCGCCGTGTTGTTTGACGCCGCCCTCGGCGGCCGCGCCACCGTCCGTGGCGACCTCGTTGTCTCGCGGCTCGTCACCGCTCGACTTATCCGAGCCGCTCCGCGGCTCGCTATCGATATTGCCTTCCGTCGCCGCGAGCAGTTCGTCGACGTCGAGGCCGTCGAAATCGACGGCGACGCCGTGGCGGTCACACGCCGCGACGGGCGTCAACGCGTCCTTGTGCTGGCTTACTTCGAGTGCTCGTCGGCCGATGCCTCCGGTTCCGAGGACCGCAAACGTGATTTCGTCCATGTGTATCGATGTGCTGAATTCGTCCGCTGGTCGTCAGTCGTCGCTCGGTTCCGCGCCCGTGGCCGCCGTTTCGGTCGACGAGTCCGATTCCGCGGCCTCGCTGTGTCGAGCCTTGACCTCCTCGGGATCGAACTCGTTGGCGTCCATGTTCGGCTCCATCCCCGCGCGCTCGACGATTTCCAGGTCGTCGCCGGGCGACTGCCCCTCGGTCGTGAGGTAGTCGCCAGTGAGGATGCCGTCCGCGCCGGCCTCGAGCGGCAGGTGCTGCTCGTCGGGCTCGAGGTTGACCTCGCGGCCGCCGGTCAGGCGGACCCGCGAGTCGGGGTGGAGCAGTTTGTACACCGCGACCGTCTTGACGATCTCCTCGGTCGTGATGTCGACGCCCGCCTCCGCCAGCGGCGTCCCCGCGACGGGGTTGAGGACGTTGACCGGCAGCGAGGAGACGCCGATGTCCTGCAGGGCGATCGCGGCCTCGACGCGGTCGGTCGGCGTCTCGCCCATGCCGAGGATGACGCCGGCACAGAGGTCCATCCCGGCTTCCTTGGCGACCTCGAGCGTCTCGACCCGGTCCGCGAAGCTGTGAGAGTTGACGATCTCGGGGAAGTAGTCCGGGGAGGTCTCGATGTTGTGATTGTAGTGATTGATCCCTTCCTCGGCGAGGATCGCGGCCTCCTCCTCGGTGAGGATACCGAGGGAGGCGTCCACCTCGAGATCGCACTCGTCGCGAACCAGTCGGATCGACTCGAGGACCTCCGCCCACTCCTCGGGACGATGTTCCTTCGAGACGCCTTTCTCGGCGACGACGATGCCGAATCGCTGGGCGCCGTCGCGTTCGGCGCGCTTCGCCGCCTCGAGGATCTTCTCAGGGCCGAGGAAGCCGTAGGTGTCGATGCCGGTATCGAAGTGGACCGACTGCGCACAGAACCCGCAGTCCTCGGCGCAGTTACCCGCCTTCGCGTTGACGATCGAGCAGGCGTCGACCGTACCGTCACCGAAGTGATCGCGCACGGTCGCGCCGGCCTCCGCGAGCGCCTCGACCGGCTGGGCCATCAGTGCCAGCCCGTGGGTCCGATCGAGCTGCTCGCCGGCCATGACCCGCTCGAGCGCGTCGTCGACCGTCTCGTTTCCAGTCTCGTAAACCACATCTCTAAAAGCAGTTAACGAGAATATAATGTTTTTGGATGGTCACGTCGATTGAAGCGTCCTCGAGGTCCGCCGGGAGCCGTCGTTCTCGTGGCCCAGCATGTGAGGGACGCATCTCGTCGGTCGCGTCCGATCGTTTTCCACGGGAAGGAAGTTCACATCGGTTCCCCAACCTTTGAATAGTGACACGCGGTATCATGCCGTATGACTGTCAGCGTTCCGGAGGATCGGTTCGAGGACGTACCGGATTTCGACTACGAGCCGCAGTACGTCGACGTCGGTGATCTGCGGATGGCGTACGTGGAAACCGGCGGCGACGGGAGTACCACCGAGGACGAGGAGACGTTCCTCTGTCTGCACGGCGAACCGACCTGGTCGTTCCTCTACCGGAAGATGATGCCAACGCTGGCCGAACGGGGCCGCGTGGTCGTACCGGACCTGATCGGCTGCGGGCGCTCAGACAGGTACGAAGACCGGGACGAGTACACCGTCGACATGCACTACGACGCCCTTCGGACGTTCGTCGAGGAACTCGAGCTGACGAACATCACCCTCGTCTGCCAGGATTGGGGTGGCCTGCTCGGACTGTCGCTCGCGGCCAACCAGCCCGAGCGGTTCGCCCGGCTCGTCCCGATGAACACCGGCCTCCCCGACGGGACTCAGGAGATGAGCGACACCTGGCACGCGTTCGCCGAGATGGTGGCGACCGCCGAGGACCTCGACATCGGCGAGCTAGTCGCGAACGGCTGTTACCGGGACCTCTCCGAGGACGTGATCGACGCTTACCGCGCGCCGTTTCCGGACGAACGGTACATGGCCGGTGCCCGTACCTTCCCGGGGCTGGTGCCGCAATCGCCCGACGACCCCGGGGCCGAGTTGTTCGCGGACGCACAGGATCGGCTCGCCGAGTGGGAGAAACCCGCGTTCGTCCTGTTCGCGAAGAACGATCCGATCACGGCCGACAACCGCGATCCGCTGCGGGGCCTCATCCCGACCGCGAGCGACCAACCCGACGTCTGGATCGACGAGGCCGCACACTTCTTGCAGGAAGATGCCGGTGAGGAGATCGCCGAGCACATCGTCGACTTCGTCGATCGGACCTGACTCGAGGATCGACCGAACGGCGCGGCTACCGCGGCGTCTCCGCGCCCCACTTCTCGAGCGCCGTCGCGAGTTCCGGATGGTCGGTGGCGTACTCTTCGAGGCTCTCGCCGGCAATCGAGGCTTCGACTGACTGTCGAAGGGCTTTCGCCCCCGCGTGCGTCCCGTCGGGGTGGCCGTGAACGCCACCGCCGGCCTGCACGATGATGTCCGTCCCGAGGGCATCGATCAACTGATCGACGACACCGGGGTGGAGGCCGCCCGAGGCGACCGGAAGGACGGGCTTCAGGCCGTGACAGTCGCCCGTGAGCCACTCGTTGATTCCCGGCGTGTCCTCGTTCGCGAGTTTGCCCAGGCCTGCGGTCCCGGTGTGGATGTGGTCGACGCCGCAGAGCCGGGCGATCTGTGCGATGACGCGCATCGAGACGCCGTGGTGCTCAAGGCGATCGAACGCGGCGTGCATCGCGCGGTGGGCGTGGATTGCCAGGCCGTGCTTCTCACAGCGGTCTCGGACGCTCTGGACGGCGGCCCACCCACAGGTAATGACGTCGACCATGACGAACCCGCCGCCGTGTTCGGCCACGCGGTCGACTCGGTCTAGCATCTCGACGGTTTCCCCGGTCACGTTCACGAGGTAATCCTTGCGCTCGCCCGTCTCCTCCTGAGCGCGGTCGCGCGCGGCGAGGCTCTCCGCGAGCCGGTCCTCGAAGGGATTGAACGCCTGATCGGTCAGGTTCTCGTCGTCTTTCAACAGATCGATGCCGCCGCGCCAGGCCTCTTCACCGATTCTGGCGTGCGCGTCGGTCGAGAGGCCGACCTTGGGTTTCGGCACCGTCGCGAGCACCGGTCGGTCGCCGGCATCGAGTTTCTCTCGTGCGACGCTCGTGCCGAACTGGGGGCCCGGGAATTCTCCGACGATCGACTCCGGCCACTGGCAGTCCTCGAGCCGGATCGAGTCGACGGCCTTCATTCCGAGGATGTTCCCCGCGATACACGAGAGGATCTGTGGCATACTGCCGGGCTCGAACAACTCGGCGGGGTAGGCGACGGTGATCCGGTCGCCGTCGATTCCGCAGGCGACCGCACCGAGGTCCGTCAGTTCGTCCTCGTCGACGTGTAGCGCGGCCCACGTTCCGTTCGAGGACTCCGACGCGACTCGGCTCGCCGCGGCCTCCACGGACATGTCCGCCGCCGGTTCGATGGTGAATTCACAGACCAACTCCGTCGCTCCGGGTTCGTACCCGAGGTCCAGGAAGTCGTCGTACTCGATCCCAGTCATGGTACCCTTTCGCATTCATCGTATCGAGTAATAGGGCTTGTGCCGCGACCCGCCGACTGAGGGAGCGGAGCCGCGGCGTCCCATTTCCCGGCTCGAGCCGCGATTTTGCCGATTGTCTTCTCCGAGAGCCGTTCGTTCCCTACTTGTCAACTTCCGACCTCGTCGGTACCGCCTAACGGCCAATACACTAATACATCACATATCTCATCAATCGTGACTGGAAAAATTCCAAAAATTAAAGACGCGTGATTATGATCTAGACGTGAACGGGTTTATGACAGATAGCAAGATCGACAATCCGGGCGACACCGCGTTCGATGCGGGCGCGAGTGTCGACGAGTTGTTCGGGGAGCTCGAGGACGGCGATTCGGGGGAGAACCGCTGGACCGAATCGACGGACGGCGACGCCGCCGAGGCGGAAGAGACCGATCCCGTCGAGGACAGGACGGCGGCCGACGTCTTCGACCAGCTCCGCGCCGACGTAACGGACGAGGGCGGCGCCGACGACGTTCTCGCGGACGACAGTCCGGACGACATCATCGCGAGCGCGGACGAGCCCGACCCCGAGCGGGAGACGGCAGTTCACGACGATTTATTGGCCGACGACGACGAACTCGAGGACCTCCTTCTCACGGGCCGAACGAAAGACCAGCAGTTCCTGTGGATCGAAACGGACGAGTCCGACGAGAGTTCCGTCTCGGAGGAACCCCAGGAGTCCGACGCAAATCCCGCATCGGACGAACCGAACGGGACTGTCGACGAGGAACCGCCAACCGCCGAGACGGACCCGGAAACATCGTCGGACGCGACCGTTCGAAACGCCGACGACGATGCCGGAGCCGTCGACGAGATTGCCGATCGGCTCGCCGAAACCGAATCCGAACCGGACGAGCGCCCGTCGTCCGACGCCGACACGGAGGAGACGGCACCCTCGAACTCGAGTATCGCCGTTTCAGCCCAGGAAAACGGGACGGATTCGACCATCGGAACTGATTCGAACGCTACCGAACCCGACGACGCGGACGACGGCGAATCCACGACGGACGACACCGAATCCGCCGGCTTCTTCGGCCGACTCTGGGCGGCCGTCACCGGATTGTTCTGACGGATACCCCCCGGATTGCATCGACCGATCCCGCGGCACTCGAGCGCGACGGTGTATCGGTTGCGACGCACGCCCCAGCCCGGATTTCGCTGACGGTCGCTGTTCGTTTTCCGACGCGGATCCCGCTATCACGGGTCGGGATGCCACCCGAGTCCCGCCCGACGGACCGTGAACGATTTCGCACCGCAGTCGGGACAGTGTGTTCCGCCCGTTTCCGAATCGTCCGGCCGGTCCGGAATCGAATGCTCCCGCCCGCACGCATCGCACTCGATGTGGACTGGCATACGACGAAACGCGACGGCTACGGCCCTAATCGTAGTGCGAGCGACTGACGGCACCTGCGGTGTCGAGACGGGTTCAGGAAACGGTTTCCGAACAGCGACTGACCGACAGTAGCCGAAACCGCAAAACGAGCGAGCGACGGGGGCCGGTCAGGCGCGGCCCGCGAGTACGCTCGAGTGAATTACGACAGGAACTCTTCGATGTGGTCGGCGACTTCCTCGGGCGTGTCGCCGACGGGGACGCCGGCGTCGTTGAGCGCCGAGATCTTGCTCTCGGCGGTTCCGGTCCCGGAGCCGGAGACGATCGCACCGGCGTGGCCCATGCGCTTGCCCGGCGGTGCCGTGCGGCCCGCGATGAAGCCGGCAACCGGCGTGTCGACGTAGTCGTCGATGAACGCGGCAGCCTCTTCCTCGTCCTCGCCGCCGATCTCGCCGCACATGACGATGGCGTCGGTGTCGGGGTCGTCCTCGAACAGCTCGAGGGCGTCGACGAAGTCCGTGCCGATGATCGGGTCGCCGCCGATACCGATTGCCGTGGTCTGTCCGATGCCACGGTTGGTCAGGCTGTCGACGACCTGGTAGGTCAGGGTCCCGGAGCGGGAGACCAGACCGACGTTCCCCTCGGCGAAGATGTTGCCGGGGAGAATGCCGAGTTTGGCCTCGCCGGGCGTGATGAGGCCGGGACAGTTCGGACCGATGAGTCGCGTGTCGGTCTCGGAGAGGCGCTTGTTGACCCGCGCCATGTCCTGCGTCGGAATGCCCTCGGTAATCGCGACCGCGAGGTCGAGATCGGAGTCGAGCGATTCGAAGACCGCGTCGCCGGCGAACGCCGGCGGGACGAAGATCACGGACGTGTCCGCGTTCTCCTCGTCGACCGCTTCGTGGACCGTGTCGTAGACGGGGACGCCGCTGACTTCCTGGCCGCCCTTGCCGGGGACCGCGCCGGCGACGACGTTGGTGCCGTACTCCATCATCTGTTCGGCGTGGAACTTCCCTTCCCCGCCGGTGATGCCCTGTACCACGACGCGCGTGTCCTCGTCGACTAGTACGCTCATTGGTCGTTCACCTCCCCAGCGTACTCGACGGCACGCTGGACCGCGTCCTCGAGGGTCTGTTCGACCGTCACGAGGTCCTCGTTGAGAATTTCCATACCTTCCTCCCAGTTCGTGCCGGCGAGTCGGACGACGACCGGCTTGGGGATCTCGTCGAACTGCTCGAGCGCCTCGTTGATCCCGCGGGCGACCTCGTCGCCGCGCGTGATCCCGCCGAAGATGTTGAAGACGACGCTATCGACGTTGTCGTCGGAGAACACCATATCGAGCGCGTTCGCGATGCGGGCGGCCTTCGCGCCGCCACCCACGTCGAGGAAGTTGGCGGGTTCGCCGCCGTAGTAGTCGACCAGGTCGAGCGTCGTCATCACGAGCCCGGCACCGTTGCCGATGATGCCGACGTTGCCGTCCAGCCGGACGTAGTCGAAGCCGTACTCGTCGGCCTTCTGCTCGAGTTCGTCGCCGCCGGCGGCCTCCTCTTCCATCTCGGCGAGTTCGGGCTGTCGGAACAGCGCGTCCTCGTCGATGTTCATCACGGCGTCGGCCGCGATGACCTCGTCGTCTGCTGTGACCATCAGCGGGTTGATCTCGGCGTCCGCGCCGTCCTTGTCGTCCCAGAGCTGGTAGAGCGTGGTGAGGACGCTCGAGACGTCGCGCGCGACCGACTGGTCGACGCCAGCGTCGTAGACGGCCTTCCGGGCCTGATAGGGATGCATCCCGAAGGAGGGATCGATGTGTTCGCGGGCGATCGCGTCGGGGTCCTCCTCAGCGACCTCCTCGATGTTGACGCCCCCTTTGGTCGAGACCATCGCGACGGGCTTGCCCTCGCCGCGGTCCATCGTGATCCCGACGTAGAGTTCGTTCACGAAGTCGACCGCTTCCTCGACGAGGACGCGATCGACGTGATAGCCCTTCAGATCCATGCCGAGGATCGACTCGGCCGCTTCTCGGGCCTCGTCCGCGTCGTCGACGAGTTTGATTCCGCCGGCCTTCCCGCGGCCGCCGACCTGTACCTGCGCTTTCACCGCTACTGGATACCCGATCTCCTCGGCCGCGGCGACGACGCCGTCGACGTCGGACGCGAGCTCCGAATCCGGCGTCGGAATCCCGGCCTCGGCGAAGACGCTCTTCGCCTGATACTCGTGCAATTTCATTCCATTCGAACGGCCGTGCCGGCCTTGCTTAAATCCTGCCAGTTTCCACTCGCCGCGGGATTCCATCGACGCGCATTAACTACACCGGGTTCGTCACCGCCGTACCGTTTTCCTTCGCCCCTTCTTTGTGTGGGTTTTCAACTGAACGTGGGTGTGACGTACCCGCACGTCCGGAGTTAGCTCCGAAATACCGCTACGAGTTGTCGATTCTCCACTGGCAGCGGAGTTCCGGAACCGTCCCAGGAACACGAGTTCCGATCGAGGTCGTGGTTCCGGAACGACTCCTGGCCGTGGCGACCGAGCCACCGGGCAAGATACCCCCGACACAGCATTCAAACGTCGGCTGTCCTAACGTCTCACACGAGGCCCACTCGTTGTGAGAACCCCCACCGCAACGCACCGAACGCCGAGTTGGGTATCATCCCTCAAGGCCGGCCTTCGGTTTCTGGTTCACAGCAACCTCTTCATTTCGCTGGCGACCGTCAGCGTCGCCCTCACGACCGCCCTCCTCGCGAACCTCCCGCTCGATCCCCTCCCCCTCTTCATCGTCTTCGCGGCGACGATGTTCGTTTACACCGTCAACCGGTTCACCGACCTCGAGGAAGACGAGCAAAACGTCCCCCAGCGCGCGGCGTTTACGAAGCGGTACGGCCGACTCTGGCTGGCGGTCGGCGTCGGGCTCTACGTCGTTGCGGTCGCGACAGCGGTCGCGCTCGACGTCTCCGGTGCGGTGTACATGCTCCTCCCGCTCGCGGTCGTGTTCCTCTACTCCGTCGGCGGAGTCAAGCGAGTCTTCCTCGTGAAGAATCTCGTCGTCGGCTTCGCCTGGGGCGCGATTCCCCTCGGCGTCGGCTACTACTACGGCCAGCTGCGCTCGCCGGAGATCCTGTTTCTCTTCGCGTACGTCACGGTCATGCTCACCATCGCCGCGGTGGTCTTCGACGTCAAAGACATCGAGGGCGACCGCGCGGCGGGGATCCCCACGGTGCCCAACCTGTTCGGGCCGCGATGGACCCGCATCCCGTCGCTGCTGGCGACCGTCGCCGTCGCTGCGGGGGTCATCGCCCTCGTCGGCAGCGGGGCGATACCGCGCCGGTTCCTCGTCGTGCTCGCGATGAACGCCTACGTCGCCGCCTACATCCCCTTCGCAACCCCCGATCGCGGCCCGCTGTACTACGGGTTCGTCGTCGACGGCGAACACGTGTTCCTCGCCGCCGTCGTAGTGGCTCTTGAGTGGGCGATCTGGTGACTGGATCGGTACGAGCCCTGCCGTGCAATGCCAGTCGATTCGTCCGATAGGCCCACGTGGATCGGGATCGTACTGTCTGCTATGAGCGAGCGAATCCCGGTTACCGTCATCGACGGGAATACTGAAACGACTATCGAGGTCGAACCCGGGACGGTCCTTCGGGACGCGCTGCTCGAGCACGACTTCCCGGTCTACGGAGCGGTGTCGCGCCACGCCAACTGTGGCGGTCGAGGGCTGTGTTCGACCTGCACCGTCGAGGTCGATCCCGCGCCAGAGCCGACCCACTGGCACGACGCCGCTGCCGTCCGGTTCGGTTACCCGCGGCTCTCCTGTTGCATCGAGGTCGAGGACCCGATGACGGTCCGGCTTCTGGACAAGTACGTCTGGGGACAGGTGCTTCCGGACCAGTTGTCTCCGGACTGACTGTCGAGCGGCGATAGGCTCGCCAGCCGCGTCAATAGATCGCTCGTGGTTCGAATCGGTGCGTTCTCCGTACTCCGTTCGCGGAATACGTCTCCACGCGATTCCCACGCTGCCGGTGCAGCCAGAGAGGGGACGCAATCGAACCGTCCGTACCCGTCCCGATTACCGCTCCGTTCCGGAAGATACCGGGGGGCATAGCTATACCGTTGGCGTGTGTACATTTATCATGATCTCGAGAGCCAACGGTTCGCCGCTCGAGGACATCGGGTTCCTCGCGCGGTCGGACCACCGCGTGGCTGCGCTCGATGCACTCACCGAGCGCCCCTGTAGCCGAACCGATCTCCAGGAGTTGACCGGCGTTTCCCAGTCGACGATTCGACGGACGCTACGTACGTTCGAAGACCGCCACTGGGTTCGGAAGGACGGCCACCAGTACGAGGCGACGCAATTAGGCGCGTTCGTTGCTGCAGGAATGCGAGACGTGATCGACCGGTTCGAAACGGAACGGAAGCTCCGCGACGTCTGGCAGTGGCTCCCGATCGAGGCGAGCGGATTTCCGATCGAGATCGGTTCCGATGCGGTCGTCACGGTCGCCGAGATCGACGATCCGTACCGCCCGGTGAATCGGTTCGTGTCGCTGCTCCGTGAGACGAACCGATTTCGATTCGTCGGATTCGATCTGGGGCTCCTCGAGCCGTGCAGGGACGAACTCTCCCGTCGAATCGTCGACGGGATGGAGACGGAGATCATCGATCCACCGCGTATTGCCAGCTACATCCTCTCGACCTACCCCGAGCACTGTTCCGGGCCTCGCGAGAGCGACAATCTCACCGTCCGATTGCACGACGATTTGCCGCCGTACGGCGTCGCCATCTTCGATCGACGCATCGCGATCAGCGGACACGATCCCGAGAGCGGGACGGTTCGAGTGGTGATCGATACCGGCGCACCGGAGGCACGCGAGTGGGCGGAATCGATGTACGAGAGCTACCGGCGCGACTCTCGGCCGCTCGTTCCCGAACTGGTCGCCGAATGACTGCGCGACGCGGTGAGCTCGGAGACGGTCGCTGACTCCGGTCACCACCCGCTTCGATGGCCACTCTCTTGGAGTACGCCGATCGCCGCGGACGCGATGATCCCATGAGCGACCGTTCGTTCGCCGCCAGCCGGAGACCGTCGCTCAGCGGCTGCACGGGCGTCAGCGAGTGCACGGACGTCACCGGCTGCCCGGACTCCACTAGATGCCTACACGATCCCCCGACTCGTACCCACTTTTGCCGGGAGGCGAAACCATGACAGACGATCTGCAATCACGAGACAGTACGACGGGCCTACAGGTAGCGTGTGACACGGCAGTTTCCGGGTGCGTGTTCCGCATGCGGACCGAGGAAGACGACAGGGAACGACTGCTCGAGATGACGCGCGAACACGTCAAAGAACGGCACGGGAAGGAGTTCACCCTCGACGAAATCGAAGCCCAACACGTGGAAACGGTCGAGGTCCCACTCGAGGAGCAGGACCGATGAGTACGAACCGAGCAACGGCCGGCGGGTACGAGACCGATCACGAACTCGAGCGGGGAACCCGAATCGGTTCGCTTTTGATGGCGTTCGCGGGCGTCGCCTTCGTCGGCTACGGGATCGTCTTCCTCGCCAGAACGTTCTTCGGTACCGGCTTCGAACTCGGCGTCGCGACGTTGAACGGGGTCACACCGGCGGACCTGGACGCGATCGATCCGGCCATCATGCACTACATCAACCACCTCCACGTCGCCACCGCGGCGTTCATCATCGCCACCGGGATCGCCATCACGGCGCTCGCGTGGTACGGCGT
The DNA here is from genome assembly GCF_020405205.1 of Natrinema salinisoli. Lineage (NCBI taxonomy): Archaea > Methanobacteriati > Methanobacteriota > Halobacteria > Halobacteriales > Natrialbaceae > Natrinema > Natrinema salinisoli. The sequence continues at coordinate 1,153,513 of NZ_CP084469.1, read as the reverse complement.
CCGGAGCGGACAGCTGTGGGCGTGGGCGACGGCGATCGCCGCCGCCGTTATCGGGCTCGCGATCGCGCTCCCGATGCACTACGCCGATCTCTTCGCCCACGACTGGGTGACGCACCTCGGTCCGATCTACCTCGCGACGATCGTGTTCGTGATCGGTGCCGCGCTCGCCTACAGGGGCATCCAATCCGCCCCCCAGACGGCGGAAACTGGCGAGAACGTCGAGGCGTAACCGTTCCTCTTTTCGAGAGTCGATCGAACGACCTCGTCCGTCACCCCGGAATCGCATAGCGAACCGTCGCTCGACTACCGACGGTAACCGCTCGAGAACGATGACGGGTATTTTCGGCCGACGGTACCCGTGGCGGACGCGCGATCAGTCCCGATCCGTCTCGCTCCAGTCGCACTCCTGGCACTTCCAGCCGGTGACGAGTTCGGTGACCGACGGCATGTACACCACTTTCAACACGTTTTCACCGCAGTCCGGACACGCTTCGTCTGCCTCCTCGATCGAATCGACTTCCATCACGGAGTCGCCTTCGACGAGCTCCGCGAGCTTTTCGGCCGTGACCATTCGCCCCTGAACGACGCGATTCTCGCTCACACTCGGGAGTCCGAGCGCAACGCCCTAAGCGTTTCCTGAACCGACCGCCGGTGGAGCTCGACTCGATCGTCGACCGTCGTCCGTCCGCAACCGTCGCGGGACGACCACCCGACGCTTCGCCGGGATTTCGCGGGACAAAAGAGGAAGAACTCCGAGACGATCGGTAGCAGAAATCCGCGTCGCAGGGACCGGTCGGTCGCGGCCCGTCGGTTGGCACCCCTCCCCATCCGTCGGCCGTCAGCGGCGTGCGACAGCGTGGTTACCGGCGTACCACCTACCGCATCGTACGCGTCGATTCGAAGTAGTATCAGTGTATGCCTCACAGCGTGTGTACGCCGTACAGCGTGTGCATACCATGCACACCGCTGGCTGGCCCGTCTCGATCAGCAACTCGAGGTGCAATCTCCGATTGAGACGCTCATTCCGCGACCTCGATGGGTTCTGAGCGACGCTCGAGCGTGTCGAACCGGTCGACCGCCCACTCTCTGACGCGCTCGTCGGTCGACTCGAGGAGTGCAGTCGGCACGCCGTTTTCGTCGTAGACGGCGATCTGAACGGTTTCGTCCAGGATTCCCAGATAGAAGGAGATGCCGTCCTCGGCGACCGAGACGGTCATCGAATCGGTGTCGGCGATCGCCGCGAACGAATCCGAGACGAGGGGGTCAGTCCGCACCGTCTCCGCGACCCCCTCTGTAACGACCACCTCGAACACGGCGCCCGAATCGATGGCCCTCCGGGATTGTTCGAGTTGATTGGCTCCCGTCGCCGGCAGCGCCAATCTGGCGTGTTCCACCCCAGGGAGGGCCGCTACGTGACGTTCGACCGGTCCGTACGGGTTCGCTGGGGTCGATTCGACGACCGCTGCATCGGCCAGCCGGTTCGGATCGAATCCGAGCGCGTCCGCGGGGAGTCGCTCGAGCACCGGCCGTAGCCGGACGGCAGCACCGATTCGTTCCAGCGCCGTCGACAGTCCGGCCGCGGCCAGGGACCCGGCCGACGTCAGCTCGTAGCGCTGATCCCGTTCCCGGATCAACCCTCGTTCCGCCAGCCCGATCAGGTTCCGCTGTAGCGTCGTTCGAACGACGCCGGTTTCGGCCATCAGCGATTCCCTCGAGACGGCTCCCTCGGCCGAGAGCGTCTCGAGGATTCGAACTCGGTTCTGCGATCGCGACACGTACTCGAGCGTCTCGATCGCGAGTCCGTTCCGGTCGCTCATTACATCACGTCCTCTGAGCGAGCCCACTTTACCGCACCGGCCGCGACGGGACCCGGTGGCCCTCGCGATAGCGATCCCGGTGATCCACGCGAGTGATCGCCGTCCCCGACCAACGCGTCGTAACCGGCCTGTGTCTGCGGGCACAACCGTATAGGCTGTGACGCTCGAACGACGGTGTATGGAGACGCGATGGGCGACCGTCGACGGTGTTACCCTCGAGTTACCGGCCGACAGCACGGTCTGTGAACTTCGAGACGGACTCTACAAACCCGATGACGCAGTGCTGATCGCAGTAACGGGTGACCTCGTTGCTGTCGTCCACGACGAAGACCGGCCGCTTTCGGAGCTCGTCGCCGGCTGTGCGGACACCTACTACTTCCGTCGGCCGGGCGAACCCGACCGAAACGAACTGATCGCCAGGCTCGACTTCGAGGACGCACTGGAGGGGACGGAACGCGAGCAAAACGGAGCCGAAACGACGTTCCAGCGGCCGGGAATCGATCACTGAGTCTCGACGATTTCGACCGGGTCGTCAACGCGAAGGGGAGTGCCGCGATCGCGGTCGCGAACGCGGGTGATGACCATGAGCGAGTAGTAGTGATCGAAGGCGTCCGTGTCGGCCCAGTCGGGGAAGGTTTCCTCCCGCTTTCGGACGAACTGCTCCTGAAACCCTTCGATCGGCTCCCCGGTGTCGGGATCGCGCTGTGGGACCACGCAGCGACCGCAGGGGGTGACCCCCTCGAACCGAACGTCACCGATCTCGAACGCCGGTGCGTTCTCACCGACGAACCGATCCTCCCAGAACGGATCGACGCCGTCAACCTCGATATTCGCCCGCAGTCGGCGGCGTGCGCCCTCGATCGTCATCTCGTCGAACCAGGACGCGACGGTTTCGAGCGTGGCCGTGCTGACCACCGACGGCCCCATCTCGCGGCGGTCCACGAACCCGAGCGACGCGTCCCGCTCCAGCGAGAGGTCCTCGTCGAAGAAGTCGCTGAACCAGGATTCGGCGCGTTCGCGGTCCGCGTCGAGATCGAATTTCCGCGTCTCTCCGTCTGGCGCTTCGACCAGAAGCACTGACGTCTCCGGGTCGAAATCGGTATCGAGCGCGTGAACTCGATCGGTCCGTTTCCCGTTGAGCACGTCGCCCTCTTCGTCGAACAGTGCGAACTCCCTGTCGTGGGCCACCGTTCCGCCCTCGAGGACGTCGGCCCTCTCGAGATCGATGCCGTCGAGACCCTTCACCGGATAGACGGTGAGCCGCTCGAGTCGTGCCATTGGGTGGACGTTTCAGCCGATCCCCTATCAGTGTTCGTTCGAACGAAACCGCGATCGGAACGCGATCGCGGGACGGCCCACAACGGGGTGACAGTCGGCCGTCCGATAGCCGGCCGAAACTGCGGACGAACGGCGGACCGGGAGATCGAACGACGGCTCTCCGTCAATCGATCGTCACGAGGGGGACGTCACTCCCGTCGAACTCGACTGTTACCTTATGACCCACATACCTGAAGCTGATCCGGCCGGTTCGCTCACCGCCCGACACCGTCGTCGCGAAGATCGCCGTGAGCGCGTCGGGATCGACTGCGTCGAACAGGGGCGGTAATGCCGTCGGGTCGACTCCCTCGAGCGCCGCAACCCCGGTGACGATTCGTTCGTGCACCGCGTCGGTATCGACTGCGAGGGAGTGTGTCATTGTCACGTACCCCCACATCGATCTATTAATACCTTCTGAACGTTGGGTTATTTACAAAAATCAGTATACGGTATTCATACGACATTTCGAACTGGTGGTTGACGGTCCGTCCCGTTCGATCCTGGGTGTACGGCCGGTCCGTCCGTGCTGACCGGCGACTGAGTCTCCGCAACCGACTCGAGGTCGACTACGATCTCGGCCTCACCCGCACACTCGGTCAGGTCGAAACGGGTCGATATCGGACCGGTATCGCTGCTGATCGCATCGGCAGACACCGATTACCGAACCGACAGATCCTCGCTACCGCTCGGTTCCGTGAACTCGAGTTCGATCTCCAATTCTCGCTCGCTTTGCTCGGAAAACTCGATTTCGACTTCGACCGGGTCGCTGTGGTCGAAAGGAATCTCCCACTCCGAGGCGGAGATCGTAAACGAAGACCCGGCCTCGAGTTGGTCGGCGAGGTCGTGCAGGAAGGCCGCCGTCTCCTCGCGCGAGAGATACACTTCCCGTTCGAAGAAGCCGCTCGTGATCGTCCGCCGGTCGTCGGTCCGGTCGTCCGGGAACTCCACGCGGTCGTTCATAGGGGAACCTGCCACGACGAGGCGAATAAAGCCTCGTTCACATCGGTCGATACGTCGTGGCACCGACCGGCCTCGAGCCGGGATCATATAGGCCGACCGCCGAAACCCTTCTTGTGGGCAGAGAGTGTCATTTAGTGGCATGTATTTGCTCGACGCCCTGGGAAACGGGACGCGACTCGCCATTCTCAGAAAACTCTCGCGGGGACCGATGTACGTCTCGGAGCTCGCGGACGCGACCGGAATGGACGGAAAAACCGCCGTTCATCACCTTTCGACTCTCGAAGAGGCCGGGCTGATCGCCTCCTATCGGCGTGGAAACAGGAAATACTACGAACTCGTTCGCAGCGTCGAGTTGCGGATCGCACCGCCGCCCGAGCGGAGCTTCGTTTTGCAGACCGACGACGTAGACGAAGCTGACAGTCCCACGCACGGCTAGCCGGATCCGTCCTCGATCGTCCGGCTCCGTCGCCTCTCCGTCGGATCGCCCGATATTTCGGCGATTCGCCCCGCGTGTATAGATTTCCCACGGACATTCCTCTCCGGCCTGTTAGATATATGTGAACAGGTATCGTGGAAGAGGGACATGGTCGAAGAGGTCCTCGAGGGCGTCGTCGAGTCTCAGGGAACGTGGTTCGCGTATCTGGTGCTCGCCGTCGGTGCGATCACCCTGACCTATAGCGTCGAAAAACTCATCAGTTACCTCACGCGGGCGGCGATGGGGCTCGGCGTCTCGATATTCGCGCTCGCGATCGTCTTCACGGGAATCGAGTTCGACGACACCGTCGTCGCGCTCGTGTTCGGTGCCGGCGAGCTCGAGCAGGTAGCGCTCGGGACTGCACTCGGAACTGCCCTCGCGATCACCGGTATCACGCTGGCCGTCGCGGCGATCTACAAACCGTTCCCGGTCGACGTTCCCCGCGACTACCTGGCCCTCCTCGGGATCTCTCCGCTGGTTCTGGTACCGTTCGTCTTCGTCGACCCGCTCACGCTCGGCCACGGGCTCGTCCTCGTCGTGATCTTCACCCTGCTCTTCGGCTACATCGTCTACCGGGAGGTTCAGCGCGACGTTCCCGTCTTCAGGGATTCCGAGATCGCAGAGCGAATCGAGGCCGACGGTGGCGTTCCGATCGACGAACTCGCCATCGAAGACGTCGATAGCAGCACCGTCCTCGAGGAGATTCCCGAAGATCGGTACGTCGCCGAGCGATCGTACGAAGGTGTCTTCTGGCTCGGATTCGCCGCCGTCGCGCTGCTCGGCATCGTGGCCGGGGCCATGCTCCTCGAGGCGGGATCCGAGGCGATCGTCGAATCGTGGGGGATCGAAGAGACCGTCTTCGGGGCGACAGTGCTGACGCTCGTGTTGACGATCGAGAACCTCCTGTTGACGATCGAGCCGGTCCGCCGCGGGATTCCGGAGATCGGAATCGGTCACGTCATCGGCAGTGTCATCTTCTCGGTAACGGCCAACGTCGGCGTCATCACGTTCGTCGCCGACGTGACCATTCCCCGAGACGTTCTCCTCTTTCATCTCCCGGCCGTCGTCGTTCTCACCGCCGTTTCCGCCGCGTTCATCTCGAGCGGGCGACTCCGGCACCGGCACGGCTACGTTCTCCTCGGTCTCTACGTCGTCTATTGGCTGGTCTCGCTGCTCGTCCTCGGTGGTGTCCCAATCCCCGAGGCGCTTTGATCGGAATCGGTCCACTCCGGTCGGTCGCTCGTCCGAATCCGTTGGCGTCTTCGCGTCTCGTGGTACCGAGACCCGTACATAAGTACGACAACGGTGTAGACCGACGATATGGTCGTTCCGGATTCCCCGGTCGCCCTCGTCGGCCTCTTCCTCGTCGGCGTCGTGCTGGTGATCTGGTGCGTCGAGGTCTTCATCGAGGCGGTCGCACAGAGTGCCGTTTCGCTCGGGATTTCCGGGTTCTTTCTCGCGGTCGTCCTGGCCGGCGTCGATCTCGAGAACGCCGTCCTCGGCGTGACCGCGGCATTTGTCGACCTTCCGGCGCTCGCGCTCGGGACCGTGTTCGGTGAGTCGCTGTTCGTCCTCGCCGTCGCCGTCGGACTCGCGGCGATCCTCGTCCCGTTCCGGATGGACGTTCCCCGGGCCTACCTGCTCATGCTCGTTCTCGTCCCCCTCCCCGCGTTCGCGCTGTCGATCGGCGGGACGATCGACCCGCTCGAGGGCGCGGCACTCCTCGCCCTGTTCGTCCCGTTGCTCGCCTACATTTTCTGGCACGAGAGCCGGTCCGAAACGACCTACCTGCTCTCGGAGGAAGTGACGGAGGTCGTCGATATCGAGCCTCGAGCGGCCGGAGAAGCGCCGGACGGCGGCAACGAACCGGACGGGCTGGTGCGGACGGACGTCGACCTCGATATCGACGAGTTCGTCCCGTCGTTCGAGCGTCGGAGCGGGCACTTCAATCTCGGCGTGGCCGTCCTCGCGGTCGTCGGGATGACGATCGGTTCCGGAATTACGGTGGTCAGCGCCGAGGGGATCTTCGTCGCGTTCGGCATCTCGGAGCTGGCCTTCGGCGCGACGGTGTTGAGTTTCATCGCGTCGATCGAGGAGCTGGCGCTCACCGTCGAACCGGTCCGGCAGAATCGACCGGAGCTCGCCGTCGGGAACGTCGTCGGCAGCACGGTCTTCTACATGACTGCAAACGTCGGACTCATCGCCCTTCTCCACCCAGTTGGCACGGGCGGCGACGTCCTGACGGTCCACTGGCCGTTCCTCGCCGCCAGCCTGCTCATCGTGACCGCCATGCTCGCACGCGGACGAGTCACGCGCGTCGGCGGAATCGCTCTGTTCGGCCTCTACGTCGCGTACTGGCTCGCAAATTACCTCTGAGTCACACCCGCGACGGATCCGGGAACCGCAACTGACCGCAGACGTGGCACGCGGAAAATCGCCTCGAGAAGGGGATCCAACTCCGTCCTCGTGTCCGGTCGTTTCTATCGACGTCTCGAGGACGACGGCCGGTTACTCCGTATCGAGCTCGAACTGCTCGTTTTCGGAGACCGCGTTGAGGACGATGCTCGTGTTCGACTGGTTGATGTCCGGATCGGTGATCAGCGTCTTGATCTGATCGTTCATATCGTCGGTGTCTTTGAACTTGCCGATGGCGATCACGTCGTAGTCGCCGGTGACCTCGTAGACGGAGATCATTTGACGGTGGTCTTTCAGCGTTTCCGTGATCTCGGGAAGCGCGTTCCCTTCGGCTTTGAGCTGCATAACGGCCGTGACGTCGTAGCCGACCGCATCGTAGTCGACTTTCGGCGTGTATCCTTCGATCACGCCCTCCTCCTCGAGATCGGAGAGGTGGTTCGAAACGGTCGTCACGGAGACGTCGAGTTCTTCGGCGAGGCTGCGGAGACTCGCGCGGCCGTCGTCGAGTAGCTCGTTCACCAGATCGGAATCTAAGTGTTCGTACGTCATTGTGTGTTATGAAGCTCTCCTCATATTAGGGGTTTACGAATATACAGTTCTATCCGATTCCAGTGAGTCGGTGTAGTGATGGATGCGGTTAAGTCGTGGATAGGCGTAATCGGATCGGATTGCGAGCTCGTCCAGCTCTTCGTGTACGAAGGTTGCACATACCACGGACGACGGCCGATTTACGACCGACAATTCGTTCGCCGTCTCGAAAGCGACGATATCGTCGCTGAACGGGAATCGCACGGACGGCCACTTCGGGACCGGAATCACGCGATACGCCCCTGGGCTCGTTTCTCTCATTCAAATCCCAGAGCGTACGCTTCCTCTTTCCCATTTCGTTCCTCAGAAGAGTGCTCCGTCTGGGATTTGAACCCAGGTCATCGGCTCGAAAGGCCGAAATGATTGGCCGGACTACACCAACGGAGCGTTCACGCACCGAGCCTCGACGGACTTCGTCCGTCTCGCCAACGGAGCGTACTTCGCAACTGGTTGTTGCCGAGGGCTAATGAAAAGCGTTCCGTTCCGATCCAGCAGTGGCACGATATCACGCACGCTGACCCGTTATCTCTCCGACAGCAATCTCGAACTGGCACTCGAGGACGTCAACCGACCTACCCGCGCCGAAGCGACGAGCCCTCGAACGGCATCGATAACTCCCCCTCGAGCGCGAGCAGATCCGCGATCGTCGGGGCCACGTCGATCGCGTCGACCGGATCGTTCCCCTCGAGCGCGGGTGCTGCCGGCCCCCCGAGTCCGAAACACCCGTAGGCGGACTCGTCGACGCGGCCGTGGGACCCGCTCACTTTCGACGCGTCCAGCGAGACGAGTCCGTCGTCGCCGAAGAACAGCTCGCAGGGGTCGAAGCCGGGCTTCGCGTGAATGTCCATCTCGGTCGCGTACGGCGGTGCGTTCGCGCGGTCGTCCCACCAGTAGTACTGGAACCAGGCGTTCGGCGCTGCGACGAGGACGAACTCGCCGGCGTTCGGGTGATCGATCCCGCGCTCGGCCTTGCTCGCCTCCTCGAGCACGGAATCGATCCCCTCGAGCTCCTCAAGTGCGTCGCGAGCGGCCTCGATCGCCCCCTCGTCGACGTAGACGTGTGCGATCTGGTGGTCGACCATGGCGAACGCGCCCGAGGCGGCGAGGTCGACGTCGCCATCGCCGGCCGTCTCGAGCAGGCCGGCGTCGCGGAGGGCGCGGTTGGGGAACACCGGCTGATCCACGCCGTGAAAGCCGTACTCGCTGACGAGCGCGAGGACGGTCTCGTCCCAACGGTCGGTTTCGGAGAGGAACTCGAGGAACTCATCGAGGAGGCCGTCGACGACTTCGGTTTCCTCCGCGAAGGCGTCGCTTCCGGGGCCGTCGCTCTGGCCGACGTAGTCCAGGTGGGGGACGTAGACCCAGAGGAGATCGGTATCGAACCGATCGATCGCCTCGCGGGCGGCCGACAGGATCCACCGACTCCCCGCTTCGTTCGCGCCGGGACCCCAGTAGTTGTGCAGCGGGAAGTGCCCCAGCTCCGCCCGGAGATCGTCGTAGAAGCCGTCCGGGTTCGTCCAGCAGTTCATCTCGAGGATGTCGTTGTTCTCGTCCTCGATCGGCGAGGGGGTGACCGCGACGTCGGCGCTCGTCCCGATCAGGTGCTGGAAGTTCAATACGCCGGTGGTCAGTCCGGCCTCGTCGCTGGCCGTCTCCCAAAGCCGATCGCGGTCGCCGCGATCACGCTCCCAGAACTCCGCGGCGTCGCGCTCGCGGTCGTACTCGCCGCTCGAGACGTCGCCGTGCTCGCCGGGCCCCCGTCCGGTCGCGAGCGTCGTCTGGACGGGAACCGTCACGGCGGGGAAGGGCGGTCGGAGGTCGGTCATCGATTCGGCCGGAAAGAACGACTCGAGGGTCGGCGTTCGATCGGCGTCGACGTGCTGCGGTTGGAGGCCGACGACGTCGAGAACGATCACGCGTCCGGCACTGTCAGTCGCGGCGGGAATCGTCGGTTCGGTCATGGTTTCACTGTGGGCAGATGGTGGTCGCGGTCAGCGGTACCTCTCGGCGTAGTCGTACAGGCGATTGAGCTGCAGGGAGAAGTCGTGCTCTTCGACGCCGAGCGGCGCTTTGAAGAACGACGCGAGCTGGGGCTGGAGTCCGCCGTGTCCGTGTTCGTCGGCGTGGGCGATCAGGCGCACCAGATCGAGGACGAGCGGCGCGGCCAGCGCGGAGTCGGAGCCCTCCCAGGTGAACTGCATTTTCATCTCCGTCTCGAGGAACCCCTCGAAGTGGATGTAGTCCCAGGCCGTCTTCCAGTCGGCCAGCGACGGGGTATAGTCGATCCGGACCCGGTTGTGGCCGATGTCGGGCAGGATCGAGTCGAGCACGTCGCCTTTGGTCGCCAGCTTGCCCGCGGCGTTCGCCTCGTCCTCGAGAACGAGGCCGTCCTTGTTTCCGAGGATATTGTGCCCCTCCCAGCTCATGACGTGGAGGTTGCGTCCGGCGAACATGGGGGCCAGTGCGGACTTGACGAGCGTCTCGCCGGTCTTGGCGTCGCGTCCCGTGTGGGGAACCTCGTTTTCGGCCGCGAACTCGCGGACCCCGCCGAGCGCGTTGCCCGTACTCGGCGTGAAGTTGACGAACGGATGCCCGCCGGCTATCGCGGCATAGGCGTAGAGGACGCTCGCGGGCAGGTCGCGGTCGTCCTCGTCGATAGCCCGCTCGAGGGCGTCGTGGCTGTCGTATCGCGTCGGATCGGACAGTTCCGGTTCCGTCGAGGCGACGTTGACGACCACGAGCCGCTCGAGGTCGTGGCGGTCGCGGAACGACTCGTAATCGTCACCAATCTGCTCGACGACGTCTCGAATCGCCAGCTCCTCGTCTAACTGTTCGCTCTCAGCCGAGAGGGCGGCCCCGCAGTTGATCGCCGTCCCGACCTCGATCCGCTCGTCGATTTCGGCGAGGTCGTCCCGGACTGCCTCGAGCGTGTCCGCGTCAGGGACGCCGTTCCGATCGCGTTGGCGTTCGGCCTGCGCGACGAGCGATTCCGGTTCGATGTCGTGGCCGCCGAAGACCAGGCCCTCGATCGGCGGGAGCTCGAGGCTCGAGACCGGCTCGCGTTCCGTGACCATTCCGGTCGTCCCGGTACTCCCGCCGGCGATCGCGCGGGCACCGACGATCGCCATCGTCGCGACGTTCCCGCGGGCACCGACGAGCCAGACCCCAGTTCGCTCGTCGGCCGGTCTATCCGCCCCCTGACTCATCGCGAATCCTCCCCGCTCGACGGGTAACAGTTATCGAATTGCGACCGCCCGCTGCCCCCGGGATCGATCGCGCGCCACCCGTCCACTCCGATCGCTCGTTCGGTCGGGATCATTCCCACGAACGTGAGGTCCGAACCGGTTTCGTTATGGCTTCCGTAGCGGAAGTAATTCGGCTTTGATCGGCCGTAACGCCGTATTCCAGCGGAGGAGGAGTCGATTCGTCGGGATCAACGCCGGATTTGTCGAGCGAACGATCACAGCACCAAACCGTCCGTTCGTCGGACGGCGGGTATGCGGATTATCGATCCTCACATGCACATGGTATCGCGCTCGGCCGAGGACTACCGACGGGCGCGGCGAGCGGGTATCGAGTGCTGCATCGAGCCGGCGTTCTGGAGCGGCCAGGACAAACACAACGCGGGATCGTTCTTCGACTACTTCGAGCAGATCATCGAACACGAAACCGATCGCGCCGAGCGAGCCGCCAACATGGACCATTACGTGACGATCGGCCTCGAGCCGAAGGAAGCCAACTACCGCGACATGGCCGAAGACGTCCTCGACCGAATTCCGGAGTACCTCGAGCGCGACCCCGTCGTCGGCGTCGGCGAGATCGGCTTCGATCAAGTCACCGACGACGAGGAGTGGGCGTTCCGCCGCCAGCTCGAGATCGCTGAAGAGCGCGAGCTTCCGGTCATTATCCACACCCCACACACTGACAAGCCGTCGGGCACCGAGCGCATCGTCGAGATCGTCGAAGAGATGGGCGTCACGCAGGAGCGGATCATCATCGATCACAATACGGAGAACACGATCGATATCTCGACCCGTACGGACTGCTGGATAGGCTTCACGCTCTACCCTGGCAAGATCGAGACCGGGTCGGCGATCGACCTGCTCGAGGAGTACGGCACCGACAATATGATCTTCAACAGCGCCGCCGACTGGGATCCCTCGGACCCGCTCGCGGTGCCGAAGGCCCGCGACGAGATGCTCGATCGGGGCTGGGACCGCGAGGAGGTTCGGAAGGTCGTCTTCGAGAACCCCTACGAGTTCTTCGACCAGTCGCCGAACTTCGACTACGAGGCCTGAACGCATGCAGTTCGGTTTCTCCACCAACGCCTTCCGGGAGTACCAACTCGAGGACGCGATCGAAGCCATCGCCGACGCGGGATACGACGGCGGCGAGATTCTGCTCGACGAGCCACACCTGTACCCGCCCGACTGTACCGAGGAGGAAATCAAGCGCGTCGCGGACGTCCTACAGCGACACGATATCGCCGTCAGCAACGGCAACGCGTTCATGCTGACCGCGATCGAGGACTTCCATCATCCCTCGTACATCGAGCCCGACGAAGCATACCGGCAGAAACGGATCGACTACACCCTCGCGGCGCTCGAAACCGCGGCCGACCTCGAGCTGCCCTACATCTCGATCGAACCAGGCGGACCGATCCCCGACGGCAAGTCTCGCGAGTGGGCGACGGACACCTTCGTCGACAGCCTCGAGCAAGTCGTCCCGAGAGCCGAGGAGCTGGAGGTCGACCTCCTCGTCGAACCCGAGCCCGACCTGCTGATCGAAACCGGCGGCGAATTCCTCACACTACTCGATCGGGTCGGCTCCGAACGCGTGCGGTGTAACTTCGACGCCGGCCACTTCTACTGCGTCGGCGAGGATCCCGCCGACCTCGTCGAACCGCTCTGGGAGCACACGAGCCACTACCACCTCGAGGACATCCCGGCCGACCGGAGCCACGAGCACACCCAACTCGGAGACGGCGCGATGGATATCGACGCCTTCCTCGGCGAACTCGAGAACCGCGGCTACGACGGCTTCGTCACCGTCGAACTCTACCCCTACGAGGAGACGCCGATCGAGACCGCGCGGGCGGCGATGGACTACCTCGAGGAACGCGGGTGGGCGTAGGGTGGCCGGCGGCGCGTCGTCGGATCGCGACGAGCGGGCGAACGCAGTCGACGACGACGGCCGGAGCGACCTGCAGGCGATCCTCGTCGGGTACGCCGAACTGGTCCGCCTTCCGAATCTCTTCACCGCGCCGCCGGACGTGATTCTCGGCGCCGCGCTGGTGGCTCTCGCCGGTGGGACGCCGCTGCCGACGAGAGTCGCCGGACTCGCGCTCGGGTCGGTGCTTCTCTACGCCGGCGGGACGACGCTCAACGACGCCTTCGACGCCCCGGTCGACGCTCGAGAGCGACCCGAGCGGCCGATTCCGTCCGGTCGGGTATCCCGACGCACGGCGTTCGGACTCGGGTTCGCACTCCTCCTCGCCGCCGTCGCGGTCGCGTTCGCCGTCGCGGGCGGCCCGGCTGGCGTCGCCGCCGGGCTGGTCGCCGTCGCGATCGTCGCCTACGACGGCCTCCTGAAGGGATCCGCCGTCGGGTTCCTCGCGATGGGAACTGCTCGCGGGCTGAACGTCGTGCTCGGGACGACGGTGGCCGGAGCCGCGGTCCTCGAGTCGCCGCGTCGACTCCTGGCCGTGCCCGCGGTCGTCACCGCGTACATCGCCGCCGTCACGTTCATGGCCGCGCGGGAGACCGAGGGCGGGAATCGGCGAGCCGTCGCTGTCGCTTCCGCGGGTGCGGTCGCGGCGGTGCTCGCCCTCGGCTGGTTCCTCGCGGGCGTCGAGCCGACGGCGCTCGAGGCCGCCGTCGCCCTCGCCTTCGCGACCGCGTTCTGCTGGTGGGTCGGCCGACCGCTGCGGGCCGCGTTCGCCGATCCGGTGCCGAGTACCGTCGGGCCGGCGGTCGGCGCGTGCGTCCTCGGGCTCGTGTTGCTCGACGCGGCTTTCGCCGCCACCGTCGGCGTTCGCTGGGGACTCGCGGCTGGCGTTTTTCTCGTTCCGGCGGTGGGACTGTCGCGCGCGTTCGACGTGACGTGAGTTTCCACGCGCCACCGCACGGACACCCTCACAGTACGCCGGTTCGACCATCGTGCGAGTGTGACGGGCCAACGAATTAGTGGCACTTCGGTGTACGAGGCACAGATCGATGGTCGAACTCGCTTTCTCGACGAACGCGTACACGCGCCACTCCCTCCCCGAAGCCGTTCGGCGGATCGCCGACCACGGCTACGCCGGAGTCGAACTCCTCGGCGACGACCCCCACGCCTACTTCCCCGAATTCGGGGACGACGACCGCGAGACAGTCCGCGAGGCCCTCGAGGAAACCGACCTCGCCGTCTCGAATATCAACGCGAATACGGCGATGGGCTACTACGACGACGCGCCGCCGTCGTCGTTCTTCGAGCCGAGCGTGATCCGCGCCGACGACGAGGCCCGCGAGTGGCGCGTCGCGTACACGAAGCGGGCGATCGATCTCGCCGCCACCGTCGGCTCACCGGCGGTCTGTCTCGCGAGTGGTCGCCCGCTACCGGGAACGGTGCCAGAGGAGGCTCGAGAGTACCTCCACCAATCGCTCCACGAGATCCTCGACTACGCCGAGCCGCGCGGGGTCGACGTCGGTATCGAGTTCGAGCCCGAGTTGCTGATCGAGAACACCGAGGAGGTACTCGCCCTGATCGACGAGATCGGCCGGGACTCGCTGGGGGTCAACCTCGACGTCGGCCACGCGGCCGTCTACGGCGAGGACGTCGCGGAGAGCATCCGCGCCAGCGCCGGCTCCATCACCGGCGTCCACCTCGAGGACATCGTCGGCGGCCGCCGCGGGAAACACTACCATCGAATCCCCGGCGAGGGCGATCTGGACTTCCGAACGATCTTCGACGCGCTCGAGGATATCGGCTACGACGGCTTCGCGACGCTCGAGCTCTACACCTACCCCGACGAGCCCGATCGCGCGGCGCGGGAGGCCTACGCGGAACTCGAGGCGTACGCGTAGCTCGGCGATTCGCGAACCGAACCCTCGAACTGACCGGCTTCTCAATCCTTTTTACCCCCTGCGACCATTCCACCGAGCATGAAATACGTCCGCTTTCGCGACCCGGCCGGTGCAGTCCGCCGCGGCGAGTACGAGAACGGAACCGTTCACTTCGCGAACGAGAGCTACGACCTCGCGAGCGACGAGATCGACGTGTTGCCGCCGTCGGAGCCGTCGAAGGTCGTCTGTATCGGACGTAACTACGCCGATCACGCCGACGAGATGGGATCTGACCTCCCCGACCGCCCGATGCTCTTCCTGAAGCCACCGAACGCGCTCGCGGCTCACGGCGACGCGGTGACCGTTCCCGCGGGCAAAGAGCGGATCGACCACGAGGCCGAACTCGGCGTCGTCATCGGCGAGCAGTGTCGCCACGTCTCCGAAGCCGACGCGATGGACGTCGTGCAGGGCTTTACCTGCGTGAACGACGTTTCGAACCGCGACGACCAGCGCCAGGAGCAGAACTGGATCCGCGGCAAAGCGTTCGACGGGGCGGCGCCCATGGGGCCCGTCCTCGCGACCCCCGACGAAGTCCCCGGCGACGCGTTCGTCCGATCGCGCGTCAACGGCGAACTCAAACAGGATGGCTCCCGCGAGCAACTCATCTTCTCGATTCCCGAACTGATCGCCGAGATCACGACCTACCTCACGCTCGAGCCGGGCGACGTGATCGCGACCGGGACGCCCGAGGGCGTCGGCCCGCTCGAGGACGGCGACGACGTCGAAATCGAGGTCGAAGGCGTGGGCACGCTCGAGCACTCGGTCCGGATCCCCTGACTCGAGACGGACGAGTCCCGGCCGATCACGAGTCGAACACTTTTCGGCCTGCTCGAGAAAGAACCCGGCAATGACCGTCCGATTCGACGCGGTGACCGTCGACTGGTTCGGCCTCGCGACCGTCCGCCTCGAGGGACAGACCGGCGCGGTCGTCTATACGGACCCCGGCCCGGAACGGTACGGGTTCCTGGACGACTACGAGGCTCGCGACGGCGATCTGATCCTCGTCTCTCACGATCACCACTACGACCCGGACGCGATTCGGCGGGTCGCCCGCGAGGACGCGCTGATCGTGATTCACGAGTCGATCGACGCCGCCGAGGTCGATGGCGTCGACGAGCGGCCCGAACGCCTCCCGTTCGAGGTCGAGCGCGTTCGGGCGGACGAGTCGTTCGTCCTCGGGCCGCTCGATCTGTTCACGACGCCGGCGTACAACGATCCGGACGGCCCCCACACCGACGAACACGGAACGCCTTACCATCCCGAGGGACGGGGCTGTGGGTTCGGCGTTACTATCGACGGTACGACCGCGTTCTGGCCGGGCGATACCGACGCGTTCCCGTTTCACGAGGAGCTGGACGTCGACCTGTTCCTGCCGCCGATCGGCGGCACGTTCACGATGGATCGCCGCGAGGCCGCGTCGCTGGCCGACGCGATCGACCCCGACCTCGTCCTGCCGGTCCACTACGATACGTTCGACGCGATCGAAACCGACGAGGACGCGTTCGTCGTCGACGTCGCGAGACGCGGCGTTCCGGTCGTCCTCGATGGGTGAGATGGGGGCGCAAACCGTCGATTAGACCCCCTTTCGGGACCAGGCGAACACCGCGATTCCGACGAGGATCAGCGCGCCGAACGCAACCCATTGTCCGATCCCGCTGTCCGCGATCGGAGCGAAGAAATCGATGAGTCCGGACGCCTGCATCAGACCGACCCCGAGCGCGATCATGGCACCGATCGCGATGAGGCCGATCGTGACCCCCTCTTTCATCATCCACGCGGTCTCGTCGGCTTCCTGCGCGCTCGAGGTCGTGGGCTCGTCGATCGCCTCCTCGTCCGGATCGCTGTGCGTCGGCCGTTCGCTGTCTTTGTCGTCGGCCATACAAGTCTAGAGGATACCACTCTCCACAGACGGGAACCCGTTGTACCTGCAGTCACAGGGAATCGGCGATCACGACTCGAGGAGGCTATCGTCCGCTACGGACTCCTCGTATACCAATAATACTAGCAGATAGTTACCGAAAACCGGGTCGACGTCCTCTTAGAGGACGCCCATGTCGTCCAGCCGATCGGGCAGATAGGTATCCGTCACGAAGTCCAGGCCGCGAGATGCCAGCGACTGCTGTTCGGACTTCTTCCCGAGGTCGAGTTGCAGTTCGATCTGTTCTTCCCAGTAGTCGGTCTGGAAGCGCGGGTCCTCGAGTTCGCTCTCGAGGGCGTTGATATCCGAATCGGACAGCGGATCGGACGGCAGTTCGTACTCGACGATGTCGGCGGGCTGGATGCCGATGAAGTCGGCCTCGGGGGTCGCGAGGTACTCCGAAAGGTGGGCCGACTTGATCGAGCCGTAGGCGACGGAGCCGTAGATGCGATACGACCACGGGTCGCCGTCCGTAAACACCGTCACGGGAAGCCCGAGCTCGTCGTGGAGTCGCTTGGTGATTCGACGGGTCGCCCGCGCGGGCTGGCCCTTGAGGTGGACGATCAGGGCGTTGTACTCCTCGTCGAAGCCGTTCTCGACGAGCCGATCGCGCATCCCACCGGTCTCCACCGCGAGGATGAAGTCGGCGTCGTTGTCGAGGAACTCGATCGTGTCGGGGTTGTTCGGGATCTGATAGCCGCCCTCGCCGACGTCCTCCTGACAGTGAATCTCGCGCTCGCCGCGGCGGGTCTGCTCGCGGAGGAACAGCGGCCCCATGATCGTCGCCCCCGATTCCTCCGGGCGCATGTGGAAGTCCTCGCGAGTGACGCCGGAGACGATTTCTAAGTCCTCGACCATGCTGTTCGACTCGTCCTGATCGTTGAACTGGGCCTCGTCGTTGTCCCAGCTCTCCGAGAGGTAGTAGAGTTCACGCAGGGTCGAGGAGCGGTCCTCCTCGAGTTGTTCCGAGAGGAATTCGATCGTGTAGATCGCCTTCAGGAGCTTTCGCGCCCCGCGGACGGAGTTGGCCGACCGGGTCGACTCGCGGTCGCCGTACACCCAGACATCCATCTCCTCGTCGTACTCGATGTTGTTCTTCGTCCGCGTCGGCACGGACATGTGGGGAATCTCGCCCAGTTCGAACTGGTCGTAGAACTGCGCCGCGAGGTCGATCAACTGCTCTCGTGCCTGCTGGTTGTCGTCCGTGCTCATTGTTTCACCGTCAACTTCTCGCTCTCGACGCCTTTGACGTCCAGATCGAACGTCGCGTCGTCGGGTACTTCATACTCGAGTGCCGCGTCGTCGTCGCTCGATACCTCGGGTTCCCACTTGACGAACCACTCGCCGTCCATCTCGACGACGTTTGCCCCGTCGGAGAGGTTTCGCGGCTCGGCCGAGACGATGTCGGTCACTTCCAGCGACTCGTTCGTACTCGAGTTGTTCTCGACGACGACGGAGACGGCGGTTCCGTCGCCGTTCGCCTCGGTGTGGCGCTCGACGAGGACGTTGTTCATGATGCGTGCGATCGCGTCGTCGATGTCCGGCTCCTCGCGGCCGGTGACTTCGGCCACCTTCTCGGCCATCTCCGGGAGGATCTTCCCGAGGACGTTCTGCTTCTTCCGGCGCTGTTGCATCGACCGGCGCTTGTTGAGGTAGCTCTTGAGCTCGCGAGCCGCCTCTCGAACCGCGAGTTCGATCTCGTCTTCGATCTCGGGGACGTTCGCGACGGCGTCTTTCGATTCGCTCGTGAAGGGGACGTTCGTCGAGGCGACGTGGACCATGATCACGACCGGCCCGTTGGGCAGGCCGGAACCGCCGGGCTGATCGAGTCCGTAATTCCGCCAGCCGATCGACTTGACGACGTCTGTCGTCGCACAGGCGCCGCGCTGGTAGACCAGCGGGACCCGATTCGCAAAGCGCATGACTTCGCCGGTGCCCTCGGCGGGGAGGTCGCCGCCGTACGCGATCCCGGCCTCGACGATGAACGGGTCGCCGCCGGAGACGCCGGCGTCCCGCGTCGCGGACGCGTAGAAGTCGGCGTCGAACTCCTTCTCGAGGCCGGCGGTGATGAGATCTTCCGAGATGGGAGCGAGACACCGCGTCGGCGGTGCCATGATGTCGGTCCCGCGCATCGCGTCGACGAGGTTGCTGGTGGCGTCGCGGTCGCCGTCGAGCTCCCGGACGAGCGGCGGGTCGTCGGGCACGGTGGCCATCACGTCCCAGATCGCTTCGGTGACGTTCTCGCGGGCCGTCTCGCCGAAGGAGACGTCGTCGTACTCCTCGGTGAGATCGGCGGCGCGATCGACGTGCTCTCGAAGTCGCTTGTGGGTGAGCCGGTGGCGAACGTTCCCGTCGTGCTCGTCGCCGCTCTCGAGTTCGTCCTCGAACTTGGCCGCGAGCCGGTCCGCGAAGGCGTCGATGACCGCGTCGTCCTTGCGGGTGCTCGTGGCGTCGTCCGCGAGGTCGTACAGGTCGGCGACCAGTCGGGAGTCGGCGTCTCCCTCGGAGTCGTCGCTATCGTCCGCGTCGACGGCGTCGATTAGCTCGAGCCAGACGGCTTCGACGGCGTTTTCGCGGACGGTGTCGCCGAACGTCGTTCCGTGGTCGTCCTCGACTGCCGCGGCGGCCGACTCGACGGCGTCGACCAGTTCGTGATGGGCGATGCGGTCGGCGTCCGCGACCGTCTCGGCGATGGCGTCCGCGAACGCGGCCGTCGCGTCGGCGCCCTTGTTCGCCGTCGCGTCCTCGACTGCCCCGTGGAGGTCGATAGCTTCGTGACTCGCCGGCGGCCGCCAGCGCATCTCGCGACCGTAGTGGCGGTCGCGGAACTCGTCGATGATCGACTCGGCGGTCTTCTTCCCGACGCGAGTGAACTCCTCCTGGACGAACCCCGACACCGTCTGGGAGTCCGTCGCCGCCAGCATCTTCATCACGGTCCCGAGTTCGACGCCGTGGGGATGGGGCCGGATCTCCTCGGTTTCTTCGGGGAGCTGATCGGTCGCGCGCTCGAACTTGAAGTGTTCCTGGGGCTCGCGCAGCTCGAGGCGGGCGTGGGGGTTGACGACCGCCGTGTGCTTGATGTAGTCGTGAAGCTGCTGTCGCGCGCGCATGTTCGCTTCCATCTCGAGTTCGATGCGCGTCCCGTGGGGCCGATCCCAGGTGGTCGTCTCCTCGACGCTGATCTCGGGCTCGTTCTCGTCGGTATCGACGATGAGCTCGAAGTACTCGGCCTCGCTCGAACCCTGGGTTCGACTGGTGATCTTGGCGGGTTTCCCGCTGGTCAACTGGGCGTAGAGAACGGCGGCAGAGATACCGATCCCCTGCTGACCGCGGGATTGTTCGCGTGCGTGAAAGCGAGAGCCGTAGAGTAGTTTCCCGAACACTTTCGGGAGCGATTCCTTCGTCAATCCCGGTCCGTTGTCCTCGACGATCAGGCGGTAGTAGTCGCCGGCTTCCTGAATTTCGACGTAGATGTCCGGGAGAATGCCCGACTCCTCGGCGGCGTCGAGGGCGTTGTCGACGGCCTCCTTGACGGCCGTGACGAGGCCTCGAGCACCGCTGTCGAAGCCGAGCATGTGCTTGTTCTTCTCGAAGAACTCGGCGATGGAGATCGACTGCTGGCTTTCCGCCAGCTCCTCCGCGATCCCCGCATCCTCACCGAGTGTCGACTGGAACGACGTCATCGTTGCCCCATACTAACGGAGAGGCTAAAAGGTGTGTGCTACCGGAGTGAAAGTGAATCTGCAACGGGTTTTTCAGCGGTTCGAGATGAAGGCGACGGCCCGCTGTCGGCTCTGCTCCCCGCTTAGAAGGTGATGATCTCGTAGTCGTCGTCGACAAGCGAGCGGATGCTCGGGTGGCCGTCGTTCTCGTCGATGGTGACGACGCCGGCGTCGTTGATCGCCTGGTCGACGCCGAACGCGCCGGCACAGTGGTCGCAGGCGGCCGCTTCGTTGCTTACGGACTGATAGAGGTCGTGGTAGTCGTGGTCCTCGTCCTCGAGTTCCGGGATCCACTGCGTCCCAGCGCCGTCGAAGATGAGCTCGAGTTCGTCCTCGGAGTTGTCGGCGAACTCCTTGGCTGCTTCGAGGCCGTTGACGAGACGGCCGAGGTCACTGTGCGACTCGGTTCCTGCCAGAATGATAACAGCTGCTTTCGTCATTACGGTCGATAGTACAGGATGTGATACTAAAAGGGGAGTGCGGTCGTGTGCAACGAATGCACCTCCGCCGCCCGCACTGGATTATAGCGTGGTACCACCGCGTCGCGACCGTCGATTCCGAGTCCCGTTCCGATCCGTCGGTCGGGACCGTACCGATCAGTGATCGTGACTGTGGTCGTGAGAGCCGCCGCGAGTGAACTGCCCGGAGAACGCGCGCTGGACGACCTCCGAGAGGGCGGGATGGATGTGGACCGACTCACGGATGTCCTGGACCGTTCCGGAGCCGGCCGTCATCGCGACGACGACCTCCTGAATCAGATCCGAGGCTTCGGGCCCGATGATGTGACAGCCGAGGATCTCGCCGTCGAGATCGATGATCGGCTTGACGAAGCCTTCAGCCTTCATCGCGCTCCCGCGGGCCGTCTCCTCGTAGCGGTAGGTCCGCTTGGCGTACTCCCGATCGCTCGCACGGAGTTCCTGTTCGGTCAGTCCGACCCCGGCGACTTCCGGCGAGGCGAAGACGGCGAAGGGCATCGCGGAGTAATCGACCGGTTCGAGATCGTCCCGGAAGAGGTTGCGCGTGACGGCCTGCGCTTCGTGGTTGGCGTTGTGTTTTAACAGGTACTCGCCGACGATATCGCCGAGCGCCCAGACGCCGTCAGCGGTCGTCCGCAGGTACTCGTCGGTCTCGACGAATCCGGCCTCGTCGGTTTCGATGCCTGCGGCTTCCGGATTCAGCGTATCGGTGTTGGGAACGCGACCGGCCGCGACGAGCAGTTCGTCGCCGGTGACCGAGACCGGCTCCTCCGAGTTCTCGTCGCCGCCATCGCCGTACGTGTAGGGACGTGCCTCGACGGTGATCGAACCGTCCTCGCTCGAGACGCTCGTGGCCTCGTAGCCGGTGTACAGATCGAACCGGTCGGCGTAGCGATCGGTGAACGCCTCGGCCACCTCTTCGTCGGCGTCGGGGAGCAGGTTCGGTCGCCGGCCGATGATCGACACGTCGCTGCCGAACGTCCCGAAGAACTGGCCGAGTTCGGCGGCGATGTAGCCGCCGCCGACGATCACGAGGTGATCCGGCGGGGACTGTAGCTGCAGCGCCTCTTTGCTGGTGAGGTAGTCGACGGTCTCGATGCCCTCGATCGCCGGAATCGCGGGACGGGTCCCCGCCGCGACGAGGACGGTGTCCGCGCGGAGGCGCTCGCCGTCGTGTTCGCCGCCGGAGAGTTCGATCGTTCGCTCGTCGACGAATCGGCCCTCCGCGTCGTACAGGTCGTGGCGGTCGGACGACGCGAGTCCGCGCCGGATCGAATCCGAACTGTCGTGAACGTCTTCGGTGACCTCCTGAACGATGTCGGCGAACTGGACGTCGTTGACCGTTGCGTCGATCTTGAACTCGTCCGCGCGCTCGATCGTTTCCATGACGTCAGCGTGGTACAGCAACATCTTCGAGGGGATACAGCCGCGATTGAGACAGGTACCGCCGAGTCGCCCCTTCTCGACGACCGCGACCGACTGCCCCTGATTCGCCGCCGCGTTCGCTACGTCGAGCCCTGATCCGGAACCGATGACGAGAAAGTCGTACTCCTCCATGGGAAAAGGTGGGTTCGGAACGCAAAGAAACCTCCACCCCGTTTCCGCGGGAAACGACCTGAATACATCCGAGACGTCGTCGGAACCGATCGAGCGACTCGATCAGCCGGTTCACTCCTCGACGGGCGGCCACTCCCACGCGTCGGCTTTGACTACCGCAAGAAGTTGCCGCCGTCGATCGGTCACCTCGGCGAGGGCCTCGGCGAACTCCTGATCCGAGACGGTCGGGATGTCGTCGTCGCGCAAGCGGTCGAGATCCGGGGCTCGCGGAACGGACGGTGCGGGATCGATGAACGCCGTATCGAGCGTCTCGAGGTAGCTCTGCGCGCTCGAGCGGCCGGTTTCGACGACCGCGGGGTCGGGGCTGTGCTCGTCCGGAACACCGTATCGAAGGAGCATGAGCGCCTCGTCGAAGATGGGCACCGCGACGGCCGAGGCTCGATCGGCCTGCTCGCTGTGGTAGTAGTGGAGAATCGGATAGGCCTTGTGTTGTTCCGCGAGCAGGCTCAACTCCGACGCGAGCGACTCGAGGACGAGGTCCACTCCCTGAAAGTCCTCGCCGGTCCAGCCAGTTCGGACGAGGGCTTCGCTTCGCTCTCCCAGTCCCGTGACAGTGCTGGCGAAGGATCGCTTGTCCGAGACGGCTCCGAGGACGGTGAGGACGTAGGAGACGCCGAGCGTGACGAACGCCATTCCGGTCGCCGTCGTGAACGCGCTGGCGACCTCCCAGACGTCACCGCCGTAGACGGGCGTGTAGTCGCCGTTCCCGTCGGTGAACATCGTGTAGGCGACATAGTAGAACCGCCCCCACCAGTCGGCGGGACCGCCAGTACGGCTGCTGACGACGGCGAGGGGCTCGCTCGAGAAGATGATCGTCCACCCGATCCAGATGAGGCCGATCCACATCGCGAGCGTGAGGATGAGAATGAGCGGCCCGGCGATACTGAGCACCCTGTCGTGTTTACCGCCGATGATCCGAATCCCTCTCCAGACGGCGGTCGTGAGCCGACCGGAGAGCGGACCGGAGCCGCCGTCGACCCAGAGGGTCGTCCAGATGATGTCCACGATCGCAGCGACGAGGATGGCGATTCCGGCGGCGAGATAGAACGGGTTCATTCCACGACGGCCCGCTCCTCGACGACCTCGGCCAGCACCTGTGCGATTTTCGCGTTCGTCTCGGGACTGTAGTGGCCTCCTTCCCCGCGTTCGACGTACAGCGACTCGACGTCGCCGTCGTCGGGCGAGAGATGAGTGGCCATGTCGATCGTCGTCAAGTCGTCGTAACGCTCGTCCAGCCGATCCATCAGGTCGCCGTAGATGGGCCCGTGTTCGGACTCGTACGTCGCGTACCGGAGCTGCTGGACCATCACGAAGGTCGGCTCGAACCCCTGTTCGTCCGCGTACTCGACGAACTTCTCGATGAGCGCGTCGAAGAGGTATTCGTGAGTCTCGAACAGCCGCTCGTGGTATCGGACGCGAGGTTGCTCTAACCGCAGCGCGGACTGGGTTTGAGCCAGATCGAAGTCGATCCCCGGAATCGAGCGCTCGAGTCGGCGCTCGAGTTCCTTTCCGGCCGTATACGCCGCGTACCGGACGTGTTCGCCCTTCTCGAGGAAGTCAGTCGTGTACGGGCGCGACGCGAAATGCGGCTCGAACCAGTGTTCGTAATGAAAGTCGTACTTCCGGAGGTATTCGGCCTTCGACTCGAGATCGAGCAGGTCCTCCTTCTCGTCGACCGGACTCTCGACGCGCCGGAGTTCGCCGTCCTCGAGGACGTACCGGGGTTTGACGGCGAGGATGTTGCCGAACTCCTGATAGTGTTTCCAGACGCTCAGGATGCGAGCGATCGAGGAGGCGGTGACGACCACGAAGACGTGATCGGTCGGGTCGTCGGGATACTGGCGCTCGAGTCGCATGAGGGCTTGATCGAGGCCGTAGTTGCCGCCGCCGTAGTTGGCGACGTGGGTGTCGAGCTCCTGTGCGAGGTAATGCTGGAACGTCTCGTCGTTGTCGACCTCCCGGCAGAAGCAGTAGGAGTCGCCGTACGTCGAGACCGTCGGATCGGCGTCGGGGTCGCGGTCTCTGGCGGGACAGATCCGGCTCCCGTACTCGTCGGTCGAGTACGTCACGACGCTGCGTAATTCCTCGCCGGGGAGGTGATCGCCCGTGTCCTTCTGTTTGTCCCGGTTCGGCTGGGGGCACCAGCCCAGTTCAGGGTCGAAACTGCTGAACTTCCCCAGTAATTCGCGATCGATCTCGGGGAACTCCTCGGTCGCAACCGACGGAATCCGTTCGAGGGCCCGGTACGACACGACCTCGAGAACCACCACGCCAACGACGAGAGCGAGCGCGGTCGCGACGAGCGGAAGCATCGGACCACCATACCAGAACGGGGGATAAGTCGGTTGTGCCGGAGTGTGCCACTTTCAGAACGATAGACGGAAGCGATCGCGGTCGGTCCGTCGAACTGAACCGGCGGCTCAGGTCGGCGTTCGTCGCACGTCGACACGACGGCGTCGATGGCGGATCGCGTCGGCGCTGTCGGTGCCCGGCCCGAACGCGAGCAGCCCCGATACGGCGGCCCCTCACCGAACCACGGTAACCGGAACCGGCGAGTGACGGACGACGACTTCCGCGACGCTGCCGAGAAAGATTCGTGCGACGCCGGACCGACCGTGACTGCCGATGACGACGTGGTCGATGGGGTTCCGTTCGACGTACTCGAGAATTTCCTGCGCCGGAGTCCCTGTTCGGGTCCGCGTTTCGATGTCCCTGCCGTGTTCGTCGGCGATGGTTTCGACCGCGGTCAGGTGGGCGGTGGCTTCATCGGGCAACGTCCGGGCGTCGTCGCTCGAGTCGGCATCGTCGGCAGCATTGGGGATGAACGGCAGCGAAGACGTATCGACGACGGTCAAAACGGCGAAATCGCCGTCCGGAAACAGGTCGAAGGCGTACTCGAGCGCGTCGGCGGCGGGCTCCGAATCGTCGAACGGAACGAGGACCCGTTGCGTCATGGGTTCGTTCGTCCATCCCTGTCCCCTTCAGTCTGGTTCAGGCGAGTTCACCGTTGCCGGTGACCGGTCGGAAACGACCAACCGGGAACCAGTGATCGATTCGGCGATCACAGGGCGAGATAGGGGCCGACGCCGAGCAGGACGACACCCAGACCGACCTTCAGACGCTCGGGGTCGACGACGTGGGCGACCCGCCAGCCGATGACGACGCCGAGCAGGAGCGGTATCCCGACGACGACCGCGACCGGAACCGAGACGTTCCCCTGCAGGAAGTAGCCCGAGGCCGCGAACGTCGCGATAAAAATCGACTGGACCTGTGCAGCGGCGACGGCCAGCAGCATCGGAACCCCGACGAGCACCAGTGCGGGGACGGCCAGTACCGGGCCGCCGATCCCGAGCAGGCCGCTGCAGACTCCGAGAACTAACCCGAGCCCACCCAGGACGATCCGGCCGGACCGGGTCTGCGGCTCGAGGTCGTAGATCGGTCGAAACCCTCGGCGCTCGCGGTAGAGAATAATACCGCCGACGGCCATCGCGACGCCGCCGAGCAGGAGCCCGAACAGGGAGCGCGACACGAAGGAGTTCACGTACGCGCCGACGAGCGCGCCGAAGACGCTCGTCGCGCTGAGGATGATCGCGATGGCACGGCCCTCCCCCGTGTCCATCTCGCCGGAGTACACGTAGGCGGCGCTCCCGACGAGTCCAGTGACCACGAACGTGGCGTGAGCGGTGCCGGCGACCTGACTCGAGGCCAGCGGCGTCAGCGAATAGAGGGCGATCGTCACGAAGATGCCGCCGGGACCGATGGTGGTGATACCGATTCCGGAAAAGAACGCGATCGAGACGAGCAACAGCGTCAGTGAGAGTCGGAAGGGAAGTTCGAACATGGAGGGACGGTGGTATTCACGTGTCCGTCCCAGCACGCCTGACTCTTCTGGTCGGACCCGGTCCGATCTCAGAGGAGCTGGATAATCGAGCGAGTCAGCGATTCGGCCGTCACGAGCGACGTGAGGAATATCAGGACGACGACCGCGAGGAAGATCGCGCGCTCGAGTCGGGTCGGCTCGACGGACCGTTTGATCGCTGCGAACAGTGCAAGCGCCGTGATCGGCAGGCCGATGACCCCGTTGACTGCAGGCATCAGTAGCGCGAGTCGCACTGGCGTGAAGTCGGTAAAGGCGAGGATCGGGATCGCGAGGAGGACCGACAGTCCGATCAGGAGGTGGACGGTCCGCCGGAAGGGCATGTCGCCGAAGTGGGTCGTCAGTCCGTAGGACTGCGGGACCATGAAGCCGGCAGCGAACAGCGTTCCGGTCGCGCTCGTGAACGACGCAGCCCCGACGGCGAGAACGAACACCGAAAGCACCCACGGGCCGATCATATCGGTGAGCGGTTCTGCGGGTGCGGTCAGCGTGAGCGTCCCGTCGGGGATGGCCATGGCAGCCGCGATGATGACCGTCGCACTGAGGGCGACGACGGCGGCCAGTCCGACCGTGTGGTCTTTCCGATATCGGGAGACGTCCGTCCAGTCTTTCTCGTGTTGCATGCTCGTCTGAATGAAGAAATTCGGATAGTAGACCGTCGTCCCCAGCAGTGCGATAATCATCGTCAGGTAATTCAGGTCGGCGGAGATCGTCGGAACGAACCCGAGGGCGACGCCACCGAGCGGGGGCTGGAGGTTCGCGACGATGACCAGATAGGACGCGAAAATCGCCAGCACGAGCGTCGCGATGACCCCCTCGATACGACTGTAGACGCGGAGCTCAACGAGCGAGATACCGAGCGCGGCCATGACGATGATACCCACGTACAGGTTCGAAACCGGGGTGAGAAAAACGAGCGCCGCTCCTGCGAGTGCGTAGTTGGCGACGCTCCAGAACTGCATGATGAACGCGATGCCGAGCGCGAACGGTTTCGCGGCCCGCGGCCCGATTACGTCCCTGATGTAGTCCATCAGGGGTTCGTTCCTCGCTGCCAGTCGAGCGGACATCTCGTGCATCGTCAGTCCGACGCCGAGAGTCAGCGGTAACACCCACAGGAGGCCGAAGCCGAAACTGACTCCGGCCTGTGTCAGGATGTAGACGGACCCGGCTCCGAAAATATTCGCCGCAAAGAGGAGTCCGAGCCCGTATTGGTGAATTGTTTCTTTAGCCTTTTCGACAGGAACGTCGACCGCGGTACTGTGTTCTTCCATGTGTAATGGTGTCCCGAAAAGATCGGGCGTCTCGATTCCTCGACCCCGTGACCGACTGCGAGGGTCGGGGAACGCCAACGGAGTGTATTATCCGTTTACTGTAGTACGGAATTCTGTACCAGATGCAAGGGTGGGGATTCGTTTGAGCGGAAAGCTTGAGATAGCAGACCACCCTTCAGATAGCTGGCTGAGTAACTCCGAATTACTCGAACGTAATACGACAACGGCGGGCGAGCCTCGAGTGGCGAAGCACCCGCGATCGGAAAATCGGAACCGAATCGGAGCGACGGCTCGGTGAGCGGTGTCGTTACCTCGCTTCGCAAATCGGCGGCGTCGGCCGTATCGATCCTCGTCGTCCCGAACCGTCTCGTTCGGGAGGCTGCCGGCAGTACGTTCTTGTTACTTCGGGCTGAACGGACCAGTGGAGAGGAAGTTGCCTTCAGAAGAAGGCCTATATATTTCTATCCCTTACCAGAGGTGAAGACCGAAATCTATGCAAGGACAATCCAATCAGCAGGCGTACGACCGTGGGATCACCATTTTCTCCCCGGACGGACGTCTCTATCAGGTCGAGTACGCCCGCGAGGCCGTCAAGCGCGGAACCGCGAGCGTCGGACTCCGCACGCCCGACGGTGTCGTCCTCGCCGCCAACCGGCAGGTAAGCTCGCCGCTCATGGAACGCGAGAGCGTCGAAAAGATTCACAAGGCCGACGATCACGTCGGCGTCGCGAGCGCCGGGCACGTCGCCGACGCCCGCCAGCTCGTCGACCTCGCCCGTCGCCGCGCACAGGGCGAACAGCTCCGGTACGGCCAGCGGATTGGCGTCGAGACGCTGACGCGAGCCGTCACCGACCACATCCAGGAGTACACCCAGACCGGCGGTGCCCGCCCGTTCGGCGTCGCCCTTCTCGTCGGCGGTATCGACGACGGCGAGCCGAAACTGTTCGAAACCGACCCGTCGGGGACGGACTACGAGTGGAAGGCAGCCGCCATCGGCGGCGACCGCGACACGATCCAGGGCTACCTCGAGGAGCACTACCGCGAGGACCTCGACGTCGACGCCGGCATCGAACTCGCGCTGAGCGCGCTCAGCGAAGCCGAGGACGAGGTCGTCGACCCCGAAGACGTCGACGTCGCGACGATCACGACCGAGGACGAGTCGTTCCACTCGGTCGAGACGGACCACCTCGAGTCGATCGTCGCCGAGATCGACCAGCCGGAGGAGGAGACCGATGAATAACTGGAATCAGCCGTCGATGCCCCAGGGAAACGGTGATCCGTCGCCGTACGATCCCGAACTGGGTTCGCTCCCCGACGGTAGTCAGGGCGGCGACGACTACGGCGAGAACGTGAACTCCACGGGGACGACGACCATCGGCATCACGACCGACGAGGGCGTCGTCATCGCGACGGACATGCGCGCCAGTCTGGGCGGCCGGTTCGTCTCGAACAAGGACGTCCAGAAGGTCGAACAGATCCACCCGACTGGCGCGCTCACGCTCGTCGGCTCGGTCGGCGGCGCGCAGTCGTTCATCTCGACGCTTCGCGCCGAAGTCAACCTCTACGAATCGCGTCGCGGCGAGTCGATGCCGATCGAGGCGCTGGCGACGCTCGCGGGCAACTTCGCCCGCGGCGGCCCGTTCCGGGCGATCAACCCGATCCTCGGCGGCGTCGACGCCGAGGGCAGCCACGTCTACAGCATCGACCCCGCCGGCGGCGTCATGGCCGACGACTACACCGTCACCGGCAGCGGGATGCAACTCGCCTACGGGCTCCTCGAGAACGAGTACGAAGACGACCTCTCGCTCGAGGAAGCCAAGTCGGTCGCTGCTCGCGCCATCAAGAGCGCGGTCGAGCGCGACACCGGCTCCGGGAACGGCGTCTTCCTCGCGGAGGTCACCGACGAGGGCGTCGACATTCGGGGCCACAACGACTTCGACGACGTCATCTAGGCTCGCATCGTTTTCCGGGTTAGGTTCGATTTTCGGTTCGCGCTCGCGCGCGTACACGTGACTTTTATTAGGGCCGGACTGCTATCCGAAAGCAGGTTTTACATGTCCCAGGAAAGCGAGTACGGAGCCGGGCAGATTCAGGTCCTCGAGGGCCTGGAAGCGGTCCGAAAGCGACCGGCGATGTACATCGGCTCTACCGATTCTCGAGGTCTTCACCATCTCGTCTACGAAGTGGTGGACAACTCGATCGACGAGGCGCTGGTCGGCCACTGCGACGACATCACCGTCACCATCCACGAGGACGGCTCGGTGAGCGTCGCGGACGACGGCCGCGGTATCCCCGTCGACACACACGAGGAGTACGACCGCCCCGCACTCGAGGTCATTCTGACCGTCCTCCACGCCGGCGGCAAGTTCGACAACAAGTCCTACCAGGTCTCCGGGGGCCTCCACGGCGTCGGGGTTTCCGTCGTGAACGCCCTCTCCGAACGCCTCGAGGCCGAGGTCAAACGCGACGGCGGCGTCTTCCGCCACGCGTTCGAGGCCGGCGAACCCGTCGGCGACATGGAGCGCGTTCGCGACATGGACCCGGACGAGGAGACGGGGAGCCAGATCACATTCTGGCCCGATACGAGCGTCTTCGAGACGGGCGACGTCTCGTTTTCGACCCTGTCGAACCGGCTCCGGGAACTGGCCTTCCTCAACTCGGGCGTCCGCATCACGCTTCGCGACGAGCGCGAAGAGACGGACGACGGCGAACCCGTTTCCGAAACCTACGAGTACGACGGTGGCATCCGCGAGTTCGTCGACTATCTCAACGAGACGCGCTTGGCGATGCACGACGACGTCATCTACTTCGAGGACGAGGAACAGAACATTCAGATCGAAGTCGCGATGCAGGCCACCGAGGAACTGCAGGGCTCGATCCACGCGTTCGCGAACAACATCAACACCCGCGAGGGCGGCACCCACCTCACCGGGTTCAAGACCGCACTGACCCGAACGGTCAACGACTACGCCAACGACAACGACCTCCTCTCCGATCTCGACAACAACCTCAAAGGAGAGGACATCCGCGAGGGGTTGACCGCGGTCATCTCGATCAAACACCCCGATCCCCAGTTCGAGGGCCAGACGAAGACGAAACTCGGCAACAGCGAAGTGCGCGGCATCGTCGAGAGCGCCATGCACGAAGGGCTCGGCACCTACTTCGAGGAACACCCCGACACCGCCGAGGCGATCGTCGCCAAAGCGGTCGAAGCCGCGAAGGCACGCATGGCCGCCCAGAAAGCCGAGGAGCTGACCCGGCGGAAGTCCGCCCTCGAGTCCACGTCGCTGCCGGGGAAACTGGCCGACTGTCAGACCAAAGACCCCGACGAGGCCGAACTGTTCATCGCGGAGGGTGACTCCGCAGGTGGCAGCGCGAAACAGGCCCGGAACCCCGAATTCCAGGCCGTCCTCCCGATCAAGGGGAAAATCCTCAACGTCGAGAAACACCGGCTCGACCGTATCCTCGAGAACGACGAGATCCGGAACATGATCACCGCGATCGGCGCGGGGATCGGCGACGAGTTCGACGTCGAGGACGTCCGCTACAAGAAGATCATCATGGCGACGGACGCCGACGTCGACGGCGCGCACATCCGGACGCTGCTGTTGACGTTCTTCTACCGGCACATGCGGCCGCTGCTCGAGGGCGGCTACGTCTACGCGACCCAGCCGCCGCTGTACCGCATCCGGTATCGCGGGAACACGTACGACGCGATGACCGACGCCGAGCGCGACGAGATCGTCGAGGAGAAGTGCAACGGGAATCCCTCGCAGGTCCAGCGGTTCAAGGGACTTGGCGAGATGAACCCCGAGCAGCTCTGGGAGACGACGATGAACCCCGACAACCGCATCCTCAAGCAGATCACGATCGAGGACGCGGCCGCGGCGGACAAGATGTTCTCCGTCCTGATGGGCGACGCCGTCGAACCCCGGAAGCAGTTCATCAAAGACCACGCGCCCGAAGCAGAGTGGATCGACATATAATATAGAATATATAGCTACATGAGTTCAGACGTACCCGATCCGACGGACGTAGAGGCACGGTCAGTCGAAAACGTCCGTATCGAAGACGAGATGGAGCAGAGTTACATCGACTACGCGATGAGCGTCATCGCCGGTCGCGCCCTCCCCGACGCCCGCGACGGGCTCAAACCCGTCCACCGACGCATCCTGTACGCGATGCACGAGATGGGCGTCTCGAGCGGCTCGAGTCACCGCAAGTCCTCCTCGATCGTCGGGGAGACGATGGGTGACTACCACCCTCACGGCGACAGCGCGATCTACGACACCCTGGTCCGGATGGCCCAGGACTTCTCGATGCGGTATCCCCTCGTGGACGGCCAGGGGAACTTCGGCTCGATGGACGGTGACCCGGCCGCCGCGCCCCGGTACACTGAAGCGCGGATGGCTCCCGTCGCCGAGGAGTTGCTCGAGGACATCGACAAGGACACGGTCGACTTCTCGCCGAACTACGACGACCGTCTGCAAGAGCCCGACGTACTGCCGGCGGCGTTCCCAAACCTCCTCGTGAACGGCTCCTCGGGGATCGCGGTTGGGATGTCGACGAACATCCCACCCCACAACCTGGGCGAGGTCATCGACGCGACGATCGAGCTGATCGATAATCCCGACGCGACCGTCGACGACCTGATGGAGCACGTCAAGGGGCCAGACTTCCCGACGGGCGCGAACATCGTCGGCCGGGACGCCATCTACTCGGCGTACAAGACCGGCCGCGGCCGCATCCGCGTCCGCGCCGAGTTCGAAGTCGAGGAGTGGAAGTCGAATCGCGAGCGGATCGTCGTCACCGAACTCCCCTTCCAGGCCAACAAGGCCCGCCTCGTCGAGCGTATCGCAGAGGACGTCAACGAGGGCGAGATCGAGGGAATCTCCGACCTGCGCGACGAGTCCGACCGCGACGGCGTCCGCGTCGTCATCGAACTCAAGCGCGGCGCGAACGCCGACGTCGTCAAGAACAAACTGCTCGAGAACCATCTCGAGCGGACCTTCGGCGTCATCAACCTCGCGCTGGTCGACGGCCAGCCGCGGGTGCTCTCGCTGAAGGAAACCTTAGCGGAGTACATCTCCCACCGCCGCGAGGTCGTCCGCCGACGCAGCGAGTACGACCTCGAGGAGGCCGAGGACCGGGCCCACATTCTCGAAGGACGGCTGACCGCCGTCGAGAACGCCGAAGACGTCGTCGAGCTGATCCGCAACAGCGAGGATCGGTCGGCGGCGAAGGACGCGCTGCAGGAGGCCTACGATTTCTCGGCGGATCAGGCGGATCACATCGTCCGGATGCAACTTGGGAGCCTCACCTCCAT
The DNA here is from genome assembly GCF_020405205.1 of Natrinema salinisoli. Classification (NCBI taxonomy): domain Archaea; kingdom Methanobacteriati; phylum Methanobacteriota; class Halobacteria; order Halobacteriales; family Natrialbaceae; genus Natrinema; species Natrinema salinisoli. The sequence goes on along the minus strand of NZ_CP084469.1, from coordinate 1,120,631 downwards.
GGAGGCCGCCGAGATCGAGGACGAGTACGAGGAGGTCCAGGCCGAGATCGAACGCCTGACCACGATTCTCGAGAGCGAGTCCGAGCTGTTGACCGTCATCAAAGACGAACTCCGGGAGATCAGAGACGAGTACGCCGACGACCGCCGCACCTCGATTATCGAAGATCAGGGAACGGTCACCCACGAGGACCTCATCCCCGAGGAGGAAGTCTTCGTCGTCATGACGGAGGACGATTACGTCAAGCGGATGCCGATCGAGAACTTCGACCCCCAGGGTCGAGGTGGCAAAGGGATCATCGGCGCGGACGTCAAGGAGGACGACCGCGTGTCGACGGTCTTCCGGGCCAACACGCACGATTATCTGCTCTGCTTTACGAATCAGGGCGAAGTCTACCGGCTCAAGACCTACGAGATCCCGGAGATGGGCCGGACCGCGCGCGGCAAATCGGCGGTCAACATCCTCGATCTCGATCCCGGCGAGGACATCACGGCCATCGTCGACACCGACGCCTTCGGTGACGACGAGTTCGTGACGATGGCCACTCGGAACGGCTACGTCAAACGCACCGCCGGCGAGGAGTTCGACAACATCCTCTCGACGGGTATTATCGCCGCCGACCTCGAGGAGGGCGACGAACTCGTCGACGTCGAAGTCACCGACGGCACGCAGGATCTGGTCATCGCGACGGAAGGCGGGATGACGATCCGCTTCGACGAGGACGAAGTCCGTTCGATGGGCCGGAACGCCCGGGGCGTCAACGGCATCAAATTACAGGACGACGACGCCGTGGCGGGCCTGGTCGCGACCGACGAGGGCGACGAGCGGGCGCTGCTGACGGTCACCGAAAACGGCTACGGTAAGCGGACGCTGCTCTCCGAGTATCGCACCCAGTCCCGGTACGGAAAGGGGCTGATCGACATCAAGACCGGCGAGCGCAACGGCTCCGTGACGGCCGTCAAAGCGGTCGCAGACGACGATCAGCTCGTCCTGATGAGCGAGCGCGGCCAGATCGTCCGGACCCGGGTCGACGAGATCTCGACCGTGGGTCGGAACACGATGGGCGTCATCGTCATGGAGGTCGAGGACGGCGATGCGGTCGCCGCAGTCGACGACATTCCGGCGGCGGCGACCGCGGACGCCGACGACGCAGTCGTAGAAACGAACTGAACGGACCCTACCGTCTCGAGACGACGACTCGAAACTGATTTTCCCGATTCGGTCGACGACCGAGAGCGGACGCTAGAAAGACGGAGAGAGATTGCCGACGGATGCGGTTCAGTGGGCCGGTTCCTCGGCGGGCGCGACCATGTCGTCGATCCGCAGGATAATGATGTTGTTCGTGTCGTCTTTCCCGTCGACGGTCCCCTCGATGACGAGTTTCGAGAGCGGCGTCGGGCCGACGGTGACGGAATCGTCTTCGTGAATGTCGCTGAGCGTGCCCTGAATGTGGATCTCCGCGCGGCAGAGTTCGGGGTGGTGAACGCTCGAGAGATCGATCTCTTCGATGATCATGTCGTCGATGGGTTCGCCCTCGTGTTGCATCGGGACCGCGGCGGGCTCGTCCATCTGCTGGATCTCGAGAGCCTCGTATGCCGTTGCAGTGGGCTTGTAGCCGCCTTTCGGCCCAGGTACACCTTCGACGAGCTGGAGGGCTTTGAGACTCTGCATCTGGTTGCGGATCGTCCCCGGGTTCCGGTCGACCTGTTCGGCGATGTCCTCCCCTTTGATGGCGTCTTCGGTCTCTTTGTGAAGGTTCGTGAGGGCACGGAGGATTTTCTTCTGGCTCGGTGTGAGTTCGATTGATGACATAGGTATTTATTCGTATTTGGTTTCCTTAAACCCGGCGGGTGAGCCGGATCGGTTTCCTCGTCTTGGGACGTTTCGCTCCGGTACGGGAAGGTGTTTCTCTTCGTTGCTCGGGGAGAGATTGGCGTCTGTTTCATTCGATGTGTGCTATCAGGCGGCAAGAATGTAGCCGAGTAGAACGCCGGTAAAAGTGGTATTGGGCGAAACCGGAGCGAATCCAGATGGACGTTCGTTCGGTTACGACGAGAGCGTGTCGGACCCGTTCCATAGGTGCTGTGGGTCCCGCCGTCGGCGACTACGCGTCAGGCTCTGCGGGCGGTGCGACCCAGACGTGAGCTGCGACGGATTCGGGCAGTGAAACGGGGTCGTCGGCCTCGCTCGAGCGAGCGGTCACCATTCCGAACGGTGCGATCTCGAGGATCTCGAGTTCGACGCCCGGTTCGACGCCGTGCTCGGCGAGATAGGAGAGGACCGCCGGATCGTGGTCGGCGACTTCGGCGACGGTGACGACGGTTCCCTCCTCGAACTCGGCGATCGACTCGCCGTCGGGACGCGTCGGTGGCTCGAGATCGGCACTGGGTATCGGGGATCCGTGCGGGTCGACGTCGGGCTCGCCGAGGGCGGCGGCGACGCGCGCCTCGAAGTCCTCGCTGATGTGGTGTTCGAGCCGGTCGGCCTCGGCGTGGACCTCGGACCAGTCGTAATCGAGGTGTTCGGTGAGGTACGCCTCGAGGAGGCGGTGGTGACGGACGATCTCGAGGGCGACGGTTTCGCCCTCGTCGGTCAGCGTCACCCCGCGATACTTTTCCCGGTCGACCAGCTCCCGCTCCTCGAGTTTGTCGAGCATGCTGGTGACGGTCGGCGACGTGACGTCCAGTTCGGCCGCGATCTCGGAGGTCTTGATCCGATCGTCGGTCTCCCGCTGGAGCTGATAGATCGCTTTGAGGTAGTCCTCCATCACGTCGCTCAACATCATTCTGTCCCGGATTTAGAGACGTCTAACCCTAAAGCTATCGCCAGCGAAACGGCACGAATCGTCACGATCAAATCGGACGTCGACGTATCGAAACTATGGAACGGAACGTCAGGATAATCGGAGCGCCGATGGACTACGGTGCGAATCGGCGCGGCGTCGACATGGGACCGTCCGCGATCCGCTACGCCGGGCTGGCTGACGGCCTCGAGCGGGCGGGCGTCGAGCCGATCGACGACGGTGATCTATCGATGCCCCGTGCGGAGGAGCGAGATCCGGACGCCGACCAGCCCAGCAGCGGGAACGCGAAGTTCCTCCGAGAGGTCGAAGACGTCTGTACGCGTATCCGCGATCGAGTCGCGGCGACGCTTGCGGACGGCGAGTTCCCGCTCGTGCTGGGCGGCGATCACTCCGTTGCGATCGGTTCGCTCGGCGGCTCGGCGCGCGGGGCCGATCTCGGTGTCGTCTGGTTCGACGCTCACGCGGACCTCAATACGCCCGAGACCTCTCCCAGCGGGAACGTTCACGGGATGCCGCTGGCTGCGGCCCTCGGCCGCGGCGCGTTCGGCGAAACGGACTGGGCCCCCGCGCCCAACCTTCGGGAGTCGTCGATCGCCTACGTCGGCCTTCGGAGCATCGACGAACGGGAGCGTGAACTGATTCGGGACAGCGACATGACCGCCTTTACCATGTCCGACATCGATCAGCGCGGGATCTCTGCGGTCGTCGAGGACGCGCTCGCGGTCGCGACCGACGGGACCGACGGCGTCCACGTCAGCCTCGACCTCGACTGGCTCGATCCGAAGGAAGCACCCGGGGTCGGCACTCCGGTTCGGGGCGGCGTCACCTACCGGGAGGCCCACGCCGCACTCGAGGCCCTGTCTCGCCGCGACGAGGCCGACGGCATCCTCCGATCGGTGGACGTCGTCGAGGTGAACCCGATCCTGGACGAGGCGAACGAGACAGCGACATTGGCGGCGGAACTGACGGCGAGCACGTTCGGCAAACGGATCCTCTGAGGGACGTCTCGGAGCGATCCGCTTCGTGGCTGCGGACATACAAGTGTGAATCTTTTGCACACCGATACTCGTTCCAACACCTTTGTATCATAGTGATTCCCAGTGTGGGATATGACTGAGAACGTCGTCGTGCTCGGTGCGGGATACGCTGGCACCGGGACAATCAACAGGCTCCAGTCGGAGCTCGGGGGCAACGCGCGGCTAACGTGGATCGCCGACGTCGATTACCACCTCGTTCTACACGAGTCCCATCGTGCAATCCGGGACCCGGACGTCCGCTCGGACATCACGTTCCCGGTCGATCAGATCGCGGACCCGTCGACCCAGTTCATCGAGGACGAAGTGACCGGTCTCGACGTCGACGAACAGGTCGTCGAACTCGCGGACGGCGACGACGTCGACTACGACTACGTCCTCGTCGGCCTCGGCAGCCAGACCGCCTACTACGGGATCCCGGGTCTCGAGGAGCACTCCCTGACCCTGAAGAGCCTCGACGACGCGCTCGAGATTCACGAGGCCGTCACCGACGCCAGTCAGGAGGCGACTCGCGGCGAGCCCGCCCAGGTCGTCATCGGCGGTGCCGGCCTCTCGGGTATTCAGACCGCGGGCGAGATCGCTGAGTTCCGCGACGAACACCGCGCACCGATCGAGATCCACCTCGTCGAGGCGCTCGAGGAGATCTTCCCGGGCAACGATCCGGAGGTCCAGCAGGCCCTGCGCGACCTGCTCGAGGAAGCGGGCGTCCAGATCCACACGGACGACCCGATCACCGAGGCAACCGAGGACCACATCGAGTTCGACGAGGGCGAGCCCCTCGATCACGACGTCCTCGTCTGGACCGGCGGCATCACCGGTCGCGATGCGATAGACGATGCCGACCTCGAAAAGGAGCACAACCGCGTCAACACGGGGGCAAACTTCCAGACCTCCGACGAGCGCGTGTTCGCCATCGGAGACTCGGCGATCATCGACCAGGGTGACCAGCCCGCGCCGCCGACGGCACAGGCCGCCTGGCAGGCCGCGGAAGTCGCCGGCGAGAACATCGCGCGTGCGATCGACAACCGCCCGCTCAAGACCTGGGAGTACGACGACAAGGGGACGGTCATCTCCGTCGGCGAGAAGGCCGTCGCCCACGACGTCAAGCCGGCCTTCGGCATCTCACTACCCGTCGACACCTTCGGCGGCTTCCCGGCCCAGAACCTCAAGAAGATGATCGCCGCCCGCTGGATCGCCGACATCACGTCCTGGAACGTCGCGCGCAAGTCCTGGTCGTCGCTGTAGATCCCGTCGCCGCACCCTCGAGCACTCTCTTTCGTCTCCGTTTTCGAACTCACCGTTCGGACTCTCCGTCTCGCTCTCCGGTAGCCGACCCGCAAACTAACTGGGTCGATCGATATTTGGCCGCTCGAGTCCGGACGGCGAAGGTTTCACTCGAATCCGAGCGAGGCATCGGGGCTGACGGGCTCGACGTCGCCCGCTGCCGCAGCTTCGTTGTAGATGTGGCCCCACATGGCGAACAGCAGGTTGAACTGATACGCCATGAGGACGAACGCCAGCGGAATGATGAGGACGGTACCGAAGACCGTGATCAGCAGGACGAACCAGACGATATTGACCACGATCGACAGCACGACCGAAACCGCGATGTACGCGAGCACGCCCTTGAGGTAGTGAATCGAGAGCGCGAACTCGAGTATTCGGCCGTCGGAGAACGCTTTCCCTACGCTTCCCGTCCCGATCACGACGGGGACGATCGCACCCGTGAGGTAGGATCCGGCCAGCAAGAGGAGGAATCCGACACCGGCGATCGCGATGACGAGCGACGGGGTATCGCTGACCGCGATGGTCGCGAACAACAGTCCCCCGATCGCTGCACTGAACGCGATCGTAATACCGAGAATGAGTCCGCCGAGTAGCAGTCCGTCTTTTCCCAGTCCGCCCCAGTCGTCGAACGACGGCGGGTCCTCGTCACCGCGGGCGGCAGCGCGGCCGACCCGATAGGCGTACCCGAAAGCGAAGATCAGTGGTATCAACAGAAAGGTACCGAAGAAAAAGAGGACGGAATCGATCAGCAACGGTTTGCCGTCCTTGCCGAGGGGAAACGTGAACGAGAACTCGAAGAGATCCCGGTCGTGTCGTCTCGGCCCCGACTGGCCGTCTGCATCCGTCGCAGTCGCAACCGGGTCCTCGTGGATGCTCGACGTAGTCTCCCCGACCGTTGAATCAGTACTCGACCAGCCAGTCGCTCCGTCAGCACTCGCGGAGGCGTCGCTCGACCAACTGGTTTCGCCTCCCGTCGAATCCTCGTTCGACCAGCTCGACGTACCGCTCTCCGCAGTGTCGCTCGACCACTCGGACTTCGGTTCCGCGTCGTTTCGATCCACTGCGAGCTTCGAACCGCAGCCCGGACAGAGAATCGTCCCCCCTTCGAACCCCTCGTCACAGTCGTGACAGTACGGCATGGACGAAGACTCGTTCACTCCTGTATATGAATTCTGGTTTGAATGACGAGATCGATCGAACGATCGCTGGGTGTACCGTACTGTACGCACAGCCGGTCTACTGTGCGATTCGAACCGGCTACTCGGCAGCCGGTGATTCGTCTCCGTCCCCCTGGTCCTCCCCCATCGGCCGGGCCGGAACGCCTGCAACCGTCGTGTCCGGCGGAACGTCTCGGGTCACGAGCGAGTTCGCCGCGATGCGGGCCTCATCGCCGATTTCGACACCGGGCAGGACGATCGCACCGGCCCCGATCATCGCACGCTCGCCCACGACGACCTCGCCGGTCCGGTACTCGTCTTGCAGAAATTCGTGACAGAGGATCGTCGCGTCGTAACCGATGATCGCGTCCGCCCGCACGGTGATCAGATCCGGCCAGAAGACGTCCGGCGTGGCCTCGAGACCCCAGGAAACGCCCTCACCGACCGTGACGCCGATGCGGCGCAAGAGCCAGCGCTTGAGGCGGAGGCTGGGCGAGATTCGGACGAGCCAGACGACGACGTAGTTGATCGCGACCCGGAGCGGGTTTCGAGCGGCGGTCCAGTGGGACAGCGAGTTTCGCGGTCCCGGGGTCGCGTGGCGCTGGACGCGGTCCTGTCGCGGCGTCGTATCGTCGGAAGCTGTCACTGTCCGCACCGTTCGACGTGTCGGTACATCAAACCGAGCGATTCGGAACGGTGGCTGCTCGTCCGGATGTACCGGATCGCCGGGGCAGCGACGGTGTCCGACTGCAGATCCGACGACGGAGTGGAAACCGATCACCGGACGAAACAGGTGCGCTATACCGATTCAGACGGTCGGAGTACCGCAGTATCGCACCTGAACTTCGGTCGAACCCCGACTATTGCGACCGTGTGCGAACGTCACATTCCTTCTTGGTTAGGGGATGTCGCTGTCCGGACGGCCGACAACGATGATCTATGCCACAGCCCCAGTCGACGCAACTCGAGACGGACACCGTCTTCACGATTCTGTCGAACGAAACGGACCGATCCGTCGTGCGCTCTCTCCGTGCGGTTCAGGGGATGACGGTTCGAGAATTGGCTGCCAATATCACGGCGACGGAACCGGGCCGGTCGGCCAGTGACCTGCGACCGAACTCCCGGACAGCCGTTATGGCTGCGCTCCGTCACAACCACCTCCCGCGGCTCGACGCGTGCGACGTCATCGACTACGACGGATCCACGAGGGACGTAACGCGCGGCCCGAGCTTCGAGGAAATCGAACCGTTCGTCGAGGCGCTCGAGGGCGTCCGCGTCAACGGGGCCGAAACGAGTTGACGCCGGTTCGTAACTTCGACGGCCGACGCGAGGATTTGTCCGGTCCCGATCGAGACAGTCCTCAGAAGAGATCGGACGCCCCGCTCGAACGGTCGCCGGGGAGTCCGACTCGGTCGCGGAACGCGGCACCCGAGAGATCACAGCGATAGGCCGGCTTGAACATCATGTTCGTGCCGCCGGCCTGCACGCTCAACTCGGACGCGATCTCCTCCCGCAAGTAGTACTGCGCCCGTTCGTTGCCGTCCTCGACGTAGTAATCGCTGAGCCGGATCGGGTCTCGTTCGAAGAGGCCGCCGGGCTCGCGGCCGTCGACGATCACGACCGGCTTCTCGAGGTAAAGGTCGCCGTCCCGGGCGCGTTTCGCGTGGGCGTTGTCCGGATGCGCCTCGAGGATCGCCTCGCGCTCGGCCGGCGGCGTATCCGGACCGACGACGGCCACGCCGTCCACGGTGAAGTAGCCGATCAAGTAGCGATGCGTGCGATCCCCGTCGGGGCGGCGCAGGCCGGCGTAGAAGCCGACGACGTCACCGGGCTCGAGCGCGCGCAGTCGCGAGACGTAGCCGCTGGTCCGGTGTTCGCCGTAGGTCAGCGCCTCGAAGTTCGGATCGCGGTGGAGCGGCCACGACTCGAGGGCCTCGCCGGTGACCGTTTCGGTCCCGTCGTGGACGGGCTGGGGCGTGATGCGGGTCGTGAGATCCGCCGCAACGCCCTCGCCGGCCCGAAGTGGCCACGAGCCGAGGGTTTCCGACTCGGTCGTCTCACGGGTTTTCTCCGGGATCGGAACGTACTCGAACCGGCCGTCGTCGTACAGCGGGGCCAGCGCGCCGACGTTCGTGCTGTCAGCGCCGACGCCGGCGAGAACGACTGTCATGTGAGTATTCGTAATTCGAGGTGGGATCGAGCCGGCGATAAAACCGCCGGTCGGCCCCCGTCGAGGACGCTCCGTCAGCGGTCGGTCGATCGAGCGGCGTAGTAGAGGGGGAGAGCGAGGACCAGAAAGACCGCGCCCATCGCGACGATGCCGATCCAGACCGTCGACAGCCACCGTTCGGGAAACATCCCGGCGATCTCGAGGACCCAGAGGAGACTGTAGATACCGGCGACGAGGACGGTCGCGAGGTACGCCCGCAGGAGCCAGCCGACGACGCGGTACAGCGTCGTCTTCGTAACCGACGGCGGGAGCGACTCCTCGAAGCGGCCGATCATCCCTTCACCCGCGGACTGGCGACGTGCGATTCCATCGAAACGTTATGGTAGATGACGATTCCATTCGCTTGAATCTTTGTGCCGACTCGAGGCGAGTCGCGCTTCCGAGCGGAGCGGAGACGATGCCGAGCACTACCCTTATCGGGGAGGCCGTTCCAGAGCCGCGTATGCGTGTTACCTTTCTCGGAACGGGCAGCGCGATGCCCACGGGCGAACGCTATCAGGCGGGAATCCTCGTTCAGGACGACGGGCGAACGCTGCTGGTCGACTGCGGTGCCGGCGCGCTCCAGCGGCTCCAGCAATCCGGCGTCGGCTACGAGAGCGTTTCGACCGTCCTCCTTACCCACCACCACCTCGACCACGTCTCCGACCTGCTGCCGCTGATGAAGGCCCGCTGGCTCGCCGGGGAGGAGCACCTCGAGATCGTCGGCCCGCAGGGGACCAAGGCGCTGGTCGACGACCTGCTCGAGGTCTACGAGTACATGCAGGACAAACTCGAGCTCCAGGTTCGGGAGGTCGTCGCCGGCGAGTTTTCCGTGGCGGGATTCGACGTCTCGGCGTACGAGACGCGTCACTCGGTGCCGTGTCTGGCCTACCGGTTCGACGACCGCTTCACGTTCAGCGGCGACAGCGAGGCCTTCGCCGGGCTCGCAAACTTCGCGGAGGGGTCGGCGATCCTCGCTCACGACTGTTCCTTCCCCGACGACGTGGACGTCTCGAACCACCCGACGCCGGAGTCCCTCGGGCGAGAACTGGCCGGCCGGGAGATCGGCCGCGTCTACCTGACCCACCTCTATCCCCACACCGAGGGTCGCCACGACGAGATGCTCGAGTCGATCGCCACCCACTACGACGGCGACGTCCGATTCGCCGAGGATCTCACGACGGTTTCCATCGAGTGAGCGAGAACTGACTGGCCACGTCCCGGTGTGAGTTATCGTCGACAAACGGACGACGGCACGGTGGACACCAGTTCGAGACCGGTTAGCCGGTCGTCTCCACCGACCTGAAAGTCAGCGAGACGGGGCGGGCAGACATATCCGCGCCCGTGAAATTGTTGTTAGTATTCGGCTAACAACAGGTATATGTTCCCACGTTTACGAGAAGGGTACAACGAATGCATTCGACGATCAGACCGGTGGGCGGTGATCGACGGTGAGCCTTCCAGACCGCATCGCGGACGTGGTCACGACGCACTCGGCGATCGTCCTCGTCGCACTCCTGTTGACGACGGCGGTGGTCGGCGCGGGCGCGCCGATGGTCGACGACTCGTCGTCGCTCGACCAGTACGAGAGCGACTCGCCCGAAGGGGACGCCCTCGAGTACGCACAGGAGAACTTCTCGTCCGACGACCGGGAGAACACGACGACGGTACAGGTGATCGTCAGGGGTGACGACGTCCTCACGAAGGAGTCGTTGCGCTCCTCGCTCGAGTTCCAGCAAACGATCCGCGACAACGAGTCGATAAACGCCACGTTAGTCGACGAGGATCCCATCGTCGGCGTCGAGAACCTCGTGGCGACGACCGCGATCCGCGAAGAGCAGGCCGACGAACTCGCCGATCGCGGGGCAGAACTCGAGGCCCGCAGCGCGGAACTCAACGAAACCGCGGCCACCCTCGAGTCGTCGCTGAACGAGACCGTCGCGCTCGAGACGGAGTACGCAGAGCTCAACGCCTCTTACGAGGCCGGCGAGATCTCCGAGGAGGAATACGAGCAGCGTTCGGCCGAACTCGAGGCCGAGTTCGACCGCGTCTCCGAGAACGCCACGGCCGATCTGGACGACGAACAGGCGGCCCGATTCGCCGACGCGATGACGAACGCGCGGGGGATTCAGTCCGAAATCGTCGCCCTTGAGCGATCGTACGAGGCCGGTGAGATCTCCGAGGCGGAGTACGAGTCCCGATCCGAGGAGCTCGAGGGACAACTCGAGGACGTCTACGTGCAGGGGACGGAAGGCGTTCTCGAAGAGGAGTTCGCGCAACTCGAGGACGACAGCGAACAGCTCGCGGAGGATCGCGAGGAACTCGAGTCGGCCGGACAGCCGCCGCTCGACGAACAGATCGACGCGCTCGAGTCGATGAACGAGTCGGAGTACGAGGAGACGCTCACGAGCGTGCTCTCGGAAGACGGCGGCCAGGGCGGTGACCTGGCGTTACGCCTGATGCCGACGTCCTACGATCCGGGCACGACGGAGGCCGATGCGCGGATGCTGTTCGTCGTGCAATCGACCGCCAACGGCGATTTCCAGGGGCCGGGGTCGGTCGACCAGACGATCAGCGAGAGCCAACTCGAGTTGCGCGACCTCGCGGACGCGACCGACCAGGAGATGGTCGTCTTCGGCTCGGGTATCATCACCGACGAGATCGACCGGTCGATGAGCGACAGTCTGGCGATCGTCTCGCCGCTCGCCCTGCTGTTCGTCGTCGTTGCGCTGTTGATCGCCTACCGCGACCCGCTCGACATCGGTCTCGGCATCGCGGGCATTTTCGCGGTGCTGATCTGGACGTTCGGCTTCATGGGCTGGACGGGAATCTCCTTCAACCAGATGTTCGTCGCCATTCCGGTGCTCCTGATCGGGCTCTCGATCGACTACGCGATCCACGTCTTCATGCGCCACCGGGAGCAACGCGAGGCGGCGGACGCCTCGGACGACGGGAGCGGATCCGGGGCTCGCGAGGACGTTCCGACGGACGTGCGCGGTTCCATGTCCGTCGCACTGGCGGGCGTCGGCGTCGCGCTCGTCTGGGTGACGGCGACCACCGTCATCGGCTTCCTCTCGAACCTCGTCAGCCCGATCGCTCCGATCCGGGACTTCGGTATCGTGAGCGCGTTCGGCATCCTCGCCGCGATGATCGTCTTCGGCGCGATGATTCCCGCGGCGAAAGTCGAGCTCGACGCGCGACTCGAGGACCGCGGGTTCGATCGTCGCAAGCGGGCGTTCGGAACCGGCGGCGGCCGGCTGGCCGACGCGCTCTCGGTCGGCGCGATTATCGCCCGGAAGGCGCCGCTAGTGCTCCTCCTCGTCACGCTCGTCGTGACCGCAGGCGGCGTCTACGGCGCGACCCAGGTCGACACCAGCTTCGATCAGAACGACTTCATCGCCGACAGCCCGCCGGCCTGGACGAACGACCTCCCCGAGCCGTTCAAGCCCGGCGAGTACAGCGCGAAGTCCGATCTCGAGTACGTCAATCAGAACTTCCAGCGCCAGGACTCGCAGGCCCAACTGCTCGTCAGGGGTGAGGTGAGCGACGACGAGACGCTCGATCGGGTGGCCGCTGCGCAGGACGACGCCGCGAACAGCTCCGTCGCCTTCGAGCTGGCGAGCGGCGAGGCCGACGTCCGCAGTCCGCTGTCGGTGATGGAAGACGTCGCGGCCGAAAACGAGTCCTTCAACGAGTCGTTCCACGCTGCGGACACCGACGGCGACGGGGTTCCCGACGAGAACGTCGAATCCCTGTACGAGGACCTCTACGAGGTCGATTCCGAGGCCGCGGGCGACGTCCTCTACCGAAGCGACGGCGAGTACGAGGCCGCCCGGCTGGTCGTCTCGATCGAGGGCGACGCCTCGAGCAGTGAGACGACCGATGGAATGCGCGAGATCGCTGCGGACTTCGAAGACGGTGACGACCGCTGGTCCGTGATCGCGACCGGCGATCCGATCGTCAGCTACGTCGTCGAACAGGACCTACTGGACACGGTGCTCGAGAGCCTGCTGATCACGCTCGTAGCCTGTCTCGCCTTCCTGACGATCGCCTACTGGCTGACCGGGAACAGCGCGACGCTGGGAATCGTGACCCTGCTCCCGGTCGCGCTCGCGGTCAGCTGGATCCTCGGGACGATGTACGTGATCGGGATGCCGTTCAACGTCCTCACGGGGATGATCACCAGCCTGACCATCGGTCTCGGCGTCGCCTACAGCATTCACGTCAGCGCGCGCTACACGCTCGAACTCGAGCGGCAGGGCTCCGTCTGGGACGCGATGCAGACGACGGTCACCGGGACCGGCGGCGCGTTGCTCGGCAGCGCGGCTACCACCGTCGGCGGGTTCGGCGTCCTCGCGTTCGCGATCCTGCCCGTGCTCGAGCAGTTCGGGATCATCACCGCGCTGACGATCATCTACGCGTTCCTCGCGAGCGTGCTGGTCTTGCCGACCCTGCTCGTGCTCTGGACGCGGTACTTCGGTCCGGACGTCCCGTTCGAATCACCCTCGCCCGCGAGCCCGCAGCCTGCGAGCGACGGCGGCCGGCGCGAGGACGGAGGTGACGACGAGTGAGTGCCGACGAAGCCGACGCCCTCGAGGCGTTCGAGCGGCTCGGGCTCACGAGTTACGAGGCGAAGGTGTTCATCGGCCTCCATCGCATCGGATCCGGGACCGCCCGGGACGTAGCCCGAGTCGTCGACGTCCCGCGCTCGCAGGTCTACGGCGTCGCCGAGAGCCTCGGCGACCGGGGGCTGCTCGAGGTCCAGCAGTCGAACCCGATCCGCTACCGGCCCGTGAGCGTCGACGAGGCCCGGGAAATCCTTCGCGATCGGTTCGAGGCGGAGCAAGAGCGGGCGTTCGAGTACGTCGAGGACGTCGTCGAGGAACCCACCGTCGAGGAAGAACTGGAAGATATCTGGACGGTTCGCGGGAGCAGCCGCGTCGAGGATCGCATCGTCGACCTCGTCGCCAACGCCGAGGACCGCGTCGTCTTCGTCGCCCGGTTGCCGGAACTACTCACCGAAAAGATCGGTGCAGCGCTCGAGGAACGGGCCGCGTCGGGCGTCGACGCGTTCGCCGTCAGCAGCACGGCACCGGTCCGCGACCGGCTCGAGCAACTCGAGGACGTCGCCGTGTTCTCGCCGCCGACGCACCGGCGGGACGACGAGCGCTCGGGTCGCATCGTCATCGTGGACGACGACGCGATTCTGCTCTCTGTCGTCGACGACGACGGGAGCGAAACCGCGATCTGGAGCGCCGGATCGCTGTTCGCTTCGGTCCTGATTCAGTTGATCGAGGCGGGCGAGGAGACGCCGTTCGGGTCGACGTAGGGTCGCTGCGGACGGCCGCGCTGGGGGCGGTCACTCGAGGCGATAGCGCAACAGCGCCGCGATCCCGCCGAGGTTCGACAGCTGCTGGCCGGGCGGAAACTCGCTCGAGAAGACCGTCACGTCGCCGCCCTTCTGCTCCGTCGTGCGAACGATCTCGTCGACGCTGACGGCCCACTCCCCGTCCGGGCCGCGTTCCTTCTGCAAGCGATCGTCGAGCACGAGCAGGCGCTCGATCGCGCCGAACTCGGCGGCCTTCTTCACCTGTTCGGGGCCGTACGCCGCCTTCGCGCCCTCCGCGATGCGACGGGTGAGGTCGTCGATGTACTCGGCCTCGCTCTCGATGCGGGTCTCCTCCTGGACGTCCGCGACGGCCCCGCGCTTGAGCACCTCGTGGACGCCGCGGTCGCCGACGGCCGCCGTGTCGACCATCGTGATCTGCTCGGCGACCTCGGGCTCGTTGTTCTCGAGGTGCTTGTAGGCGTCCTGCTTCGTGAAGCCGGGGCCGGCGAGGATGATCGCGTCGACCTCGAGGCGCTTGAGGACCGTCGCGAGCTCTTCGAACAGTTCCGATCGTCCGCGGGCGTATTCGCCCTTGCCGGTCGTGCCGGTGATCGTCGCCCGCTCCTCGGTGCCGTACTGGGCGACGGTGTGGACGTGGGCCTGTCCCTCTTCGACGGTCGCGATCGCGACGTCCGGGTTCTCCGTGGCTTCTTCGGCTTCCTCGAGGCGGGCCGTCTGATCGGGCTTGAACCGCTTCTCGATCGAGATCTCCTCGCGTTCCTCCACGTTGAGCGTGTGGTGAAACCCCAGCTGGTCCTCGCGCGAGCAGGCGACGATCTCGCCGCCGACTCGCAGCCGATTGGCGAACTTGTGGAACTCGATGTCGTCGACGGCGATGGCGACCCACATGGGCTCGCGCTCGCCGCCCGTGTCCCGCATCTGGTCGTCGTTGCGCTGGATCCGCCGTGTCGTATCGCCCGCGACGCGGTCGCCGGGCTCGAGGACGTACTGCAGGTGCCAGAGGTCGTCGACGCTCTCGGGGACGACGGTGACCCGTTCGCGCCCGCCCTCGACCTGCTCCCGGTCTTTGATCTGCATGGGCGGTCGTTGGCGGGGTGGCGGTAAGTGGACTGCGATCGGTACATGTCGCGGGGATCGAGATTCGTGATCCTTGGCAACAATCATCATAGTTAGGGACTGAGGGTATGGCCGCCGCGCGCCTCCGTCCGAGTATGAACCTCGGATACCTTGCCCAGTTCGAAGACTTCGGAACGCGGTCGCTCGTAACCCACGCCATCATGGCCGTGACGTTTACCGGCGCGGTCGCGACGGGACTGTTCGTCGGTGGCGATATCGGACTCGTTTCCTTCGTCGCGTTCCTCAACTTCACCGCCGGCGTCTGGGTCGCTCAGTCGATCCACTCCCTCGGGAACGCACGGACCGACGACTCGTACAACGGAATCCTGTCCGTATTGTCGGATACGACCGGCGAGAAGGAGTTCCACGGGCTCGATACCGGGCGACTCGCCCGACTGCTCACGCTGATCGCGGCCGTCACGGCGGTCTCGCTGTTGGCCTCCGGACAGGTCCTCTCCGGCGCAGTGGCTTCGATCGGCGCCGTCGCGATCGGTGCCGTCGCCCTCGTGACCGCGATGGTCGGCTTCCTGATCGCGATGGGGTCGGCGTACGACGCCTCCGAACGCCGGGCGAACCGTCGCACCGAACGCGAGGTCGACGATATCGAACGAAACCGCCTCGACCGGCCGACGACTGAGTTCGACGACGCCTCCGACATCCGCATCTCGATTCACGAGATGCACATGGACGACTCGCCGGCCGAACGTCGGTAGCGACGACCGTCGGAGTCGCGTTCGCTCGATCGTCGCGGTGTCGATTCCGTCGATGTCCAGACCCCCGGCGGTCGTCAGGAGAGTTCCGCAGTGACGTCGGTCGAGGAGATCATCCCGACGTAGTCGTCCTTCTCGACGACCGGCAGGTGGCCGATGCCGAGGCCGGTCATCATCGCAGCGATCTCCTCAAGATAGAGGTCCGGCGGCACGGTTTCGACTGACTCCGTCATCACCTCACTGACCTGCACGTCGGTCGGATCGCGGCCCTCGGCGGCCACCTCCACGAGGTCGGTGCTGGTGATGATCGACGGCGGGTCAGTCGTCACGACTAACGCGGTAATCTCTTTATCGCGCATCACCGTCGCGGCCTCCTGAATCGTCGCCGTCTTCGAAACTGTCTCCAGCGGCGTCGACATCACGTCCTCGACGCGGGTGCTGTTTGGTGACATACGCACTGATACAGTGACGACCACCATGGGTTTTGCCCTCTCTGCCGTCCGAAACGGTGAGTGGACCGTCGTCGATCCGGGTCGATCCGGCGTCAGTCTCGGAGGCCTTCGATTTTCTCCTTCGCTTTCTCGAGGCCGGATTCGAACGTGTCTTCGATCTCCTCGACGGAGCGTTCGACGTAGTGAACGCGCTGGCGGGGGACCCGGCGGACGACGTCGTTCCCGTCGTCGTCGGTGCCGTACGCGAACAGCCAGTGATCCTGAAAGTAGGCGATCCGGTCGTTGTCGACGGTGACTCGCTCGACGTCCTCCTCCGGCGTCTCGTAGACGACGGTCGCAGTGCCCAGTTCCGGCTCGGTGTCAGTGTCGGTATCGATGTCCACCATGGACGGGTCGTCCACCGTCGCGCGTGAAGTCGTGGGCCCGGCAGTCGCAGCCTTCGCTCGAGGCCCGAGCTAAGGCACCAGCGTCCCGGAGAAACGAGTGTTACCGTGCCGTCAACCGGACTCGGATCCGCGGCGAGAGTCGGGTCGATCTTCCGCGTCGGCGTCGCGATCGCCCTCATCGTCGGTCGGCGTCGGCTCGGCGCTCTCCGCCTGATACGGTTGCGTTCCGGGACCGAACGTCAAGAATACGACGACGCCTATGATGACCACTATCGCGACGACGAGGACCGCGCCGACGACGTCCGTCGCGTCGATTCCGCCGCCGAGAACGGCGGGGTGCAGCGTCTCGAGTGGGAGCGACATCGCCCTCGCTAGTCCGGGCTCACCGATCAGTGTTGGGCCGTCCATAGCGGGGGTCAGTCGGACCTCGAGCAGGCGAGTCGCGACGACTCACGCAGGCCGAACCGGTCTCCCCGTCCGGTCAGTCGTCCGCGATGCGGCTCCCGCCCGGCGGCATGAAGTGTTGAATCCTGTCGGGGCTGGCGATCTTGCGGACGAACGTCTCGTCTTCGAACCGCTCGCGGAACTCGCGGTAGAGCCGCTTGGCCGTGTCCGCCTGCGCGTACTGTCCGGGCTCGAGTTCGATCGTGGTCACCGCCCGTCCCTCGATCGCCGACGGCGGGCCGCCGATGACTCGCGTGTACGGTTCACACTGGATCCCGACCGCCGCACCGACCGCCGTATCGCGGTAGTACGTTCGGTCGCCTCGAATCGCGAACCCGCCCTTCTCGAGGTACTCGCCGCTCTCCGGGGTCTTCGAGACCTGATCGGAGTCGACGGCGTAGACGTCGCCCGCGTAGCGCCCGTCTTTCCAGACGGAGGAGTAGGAGACGGCGAACTGGGCGGCCTCCTCGATGCTCGACTCCGGGAGTTCGATGTCGCTCGAGGACGCCTCGCTGGGGTCGGTCGCTTTCAGCACGGTGACCGGGCCGCCGTGAGCCTGCGTGTGGAGCACCATATCGCCGGGCTCGAGGTACTTCTTGACGAGTTCCTCGTTCTGGTCGGCGCTTCGCCCGCCGATTACGAGGAAGTCGTCGCTGGTCTCGAACCAGCGGAACCGGTCGAACCAGGGCTCGTTTTCGCGGATCGGAATGGACGGCTGGGAGAGCCAGTCACGCGGGGCGGACTCCGCTTCGTCCGACTCGTCTTCCGCCGCCTCCCCGCTCTCGTCGGCCTCCCACTCGTCGCGGCGGCGCTTGGCGTCCTCTAGGTCCTCGCGCGTGTTCTCGATCGCCGCCAGCGCGCCCTCTTTCTTCTCCTCGACTCGCTTTGCTTCGGTGTACAGTCGATCGGCGTTTTGCTCGACACCTTGCTGGGTAACGAGGCTGATTCGCTCGCCGTCGACGTCGATCGTTACCGTTCCGTCGCTACCGTCGACGTCGACGACTGCCTCGGCGGCGTCGATACCCTGTTCAGCACCCTCCTCGAACCGCTCCCTGATTTCGTCCCAGGACCGATCCTGTTCGCGAGCACCACGAATGGTCGAGAGGATGTCGTCGACCAACCCGTACTTCGCGTACAGTAGTTCGGCCTGCTCGCGCAGGGAGTCGGCCTCCTGTTCGAACCCCTCGATCGCCCCCTGCTGTTGCTCGATGATCCGCTCGTGTTTGGCGATCTCCGACTCGAAGTCCGGCCGCTGGTCGGTCGGGTCCGGCTCCTCCTCGTCGGCGAGCTCGAGCCGGAAGAAGTAGTCGTCCAGCGCGGAGAGGAACGAGTCGTAGGGCTCGCCCGCCAGCTCCTCGTGTTCCTCGAGCGGGAACGGCGTCACGTCGACGACCTGTCCGCCGCTCGCGTCGTCGCCCTCGTCGGACTCGTCGTCGCCCTCGAGGTAGAGGCGCGGATCGAAGTTCCCGTTGCGCAGGTCGAGTGCCAGTCGTTCGATCGCCTCGTAGAGCCGATCGTAGACGTCATCGCCGGCGTCGTCGATGTCCATCCCCTTCTCGACTCCGGCGCGGGTACACAGCTCTTCGGCGTAGAGCCCCCCGAAGTTCAGTTGCGTGGCGAGCGTTCGAACCACGTCCGTATCGGAGTCTTCCATCTCGTGATCGAACGCCTCGCGGGAGATCGTCAGCGGGTTGGTCCGGGTGTCGGGGAACTCGTAGCGCGAGCCCGGAACGACGGTTCGCGATTTCAGGCGCACGGTCTCGAGGCAGTCGATCACCTCGTACTCGCCGTCGGTGACCGCGACGTTGCCCTGACCGAACAGCTCGACGATGATTCGGGTCGTCCCGTCGTCGCGCTCGAAGACGAACTCGAGGATGCGATCGAACTCGTACTGTTCGACGCCGGCGAAGTCGGCTCCGGACAACCGGTTCCGGAGCATCATCGCGAACTGCGGCGGGCGGCCCGGCGCATCGGGGACTCGCTCGGGGGCGACGGTGTGGGCTCGCTTGACCTCGCCGACCTCGAGAATTAGTTCCATGCGGCCCCGATCGAAGTCCCGCATCTTGAGGCGGACGAGATCGTCGCCGTAGAGGTAGGCTTTGTCGACCTTCGCTCCCTCGTAGGCACCGAATTCCCCGACGAGGGCGGCGAGATCGACGCTCGTAAGCTCCCGCTTTGGATCCATACTGCACACTGCCCGGTCCGGTCAAAAAGACGTGTCGCTCCGACGCCGGCGACAGTTCGACGATTGTGCTCCGACCTGGGCACAACTCGCGAGACCGTAGCCGAGGTCGGAAAACCTAATCCCCACCGGCACCCAGTACCCGACATGGACGACGATATCGGTGGCGCCACCTGCGATTCGACCGGGTCGATATCGCGCGACGGAGACGCGTGCCGAGCACGCATGTCACGGGGAGGGACGGCCGTATGAGCGCGGACGACGAACAACCGTGGGAGAACGTCTCCCAGTTCCCGGACTTCCTCGACCACCTCCACAACCAGGGCGGCGCAACCGTCAGCGGAATCATCGATCGGATCGACGCGGACGTCGACATGGACGGCGTCGTCTACCACGACCGCGGGATCCGATCACCGGGCTACGACGCGACCTTCGTCCCGGAACAGGAGGAGTCGCGGATGCGGCCCGCGTTCAGCGTCGAACTCCATACCGTCGGCCCTCGCAGCATCTGGGCGGTGTTCGACGCGACGCTCTCGTGGGACTTCTACCTCCTCGAGACCGACGACATCGCGGCGATCGCCTGGGTGAGCGACGAGGAGTACAACGCCGAGGAAGCGGGGATGTTCCTGTCGAAACACGAGGCCCTCGCCGCGGGCCGGTTCTCGTTCGGCACCTTCATCTACGGCGGCGAAGAGTGGCAGGAACAGCGCGATCTCATCGACGGAACCGACACGCCCGCGTTCCTCCAGCGCGACGACGGCAGCACGCTCGTGCCGACCAGCCAGTCCGATTTCTACAACGTCGTCAACTCGACCCCGGAGGACTTCCGAACGAACGGCGGCGGTGCCCCCGCTCACCTCGGCCTGCTCGAACTCGAAGTGACGATCGACTAGGAACCCGCTCTCGGTTCGCCCGGGGCGGCGCGGCCAGAACCGTATTCGGTCAGTGATATCGGCTTCGCAGTTGAGGCTATCGCCAGGTCGGCACTCACGCGGTCGGGCCGGAATCGAGAGGTCTCCGATCGTCGACCCTCGACTTGTTCTCGCGGACCGAACCGATACACCCGGGCCCACCCCCGAGCGAGTTCGATCCGTTGCCGGCGCTCGTTCTATCGAATACCGAACGCGGCCAGTCGACAGCCGACAGCAGGTGTCTCCTCGAGTCGGTCAGCGTCGACGTCCGGAGTGACCGATCCGAGAGTGGGACCGTCCTGATGCCGACGAAGTATAAAAGGGGTCCGGGTGGTGAGCGTGCCGAACCGTCGCTCCAGGGGATCGAGCGAACGGGCGGGTGGAATCGGCACGCTCGGACGAGGGGCGATCAGAGTACCGCTGTCGAAGTGGGGTGCTGACAACGGTGCCGACGGATGTCGGCATCAAATATTACCGATTCACACCATATAAATTTTTTCGTATTTCTCTTCTCCGATAATAATGAGGGCCAGCCATCGGATCCGGAGGAGGGCAGAAATCGACGACCGGACGACCGCCAGCGGCGATGGAACCGACGGGGTTTCGTCGGTGATATTCTACAGACGTTTGCTAACGTACGGTCCGTCCTGATGGTAGCCGAGTTTGGTGCGGTAGTACTCGCGAGCGCCGATGCCGGAGATCACGCTCACCTTGTCGTAGCCGGCGTCGGCGGCGAGCTCCTCGGCGCGGTCCATCAGCCGGCGACCGTAGCCCTGATGCTGGTGCTGGTCGGTCTCTCCCTCGTCACCCATCGCGACCTCCGAGCCGTAGACGTGGAGTTCCCGGACCAGCGCCGTGTTCTCGAGTTCGGGCCGGACCGGGTCGTTGGGGAACCGAAGCCGACAGAAGCCGACGAGGAGGTCCTTCTCGAAGTCCTCGAAGGAAATGAAGTGTTCGGTGCCGCCGCAGGCATCGTACGTCATCACGTCGAGTTCGACGTTCTCCGCGGTCTCCTCGTGCATTCCGGCCTCGCGACAGCGGATGCACTCGCATTCCCAGCCGTGCTCGTCCATGCGCTTGCGGGCGAGCTGCCGGAGGTTGGACTTCCAGACGCCGGCGTCGATAAAGTCAGCCGGAATGTCGCGCTGGACGCGCTGGAGTCGGGTGTAGCGGGGGATCATGTCCTTGATCTCCGCGATCAGATCCGCCGCCTCGTCGTTCGAGAGGGGTTCGTACTCGTCTTTGTGCCACCAGTCGTAGGTCGCAGTGCCCCGAACCACGAGCGTCGGATAGATTTTCAGGTAATCGGGCTTCCACTGCTCTTCCTCGAAGAGCCGCCGGAAGTCCTCGAGACACATTTCCTTGCTCATCCCGGGCTGGCCCGGCATCATGTGGAAGCCGACCTTGAACGCCGAGTCCCGCAGTCGCTGGTTGGCGTCGATCGACTCTTGCACGCCGTGCCCGCGGTGCATATCGCGATTGATTCGTTCGTAGGTCGTCTGGACGCCGACCTCGACTTTCGTCCCGCCGAGGTCGAGCATCCGATCGATCTGCTCGGGATCGCACCAGTCCGGCTTCGTCTCGAACGTCGTCCCGATGTTGCGGATGTCCGCCGTCTCGTTTTCCGCGATGACGTCCTCGAGGTACTTCCAGTCGTACTCCTCGGGGTCCTCCGCGAAGCTGACGCCCTGGGCCGGCTCGGGCTCCTTGTCGACGTCGTAGTCGTTCATCGCCTCGAGCGCCCGCTTGACGAACCACTCCTGATAGTCGTGGCTGCGGGCGGTCATCGTTCCGCCCATCAGGATCAGTTCGACCTTGTCGACGGGGTGGCCGATCTGGCGCAGCTGCTCGAGGCGCAGGGTCACCTGCCCGTAGGGATCGTAGTCGTTCTGAACGCCGCGGGCGGCGGCGGGCTCCTCGCCCGTGTAGCTCTGTGACGACGAGAACTCGGAGTCGGGACCGCCGGGACAGTAGAGACACTTGCCGTGGGGACACCGCTCGGGCGAGGTCATGATCGCGACCGGCGAGACGCCCGACGCCGTCCGAACCGGCTTGCGCTGGAGCACGGGTTCCAGGTCCTCTCGATACTCCTCCGGCGCGTAGTCCAGCAGCTCGGAGTTCTTCGGCACCTTCGGTGCCGAGTGTTCCGAACAGGCCTCGAGTTTGGCTTTCTCGACCTCGTCGCGTTCGACCTCGCCGGCGAGGATTCGCTCGACGAGCGTCTCACAGACCCGTTCGAACGCTTCGGTCTCGGTCGGTTCTGTCGTCTCGGTACTCACTACACGTGAATCGTCGCCGTTCGCGAATAAGCGTGTCGGAGTTCTCCATTCCGAAGCGGAGGCACCGACGGACGAGCGATCACCGCGGATCGCCATCGATTCCCCGTACCGGTCTACGTTCCGAAAGGTAATCTCTTAAGGGACGTCTCGCCCTACTTCCCGCGTACCGAATGTCTCCCGACCTGGCGATCGTCATCGCCGCGGTCGCGTTGCCCTTCGTCGCCGCAGCACTCACGCCGGTGTTCTTCCGCGTGCTGGGTGAGGGAACGGGTTTCGCCGGGACCGCCGTCGCACTGACGTCGTTCGGACTCCTCGCGACCCAGTACGGACGGGAGGGCGTCGTCGGCCTGCCCTGGATCCCGTCCCGGAATATCGCACTCCAGTTCTACGTGGACGGCTGGGCGCTGCTGTTCGCGCTGTTGGCCTGTGGGATCGGGGCACTCATATTCACCTATTCCCCCGCGTACATGCACGGCGAGTCCGGTCTCGTCAGGTACTATGCCGCGTTGTTCGCCTTCATGGGATCGATCGTCGGCGTCGCGCTCGCCGCCGATCTGATCGCGATCTTCCTCTTCTGGGAGCTCACCAGCCTCGCGTCGTTCGTCCTGATCGGCTACTACACCGCCGACGACTCCTCGCAGTACGCCGCCCGGATGGCCATGTTCATCACCGTCGGCGGCGGCCTCTTCCTGCTCGTCGGCTTCCTCCTGCTCTCGGTCGTCGCCAGCGATATTCTCGGTACGGGCGCGGCGTTCGACCTCACCGCGATGCTCGAGAACTCCGACGCGATGCAAGCGGCCCTGCGAGATCGGGGGCTGTTCCTGCCGGTACTGGGCTTGCTCGCGATCGGTGCGGGGACCAAGTCCGCGCAGGTCCCGCTGCACTTCTGGCTGCCCAACGCGATGGCAGCACCGACGCCGGTCTCCGCCTTCCTCCACTCCGCGACGATGGTCAAGGTCGGCGTCTACTTCGTCGGACGGACCCGACCGATGCTCGTCAGCGCGGAGTGGCTGTTCCTCTTCGCGACGCTCGGATTGACGACGATGACGGTCTGTGCGATTCTGGCCGTCGCGTCGACGGACATCAAGGAACTGCTCGCCTACTCGACGGCGAGCCACCTCGGACTGATGATCGCCGGCTTCGGTTTCACCTCCGTCTACGGCGCTGAGGCGGGCGTCTTCCACCTCCTCAACCACGCCCTGTTCAAGGCCGCGCTGTTCCTCGTCGCCGGTATCGTCGCCCACGAAGCCGGCACTCGAGAAATCGACGAACTCGGCGGCCTGCGCCACGATCTCCCGATCACGGCGGCGATTACGACGGTCGTCGCGCTCAGTATGGCCGGTATCCCACCGTTCAACGGGTTCTACTCGAAGGAGTTGCTCTTCGAGGCCGCCGTCGAGGCGAGCCACCACCACGATATCGGGATTCTGGGCTGGCTCTACCCCGCCGTCGCCGTCTTCGGGAGCATCTTCACCGTGTTGTACTCGCTGAAATTCCTCTCGCTGTTCTTCGGCAACCGACCCGACGGGCTCGGTCAGGTTCACCGCCCGCCCATCACGCTGCTGATCCCACCGGCCGTCCTCGGCCTCCTCGCTGCCTTCGTTAGCGTCGATCCCCAGCAAGCCGTCGACCTCATCGTCCAGTCCGGCCTCGAGGCCACGGCGGTCGATCCCCACGAGATGCACGTCGGCATTCCGACCTCGTACTCGCCCGCGCTGGGTATGAGTGCCGTCACGATCGGCATCGGCCTCCTCGCGTATCCGGCCTACGGCCGCCTCCACGACGGTATCCGTGCGATCCCGAGCGCAGTCCCGCAGGTCGGCGCGAACTGGTGGTACGATACCGTCGTCGACGGCCTCAGCGACGAGGGCCGACGGTTCGCCGAGACGGTCCACAACGGCATGCTCCGGACGTACGCGACGTGGACGCTGGGAGCGACCTGTGCGCTCGCACTCGCCGGCTTCGTCGCGGCCGGTGCGATCGAGCCGACCGCGCTCGGGCTCGAGGTCACAGTTCCGATCGCGCTCGTCTTGCTCGTCGCGGTGATCGGTGGCGTCGCCGTCGTCACGTCCGAGTCACACATCGCTGGCGTCCTCACGCTCTCGATTCTGGGATTCATGGTCGCCATCTTCTACATCCTCGCGAGCGCGCCCGACCTCGCGCTGACCCAGCTCGTCGTCGAGACGCTCGTCCTCCTCATTTTCCTGCTCGTGATCGAGGAGATCCCCGAGTACTACGAGGTCGGGATCGGACGGGTCGCCCGCGACGCCGTCCTCTCGGTCGCCGTCGGTGCGACCGCGTTCGTGACGGTGCTGGTCACCACCGGCGCTCGTCCCGACGGCCCGACGGAGATCGCCCGCGGCTACGCCGAGCAGGCGGTCCCCCTGGGTGGCGGGACCAACATCGTCAACGTCACCCTCGTCGACTTCCGCGGGTTCGACACGCTGGGCGAACTCGCCGTCGTCGCACTCGCCGCGATCTCGATCCTGACGCTGGTCGCCATGCGCGGTCGCGACGAGGGACGGATCGGTCCGAGAGGAGGGGACCGCCCCGACGAACCAGCCGGGGCTCGCAGCGACGGCGAACCGTCCGGAGGTGACGACGAATGACGACGGTTATCATGCGTACGACCGCGCGAGCGATCGTTCCGATCATCCTGGTCGTCGCCATCTCGCTGTTCTTCGAGGGGCACAACCTCCCCGGCGGCGGGTTCATCGGCGGCGTGCTCACGGTGACGGCCTTCGCGATCATCTACATGGCCTTCGGTCTCGATTTCCTCGAGCGAGGGATCCTCGGCCGCGACGTCGACCCCGGTAAGGGGCCGTCGCGGGATCGAGTCGTCGTCGCGTACCGCCGCCTCTTCGCCTACGGCTTCGCGATCGCCGTCGTCAGCGGTCTCGTTCCGCTGCTGTTCGGCCAGCCGTTCCTCTCGCAGACCTTCGTCATCCTCGAGGGGATTCCGATCTACGATCACCTCGAGGTCGCGAGCGCGCTCGCCTTCGACTTCGGGGTCTACTGCGTGGTCGTCGGTGGGCTCCTCACGATCCTCTCGGTGGTGGGTGCCGAATGACGGGGGTCGTGCTCGCCGCCGCGATCGGTGCGCTGTTCGCCCTCGGGACCTTCCTGCTCCTGCGGCGGGACCTGATCCGAGTCGTCTGGGGGCTGGCGATCATCAGCCAGGCCGCGAACGTCTACCTGCTGACGATGGGCGGAATCGCGCCGGCGACCGCCGACTCGGTGCCCGTCCTCGCCGGCCACGGCGAACACGTGCCGGTGACGGCCGATCCGCTGGTACAGGCGCTGGTGTTGACCGCCATCGTCATCGGCTTCGGGATGACCGCGTTCGCGCTCGTGCTGTCGTATCGGGTCTACGAGGAACACGACACGCTGGACGTCACGGAACTGGGTGATCGCGAATGACCGTGGTGACGACGAAGACGACGCTATCGATGATGAACGATCAATGGCGGACGCCGGCGGAATCGACGGGTGATCGACGATGACGGCGACGCCCGGCGGAATGGAATCGCAGCTCGTGATCGCGCCGATGGTGGTCGTCCTCCTGACGGCTGTCGTCTCGCTATTGCTGAGTCGGCGGCCGCGGGCTCGAGCCGCCGTGAGTATGGCCGGCGGTGCGGCCTACGCGGTCGCCGTCGGGGCGATCGACTGGTATATCGTCCTCGCGCCGGACGCGCCGGGGATCGCGACCTACCAAGTCGGCGACTGGCCGGCCCCCTTCGGCATCACCCTGGTCGCCGACGGGCTGTCGGCGTTCATGCTGACGATGGTCGCGGTTCTGGGGGTCGCGTCGCTGGTCTTCTCGACCAGACACCTGCCCGGCGGTCAGGGCCGCAGCTACTACTTCCCGCTCTTTCACTTCCTCGCGCTGGGCGTCACCGGCGCCTTCCTTACGGGGGACCTCTTCAACCTCTTCGTCTGGTTCGAGGTCATGCTGATGGCCAGTTACGTCTTCGTCGCCTACAGCGGCGGCCCACAGCACACCCGCGCCGCGTTCTGGTACGTCGCGCTCAACTTGCTCGCCAGCGCCATCTTCCTGCTCGGCGTCGGCGGGATCTACGCGACGACGGGAACGCTGAACATGGCCGATCTCGCCCGGCGACTCGCCGATCCGGCGGCCTTCGGACTCGATCCCGTTCCGGTCGTCGGTCTCCTCGGCTTACTCCTGTCGGTGTTCGCCATCAAGGCCGGCCTCGTTCCCTTCCAGTTCTGGATCCCGACCGCCTATCGAGCCGCCCCGCCACAGATCACCGCGTTGCTGGCCGGCGCGACGAAGAAGGTCGGGATCTACGCCATCATCCGACTCTCCTTTACGATCTTCGCCGGTGCGGAGGTCGCCGTCGACCTCCCGATCCCGCTGCTGGGGCTGTCGATCGCGGGCGACTCGCCGCTCCCGTTCGTCGGCGCGGCGCTGTTCCTCATGGCCGGTGCCAGCATCCTCGTCGGCGGCATCGGTGCCGTCGGCCGCGACTCCATGGAGGGCGTCTTCGCCTACTCGAGCATCGGGCAGGTCGGCTTCATCGCGATCCCGGTTGCGATTGCCGCAACGACGACCGATCCGGGGCTGCGCGAGCTCGCAATCGTCGCTGCGCTGGTGTACGCGCTCAATCACACGCTGGCGAAGGGACTGCTCTTCCTCGCGGTCGGCGCGGTCCGATCCGCGACGGGGACGAGCCGCTTCGCCGATCTCGGGGGGATAGCGAGCCGCTCGCCCCCGCTGGCGATCGCCGTGTTCGTCGGCTCGCTCGCACTCGTCGGGATCCCGCCGCTGTCGGGCTTCTTCGGCAAGTTCCTCGTGTTCGAAGCCGCGGCGAAGGCGAGGGCTGGACCCGTGCTCGTCCTCCTGCTCGTCGGCTCGCTGTTGACGATCGCCTACGTGACCCGTACGTGGAATCAGAGCTTCTGGGGGGCGCAAACGGACGCCGTGGAGACGGCGACGGTCGATTCCGTGCAGGTGACCGTGCTCGTCCTCCTTACAGCGACGATCGTCGCCGTCGGCGTCGGCTTCGAACCGGTCTACGCCTTCGCGGAAGCCGCGGCGGAGGCCGCACTCGACACGGAAGGCTACGTCGACGCTGTCGATCCCATCGATGCGAGCGAACTGGACGACTTGAGCGGAGGTGACCACTAATGAGAGTTCGAACCTGGCCGATCGTCGGCGTGGTCTTCGCGGTCCTGTGGGTGTTCGTCGTCGGACAGTCCCTCACCCCCTCGTCGCTCGTCGGCGGATTCCTCGCCGGATTGATCGTCGGGCTCCCGGTCGCGTACGTCTTCCGGCGGCTGTACGGCAAGTACCTCGACCTCGGTCGCGGAGTCCGCGTCCTCCCATACGCCGGGCTCTATCTGGGCGCGTTCACGTGGGAACTCCTCCGGGCGAACGTCGACGTCGCCTACCGGGTGCTCTCGCCGGGCATGCCGATCGAACCCGAAGTGATCCTGGTCCCGCTCCGCGTCGAATCCGATGTCGCGATCACCGTCATCGCAAACAGTATCACGATCACGCCCGGCACGGTGACGCTGGACTACGACGACGAAACCAATTCACTGTACGTCCACGGCGTCAACGGCCAGGATCCCGACGCGATCGCCGAGCCGATCCGCACCTGGGAAGACTACGCCCTCGAACTGTTCGACGAGGACGCGTCACCGTCGGATCCGCCGCCGGAGATCGTCGTCTCCGGCGGGGAAAGAGACAGGACCCCGGACGGACAAGGCGGGGGTGACGACGATGACTGACGCGACCCCGGCCGTCCTCGAGACGGCGATCCGCGGCGCTCTCGTTCTCGTCAGCGGGCTCTGCGTCCTCTGTGGCTACCGCGTGATCCGGGGACCGACGAATCCGGACCGCGTGGTCGCGCTGGACGCCATCGCGACCAACGTTGTCGCGATCGCCGTCCTGTTCGCGCTCCTGACCGGGCGCGGGCTCTTCGTCACCGTGAGCCTCGTGCTCGCGATCATCGGCTTCATCGCGACGGTCGCCGTCGCCAAGTTCGTCACCGACGGCGAGGTGATCCAGTGATCCACACCGTCGTCGTCATCGCGCTGGTCGTCGTGGGTGCCTTCTTCCTGACCGTCGGCACGATCGGCCTGCTCCGCCTGCCGAACGTCTACAACCGAATGCACGCCACGAGCAAGCCCACGACCCTGGGCACCGCCGCGATCTTCATGGCCGGCTTCGTCCAGTTCGGTCCCGGCAGCGAGGGGTTGACCGCGCTCGTCGGGATCGTCTTCCTCTTCCTGACGGTCCCGACCGGGTCGCACATGATCGCCCGCGCCGCCGAGAAGATCGGCATCCCCTTCCTCGGCAGCGTCACCTGGCCCGACGCGTCGGCGGTCGAGCGACCCGACCGCCCCGAGCGAACGGACGAGCCCGAGACGAACGACGACTGAGTCCGATTCTCGCAGATACCCTGCCGGTTACTGCGGGAAAACGTCACACGGACGCCGTAAGACTGCCATCGACGCGGATATTCTGGCCGGTGACGTAGCTCGAGGCGGGCGAGAGAAGGTAGGCGACTGCGTCCGCGATCTCCGCGGTTCGTGCCGGACGCCCCATCGGGATCCGCTCTCGCGTCTCCTCGTCTACCTCGTAACTGTCGACGAACCCGGGCTGAACCGTGTTCATCCGGATTCCCGTCGCCGCGTATCGGTCGGCATAGAGTTTGGTGAAGCTCCCGAGTCCGCCCCGAAGCACCGACGACACGGGAAACTCGCTCGACGGTTCGAACGCCGAGAACGTCGAGATGTTGACGATCGATCCACGGTCCTGTTCGGCCATGATGGGTGTGACGAGTCGCGCCATCCGGACGGTGTTCAACAGCACGAGATCCAACCCCTCGTGCCACTCCTCGTCGGAGAGTCCCAGGAGGTCGCCGGACGCCGGGTGACCCGTGTTGTTCACCACCGCGTCGATCCGACCGTAGCGCTCGTCGGTCGTCTCGACGAGAGCCGCCAGGTCGTCGGGATCGGTCACCGAATCTTCGAACCCGTCTCCGCCGAGCTCGTTCGCAACCGCAACGGCGCTTCCGGATCGCGACAACAGAACTGGTGTGTATCCGTCCTCGTCGAGTCGCCGTGAGCAGGCCTCCCCGATACCGCTTCCCGCCGCCGTCACTACCGCGACCTTGGTATCAGCCATGCAACCTTTACCAGAACTGCGTGTATAAAACGCCGGCACCCCTCGCGAGCTATCTCTTCGTCGCTTTGTGATCCGCTCATGCCGATTTTGCGGCGCAGGTCCCGGTCGTGTCCACGACCAGTACGTGTCCTCTCTTCGGCACTCCCCCCGCCACTGCCGTGTTCCGGTAGAAATTCCCTCAGCGACCGAACTCGAGATCCCGATCTCGATCCGGTTCGTCACGATCGCGTTCTCGAGTCCTCCGTTCGGCGTCCTCGAGCGTCTCCGTGTCCAATAGTCGCTCGAGTTTCCGCTCGAACTGGTCGTCGGTCAACTCGCCCGCCGCGTAGCGCTCGCGAAGGGTCTCGAGCGCGTCGCGCGTGTCGGAGTCCCCGGCGGTCGTCGTTTCGGATTCGTCCGTACTCGTGTAGTCGTCGCCCCACTCGTCGCCGTCTATCTCGTCGTCGAACAGGATCGCGGCTAACGGGACGACGACGATATAGCCGACGAGCAACGCTGCGAGCCACCACTCCTGCCCCGTGAACATGGCACCGAGCCAGACCGCCGTCACGAGCAGCGACACGACGCCGCTGGCGTTCTCGCGAAGGCGAGCCCACGGAGTGTCGGCACTGCGTTCGCGACCGCCCCCCTCGATCGCATCCATACTGCACCCTTCACCACCGTATCGGAAATACGTTACCGGTCCAAGGTGTTGGTGGCTCGAGACCGCGCTCTCGGTGGACCGCTCAGTGACGGATGGCGTTCGGTACAGACAAGCTACGTATTGCTATCGATTGATCAGCCGACACGCGATGGCGCATGCTGTCGGGCGACCGAACGATAGTGAGGGCGGCCGGCAAAGCCGTGCGAGGGATGAGCGACGAACGTAAACCCCGTCGTGTAGAGCCCGACGATGAGACCCGCGCTGATCGTTAATCCCAGAACCGTCGTGTCGGTCGGCGCGAGCGTATTGATGTAGTACGGCAACAGGGTGATGAGCGTAATGAACCCGAACCCCTCCGCGAACCGGGCGAGATAGAGCGTCCAGAACTGGAAGCGATCCTCGTTCACGCCGCTTCTTCCGACGGTGACGGAAAAGCGGTTTCGAAACGCGTGGCGACGACGAGGCGCTCGCTGAACGGTGCCGTCGCTACTCGATCCGACGGACGACGGAGAAGGCGAGTCTTACGCGAGCGTCTCGCCGAGCGCCTCGAGTGCGGCTTCCCGAACCGCGTCGCGTTCGCCGGGCAGGAATTCGACGTGGCCGTCCTGACCGCCGACGACGCTGACGCCGCCGTTCGGCACTGCTTCGGCGATCGCGTCGCCGAGATCTCGCACGTTCACGGGTTCAGTTGCGCGGACGTGGAGTTCGTCGTCGCCGACGCCGAGCGTGACGACCGGCGGGTCGGCTCGGTCGCGCTCGCTCCGGTGGAGCGCGTCCAGGAGCAGGATCGTCGTCGGGAAGTTGTACCGGTGGGTGAAGGCGTCCGTATCGAGCACGGAGACGGTGACCCCGTCGACGCCCTGCACCGTGAGGTTCTCGCGAGCCGTCTCGAGTTCGGTCTCGAGCTTGTCGCGGAACTGCTCGGAGACGTGCGCGGCCAGATCGCCGTTTCGGGGCCGATCGGACGCCTCGCCGTCGCCGAACAGCAGGTCGATGATGAGTTCGCGTTTGTCCTTGTACGACTGGTAGTAGGCCTCGAGCGCGACGGCCTCGCGGCGCTCGGAGATTCCGGTCTCGTCGTAGCCGGCCTCGGTCGCGAGCTCGAGGTAGTCCTCGGGGGTGTCCTCCCAGTAGCTGACGGCGGGGAGGTGCTCGAGGTCACTTCGGACGTCGTCGTTGACGTGGGCGGCGACGTTGGACGCCAGCGCGGTCGCGGTCACGTCCGAGACGTCGACACCGGCGAGCGACGGCGCGACGGCGACGTCGACGGCGTCGGCGATCTGGTCGTCGGCGCGGCTGTCGTCGATGACGAGCGAATTCGCGTCGTACAGCGAGAGGAACTCGTAACCGTCGGCGGACTCGATCGTCGAGCCGGCGTCGACGAGGACGACGAGCGGGACCTGCTCACCGTGGCGGTCCCGGGCCTCGAGCATCGAGGTGACGTCGTTCGTCGCGGCGTCCATGTCATAGACGCGGCCGTCGAGCGGGCGTCGCTCGAAGTAGTGGTACTCCGCGTCCTCGCGCGTGTGTTTCTCGCGGATCAGCGGGAGGACGGCGCGTTCGATGGCGGCGCCGGCGACGTAGCCGTCTGCGGTCGCTCCGTGGCGGACGACGATCGGGCGCGCCTCCATGACGGCGCGACGGATCGCGGTCGCGGCGTCGCCGATGTTCTCCTCGACTGCAGCGACCGCGTCGTGGTCGGCCAGTGGCGCGACCTCGGCCGGACGGGCCTCGCGTTCGATCGCGCTCTCGAGGCGGTCGACGATCGGCTCGCGCTCCTCGCCCTCGAGAATGTCGAGGGACTCGGTTTCGACTTGCAGGTCGCCGTGGTGGTGTTCGACCTCGCCTTCGAGGCGGACGATGTCGTCGAGTTCGACGGCGGGGTAGGCGCGAACGCCGGCTTCCTCGAACGCCGCGCACTCGACGGTGCCGGTCTCGTCGCGCAGTTCGAAGACCGTGGGGCCGCTGGTCTGGCGGACGCCGGTGATCTCGCCCTCGAGGCGGACGACGCTGCCGACCTGGTTCTCGATGGCCTCGACGGTCGTTCGCTTGAGTCCGGGTTCGGACGCGGCATCGTGGTCGGCGTCGGTGGTATCGTCGGTCGCCGGCGTCGAAGCGGCCGCGGATTCGGTCGCGACGGAGCCGCTACTCGCGACGGCGCCAGCCGTTTCTGCGGCCGCGGGCTGACCGCCCTCGGCGGAATCGGTCTCCGGTTCGGACTCTGTCTCCTCGGCGGCCGCCTGTAACTCGCCGGCTTTCGCCGCTCGGTCATCGGTGAGGTCTTCGGTTGAGGCGGCCGGTTCGTCGGACGACTCGTCAGCCGTTTCGGTGGCCGTCTCGTCGGGAGACTCGTCGGCCGATTCAGTGGTCGATTCGGAAGACGACTCGTCGGCGTCGTCTTCGAACTCTTCGGGCCGATACTCGTCGTCGGCCGTCTCGATCAGGTGCCCGCGGAACTCGCGTTCGCGCTGGCGGATCGACCAGCCGAGGTCGACGTTCCCGTTGTCTCGAACGTCGAGCACCTGGACGAAGACGTCGTCCCCCGGTTCCCAGTCGAGACTTTCGAGTCGTTGGTCGAGTTCGCTTCTGTGCAACAGGCCGGTGACGTGATCTCCGATGTCGACGAAGACACCGAAGTCGGCGTAGCCGTCGACGGTCCCCCGGTAGTAGCGACCGGGTGTGAGCTGCGAGGCGGTCGTGCCGCGAAATTCGAAGACAGCATCCTCCTCGTGACTCTCACAGATCTCGCCGTCAACGGGTGTGCCGCAGATGATACAGTTACCCATCTACTCGAACCAAGCGGTTTCGCCCTAAAACTGTTGTCGAAATGCGTTCGCGATGCGAGTCGGGGTCACAACTGCGGAACAGCGCCGCCGTCACTCGAAAACGGGCGAATCATCCTCGAGCGACTCGATCTGGTCGACGAGATCCCGAACGTCGTCCGGGAACAGCGAGACCTGGATTTCGTTATCGTCCTCGTCCTCGAAGACGAGCTTGACTCGCTTGTCACCGAACTCCCTGGCTTCGGCGGAGTCGACGTCGAACAGCTTGACCGTCGCCGCCTTGTTGTTCGGACCGACGTTCTTGATCGCGCCGTCGTTCAGCTCTACCATGAATTCCTCGAGCGTGAGTGCGAGCATAGTCGCCGTACGGCCCCCGGGTAAAAAACGGCACGGCATCGCCGTCCGAACGGTGTGTGCCAACGTGAACGACGCGGGCGTTCGGACGGCTGCTGCCGAAGGGATGGGAGGGGGTCGTCCTGGAAATCGCAACGGTTTCGCCGACGGCACTCGACCGGCGGTCGAACGGGGTGCGATCCCAGACCGCATGCGTGGTGTGTCAGTTCGCGTGCGGCTTTCTATCGTACTGAGAACGAACGTATAAACATTGGTGATAGTACATGTCCACCGCGGCGTCTCAACCGCGTATTTATGACTTTTATAATGGAGGGACGGAGCGCCGTCCCGTCCCGCAACCGCCAGTCGTCGGTGCGAACCGCACTGACCCTACCCACTTTTATGGTGATCTCGTCCGAACGATGCAGATGCTATGGAACTCACCTGGCACGGCCACTCGACGTGGCACGTTACCGTTGGAGACACGGAACTGTTGATCGATCCGTTCTTCGACAACCCGAAGACGGATCTCGAGCCGGCAGACGTCGACACGCCGGATTACGTCCTGTTGACGCACGGCCACGCCGATCACATCGCTCACGCGGGCGAGTTCTCGGACGCGACGCTGGTCGCCACGCCGGAGTTGACGTCCTACTGTCAGGCGGAGTTCGGCTTCGAGGACGCCGTCGGTGGAATGGGAATGAACCTCGGCGGGACCGTCGAGTGCGGCGACGCCTACGTCACGATGCACCGCGCCGACCACACGAACGGGATCATGACCGAGAACGACTCGAGCGGCGGGATGCCGGGAGGCTTCATCATTTCGGATACGAAGCCCACGCAGGTCAGCGACGAGGAGTCCACCACGTTCTACGACGCCGGCGACACGGGCCTCATGACGGAGATGCGCGACGTCATCGGTCCCTATCTCGAGCCCGACGCGGCCGCCGTCCCGATCGGCGACCACTTCACGATGGGCCCGATGCAGGCCGCCATCGCCGTCGACTGGCTCGACGTTGACCACGCCTTCCCGCAACACTACGACACCTTCCCGCCGATCGAACAGGACCCCGACGACTTCGCCAGCGAAGTCCGAGGCGTCGGCAGCGACGCCGAGGTACACGCCCTCGAGGCCGACGAGCCGTTCGAACTCGACTCCTGAGCCGACGGGAACTCGAGCGGCTGACGATCGCTTTTTTATTCCTCGCTCGTCGCACTGTACTGGCGCTCGTCTGGGTCCGTTCGAGTCCCGATCCGATATCGCGTCTCGAGCGGGTACCGCTCGCGTCGAGCGAGCACCAGATGGAGGCCGACGGCGACGGCGAGCAGTCCGAAGTTCCAGAGCGGCGAGTCGTAGTAGATGACGTCGACGATGATCGGCTCCGGGTAAATCGGCCAGAACGGCTTGATCGGCGGGGCGATGTCCGGCGCAGAAAGGATATCGGCGAACAGATGGCTGACGCCGCCGAGGATCAGCCCGCCCGTCGCGAAGACGAAGACCGTCTCGGCTGTGATTTCCGTGCTTCGGATCCACCGGTGATCGTTGAGCCATGCGGTGAGCCACTTCGCGGCGACGACGCCGACGAGGATGCTCACCAGGAGGACGAACAACAGCGAGTGTGTCACACCGTGATGAGTGATAGGGAGGTACTGCTGGAGAACGAGATCGACGTCAGGGAGCATCGCCGTCCCCAGCGTGAAGGCGACGAACGCAAGCGCCACTCGCCGACCCCAGATCAACCACGCCGGCGCGGCGAACACCAGCGCCATTCCGAGGTGTCCGGTGACGTCGACCATCGGCCACTCGAGTCAGCGGAACCGTCGAATCAGCCGGAGTAACAGCGAGGCAGCCGTCCCGATACCGGGAATCCGGGACGAAAGCGCCGCCGCACCGAGGAGCAGGAGGCCGCTCTTCGGATGGCCGCGCCGGAACTCCATCACGCTGTCTACTACCGTCGAGAGCATGCTGATCTTGTTCGCCGATCGCCTGTTGAGGGTCGCCATGGTTCGTTCACGAACGTTTCGGTTCGGGTACTAAATGGTATTTCGCTGCAGGCGCAGGGTGTCGACGCCGCCACGTCCCGACCCCGTTCGGTCGGCTCGGGAGGTCGATTTTGCCGCTCCAATCCGGGGACAATCCGGGGAAGCGTCTGCCTCGAGCGGACGGCGATCGTTCGACCGTCGAAACGTTTTTGCAGTGATCTTCCGTTCGCCGTCGTATGCTAGATCTGCCGCTACAGACGGGTATGGGGGGAGCAGTCCTCGGTATCGCTCTCGTGATGTTCGTCATTCTGGTCGTGGCCCTTTTCAGCGCGATCGAAATCGTCGAGCCGGACGAACGGAAGGCGCTGTTCGTCTTCGGTGAATTCAGGGACGTGATCGAGCCGGGGCTCAACGTGGTGCCGCCGTTCGTATCCCGGACGAAGCCGATTCCGAAGTCGCTCCAGACCGTCGAGGTCGTGCTCGAGGACGTCGAGACTGCCGACGGATCGACCTGTTCGGTACTGGTCCGGGTGGACGTTCGCGTCGTCGATGCCAGAGCGGCGTTCACCGAAGTGGATAACTACCGATCCGCGTTCACCGACGTGGCCCTGTCGACGACCCGGAGTGCAGTGCAGTCACACGAGATAGCGGCACTTCGAGACCCCGGCCAGCTAGAGCAACAGATCCAGGACGACCTCTCCGCTGCCGTCGACGACTGGGGCCTGGTCGTGCCGGCGGTCGAACTCGAGCTCGCGTCGCGAGCGCCGGAGGCACGCCCGTAAGCGGAGGTGACGAACCCTGTCCTGACGAACCGCGTGAATCGAGCCGACGTGGTCGCGTCTCTCACTCTCCGCCCCATCACACCGATGGGACAACGTTTACACCGTCGCTCGTGGACGGTTCGACTGCCATGGCGAAGCAAGTCACCACCGTCTCCGACGAGGGGTACAGCGCGACGAACGAGATTCGCGACTTCGAGACGACGATCGACGCCAACGGCGAGGACGCCCCCGACACGCTCGAGGCGCTGCTGGCGGCCTACGGCTCCTGTTACGTGCCGGCGCTGCGCGTCGGCGGCCAGCAGCGCGGGGCCGACGACCTCGGGCGGATCGAGATCGACATCGACGGGGAACTCAACGACGACGACAAACTCGAGTCCGTCGCGTTCGAGGTTCGCGTGGAAGCCGACGTGGACGACGACACCGGCGAGGAAATCCTCGAGCGCGCGTTCGAACTCTGCAAGGTCCACGACGCGCTGAAGGACAGCCTGCACGCGGACACGAGCTTCGAAAGTAACGCATTCTGAGGACGGGCGCACTCTCGTCGATCCGCAGTCTTCGTGACGGGGTGAGCAGGTGCGGCCCGTCGTTTGAGGGCCGCGAATCCGTCGCCGCTTTCTCCCCGAGTGACGACAGCCATGCGACCACTACGTGTTAGAAAACTCAACTTTAAGCCTCTCAAACGGGCCAAAACGACCATACTCGTCCAGCACATGGGAGAGGAACACGAATGCGACGACCCCTCCTAGTCGTGGCGGTCGCGGGGCTACTCGTCCTCTCGGGATGTAGCAGCGTGATCGACGACATGGACAGTGACGACGACCCCGTCACGGCCGATGTCAGCGGCGAACTCGAGATCCACCACATCGACGCCGGTCAGGCCGATTCGACGCTCGTCGTGACCCCGGCAGGGGAAACAATACTGATCGATACGGGCGAGTATCGCGACGACGGAGAGACCGTCATCGACTACCTGAAGGCCCACGATATCGACCGCATCGATCATCTGGTCGCGACCCACGGCCACGCCGATCACATCGGCGGACACCCCGAAATCATCGAGTACCTCGAGGAAGAGGGCGACGGCGTCGGTGCGGCCTACGACTCCGGCGTCTCCCACACGACGGCGACCTACGACAACTATCTCGACGCCATCGAGGAGTACGACGTCCGGCTCTTCGAGGTCGCGGCGGGCGATACCCTGCCGCTCGAGGACGACGACCTCGAGGCGACGGTCCTGAACCCGCCAGCGGACGATAACGGAGACGACGTCGACGCCAACGGCGTCGTCTTGACCCTCGAGTTCGGCGAGTTCTCGTATCTGACGACCGGCGATATCGAGTCGGGAACCGAGCAGCGTCTGGCGGACGAGTACGGCGACGATCTCGCGGCCGACGCCTATCAGGCCGGTCACCACGGCTCGTCGACCTCCTCGAGCGAGCCGTTCCTCGAACAGGTCGATCCCGACGCGGCGATCGTCTCGAGCGCGCTCGACTCCCGGTACGGGCACCCCCACGACGAGGTGCTCGAGGCCTTCGCCGACCGCGGGATCGAAACGTACTGGACCGGTGTCCACGGCGACGTCGTCCTGACGACGGACGGGACCGAGTGGTCGGTGGAAACGGAACGGGACGGCCCGACCGACCCGGCCGAATTACTCGAGCGGAAGCAGGAGGCGCAGTCCGCACTCGTGGGCCCGCCGACGGACGGAACGCGGCCGCTGATCGACGGCGACCGCCCACCGATTGATGACGCTGCCCCGCGTACCGCATCCCGATGACCGATGAGTGAGACGCACACCGCAGTCCTCGACCGCATCGTCGACGGGGAGAACGCGATTCTCCTGCTCGAGGCGGACGGAGACGTGATCGACGAGCGCATCGTCGACGTCGAGACGCTCCCCGAGGACGGGCGACACGAGGGTGCCGTCTTCGACGTCACCGTAGACGAGGACACACTGCTCGAGGCCAGCTACCGCGAAGCGGCCGAACGCGAGCGACGGGAATCGGCGCGGGAGCGCTTCGACCGGCTCTCGGAGCGGTTGTCGGACGACGACCGGGACGAGGGGTATAGTAGTCGTTGAAACGATTTACTCACCGCTCGCACTCGAGCGGCTAGCACGACCGGTGCTGGCCGCTGATTCGCGAGCGAGAGTGCAATGACGTTCAACGACTACTATAACAGCGACGGGCGGTGACCCCTACCGACCCCAATGGTCAGTTTCAAGATGGCTCTCGAGACAGAAACGGCCATGCTACGATCGTTCGACGGGACGGAACCACAGGTCGCCGAGTCGGCGTACGTCGATGACGCCGCAGTCGTGATCGGCGACGTCGTCATCGAGGCGGACGCGAGCGTCTGGCCGAACACCACGATACGCGGCGATCACGGGACGATCGTCGTCGGCGAGGGGGCGAACGTCCAGGACAACGCCGTCCTCCACGAGACGGCGGAACTCGAGCCCTACTCGACGGTCGGTCACAGCGCTATCGTCCACGACGCGACCGTCGGCGAGCGCGCGCTGGTCGGGATGAACGCGGTGGTCCTCGACGGCTCCCACGTCGGCGAGGGTGCGGTCGTCGCCGCCGGGAGCGTCGTCACGGAGGACACGGAGATCCCCGAGGCCACGCTCGTCGCCGGCGCGCCCGCCGAACCGAAGACGGAGATCGACGATCCGGCCCTCGAAGCGACGGCGGATCGGTACGTCGAACTCTCGAAGAAGCACGCGGAAACGTCCGGCCGACTCGACTGAGGGTTCAGTCGGTACGCTCGCCGTCGGCGTCCGCTCCGTAGACGACGTCGCGAACGTCGTCCACCCCGGCGCGGCGGACCACGGCACGAACCGGGTCCCGAGCGCCGACGAGGTTGTCCGAAGCCCCGTCGAGCACCAGAAGTCTGGCGTCTCGACCGGGCTCGATCAGTCCGTACTCGAGGCCGGCGATCTCGGCCCCGTTGACTGTCGCCGTCCGGAGGATCTCGGGGGCCGACAGCTCGGAGAGCTTCGCGAGGAACTCCATCTCGCGGAACATCGACGGCGAGTTGAGGAAGACGTTGTCCGTCCCCAGCGCGAGCGTCGTCCGTTCGCTGAGTTCCTCGTACGGCGATAATCCGACGTCGGTGACGAGGTTCGAGCGCGGGCAGACGACGATCGGCACGTCCTGCTCGGCGACGCGCTCGAGGTGATGCGGTTCGGGGTGGACCATGTGAACCAGGAAGTCGGGCTCGAGGTCTAGTGCGGGATCGATGTCGCTCTCGTCGACCTCGCCGGCGTGGATGCCGAAGGGCTTGCCGGCCTCGCGCGTCGCCTCGCGCTCCCGACCGAACTCGGAATCGTTGGCCCCGCTCGCGCCGAAGCCGTCCCCTGCGCGCATCGCATCGACGGAGCCGCGAGCGAAGGAGAGCGCGTCGATCGCGAGTCCGTCCGCGGCCTCGTCGAGCATCGACACGCCGTCGACGTCGCCCTCGCGGAAGTCCAGACAGGCCGCAGTTCCGGCCCGCTGCATGAAGCGGAGTGACTGCTCTATCGCCGTCACGAGTTCGTCTCGGGAGGCGGCCCGGAGCAACCGGTGTTTCAGGCCGTCCGGCGGCGCGACGAGTTCCTCGAGCGAGAGGCCGCCGCCGGCCTCCTTGGCGATCGAGTCGCCGATATGGGTGTGGGCGTTGACGAACGCCGGCAGGATTATGTCGTCGCTCTCGGTCGATGTCTCTTCGATGGCCTCGATGCGACCGTCGTCGTCGACGACCACCCGTCCCTCGACGGGCTCGAACTCGCGGCCGCGGAGAATCGTTCCCGTTCGTTCCATACGGATGAGTTCGCGGTCAGTGCCTTCAACCGTTCGGGGTCGGAACGACGGGCTCTCTTCGACGGTTCGGCGTTGGAACGACCGCGAACTCAGTTCGGGTCGTCGATCTCGAGCGACCTGTACTTGCGAAATCGACTGTGAAAGCCGCTGAAATCCGCTAGTCGACGAACTGATCCAGCGTCGCGTCGTATCCGTCCCGGACCTCGGTGACCAGCGCGCCGTCGATATCCAGCCCGAGGACGTCGACGGCGGTTCGGCCGATCCGGTCGCGCAGTTCGGGCGGCGAATAGACGCCGAGTCGCCACTGCGAGTACTGGGCCGCACGCAGCGCGTCCACGAGCGGCGACTGCTGGCCGAGTCGCCGGATCTCACCGTTGACCATGACGCGCGTCGTCGACTCCGTCATCGACGGGCGACTCGGGACGTCGAGGATGACGTGGTCCGGGTCGACGCCGGCCCGATCGCTGATCTCGCG
Source organism: Natrinema salinisoli (assembly GCF_020405205.1). Lineage (NCBI taxonomy): Archaea > Methanobacteriati > Methanobacteriota > Halobacteria > Halobacteriales > Natrialbaceae > Natrinema > Natrinema salinisoli. Next base: position 1,080,358 of record NZ_CP084469.1, on the reverse strand, counting down.
TTCGAACCCGCGGATCGTCTCGTGATCGGCCTCGATGATCCCGCCCGGAACGTCGTCCATCTCGGCCCACACCGCGCGTTTGAACAAATCCCGTTGGTCCAACCGGCGGGAGAACGCGGCCGTCTCCTCGCACGAGCGTAGCGCCGCGATCAGATCGTGGTCGTCCATCCGCTGGAGCGCCTCGGCGTCGAGGTCGTCGGCCGAGGACTCGAGCAGCCGTTCGGACGCCCGCCGGAGCATCGCCTTGCTGATCCGGGCGACGCTGTGGCTGTAGACGGTCGGGTTCATCAGCGCCCGCGCGACCAGCAAGCTCTCCGCGGTCTGGACGTTCCCTTCGTCGAGGACGAGTTCGCCGTCGGCGAACGTGAGCTCTCGAACGAGTCGACCGTGATCGATCGTCCCGTAGGGAACGCCCGTGTGGTGGGCGTCGCGCACCAGGTAGTCCATCCGATCGACGTCGAGCTCGCCCGACACGAGCTGGCCGAACCGTCCCTCGCCGGCGACCAGATCCGCGACCGCCGCGGGCTCGAGGCCGTGATCCCGCAACACGTCGCCGACCGCTCCGTCCGCCAGTAGCTCGTGAACGTCGTCGTGGTAGCGCCCCGTCCGGCGGTGCGTGAGCGACTCGATGTTGTGGCTGAAGGGGCCGTGGCCGACGTCGTGGAGCATGGCCGCGGCGCGGACCCGTTCCGCTCGCCGGCCGTCGACGTCGAGTTGCTCGAGGGCCTCGCAGGCGAGGTGGTAGACGCCGAGGCTGTGCTCGAAGCGGGTGTGGTTGGCCGACGGATAGACCAGGGAGACGGTCCCGAGCTGGCTAATTCGCCGGAGTCGTTGCAGTTCCGGCGTGTCGAGGAGCTCCCGGGCGACGCCGTCGACCTGAATGTGGTCGTGGACGCTGTCCTTAATGATCTTCATTGGTCGCGTTTCGGCCCGTTCCTACAAAAACGGTCGTCCGAGACGGTATCGGAGTTGCGTATCACGGCTGAACTACTACCGGCATCGCCGTGCTACGGTTCGAACTGCCATGACCGATCTGACGATTCCGGCCGACGCCGACGCGAATCGGGCGAAAGCGCTCGTCGAGGAACACATCGAAATCGGCGACATCGTCACGGTTCGCGACGCCGAACGAACGGAGGATCACCAGATGGACATCACCGGCGAAGTCACGGGGTTCGAACCCGACTATCTCGAGATCGACGGCAATTCGCCCGGCGAGGGCGGCGTTCGGTACGACGAAATTCAGACCGTCGGCCAGATCGAGTCGTCGTAGTCAGTCCCGTTCCCTCGAACCGACACCGGTCGACCGAGACGATCGCTCACTCGTTGACGAGCAACAACTTTCCGCGGAAGTCCCCGCTCTCGCCGCGCCGGTGTGCCTCGGCGACCGCGTCGAAGGCGAAGCGGTCGTCGATGTGCGGTTCGATAGCGCCGTCGTCGACGAGCGCCGCGATATCCGCGAGCTCCTCGCCGATTCGCTCTTGCCGGTCGCCGAGTAGCACAGGGAGGATGACGAGCACGACCCCCAGCTCGAGCGAGTTCGCGTGCATGGGCCCGAGGTCCAGTTCCTGGGCCGCGCTCGATTCCGTCGTCACCACGGTACCGTAGGGCCGGACCGCCTCGAAGGCCGTCTCGAGGTGTTCGTCACCGATGGGATCGACGACGGTGTCGAAGCCGTCGCCGCCGGCGTGGTCGTCGACGTACGTCTCGACGTCGACCGCCGTGTAGTCGACGGTCGCGTCGGCACCGAGTCGCTCGGCGAGGTCGCGCTTTTCCTCGCTCGAGCCCGTCGCGGTGACGTCCGCGCCGAACCAGTGGGCCAGTTGGACGGCGATGTGGCCCACCCCGCCACTGCCGCCGTAGACGAGTACATCGTCGCCGATGTCGACGCTCGTCTTGTCGGCGAGCAGTTCCCAGGCGGTGAGCGCGACGACCGGCAGGGCCGCGCTCTCCTCGAGCGGGATCGATTCGGGCGCGCGGGCGAACGTTCCGGCGTGGCCGACGACGGAGTCGGCGAGGCTTCCCTGTCTGCCCGCGCCGCCGGGCATGCCGTAGACCTCGTCACCTTCATCGAACGTCTCGACGTTCTCCCCGACCGCATCGACGACGCCCGACACGTCGCAGTGGAGGATCGCCGGGAGCTCGGGGGCGAAGTCGGACAGTGCTCCCTGCCGAATCTTGTAATCGACGGGGTTGAGACTGGACGCAGCGACCGCGACGCGGATCTCGTCCGGGCCGGGGTCGGGGACCTCGCGGGTCGTCTCCGCGAAGACGTCCGGGTCGCCGTACTCCTCGATAACGTAGGCGGTCATCTCCGAAGCCATAGCGAATCCTCGTTGGGTCGCCAGCGGGGAATACTCGACGCCTCCAGCAATCGCGCTCGAGCGGGTCGGTTCGGCGTCGCATCGTCCGGGATTTCGTCGACCGCCACGAGTCGCTCGAGTCGCCGTTCGAACTCCGCCTCGTCGATCTCCCCGGCGGCGTAGCGGCGCTTGAGTTCTTCGAGCGGGGTCGGTTCGGCGTCGCCGGTCGGTGCGGACTCCGACGCGTCGTCGCCGTCGAGCAACAGTGCGACTTCGTCGCCCCAGAACAGCAGGATCGGCGTGAGCAGGAACTATCCGATGATCGTGATCGCGTCTGCGAGCATCTCGAGTCCGGCCGCCCCCGTGAGCAACGCCAGTGGCAACGTCACGACCGCGACGACTAACCACACTCGTTGGCGACGAGCCGCCGAATTCGGTCGTCCATCCTCACTCGGTTGTTCTCAGTCGTATTACAAAATCCTGACATTATACCGTCGTTACTCGGCTTCGACTACCCGAGTTCGATCCACTCGCCGCGGTCGTCGCTCTCCTCGATCGCGGCGAGCACCCGCTGTGCGGCCAGTCCGTCCTCGAAGTTCGGTGCGAACTCGCTGCCGTCGGCAACCGCACTGAGGAACTCGTAGTTCTCGTGGACGAACGTGTGTTCCCAGCCCAGCACGTGGCCCGGCGGCCACCAGTGATCGACGTAGGGGTCGTCCTCGTCGGTAACGAGGATCGTCTCGTAGCCGCGGTTATCGTCGGTTCGGAGCACCTCGAGTTCGTTCAGTCGTTCGAGGGAGAACCGCAGGCTGCCCTCGGAGCCGTGGATCTCGATGGTGTGGTCGTTCTTGTGGCCCGTCGCGTTCCGGGTGGCCTCGATGGTGCCCATAGCGCCGTTTTCGTACTCGAGCTGTGCGGAGTAGGCGTCGTCGACGGTGACCGGGCGAGTTTCGTCACTCCCCTCGACCGGCCGTTCGTCGACGAACGTCTGCAGGTGACCGCTGATGCGTTCGATCTCGCCCGCGAGGTCGTCGTCACCGACGAGGAAGCGCAGGAGGTCGACGGTGTGTGCGCCGAGGTCGCCGAGCGCCCCCGAGCCCGCCATCTCCTCGTCGTTGCGCCACGACCACGGCGCCTCGGGGTCGACCAGCCAGTCCTGCAAGTAGCGACCGCGGACGTGGCGGATCTCGCCGAGTGCGCCGTCGTCGAGCAGTCGCTTCGCGTACCGGATCGCCGGCACGAAGCGGTAGTTGAACGCACAGCCCGCGGGCACGTCGTCGCCGGCCTCGCGCGCCGCCTCGGCCATCGACTCGGCGTCCGCGAGGGTCGGCGCCAGCGGCTTCTCGCAGAAGACCGGCGTCCCGGCCTTGAGGGCGGCGATCGACGGCTCGGCGTGGACGTGGTTCGGTCCAAGGTTGTAGAAGACGTCGACGTCGTCGACGACCTCGGCCCAGTCCGTCGAGATCGACGCGAACCCGAGTCGGTCGGCGGCTTCGGTAAGCGCGTCCTCGTCGCGACCGACCAGCACGCTGCGTTCGATCTCGGGCGCGTCCGGGAAGAACATCGGGAGCCGCGCCATCGCGTTCGCGTGTGCTTTCCCCATGAATCGATAGCCGAGAACACCGACTTCCAGTGTCATGTCTCATCATTCACTATTGGTGTTGTTAGAAGTTTCCGTAATACGGTTCGGTCCGTCGGAGTCGCCACCGGAGCCGACGGAACCGTGCTCGAACGCAGCTACTCCGCCCAGTACGCCTCGCCTGGTTGTTCCCGGAAGACCGCTCGCTCGAGGAGGTCGATCGCCTTCTCGAGGCCCTCGCGGGAACTGGTCAGCGAATCCTCGTGTTCGATGCTCAGCGCGCCGTCGTAGCCGACCATTCGGAGCGTCGAGACGAAGTCCTTCCAGTGGGACTCGTCGTGGCCGTAGCCCACGGAGCGAAAGAGCCACGAGCGGTCGGCCTCGTCGTCGTAGGCCGTCGTATCGAGGACGCCCTTCTCGCGGGCCTGTTCCTCGTAGATCTTGGTGTCCTTGGCGTGGACGTGGTGGATCGCATCCCGTTCGCCGAGGAAGCGAACGGCGTCGGTGATCGAGATTCCCTGCCAGTAGAGGTGCGAAGGATCGAAGTTCGCCCCGACGCGGTCGTTCGTCTCCTCGCGCAGGCGCGCCATCCCGTGGGGCTCGTACACCAGCATGTTCGGGTGCATTTCGATGGCCAGATCGACGCCGTGATCGTCCGCGTGCTCGGCGAGGTCCCGCCAGTACTCGAGGGCGACGTCCCACTGGTACTCGTGGGCGTCGGCGTGTTCGGACGGCCACGGCGCGGTGATCCAGTTGGGCGTCTCGTCGGTCGGACTCCCGGCCGGCAGTCCCGAGAAGCAGGTGACGGTTCCGACCTCGAGCTGGGCGGCCAGCCGGATCGCTTCGCGGAGTTCGGTGTCCGCCTCCTGGGCCTGCTCGTCGCCCGGATGGAGCGGATTGTTGTGCGTCGCCAGCGCGCTGATTCGCATCTCGTACTCCTCGAGCAGGGCCTGCAACTCGGTCTGTGCGTCCTCGTCGTCGAGGTACGACCGGCGGTCGAGGTGATCGTCGCCGGGGTAGCCGCCGACCCCGGGTTCGATCGCGTCGGCGCCAGCGTCGGAGAGATATGCGAGCGCGTTCTCGAGCGATTCGTCCGCGAGCGGTGGTGTGTGTACACCGATATCCATACAGTTCCGACCACACGTTCACCGAGTATAAATTACACGAAACTAAATGTGGTAAAATGGCTGTAAAAACGGCTAATCGTACTACTCTAGACCGCTTCAGTGACGAACGATTGCCGGTCCTCGCCGACGTTCGATTCCGAATCGTCGAACGGCGGCCGGGGGAGCCGGACCGTCCGCGAGTGGCCTGCGGATCAGGTCTCCGCGTCACCCAGCGTGACGGTTCCGCCGCCCTCGCTCGAGCGGTAGATCGCGTCGACGATCCGCTGTACGGTCATCGCTTCGTCGATACCCCCGCCGATATCGCGGCTGGTCGTGATCGCGTCGAAGAACGCCCGCTGTTCGTCGGTGTGGGTATCGTTCTCGCGCATTTCGACGGCCGTATCGAGCAAGTGATCTTGGCCGTCTGACCCCGCCGAGTGGATCGTGAGATCGCCGTCCTTGAGATCGAACCGGGCGGCGGCCTCCGTGCCGCGGACGACGAACTCGTGGGTCGCCGGTCGGTTGGTCGCCCAGGCCGTCTCGAGGGAAATCGTCCGATCGCCCGCACAGCGGACGAAGGCGCTCGCAGAGTCGTCGACGTCGAAGGTTCCCGGACCGCTGTCCGGCCCCCACATCTTGAGGTACGCGTAATCGTCTCGACCGCCGAACTCGGACCGGGTGACTCCGGAGACTTCTTTCACGTCCGGATAGCCCAGCAAGTACATCGATAGGTCGATCGCGTGGACCCCGAGGTCGATGAGCGCACCGCCCCCGGAAATTTCCTTGCGGGTGAACCACGTTCCGCGGCCGGGGACGCCCCGCCGACGGACGTAGTTGGCTTCGACGTGCGTGACCTCCCCGAGCTCGCCGTTCTCGATCCGATTGCGGATGTGCTGGACGGCGTTCAGGAATCGATTGTTGAAACCGATTCTGAAGGTTCCCTCGGCGGTCGACGCTGCGTCGGCGATCCGTCGGGCGCTCTCGATCGTGTGCGCCAGGGGCTTCTCGAGGAGGACGTGGAGTCCCCGCTCGAGTGCGGCGACGGCGTACTCCTCGTGGAACTTGTTCGGCGTGGTGATGACGACGGCGTCGACGTCGTCGTAGAGGTCGTGATAGTCGTCGTAGACCGCCGCGTCGTAGTGGTCGGTAAACGAGGCGCGCGCCTCGGCATCGATGTCCATCCCGCCGGCGAGCGGGACGCCGAGGTCGACGAGACGATCGGCGTGGTACCGACCGATGTTGCCGAGGCCGACGATACCGGTTCGGACGTCGGCGTAGTCGTCGCTCATCGCCCGGCCTCCGTCGAATCGTTCGCTTCGACGGACGGGGCGCGTCCGCGCTCAGTACAGCTGTTCTTCTTTCGTCGTCCGTTCATCATCTTGCGCTCGTTTTTCTTCGCGTCGCTTTCGTCCGCGGCGATACTGCTTGATTCCGGGGATGACCTTGTTCTTCAGATCGAGCCCGAACGAGACGAGCCCGTAGATCCAGAAGAAGTAGAGCACGAGCAGGCCGCCGTAATAGACGACCGTCACGATATCACTCATGGCTACCTCCGGAATCGGCACCGGCCCGCGTGCTCGCCGTTTCCGAGCCGGATACGTCCGCCCGGCCCGATAGCTGGGTAAGTCCGTGAGTGATCGCCTCTCCCGACTCCGTCTCGAAGAGGTGGATCTTCGACCGGTCGAGCACGACGCTGACCTGGTCGTCCTCTTCGATCGCCGAGTCGGGGTCGACGCTCATCAACAGCTGATTCGAGGCGGCCGACGCCTCTCCGCTCGTCATCATCTGCCCGCCCGAGTCGTCGAGCGTGAGGTAGACGAAGATCTCGTCGCCCATCGGCTCGAGGACGTCGGTGGTCGCGTCGATGACCGCCGAGGCGCTGGCCGGCGAGTCTTCGGAGCGGCCCGGATAGATGTCTTCGGGACGGACTCCCATCGTGACGGCCTCTCCGGGCGCAACATCGAGACCGTCGACGTCGAACTCGAGGTCGAAGTGGTCGGTTTCCAGCCCGTCCTCGGTGAGTTCGCCGTCGACGAAGTTCATCGACGGCGAGCCGATGAAGCCGGCGACGAACCGGTTCGCCGGTTCGTTGTAACAGACCAGCGGCGGATCGATCTGCTGGAGTTCGCCGGCGTTGATGACGGCGATCCGATCCGACATGGTCATCGCCTCGGCCTGATCGTGCGTGACGTAGATGATCGTCGTGTCGAGTTGCTTGTGCAGCCGCTGGAGTTCTGTCCGCATGTGGACGCGCAGCTTCGCGTCCAGGTTCGCCAGCGGCTCGTCCATCAGGAAGACGTCCGGTTCGCGGACGATCGCGCGGGCGATCGCCACGCGCTGTTGTTGCCCGCCGGAGAGCTCGTCGGGCATCCGATCGAGCATCCCCTCGAGCTGGACGATGTCGGAGGCGTGATCGACGCGCCTGTCGATCTCCTCTTTGTCGAACTTCCGGAGTCGCAGCCCGAAGGAGATGTTGTCGTAGACGTCCATGTGCGGGAACAGCGCGATGTTCTGGAAGACCATCGCGACGCCCCGGTCCTTCGGCGGGAGTCTGGTGACGTCGGTGTCACCGATCGTGATCGTTCCCTCCGTCGGTTTGGTGAGGCCGGCGATGGTCTCCATCGTCGTCGACTTCCCGCAACCGGAGGGGCCGACGAGACAGACGAATTCGCCGTCCCTGATGTCGAGATCCATCTCGTCGACGGCGACGATGTCTTCGTAGCGTTTCGTGACGTTGTCGAGTTGTACTCGTGCCATAGTTATTCCTTGAGTGCGCCGTCAGTCAGTCCGCTGACGATTTTTTCCTGTGCGAAGATGACGATGATGAGCATGGGCAGGACACCGACGATGCTCGCCGCCGCCATCAGGTTGTAGTCCGTCGTATACTGCGTCTGATAGCTCAGAATGCCGCCCACCAGCGGAGACCACTGGGTGGGTTCGTTCTGTAGCGACATGATCGAGCTAAAGAAGTACTCGTTGTACACCGCGATGAACGTCAACACGGCCGCGGTCACGACGCCGGGTGCCGACAGCGGCATGATCACCCGGAACAGCGCGCCCAGCCGCGTCGTCCCCTCCACGCGAGCCGCGTCCTCGAGCCCGTCCGGGATCTGCGAGTAGAACGTGGTGAGGATGAAGATCGACAGCGGGAGGAACAGCGCGCTGAAGGGCATGATCATCGACGGCGGCGTGTTGACCAGCCGCGGCGGCGTGAACAACTCGATCCCCAGAAACGGCACCACTACCGGGTTCCCGAGGAACGCTTCGAACAGCGGGATCAGGAACGCCGCCGGCGGGAAGTACGAGATCGCCAGGATGCCGAGCATCATCACGCCGCGGCCCGGGAACTCGAGGCGACCGAAGACGTAACCCGCGAGACTCGCCAGGACGATGACGATGGCCGTCGTGGAGATCGCGAGCACGAAGCTGTTGAAGACGTAGAGGTGGAACGGCACCTGCTGAAAGACCTCCACGAACGCCGCGACGTTGAATCCCTGCGGCGTCGGGAACGGCACCTGGCCGAGTAGCGGAACGGCCACGTTCCAGCCACCGGACGTGATCTCGCCGCTCGGCGTCAGGGCGAGTACCAGGAGCCAGTAGAACGGGAACAACGTCGTCACGAGGAAGAACCCGGTGATGACGTAGAACAGTGCTCTGTACAGCCGCTTGCGCTTGTCGGGCTCGGTGACGACGCCGTTGACCCACCGCTCGAGTGGCCCCCTGGTCTCGTCGTCGCCCGATTCGGACGTGGTGTCGGTCGGTGGTGTCATTTCAGAATCCCTCCTTGTACTGTTGGTAGATCACGCCGAGCACGGCGATGGCGATGATCCCCGCGGTGACGAACGCGATCGCGGCCGCGAGGCCCCGGTTCGTGTTGAACGTCGTGACGACCATACACGACAGCGACGGGACGGTCGAACAGGTCGAAACCGAATCGATGAGGCCGTAGATCCGCATCGCCTGGATCGTCCGGAACAGGATCGCGATGCCGAGCGTCGGCAACACCAGCGGAAACGTGATCAGCTTGAACTGTTGCCACTTGGTGGCGCCGGCGACCTCCGCGACGTCGTAGAGGCTGCGGTCGATGCTCTGGAGCCCGGCGAGGATGAGCAACGCCATGAACGCCGTCGTCTTCCAGATGTCCGACACCATGATGATCAGCAGCGAACTGCCCGGATCGTTGAGGGTGTTCGTCGGTTCGACGATCCCCAAATTGGCCAGCGGTTCCGTCAGGAAGCCGGCGCTCGGGTGGAACATCAGGAAGAACATCATCCCCTGGACGACGATCGGGATGGCCCACGGGATGATGATCGCGGCGCGAACCCACCGGCGGCCGCGGAAGTCCTGGTCGAGTACCAGCGCCTGTCCGAAGCCGATGATCGTCTCGAAGAAGACGCTCACGACGGTGAAGACGAGCGTCACCGCGAGCGCGCTCCGCAAAACCCCACCGACGTGGATGAACGGGAACGTACCGTCGACGCTGATCGACGGCAGGAACGTCGTCGACCCCGGCAGTCGGGAGTCGGCCGCACCGGTAAACAGCTGCACGTAATTCTCGAGCCCGACGAACTCCGGGTCCGATAGGACGCCCTGATACATCGACAGCTCGAGCGTCCGCAACAGCGGATAGAGTGCGATCGTCGTCAGTAGTACGAACACCGGCGTCAACAGCAGATAGGCGAACCCCGTCTCGCCGAGGTTCTCCATCCACCGCGTGAACGCGACGATCGGCCCCGATCGATTCGATTCACGCGCGGGGCCGGGCGTTCGGTCTTCGGTGCTCATCGTTACTCCTGAGATTCGATGTCCTCGAGGCCGGTCTGGAGATCCGCGGCGGCGTCTTCCGGACTCTTGTCGCCGGCGACAGCCGCGTTGACTTCCTCGGCGATGAGGCTGGACTCGTTGGGCCAGACCGGCGTTACGGGCCGTGGCATCGCGTTCTCACCGGCGACGCGGAGCGTCTGCATGTAGTTCCCCATCGGCTCGACCGATTCGGCCTCCTCGGTCTCGAACAGGCTCGGCTTCGGGGGGATCCAGCCGTAGAGTTCGAACATGCCGAGGTTGAACTCGTCGGTCATCGTCGCGCGAATGACCTCGAGGGCCTGCTCCTTGTTCTGGGAGTTGGGGTTGAGGACGATATGCCAGCCGCCGAGCGCGGCCGTGGTGCCGCCGGTCCCGGGCTGGGCTGCTTCGTCTTCGCTCACGGCGTAGGGAATCGGCATGGCGCCGTAGTCCTCGACCGGGATCGGGTCCTCGGCACCGTCGGTGTTCAGGTTGATCGCGTAGGGCCAGTTTCGCTGCATGGCGGCCTCGCCGTCGAGAATGGCTTTACGAGCGTCTTCCTCCGCCCACGAGGTGATGTCCGGGGTGGCGATTCCGGTCGGGTACTCCTCGAGGGTGTGTTCGCCCTGCTCCTCGGCGACGAACGTTCGCATCATTTTCAGTCCCTCGATGAACTCCGGTTCGTCCGCGGTCACCGGACGATCACCGACCGGACCGAAGAGATTGTCGCGTCCGCCGAAGTAGGCGCCGCCGAACGACGACATGACTTCGTTCCACGTACAGCAAGACGTCCCCTCGTAGATGTCCCACTGAGTCGCCAGACCGTACTCCGCGTCGGAGGCGGCGACGATCTCCTCGGTGATCTCGGCCCACTCCTGCCAGGTCATCGGCTCGGTGGCCCACTGGTCGAAGTCGGACTCGTCGTAGCCGGCTTCCCGCGCGTAGTCCTTGCGGTACTGCATCGTCGGGTAGTCCGGGAAGATCGGCACGCCGAAGAGATCGCCCGATTCCGGATCGCGCGCCGTATCGGTAAACGCCTCGAAGTACTCGTCCTGGACCGTCGAGAGGTCGTCGTCCTCGAGTTCCTCACTGAGGTTGGCGATCTGGCCGCGCTGGATGAAGACGTTCACCCACCCGTTGTCCATCAGGAACAGGTCCGGCTGCGTCTCGCCGGCCTGCAGCAGGTTCGTGTACGTGTCGCGTCGCGCTCCCGTGTCCTCGTCGCCGGGCTGGAGCTCGATGTCGATCCCGTCCGCGCCGTTTTCCTGCAGGAGGGATACGATCTCGTCACCGACCGCCTCTTCGGCGTTCGGGTCGATACCCCAGACGACCGAATCCTCCGACGAGGACTCGCCACCGTAGATACAGCCGGCGAGGCTGGCCGTTGCCCCGCTCGCGCCCGCTGCTTTGACGAACGTTCGCCGCGAGACGCTCGATCCAGTGTCGTCACCATGAGAGTGTGTATCACTCATATACATCCGTATGATAGTCACTTATTATATAATTAATGGATGGCTTACAACAGGTGTTGTTAACAAAATAGCGACCATCGCTCGCCCCAGCGCGAGCCCCCATCGACGATCGCGTCGGGGCAGTCGCTACTGGATCAGAAATCCAAACGGCGGCAATTAGAGACGTCTAACGGCGGTTCCTCAGTCGACCGCCTCGATCGTGATCCGCGTCGCTTCGTAGTCCTCGAGCATCGCTCCCCAGCCCCCGACGGAGTACGTTCCGTCCTCGGTGGTAAGGGTCAGCGACGCTTTGCCGGCGAGTTGGTTGAGCGGCGTCGTCTTTCCATCGCTCGCAGAGACGCCAGCATAGGTGATATCGGTGACCGTTCCGCGGCACGACACTTCCCGTCCCGTCTCCGTCTCGAAGCCCTCGACGGTCGCTTCGATCGTTCGCCCGTCCTCGAGCAGTGGTTCGATATCGCGGAGACAGTGCCGAAGGTCGACGTACGTCATCGGCGGCTCGTCACTGCGCGCCGAGTACAGCACCTCGTGGACGTCCCAGAGACAGGTGAGGAAGTACCAGTTGAAGACGTAGGCGTGGGTCCGATCGTTGACGATCACGCCGTACTCGTTGGTCGACCCACCGTGCGGGGAGAAACAGGTCCAGGATCGGTCGACGAGTGCGACGAACGGCGACGGAACGTCGCGGTACCGCGCCTCCGAACACGCCCGGGAAAGCGCGTCCGTCGACGGAACCGGGGACTCGTCGCTCAGTATCGGAAAGAGACAGATCTTGATGTCGACGCCGTTCTCGTGGGCCTCTTCCAGCGCCGGCGAGAGATCGTCGAACTGCGGGGGAGTGAGTCCGATCTGGACCTGATTCGTCGCGGACCGAATCAGCTCGTCGGCTCGTGTCAGGACCGTATCGAGCCGCTTGACGATGCTCACCTTGTGTTCCTCGATGTCCGGGCGACTCCAGCGATCCTCGATCTCGTCCGCCGCCGTCTCGAAGCGGTTCGCTCGCGATCGGAGGTCGGCCAGCACGTCGGCCGGATCGTGCGCCCGGGCGTGGAGGCTGTCCTGTTCGTAGGTCTCGATGTACCCCTTCTCCTCGAGTCCCCGCAGGACGTCGTAGATTCGCGGATCCGGGACGTCGCTGGCCTGCGCGATGTCGGTCGCCGACGCCGATCCCAGCCCGAGCAACGTGACGAACGCGTCCGCCTGATACGGCGATAGTCCCGCGTCCTCGAGGATCTCGACCAGTTCGTCACCGTCCATCGGTTCTCACCTCGCGTGATCGTTCGATCGACGCCGACAGCGCGGACAGCCCGGTCAGCGCCTCACGTCGACCGGTCCGTCGCGTTCGATCGGAGCGGGGTACCAGTGTTCGAATAGCAGTTCCGCCTGTGTGCATCTCGACTGTATATAACACCCGTTGTAAAAAAGACTGGCTGTGGTGGCCATATTCAAGGTGACCGAATCGCAACTGGCCCGCTATGGACGACACGACGGAGCGGCTCCGGCGGCCGGAGTACACTGGCGACAATCGGTGCTGGCCGTGTACGGTTACGAACAGCGTTCTACTGACGATCGCCGTCGGGATACTGACGATCACCGGCCGCCGCCTCCTGGCCGCGCTACTCGCCGTCGTCGGTACCGTGGCGCTCTGGCTTCGCGGCTATCTGGTGCCGTACACCCCGAAATTCGCGCCGCAACTGGTTGCCGCGCTCCCGTTCGACGGCTTCGAGTACGGCACCCACACCGATCGCGACGCCGACTCGCTGTCGAAAACCGGCATCGCCACCGACGGGACCGCCGAGACGAATCCCCCATCCGGTGACGCAGTCGTCACCGCACTGCTCGAGACAGGTGTAGTCGTTCCCGACGGCGAGGAGCTTTCGCTCGAGGACTCGTTTCGTGACGACTGGCGCCACGAGATGGCCCAACTCCGCGGTCGCGGCCTCGACACACTCGCCGCCGAAGCCGACGAACTGACCGACCCCGCTATCGACGCCACGGTCGGGCTCGACTGGCGCGGCCGGGAGTCGACCATCCGTCTCGAGGGGAACGGAAGGCAGACCGGCACGCTCGACGAGGGAGTCGCGATCGCCGAACTCGCCGCCGCCCGCGCTCTCGAATCGCGAATCGACGACGAATCGGTGCGCCTCGCTGCCGGCCGGCCGTTGCGGTCGCTCCTCGAACGGTGTCCCCGCTGCGAGGGGGAACTGACGGTCTCGCGAGCGACCTGTTGCGGTGAAGTGACGCCCGCGGGGTCGACGCCGCAGGAAAAGCTGTTCTGCCCCGACTGCGACGTTCGACTGTTCACGTTCGACTAGCGGTGCATCGGCGGATCGGACGACGCTATTCGAACCCGGATCGACCGATAGCGCGTCGCGATGAATCAGTGAAATCCGTTCGTCTGCGAACACGTCTGTTCCGTGATCCACGATAACGTTTCACCCACTCGGGTCCTACGAGGAGGTACGAGGACCGAATGAGCATCCGAATCGACCCCGACGAGCACGAGAGTATCCGATTGAACGGCGTCGACATCCGGACCGAGCCACCGAACCGTCTCGAGTTCGCCATCGAAGGCACCCTGACGGTCGTTTCCGCCTTGCTTGCCGAATTCGAGGGAGCGACGCTGAATCCGGTTGGAGTCACGGTCTCAGCCGCGGAATCGGACCCCGTCTCGATCGACCTGACGGGGCCGGCATCGCTCCGCCTCGATGACGTCGACGTCGGCATCGCCAGGCCGGACGGGGAGGACATCGCGGACGATATTCGGGCGGCCCGTCCGTCGACTGACGACGCCGATTCGGTCGATTTGTCGTCCGGTGTGATCGCGTTTACCGTCGAGGGGACCATCCGAGGCCTGACTGCGACGACGTTCGAGCCGATCGCGGACGACGGACAGGCGATCGAGTCGATCGAGTTCGCCGTCGACGAACCGATCCGCGGCGACGGCGGGTCGGAGACCGACGTGATCTTCGAACTGACCCTGTTCGGCTACGGGATCACCGTTCGACGGGACGGCGCGATCGGCATCGGGACGGGCGGTCGATCGTTGGATGTCGATCCTCGCGACTGGGAGCACGGTCCCTGACGCCGTCCCATCGTCGCTCTCGAGGAGACGATACCCCGTTACGGGACCCGTTAACGGCCTGGATGGCCCCGATCCCGTTCTCGCCCGCGCCCGCGTTTCCCTCGTCGCTTCCGGCGCTTGAGTCGCCGGTAGAGGGCCATCACGTCCTCGAAGTCCTCTTCGCCGTCGCCGTCGATGTCGTACCGGCCGGGTACCGGTTCGGGGTCCGTGATCGACGCCTCGTTCTCGACGGTCAGCGTCGTCGTCTCGTCGCCGACCGAGAGTTCGTACTCGCCGGCTTCGACGACCTTCGCTCTGTCACCGGGCACGTCGCCGGGGACGACCTCGAGCGTCGCGAGGTCGAGTTCGACATCGACGGTCGCGGACTCGCCCGGCTCGAGGGCGACTCGCTCGAACCCCATCAGCCGACGGTGGGGCTGCAGGACGGACCCGTAGAACTCGGTGTTGTATACCTCCACGATGTGCTCGCCGGCCCGATCGCCGACGTTCTCGACGCCGACGGTCGCCGTGACGGTCGCGGTCGACGCGGGGTTTCTGATCGAGTTCGTCGACAGCGAGAGCCCCGAGTACTCCCACTCTGTGTACGAGAGGCCGTGTCCGAACTCGTACTGGATCATGCCGTCGGCCGCGCCGACGGATTGGCGCGGCGGATAGTCGTCGTAGAACAGCGGCACGTGACCGACGTTCGACTCCCAGGTGAACGGGAGCCGCCCCGAGGGATTGTAGTCGCCAAAGAGCGCGTCGGTTACCGCGACGCCGGTATCGCTGCCGGGCTGACCAGCGAACAGGATCGCGTCGAGATGATCGAACGTGTCAGCGGTTCCGCGCGGGCTGCCGGCGAGGATCACGCCGATGATGGGAACGTCGTCCGCGGTTTCCCCGTCGACCAGCGCCACGAGTTCTCGCTGCGCCTTCGGGAAGCCCATCTTATCGCGGTCCCCGAATCCCTCGTTGTGGGGCCCTTCGCCGAGAACGACGACGACGGCGTCGGCCGTCCCGGCGGCGTCGACGACCGCCGCCTCCTGTTCGTCGGTCACGTCGAAGAACCCGTTGTCGAAGTTCTCGTAGATACTTGTGTAGGGTGCGGCCTCGAACTCGGTCGGGACGTGCGTGAACCGCTCGTCGAGCCGGTCGGAGAGCTCGTCCGCGATGGTGTTCTGTCGCGGCCGCGGCCCCTCCTCGGTCAGGTCTCCGTCCTCGATCCCCTGCCAGCCGAGCGTCCAGCCCCCGTGTTGCATCAGGAACCGGTTCTCCGTTCCCGCCTCGATCCCCGGCCCGGTCAACAGCAATGATTCGGGACCCTCGAGCGGGAGCGCGTCGCCCTCGTTCGCCAGCAGAACCAGCGACTCCTTGGCGAGTCGCTCGGAGACCTCCTGCGCACCGCCGACGAGGTCGCCGATCTCGTCCTCCGGGACCGTCGGCTGCTCGAACAGACCGAGGTCGCGCTTCAGTTCGAGGATCCGACGGACCGATTCGTCGATTCGCTCTTCGGGGATTTCACCGCTTTCGACGAGATCGATCGTCGTCTCGATGAACTTCGTCGGCGGCGTCTCCCCGCCACACATGTGCATGTCGATCCCGGCCTCGAGTCCCTGCCTGACCGCCTCGCGCCAGCCCGCCTCCGTATCGGGCAGGTACTCGTGGTTCGAGAGCATCCGTTCGAAGTCGTCCCAGTCGGTCAGGACGACGCCGTCGAACCCGTACCGCTCCCGCAGCACCTGCGTCAGCAGCCACTGCGAGGCGTGGGCGGGCTTGCCGTTGACGGCCCCGCTGTTGACCATCACTGTCTCTGCCTCCTCGAGCGCTCGCGCGTAGGCCGGGAGTTGACGTGTGCGGAGATCCCGCATCGATGTCCGAGCGTGTGCGCGATCCTTGCCGGTATTGGGCGTTCCGTAGCCGGCGAAGTGTTTGACCGTCGCGGCGACGCGATCGCTTCGCTGGAACCCGCGCGCTCGCGCTCGCCCCAGTTCGCCCAGCAGCATCGAGTCCTCGCTGTGGCCCTCGAAGTACCGCCCCCAGCGCATGTCGCGGAGCACGTCGACCGTCGGACCGAAGATCCAGTGGCCGCCCATCGCCGCGATTTCGTTTCCGGTGTGTGTCGCCGCCGCCTCGACGAGTTCGACGTCGCGGGTCGCTCCCATGTTGAGCCGCTGGGGGAAGCTCGTGCAGCCGTCCAGCAAGGTGTTTCCGTGGAGGGCGTCCCCGCCCCAGAGGAAGGGGATCCCGTGATCGGTGTTCGTCACGGCGTACTCCTGAAGGCGGTTGAGTCCCGCGACGAACTCCTCCCCGTCCCACGTCGGGCCGGACGCGCCGCCGTTGAGGACCGATCCGACGTGGAGATCGGTAAACAGCTCGCCGAGCGTGTCGACGTCGTCGTGATCGTTGAACTCGGTGTCGGGACCGAACCCGTCGCCGAGGTCGTCGATCGCTACCTGCGTCATCTGGCCGACCTTCTGCTCGAGGCTCATCTCGCCGATTAGACCGCCGATGTCGTCGGCATCGCCCTCGGCAGCGGCTGTATTCGTTCCGACGCCAATCGTGGACGCTGCGGTCGCCACACCGGTCGTTTTCATAAACGTCCGTCGAGAGTCATCGATTGATTCCGAACCGTGTACCGATCGGTTATTATCTGACATGCGAGACAATACTGCAACTCGTATCTAAATAAATATTTTCTATGAAAAATGACAATCGTCAACAAGAGTACCGAACGGAAGAGGTATCACGGGATCAGTGAGGAGCGCGGACTCCCAACTTGGACCCGCGACTATCGGGCAAGACGATCGATTTGACGGAGAAACAGTACACGGAGCGGACTGTCGACTGCGTCGAAACGCCGGTCAGTCGTCTGCTGGCGTCGGCGCACCGCGTTCCACGTCGATCTCACCCGCGTCGAGATCCGCCTCGACGTTGCGAGCCGCCTGCACCATGTTCGCCATCTTGCCGTAGGCGACCTCGCGGGGCAGCAACTTCACGCCGCAGTCCGGCGAGACGACGAGCTGTTCCGGCGGGACGACCTCGAGGCCCTTCTTGATGTTCTCCTCGATCTGCTCGACGGACTCGACCTCGGCGACGTGGGCGTCGCAGACGCCGAGGGCGAGGTCCTTGCTGAACTCGGGGTCTTTGAACACGTCGAGCTGGTCGTAGTCGCCGTTCGCGAGTTCGAGGTCGAACTCGTCGACCGGGAACTCGAGGATCTCGGGGTAGATACGCGAGTAGTCGCCGTAACAGACGTGGAGGCCGATGCGGACGTCGTCGGGAATGTCGGCGACGATGTGCTCGAGCGCCTCGCCGACGATGGCGTGGTCGTCGGGCGTGGTCGCGAGCGCGGGCTCGTCGATCTGGATGTAGCGAGCGCCGGCGTCGACGAGCTTCTCGATCTCCTCGTTGACGAGGTCGGCGAGCTCTAAGGTGAGCTCGTCGTCGTCATCGTAGGCCTCGTTGAACGACCAGTTCGCGAGGGTGTAGGGGCCCGTGATGGGGACCTTGACCGGACGATCGCTCGCTTCGGCGGTGAACTCGTACTCGTCGACGAGCCAGCTTTCGTCGTACTCGACCTCGCTCACGACGCTGGGCTTGTCGAAGTAGTTGTGTCCCCAGACCTTGACGGGGCCGTTGAACTCGTAGCCCTCGATGCGGTGGGCGAAGAACTCGACCATCTCGTTGCGCCGCATCTCGCCGTCGACGACGACGTCGAGGCCGGCGCGCTCGTGTTCGTTCGTGATGAGCCGCGCCGCGTCGTCTTTGGCCTCCTGATAATCGTCCTCGTCGAAGCCGTGATCGTCGTCCTGGTAGAGCTCCTTCGCGCGGTTGAGCCACTTGGGCTTGGGGTAGGAGCCGACGACGGTCGTCAGCAGGAAGTGGTCGGACTCGTGATCGGGCCGTCGGAACTGGTCTTTGTTTTCGTTGCTCATGCTGCTTTCACCTCCGCGAGGTCCGCTGCTTCGGCAAGGACCTCGAGTTTCTCCACGTACTTGCCGTAGGGCAGGTAGAACGTCTCCGTGTTCGTCGTCAGGTAGACCGTCTCGAAGTCGGTGACGCCGAGCTGGCCTTCGACCCACTCGGTCCGGTCGCGGATCGCTTCGGGGTCCTCGACGAGCGTGTTCTGGCCGTCAGCCAGGCCCAGCGCGATGTCGTCGGGTGCGCCGTACTCCTGAATGTTGTAGAGGTTGTCGTCCTGGTTTGCGACGAAGTCGAAGCCGACCGCGTCGATATCGGCGTCGAGCAGGTGCGCGTAGACCTTCTCCTCGAGCGCGCCCCAGTAGGGCTGGACGACGACGTCGGCGTCCGTCGCGCTCGCGACGCGATCGATCGCCTCGCTGGCTCGCTCGTCCCGCCCGTCCTCGGGTGCACTCTCGACCAGCGAGGGCTCGAGCAGGAACAGCGTCTCGTGTGCGGGGAAGGCGTCGACCTCGCCCTCGAGGAACTCCGCGATGGCGCCGAGGAACTCCGCCTCGTCGCCGTAGTGTTCGTCGGTGGCGAGATCGGCGAGCGAGTACGGACCGGGGAGGACGGCCTGCAGATCGTCACCGTCGGCCAGTTCGGCTGCCGTCTCGAGTTCGTCGGCGACGTCGCCGGTGGGCTCGAGGTCGTCCTGTACGACCGGCTCTCGGTAGAAGTTGTTGTTGTCGTAGTAGCGGACGATCCCGCGCGTTTCGACGGCGTCGGCGACCGCCAGCGGGTGGGCGAGCATGTCGTCCCAGCGCAGCTGGCCTTCGACGATGCGGTCGAGACCGGCATCCTGCTGGACGCCGATCACTTCCTCGCGAGCCTCCTCGTAGGCCGTCGTAATTTCCTCGCCTTCATCGCCGCTGATGAGGTCGTGTTTCTGGTGCCCTTTCAGATCCGAAAGGTCGTCTTTCGCCCAGTCCGGGAGCGGATACAGCCCCGGCGTGGTCGAAACGTACTCAGTCATCGTGTCCCCGGCTAGGCTATACCGACGCTTAATATTTTCCATCCGTTCTAATACACAGCAGTAATTTGCCCGGGTTTCGGCCGATTCCGGGCCCGATTTCGAGACGTGCGTGAACAAGCGCCACACTCCTGCTACCCGACGAACGGCTGTCGGCCCGACACCGAGAGGGGCCGCTATCGGTGGGCGAGTCGATTCGGGTGTATCGGACTCCGCGAGGGGATCCGCAGTATCACTCCAGTGCCAGCAGGGCGTACGTCTCGTCATCGACCTGCGCCACGACGTAGATCGTGCCGTCGTCGAGGACCGGACCGGGGCCGACGCGGCCCGCGAACTCTCGCTCGAACCGGACTGCAGGGCCGCCGCCCGGACTGTCTCCAGGCGTCGGGTCCACTGCGTGAAGACGGTCGCCGCCGACGAAGACGGTGTCGCGACCGTACGCCGGCGCAGTGTGTCGCCAATCGCCGATGCCGTGTTTCCAGTGTCGATCACCGGATTCGGTATCGACGGCGTGAAGCCCCTGCCCGTTCGCGACGAGAACGAGACCGTCGGCCACGGCAATGCCGCGGTCGGCCCAGCCGGTATCGGCCGTCCAGTTCCGAGTCGGGTCCGATAACCCGTCGTCCATCAGCGCGTACGTGGTTCCGTCTCTGCAGTTGACGTAGACCGAGTCGGTGTCCGCGCTGGGCGGCGCCGTCGGCTCGGCGGGTAGTTGCCACCGTCGTCCACCCATTCCGTCCCTGTCCAGCAGATACACCATCCCGGCTCGAGTGGTGATGACGAACCAGTGGGCCTTGAAGACGGCTGGATGGTCCTGTATCTGTCCGAAGACCTCGCGGTCCCACCGAACCGTCCCGTCGTCGGGATCGAGTGCGACGACTCGTTCCCCTGCGCCACAGATGAGTTGCTCACCGGCGCGCGTCGCCGGCGCCGTTACCGCACCGGGCGTCTCGAATTCCCGTTCCCAAAGTTGCTCGCCCGTGTCGGCCTCGAGCGCGCGAATCGCATCCCCGGTCGAAACGTAGGCGACGTCGTTCCAGATCAGCGGCGCCCTCTCGACGCTCTCATCCGTCCAGAGTTCCGTCCCCTCGGCGGCGTCGAGGACCCGAAGCGTGTCCACGTCGGGTTGATAGACGCGTCCGCCGGCGACGACGGGTGCCTGATAGGTGAGTTGTGCGACTTCCACGCGCCAGCGCTCGGTGACGCCATCGACCGGTGCTTGACCGTCAGCAACCTCGCGGGTGTTGGCCGCATTACAACCGAACGTCGACCATTCGCCGTTCGCACCGCGGGCGCTATTCCCGGGATCCGGTAGCTCGTCGACACCGGACGGCGGCGGGTCGTCGGGGCCCCTGACTCGCGAGAGCAGCGAACAACCGGCGAATGCGACGCTCCCACCGGTCGCACCGACGGTCGTCAGCAGGGTTCGGCGGGTGGAGGGCATCACTCGAAACCTCTCACCCATCGGAAAAGAATCTTCGGATGACGTATTTTCGTTGCCAGCTTTTCGGCCGCTACCGGAGCAACTCGAGCACCGTCAGCGTCTCGAACGGGAACGACTCGTCGGCGACGGCGACCGCACTGAAGCCGGCCTCGCCGGCCCGCTCGACGACCCCGTCGACCCCGGTGAGGCTGCTGACGAGCAGGTAGACGACCCCATCGGGAGCGAGGACGCGGCCGACGTGTTCGAGGAAGGGATCGATGACGGCCCGGCCGTCCTCGCCGCCAGACAGGGCGTGTTCCATCCAGTCGTCCCACTCGTTCTCGGGGTCGGTCGGCAGGTAGGGAGGATTGAACACGACGGCATCGAACGTCTCGTCCCGAAACGGCGAGACGAGATCCGCCCGCACCGTCTCGACCCCCTCCCTACGGGCCTGTCGCACGGCGTGTGGGTTGAGATCCGACGCGATCACGCGAGCGCTCGTCTCGTCGGCGATCCGTCCGGCGACGTAGCCGGAGCCGGTTCCGACCTCGAGGACGAGTTCGCTCTCCGCGAGTCGTTCGCAGGCCGCCTCGGCGAGCAGCTCCGAGTCCTCCGCGGGCTGGTAGACGTCCGGTTCCCGATCGCGGCGCTCCTCGAGCCCCATCTACGTGTCCTCCGGTGACGTCATGCGGTGTTCCGTCCCGCGACTGTCTCGCTCGTCCGACGGCGGGTGTCGGTCCTCGTCGGCGATCCGGAGGCCGTCGGTTTCCGCACGGCCGGAGAGTTCGCGCTGCGGGAACGGAATCTTGACGTCCTCGTCCTCGAACGCGCGCTTGACGGCGTCGATAGCGGCGGTTCTGGCCTTCCAATAGCGTCTGGCACTCGGCTTGTCGATCCAGAACCGGACCCCCAGCACCACCTCCGAGTCGCCGAAGGACTTGCCGACGACCTGCGGCGACGGTGCGGTCATCGCCTCCTCGACGTCTTCGACCGCTTCCGCCGCGAGCTCTGCCGCTCGGTCGACGTCGGTGCCGTAGTCGACGCCGACCTCGATCTCGAGTCGTAGCCGGCCGCGCTTCGAGCGGTTGGTTACCATGCTCGAGGCGATGACGTCGTTGGGGATCATGATGTACTCGCCGTCGAACGACCGGATGCGGGTGTTGACGATCGAGATGTCGGTGACGATCCCCTCGTTGTCGTCGACCTCGATCCAGTCGCCGATCTCGAAGGGGCGTGCGAACATCAGGACGAATCCGGACAGCATCGTTCCGAGGGTCTGCCGGGCGGCCATCCCGAGAACGATCCCGAGGAACCCGGCCCCGACGAGCAGACTGCCGAGGTCCTCGATCCAGATCCCCAGGATGATGACGAGCGAAGCGGACCAGATGGTCACCTGCGAGAGCCGATGCGTGACCTGTCGCTGATGTTCCGTGACGGCCGCCGCCGAGTTCATCACCTCCTCGATGATCCGTCGGACGAACCGCGAGACGATGACGGTCGCGACGAGCAGGACGAAGGAAAACACGGCACGGGGAACGGTTTCGGTACTGAGATTGAGACCGGCAAAGAGTTGCTGAATCTCGTTCGTCCGACCCCACACGCCCGTCACGACGACGAGGCTCACCAGACAGCTTCCGATGAGCAGCGTCATCGAAAGCACGTCGGCGTACATCGGCCTCGTCCGGTCGGCCAGCCACGTGTGGTGCCGCCGATAGGAGACCAGCACGGCGATGACGAGTCCGACCGCTACGACCGACACCGCCAGTTTGAGGGGGGTCGTCGGAAACAGCTCCGACAACCAATCGGGCCCAGTCAGTAGTCCGGTCATGCGTTCGTCTCTCAGCCTCTCGTCAGTGCAGCTTTGAGTATCCGTTGGTTGGGGGTTCGGGTAGTCGCCGGCTCCGACGGGAGTCTTTCGCCCATCTTCGGCCGCGACGGGGATTAGCGATCGTCGGGCTCGCCGACATCCCACGCGAGTTGGGCCAGTGCGGCGAAATCCGCCGGCGCCATCGCACCGGCCCGCTTCTGGAGCACGTCGTCCTCGGCCGCGTCCACGACCGCCTCCGGCTCCTCGAGTCCGGAGATGTGAGCCGTATTCCGAATCCCGTTCCGGATGGTCTTTCGCCGCTGCGTGAACAGCGCCTTGACGAACCGCAGGAAGAACTCCTCGTTCTCGACCGCGTAGTCGGGCTCCCGCGGAACCGCTCGAATCACCGCGCTCTGGACCGCTGGCGGCGGCGAGAACGCCTCCTTCGGGATCGATTCGACGAGTTCGATATCCGCGTAGTGCTGGCTCGAGACGGACAGTCGCCCGTACTCCGACGTATCGGATTCGGCGACCATCCGCTCGGCGAACTCCTGTTGAAACATCAAGACCAGCGGCTTCTTTTCCGGAAAGAGTCGAAACGCGATCTCGCTCGAAACGCCGTAGGGGAGGTTCGAGACCGACGCGGTAAATTCGGGGAGCTCGACTTCCAGGGCGTCGCCCTCGATCACGGTCAGTTCGCCGGCGTCGATCTCGTCTGCGAACTCTTCGCGGAGGAACGCGGCGAGTTCGCGGTCCCGCTCGACGACCGTGACCTCGTCGCCGATCGCGAGCAGTCGATCCGTTAGCGCGCCCGTTCCGCCGCCGATCTCGAGGAGGTGGCTCGTGTCGGCGTCGATCTCTGTCAGATAGGTCGGCAGTCGGTCCAAAACGCGATCGTCGACGAGGAAGTGCTGATCGCGGTTCGGATCGCCGCGCACGCCCGCGCGGGCGATCAGTCCGTCAGGATCTCTCATTGCCGACGATTCGGCTGGGGGGCGTGTAAACGCACCGTCTCACACGTCCCTTTTTCCGCCTCGGGTTCGCTCGCTTCGCTCACGGTGGTTCGAGACGCCTGCGGCGTCTCGTCATCACGCGAAACCGTCGGTTTCGCGGACCTCGCGGATCGCAGATTCGCTCGGTCACGAGAGGTGCAAAGCGCCTCTCGAACGACTTCGCCGTTCGCACTTGACGCGGTTCTCGCTCACTCCGTTCGCCCCGAACCGCGCACCGCTCGCTCACCACTCGGCGCACAAATCTACGCTAAAACGGCCGCCTTCACGGGCGTCGCCCGTTCCGGCGGGAAACCGCTCGCTTCGCTCGCGGATGCTCGTCGCATTTGCACGTTCACTCGTACTCATCATCCGAAATTGCTATCAATTGTGGACGTCGCTCTCACCGGACTGCTCAAGCACTTCGTCCGGCGCAGCATTCCTCCATAACTTTCGGACGATCGAACTCGAGTCACGCCGTTCCGTCCAACCGATCGGTTCGAAGACTTCCAGCTGCACCTCCCTCAGTGTGGCCACGACTGTGTCTCTGCGCAACGACATCGGCGTGGAAAATCCGACTCGTCCTCGGCGGCCGCCGTTGGCCTACTGATTCTGTTCCTGTTCGCGCCGGCCCACGAACGTCTGGTACTTCAAATCGTCGTCGCGAAGCTCCTCGAGGATGCGGTCGACGAGGATCTGATCGGGATCGTGCAGCCCGGACACCCGCTCGGAGAGTTCCTCGAAACTCTCGAAGGGCTTGCGCTTTCGTTCGTCGAGGATGCTGTTGCGGAGTTTCTTCCCGATCCCCGGCAGCAGGTTCAGTTGGTGGAGTCGCAGCGTGATCGGCTGGGCGTCGTTGTAGAAGTCGACGAACCGTTCCTCGTGCTCTTCGACCAGATCTTGGACGACGTACTCGAGTTCCGACTGCGCGCCCGAGGAGAGGTCGTCGTACTCGACGCGGTGGCACTCGGTGACGATGTCCCGTTCACCCTGCGGTTCGACGACGACCTCGCTCCCGATGGTCAGGCGCTCGTCCTCGTCGAACGCGACCTGGTAGAGCTGGAAGTCTTCGATGCCGACAGCGTAGCCTGCCGGGGACTTCGCGTACTGGGGTCGGCCGTCGTCCGACAGCCCGTGTGCGAGGTAGTCCAACACGACCGCGCGCCGAACGTCCGTCTCGTCGCCATCGGCTTCGCTCATTGCGGTATGATACGGTGACGGCGTACTTAAAGAGTCGGCTCGCTCTCAGGCGTACTTGGCGACGACGTTGAGAATTTCGTCGAGTTCGTCCCCCGACAGCGAGTACCGCTGCTTTGCGTACACCGACCGGAGTTCGTCCCGGTCGCGCGGCAGGAGGTTGGCGATCTTGTAGGCCGTCGCTTCGTCGACCTTCTCGATGTCCTGCAGGTCGTCGACCAGCGCCTGTGCCTCCTCGGGCTCGAGGACGGCAAAGCGGTTGGCGTGTTCGATCGCTCGCGCGAGCTCGTAGCGCAGCTCGCGATCCTCGTCCATCGCGCGTTCGGCTTCGATGTCGGCGAGCAGCTCCTTCGTTTCCGAGACCGTCAGGAACTCCTCGTCGACGATCTCTTTGAAGATCGTCATCCCTGATCAGATCCGGTTCTTTTCCTGGTTCTGTGCGCGCATGTGGGCCGCGGTCACGAGCAGGGTCTTGTCCTTCCCGCCGTCGTTGATCGCGACCTTGAACGCGTCGCCCTGTTTGCCGACGACTTCACCGGTGCGACCGTCGAATCGCGGGTGGAAGCGACCGTCCGGGATACTTGGGTCGATCTTCAGGTGGACCTTCTCCCCTTCCTCGTACTCCTGAATCGCGCGCTGTGGCGGCGAGGTACCGCGGTCTCGAGGACTGTTCGCGAGCTTCTTCCGGGTTCCCTGACGAGGGCCATTAGATTTCGGCATAGTCGTACGACCGCTTTGTCCGGTGACGGTTATAAAACACACGTATTCCCACGCACCTTTTTCCTCCTCGGGATGCGCTCACTTCGTTCGCGCACCGCTCGGAGCAAAAATCTGCGCCAAAAAGGCCGCACTCGCTCCGCTCGCGCGGTACTACTGCTTGCAGCCGACCGCGAGCGCGGGCCAATCGTCCCAAACAGTCATCCGGCAGCGAATCGCCTATATCAGTATGGACGACGACTCCGACCACCGGATCGAGACCAGATCCATCCACGCGGGCCAGGAACCCGACGCCGACACCGGCGCGCTGATGACACCGATTCACGCGAACTCCACCTACGAGCAGGACGCCCCGGGAGACCACCGCGGCTACGAGTACTCGCGGACCGGTAACCCGACCCGAACCGACCTCGAGGCGAACCTCGCGAGCCTCGAGAACGCCGAGTACGGCCGCGCCTTTGCCAGCGGGATGGCCTCGATCAACACCGTGCTCAATCTGCTCGAGGCGGGGGATCACGTCGTCACCGGTAACGACGTCTACGGCGGTACGCATCGGATTTTCACGCAGGTCTACGAGGATTACGACCTCGAGTTCAGCTTCGTGGACATGACCGACCTCGACGAGATCGAGGCGGCGTTCCGGGAGGAGACGGCGCTGCTCTGGCTCGAGACGCCGACGAACCCGCTCATGTCGATCGTCGATATTTCGGGAGCGGCCGAGATCGCCCACGCTCACGACGCGCTCTGCGCGATCGACAACACGTTTGCGACGCCGTACCTGCAGCGGCCGCTCGATCTGGGTGCTGATATCGTCTCCCATTCGCTAACGAAGTACCTCGGCGGCCACTCCGACGTCGTGGGCGGGGCCCTACTCACGAACGACGGGGATCTGGACGAGCGACTGGGCTTCTACCAGAACTCCGTCGGCGCGACGCCCGGCCCCTTCGAGTCGTTCCTCGTCCTCCGTGGCACCAAGACGCTGCCCGTCCGGATGGACCGCCACTGCGAGAACGCCCGGCGGATCGCGGGCTGGCTCGACGACCACCCCGACGTCGACCGCGTCTACTACCCCGGGCTCGAGTCCCATCCCGGCCACGAGATCGCCGCCGAGCAGATGGACGACTTCGGCGGCATGCTGAGCTTCGAACTGGACGCGAGCCTCGAGGAGGCCAGCGAGGTCGTCTCGAACACCGAGGTGTTCACCCTCGCCGAGAGCCTCGGCGGCGTGGAGAGCTTGATCGAACAACCCGCGCCGATGACCCACGCCGCGATTCCGCGCGAAGAGCGGCTCGCGGCCGGCCTTTCGGACAGCCTGATCCGCGTCAGCGTCGGGATCGAGCACGTCGACGATCTGATCGCGGACCTCGAGGGCGCGATCGAAACGGCGCTCTCGTAGCTACTTCTTCCCTTCGCTGGCCATGTGGTAGCGCAGTATGGTTTCGAAGCCCTCGAGGTACGCATCGATGTCGACGCTCTCGATGTCGGGTTCGAACCGGCTGGCGTCTTCGTATTCGGTTCGCCAGCGATCGAGGAAGTAGTCCTCGACGCCGGAGTCGCTGATCGCGTCGACGACCGAATCGATCGATGCGTCGGTCGGCTGCTGCCGGATCGACTGCAGTTGGTCCTGGGAGATGATGCCGCTCTCGAGCGCGTGGACGACGACGCCGGAGCACCAGTCGCCCTCGTCGAGTTCGCGCTTCCAGGTCGAGAGCCAGTTGCCGATACGGGCCATCCGCTCCGTTCGATCGATGACCTGGCGCAGCGAGGAGAGTTCGCTCGAGTCGAACGACGACGCGTTCGCGAGGTCGATGTCGGCGTAGACGAACATCAGCATGTTGCGTGCGTCGTACCGCCAGAGCTCCTGCTCCGAAACGAGGCTGGGATGGCGATTCGCGAGATAGGAGTACTCGATCGCCTGGAGTGCCTGTCGAAGGTCGAACCGGAGCAGATCCGCGAACTCGGCCGCGCGCGGTCCCGCGTCGTACGCCGCTTCGAAGCGGTCCCAGAGATCCGTCAGGAATCGAACCACGTCGCCGTCGACGGCGGATCGATCCGGATCGGGACGGCGACCGTCGAACGGGATCGCCGCGAGTTCGTCGAACGTCGCCCGATCGGCGTGGCGTTCCGCGACGTCGTCCGCGACGACGATGTACATCGTCGCAATCAGCTTCGTGTCACGGACCATCCGACCCCGGTCGGCGTCGACGCACGACAGCCGAAACGACGGAAACAGGTGATAGAGCCAGCGCCAGAGGAATCGATCCCTGTCACCGACGATTTCCTCGTAGGTATCGATCAACGGAACGACCGTCTCGGGAAGTCCCTGCTGCCGAACGGCAGCGAGCTGCGCATCGTCGTCCTCAAGCAATGGCACCTGAACCTCGTTTTGCATCACGCTCGACTACATAGCCGATGGTAATAAAACAGTTGTAATTAAATATTTTACTGTGAAATAAATTTTTTTTCGGCGGCAACTCGAACGTGGTTGGCGTTCGCGGAGGGCCAAATCTATCGTACCGGCACCGAAAACCTCCTGTATGCAGAACGATGCTGGCGTTCATACGCTCCCGATCACGGTCGAATACGGCGACAGAGAAATTACGGTCACCCCGACGGCCGTCGAAACTGATCGCGGACTCGCGTTGCTCGACGTGGGTCCCCAGGGTGCCGTGGGCGGCCTCGAGACGCATCTGCGATCACTGGGATACGAGCTGACGGACGTCTGGCTGGTGATTTTGACTCATCACGACGCGGATCACGCCGGCGGTCTCGCGGCCCTGCTCGAGCGGGTCGATGCGATCGTCGCAACCCATCGCGACGAATCGGCGTACGTCTCGGGCGAGGAGGATCCGATCAAGGGTGACGGTGACCGATATCCGCCTGCCCACGTCGATATCGAACTGGCCGACGAGATCCGGTTCCCGACGCTCGCGGGGCCGATGGAGGTCGTCGCGACGCCCGGCCACTCGCCCGGGCACGTTTCGCTGTACTTCCCAGACGGGTCGTTGCTCGTCGCCGGCGATGCCCTCGTCGCGGACGGAGCGGAGCCGCTCGCCGGTCCGAAACCACACTTCACGCCCGACATGGACCGCGCCGTCGAGTCTCTCGGGACGCTGGCGCAACTCGAGATCGAGCACACCGTCTGCTATCACGGCGGGTACGCGGACCACGGAACCGAACGGATCCGGGAGATACGCGATCAGTTAGAGGAGTGACCCGAGGCCCCCGGATCACCGTCTCGGAGTTGCGACGGGTGAGCGCACGGTCGCGACGGGGCGAGTAGAAGCGGAATTCTCATCGGTATCCAACGCCAACGAACGTGTAATGCGAATCGAACTCCGCGTCTGTCAGCACTGTCTCAACGGTGAGCACGGCAACGAGCGTCGGACCGCCCTGCTCAACGACATGGTCGACTGCGCCGAGCAGATCAAAGAGTACAAGGAGGTAATCGACCTCGACGAGGTTCACATCCGCAAAGTCAGGGACGACGAGCCGGGGAAGCCCGCAGCCCTGCCGGTCGTCTCGGCGACGATTCAGAACGACCAGGTCGTCCTGAACGATACCCAGCTCGTCGCGGAGGGACAGGACGGGAACATGCTGGTCTACACCAGTCCCGACGACGTGGTGACGGTGCTCGCGGGGAACCTGGACGAAATCAGTAAAGCGGTTACCGAGGACGTGACCGTCGATCTCTCCCCCGTCGGGGCAGAGATCGTCTCGGAGGCCGATCTGGGAGCGAATCGGGATCGAGATCGATAACGCGGTTCCGAACCCCTCGCCGTGTCGGCGAACGGGATTCTCGAGCCGTTCGTCCCGTCGAAATACGCACCTCCGACGCGCTGGGAGCGCGCGTTCCCGATAGCCACTCTCCCGTCAGTATGCAGCTTTCGTCGATGACCACGCCAGCGGTTCGTCGCGATGACGGTCGACTCATCCCACCACTGAGACCAGCGTCGTCCCGAGTACGACGACGGTCGCAGCGGCAGTAACGCGCCACGTGACGCGCTCGAGTCGCCGCGGGAGAAAGAGTAGGGAGAGGACGACGACGAGCAGCGGCGTGAGCTGTAACAGCGGCATGACCACGACGACGGGAGCGACGGTGAGCGCCGCGAAATACGCGAGGAAGGCGACGGTAGTCGAGACGCCGCCTGCGACGTACCAGGCAGTGGACGCGCTGCGAAGCGGAACTCGGTCCAACGTACCGATCCAGGCGAGGTAGCCCGTAAAGCCGGCCGTTGCGACGGTCGCCATGACTGCGAGTCCGGGCAGAATCGGGGTCCCTTCGGCGAGCCCGGTTGACACGAAGATCGGTTCGATACCGATACAGACGGCGGCGGCTACCGGAAGCGCCAGCATCGTCCCGGTCTCCCGCACCGACCGGTCGGGACCCGTCGCGGTCGTTTCCCAGGAGACGACCGCGATCCCGGAGACGATCAGCACGATCCCCGCAAAGTGACTGGCGGTCAGCCGTTCCCCCAGCAAGACGACGGCGAAAATCGTCGCGAAGAGGACGTTCGAGGCGATCACGGGCGAGGTGATGCTCGCACCGAGCGCGTCGATACTCGTGAACATCAGTAGGCGGGCGACGAACATCCCGGCGATGCCGGCCGCAGCGAACGACACGGCCGAGAGCGGCGTGAACAGCGCCGAATACGGCGGCGAGTGCGAGAGGAACGCGGCCGGAACGACGATGGCGACGTTGCAGAGCAACACGACGAGAACCGCGTCGATGACCTCGCCGTCGTCGGTCCCGAGCCGAACGCAGAGAAACTGACCCGCGAACCCGACGGCAGCAACGCTCGCCAGACCCACACCGAGCAGCGAGTTCGACGCCTCGAGAACCATACACCCAGATCCCGCTCGCAACTCATAACGCCTCTGAAACCGCTTCGAAACCGTCGAGTCGGAAGTTCGATTCGATGTGATCAGATCGGTTATCGTAGCAACTGAAGCGAGTTACAACCAATCACAATGTCATCATGCGATTCGCCGCAACCGTGACTCACGGCTCTGGAACGTCGCTATCGGTCGAAGAAAATCAACGGTTTCGAAGATGTACCGTCACAGTGGTTGGGATCGAATCGGTTCGAGTGGCCAGTCGGCGTGATCGAGTCGTATCGTTTCTCCCACCTCTATGATAGTCGGTAGCACACCACACAACATTAAACATTGGTGTTGAGGCAGATCTGGCCCCGGTTTCGAGATCCGTCCGATCACTCGGTATCTCAAAACTGTCTCTCATCACACTATTCCGGAGTCTTTCTCACAGCGACGAGAGTTCTCTCCGACCGAGGTGTCCGGAAACCACGCCGGAGTCACGTCACGATCGGGGACCCACATCTGGGCTTCGCCGAGGGCGATATGGCCGTTAGTACACCCCAGAACGTCGATCTGATGTGGGTGGGAGGGCGACTGCCGATCCCGATCTTCGCGCGGAGACACGCCAGCGGGTCCTCGATGAGTTCGGAACTCGTCACCGGCGACAGGTCTCACGAATCGGTGGGGCCGTCTCGAGTGCGGCGGCGTCTCCACCGGTTCGATACGGCCGTCGCTATCGGGGAGCGACGAACGGCTGCAAAACGCGAGAACGGCGGCTTATATCCGACCGACGTTTTCGACGGCGACGCTCTCGACACCGTCGACGTCGGCGAAGCTCTCCTCGACGGTCTCCGTGCCGCCGGATCCGTCGGGAACGATCACGGTCGGATAGAGCGCGACGAGGCCGAACGCGACTTCGTCGCGTTCGACGCCGTTGATCTTCGCGCCCTCGGGGAGGGCGCTCTCGAGGCGCTCCTGGAGCGCGTCGAGGTCGATTTCGGGGCTGTCCGGCATGACCTTGATTTTGGCAGCGACTTTTCCCATTGTTATGGTCCGGTGAACCCGCAGTCGGGGCACTCGTAGAGGTTGCTCTGTTTGCGACACTTGGCACAGCGGTAGATCTGCTGGCCGCAGTCGGGACACTTGAACGCAGCGGCGTTCGTGCCCGCGATGTTGAGCCCGCAGGAGACGCACGAGCGCGTCTCTCGGTCGTCGGTCGTACTCATACGTCTCCTTTTCCGCCCGCCGTTTTTAACGGTTGTCTTTCGGCGGCCGTCCGAGCGACGATCGACGACCGACTGCATCACACCACCCGATGGTGTACTGCTGTTTGACTGTTTTCAGCCTCAGAGAATGCGCTGCTGGATATTTTATACACCGGATCGAACACGAGAGTGAGGTTCGGTCGCCCGCCGGACCTCTGCCTCTGACACGTTCGTGGTCGCCAGGTGGACGAAACCGGCGGCCCGAAACTCAACATTCAACACCGTGCCCTCCCTCTTTCGAGTGAATGCGCCTCGACGACTACATCGAGGACCTCGAGCCCGACGAGGAGGCCGAGCGTCGCCGCCTCGCCAAGGAGAAGTCCTACGCGATCACGGATCACCTGGCGGATTTCGAACGGAAATTCGACGACGCCCTGAGTGGCGACACGCTCGTCGGCTCGACCGCGCCGTCAATCTTCGTCGGCCGGTCGAACTACCCGGACATCCCAGTGGGACTACTCTCGCCGGTCGGGGACGAGGACGCCGCCGCGGAGTACGTCACCGACGGTGACTGGTACCAGCAGGGGTACGCGATCGACGACGTGCTCCAGCGCCGGACCGGACTCCTGAACTCGAGCAAGCGCGCGAACGTCGATTCGCCGAGCATCGCGAGCCGGATGACGCCCTCGGTCGACGACGTCTGGGACGGCTTCGTCGGCGTCCAGCGCGAGGTCGCCATCGCGGATCGTCCGGTCGACCTCGAGATCGGACTGGACGACAAACCCGACCTCGGACTGGACGCGGGCACGGACGTCGCCACGCCCCGCGGTCCACGCGCGAACGCCAGCAACGCGGAGCTGCGGGAGAATCCCTACGTCCCGCGACCGGTCAAGAAGACGCTCGAGGACGACGACTGGCAGGCTCAGGGGGCGATGACCTACCTCTACCGGCGCGGCTTCGACGTCTACGAGATCAACTCGATCCTCTCCGCAGGCG
The DNA here is from genome assembly GCF_020405205.1 of Natrinema salinisoli. Taxonomy (NCBI): domain Archaea; kingdom Methanobacteriati; phylum Methanobacteriota; class Halobacteria; order Halobacteriales; family Natrialbaceae; genus Natrinema; species Natrinema salinisoli. Next base: position 1,047,967 of record NZ_CP084469.1, on the reverse strand, counting down.
CGCTCGGGCAGACCAAACAGCGGCGGCTGGTCCCGACGCGCTGGTCGATTACCGCGGTCGACGACACCGTCGGCAAATTCCTTCGCGGCCGCATCCGGAACGCACCCAGCATCGACGAGGTGCAGGTCTGGGCCAACGAGTACGTCGGCAACCGCTACTGGATCGTCCTCGCGCCCGGCAACTGGGAGTTCGAACTCGTCGAAATGAAGGCACCGGGTAGCATCTGGAACCCCGACCCCGAGGACAACATCTGGATGGCGAGTGCCTCCGAGGGCTACGAGGGCCGCTCGAGCTACGTCGAGGAGACCGCCGGCGCCTACTACGCCGCTCGACTGGGCGTCCTCGAGCACCTCGAGTCGATCGGCCGGCAGGCGAAGTGTCTCGTCCTCCGGGAGGTGAGCGACGACTACTGGGCGCCGGTCGGCGTCTGGCAGGTTCGGGAAAGCGTTCGCAACGCCTTCGAGGGCGAGCACGGTGAAGCGGAAACCTTCCACGACGCGGTTTCGGGGGTCGCTAACCGATTACCGGTCTCCTACGCGCGACTGCGACGCAAATCCGAACTCGCGGCCGGGTTGCAGTCGAATCTGAGCGCCTTTTCCACCTCTGAGTGAGCGACCGGTATCTCACCCTGTAAAAGACAAAACAGGTAGCCGCCGGCGCTTCGAACCTGACGCCGCTCGGGGACTGTCGTAACTCCCGTCGCGTCACGGGCGCTATCGCCCGGGATCCCGGCCGCCTCGAGTTCGAGCTATTTCGACTGATTTAGAGACCTGACTGTCTCTCCGGCAGTAATATGTCCAGTGGTATCGCAAAACATACGTTTGGGTAATAAACCGTTCTACTTTTATGCCCCAAATGCATACTGCGGATGATGACATTCGACTTTACACCGACATCGATCGACGATCTCGACCCCGAGCGACGGCCGTCGTTCGGTCTCGCGCTCGTCCCAGTGCTTGCGGTGATCGTGTTTCTCGGCATCGGGTCGGCCCTGCTCGGGCTGGCCCCCCACGTGCCACTCCTCTGGAGTATCGTCTTCGTCGGCGCGTTCGGTCGCTACCTCGGCTATCGGTGGACCGACCTCTCCGAGGGAATCTCGAACGGCCTCCTGATGGGAATACAGGCCCTGTTGATCCTCTTCACGATTTACGCGCTGATCGCCACCTGGGTCGACGCCGGGACGATCCCGGCGATGATGTACTACGGCCTCGAGCTGTTGACCCCGACCGTGTTCCTGCCCGTCACAGCCGTTCTGGCGGCGGTCGTCGCGTTCTCGATCGGATCCTCGTGGACGACGGTCGGGACGCTGGGCGTCGCGTTCGTCGGGATCGGCGCGGGGCTCGGCGTCCCGGCTCCCATGACCGTCGGCGCGGTCATCTCGGGTGCCTACGCCGGCGACAAGCAGTCGCCGCTGTCGGACACCACTAACCTCGCGGCCGGCGTGACGAACACGCCGCTGTACGACCACATCTATCGCATGCGGACGGGCACAGCCATCGCGTTCGGCCTCGCAGTCGCAGGATTCGCCGCCCTCGGTTTGCGACGGAGCGGCGAGATCCCCGTCGGCCGCGTCGCCGATATTCAGACCGCGCTCGCGGGCACGTACGATCTCTCCGTCCTCGTCTTCCTGCCGCTCGTGGTCACGTTCGGCCTCGCGCTCTACGGCTACCCCGCGCTCCCGACGCTCGTGGCCGGCGTCTTCGCCGGCGTCTTCACCTCCATCCTGGTCCAGGGCACCGGCTTCGTCGCCGCCTGGGAGGTCTTCATGAGCGGCACCGCCCCCGAGACAGGGACCGACCTCGTGAACGACCTCCTCGCGACCGGCGGGCTCACCGGCTCCGCCTGGACGATCACCGTGGTCGTCGCGGCGCTCTCGCTGGGTGGCCTGCTCGAGCACACCGGCGTGCTGGCCGTCCTCGCAGATCGCCTCTCGCGGGGCGTCCGGAGCTCCGGCGGTCTGATCGCCGGCACCGGCGCGTCCGCCATCCTGATCAACGCGCTCACCGCCCAGCAGTACATGAGCATCGTCATGCCGGGACTGACCCTTCGAAACCTCTACGAGGAGTTCGGCCTCGACAGCGAAGAACTCTCACGGGCCGTCGAAGCCGCCGGGACGCCGACCGGCGCGCTCATTCCGTGGCACGCCGGCGGCGTCTTCATGGCCTCCGCGACCGGCGTTCCGACCCTCGAGTACGCGCCGTTCTACCTGTTCGGGCTGCTGTCGCCGCTCGTCCTGTTCGCGATGGCGCTGACCGGTCGCGGCGTGCCGACGACCGATCGAGCCGAGCGAGCGCAAACGGCCGACTGACCGACAGAAAAACCGGTTCGTATCCGGTCACTGCTCGGTTTCTGGCAGCGCTGGGTCGCGTTCGATACCGGCGTTGGAGTCGCCTGGAGCAGTCCACTCGAGCCGATCGACGACGGTCACGCAGGCTTTGAACGTCGCGAGGATAACCGGGCCGACGAACAGTCCGACGACTCCAAAGAGGTAGATCCCGCCGACGACGCCCAGCAGGACCGTCGGGGGATGCAGCCCCGATCCCCGATCGACGAGATACGCACGCAGGTAGTTATCCGTCACGGTGAGAACGGCGACTCCGTATCCCAACACGAGAGCCGCGCGCGCGGGACCGCTCGAGGCCGCGTGAGCGACCGTAACTGGACCCCAGACGAGCCAGACGCCGATCGTCGGCAGAAACGCCGCGACGACCAGAATCACCGCCAGCGTGGTCGCGTACGGGACGCCGAGCAATGCGAGTCCCAGCCCGCCGACGATCCCTTGTACGACCGCCACGAAGACGTGACTTCGCAGCACCGCCCGGGTTACGTTGTGGACCTCCGCGAACAGTTCGTCGAGTACTCGAGGATCGAGCGGTGTGACCTCTCGAACCCAGGCGACGAAGGTTGCACCGTCGACCAGCAGATAGTACACCAGGAAGACGAGGACGAGTATCCCGACCCCGACGTCCATGCTCGTCGTCGCAATATCGACAGTCCGACTCACCGTCAGCTCCGCAGCGCCCGGAATCGATCCCTCGAGTTCCGATCGGACCGCTGCTTCGAAGGCAGCGACCGACTCGTCGCTCATCCCAAGATCGTTCCGCGCGATATCGCGTCCGTGTGCGAGGATCCGATCAGTATCGACCGACTCGAGGGTCGAGACGGCGGTCCGAAGCACGACCACCGAAATGAGGACCAACGGGAGGATGCCGGCGACGACGGCGACACCGGTCAGCGCGAGCCCCGCCACCCGCGGGCCGATTCGCGGTGCCAGTCGCTCGTACGCGGGCTGGAGGACGACAGCGAACAGACAGGCCGCCAGCACGTACTCGACGAGAGGCAGGACCAACAGCGCGGCGAGTCCGCAGAGGACGCAAAGCAGGAGGGCGAAAAACGATGCACGGGCGTCCATAGTTCGACGTCACGGATCGTCACTATAAGTATTAATATTTCTGACTGTAAATTTGGCTAAGGTGACAACGTTCACCGAGAGACTGTCGCCGCAACGAGTCGCCCGACCGGAACCGGGACCTAGAGGTTCGCGTACGCCTCGTCGACCATCTCGCCGGTCGTGTCGACGATCTCCTGCCAGTTCTCGTCGTCGGGTGCAATGCCGAGCAAGCGCGCGATCTTCATGATCGAAACGTGGTAGACGACCTGTCGGCCGGGTTCCTCCTCCCAGACGACGACGTTACAGGGGAACAGCGCGCCCATCCGTTCCGTCACGTCCAGCACTCGGTCGGCCATCTCGGGATTGCAGGCGCCGAGCACGTAGTAGGGATCCCGATCCGCGTCGACCTTCTCGTTGAGCAACTCCGAGGGAGAGAACTCGGCCGGCACGCCGAAGCCGGCCTGGGTGAACACCTCGCGGGTGTGTTCGATGGCCTCCTCGTGGCCCATCTCGAGCACTGCGCGGTGTTCGCCGTAATCCTCCGGGTCGATCTTCGTCGGGTCGATGGGAAGCGTCATATCGGACTGTTGGCCGTCCAGTTTCTTATACTGGTCGCTGGGGACGCCTGGCAGACGGAACTGACCACATCATCGGCTACACTGGAATCGGCAGCCACTCGAGGAATCGCACCACGAGTATCGGATCGAACACCGGCTCGTGGAGGACCAGCCAGTCGAGGAGGACGAGACCGCCGCCGTGGGCGACGACAGAGGGGAGGATGGAGTCGGACTTGTAGTCGATTGCGCCGAACAGGACGTCCGTCGGCCCCGATAGCACGAACTCGATCGGGGGTTTCGAGGCGTGGTGGAGCATGTAGACGACGGGACTGATGAACACCGCGCCGAAGCCGATCTTCTTGACGCCGACACAGAGCAACCCGCGGTAGTAGGTCTCGGCGGCCAGCGCGAGAATGAACAACTTGATCGCGTGTGGGACGAACGCCGCCGGCGCGGCCGACGTCGGCCAGATCGGGTAGAACGCCCGGATCGTCGGTAACGTCGACCCGACGACGTAGAAGGGGAGGACGAACAGTGCGAGGAGGACGGTGTTTCGAACGGCGGTTCGATCGACGCGCCAGCCGATGCGGTTCCCGTGTGACAGCCCGAGCGCGAGCGGGCCGCCGATCAGGAGCACGCTGTCGACGACGACCCGGCGGGTCAGGTCGCTGGGGACGAATCGCATCCACAGTACCGTCAGTACGGCACCGAGCAGTAACGCCCGCTGGACCCAGGAGAGTTGCAGGCGGTCCCGGAGCCAGCGACCGCTGCCGCGACCTGACTCGGAGGCCACGGTGTTACTCGTCGGCGGTCGGGACGGGACCGGTCCCGATCACGTCGCGGACGTGGCCCTCGAACTCCTGATGGCGCTGGAAGTACGTCTCGTCGACGGCCTCGAGCACGCCGGATAGCTCCCGGGGGCCATCGGGCGTCCTGATGACGGCGTCCCCCTCGAGACGGTCGACCTCGCTCTTCTCTTTGGGCCAGGTCAGCCGCGAACTCACGCGGGCGAGGGGGGCGCCCTCGACGGGGGTGTGCTCTCCGAGCGAAACCGCCGGTTCCGCATCCTCGTCCTCGTCGCTCATGGGCGGTCGTTTGCGAGGGCGGCGATTCAAGCTTTCGTTTCCACGGGTCGCGATGAAGTGACTCCTTCGCCCCACGTATACGGCGTTAGGTGCCGCGACTCGGTCTGGCTGGCCGATCAACCGAATCAACTAGTTCCGGACCCCGACTGAATACACCTCCGAGAACCGAGATGTGTCTGACGTATCGTTTTGTGATGGGACGCCGAACGACCGGGTATGACAAGCCTGACCGAAGCCTACGATGGGACCGCACCGGGGGTGACGAGTCGCCGGTTGTACGCGGGGACGGCGCTCGTCTTCCTCGGCGCGCTTCTCGCCGTCGTGGCCGTACTGGTGGCGACGACCGATCTCTTCGGCGGGTACGCGGTCGACCTCTGGGGAGAGATGGCCGCCCGATTCGCGACCGTCCGGGCTGCGGGAATCCTGGCCGGGCTCAGCGTTCCGATCGTTCTGATCGGCGTCTTCGTCGTCTTGCCGGCCAGCCGTCGCATTCAGGCCACGGCCGCGATCAGCGCGAGCCTCTGCCTGCTCGGCGTCGTCCTCTTCTGGCACGCTTACCCCCACCACTGGCGCTACGGCGGCGACCAGCTCACGTTCGAGGTATCCGCGATCTACCTGCTCGGGCTCTTACCCGCGCTCTGGTGTCTGTTCGTCGCCGTCGCCACGTTCAAACGGCGCAACGACCCCGGCGGTCACCTCGAGATGAACGTCACCCGTCACAACAGGACGGTCCTCGAAGTCGACGAGTCTAACGAGTCGAGCGGACTCGGCGGCATCGGTTTCTTCGGCGGCACGCCGGACGGGGAAGTCGAGACGCAGACCAACGGGGACGACGATAGCGGGACGTCGCTCTCCTACGACGAGAACGCAGGGAGCCGATCCTCCCAGCGCACGTCTCAGTCTTCGCGAACTGGATCGACCCCCGGTCGGCCCGTCGGCGCTGCGACCAGCGACGGCGGCTCCGCGGCCTCGGATATTTCGTCGCCGCTCGATTCGAGCGGCGGTCACGACGCCGAGATCGTCGAGTCTCCGCCCGAAACTCCCGACGAGCCGGCGGATCGCTACTGCGGTAACTGCACGCATTTCGAGTACGTACGGTCCTCGGAGGGGATGGTTCCCTACTGCGCTCGCCACGAGACGGCGATGGACGACATGGACGCCTGCGAGGAGTGGACGGCGAACCGTCGATAGAATCGAGGCAGTCGTTTACGGGCCTTTTCTTCGAGAACGACATCCGAACGCGGTCTCTCGGCGAGGGGGATAGCCGCCGACGAGAGACGGCCGATTCGCCGTTCGACGGGAACGTGTCGCGTGCCGAGAACGGGTCCGGCGATCAGACGCCGAGCATCTGGCGGCTCATCTCGACGCCCTGCTGAGGGATCTCGAAGACGAACAGCGCGACGACCGCCAGTTCGGCGACGGTGACGATCACCATCATGATATCCGATCGCTTGCTGCTGACCGCGACGCCGATCGGCAGGCCGAACTCCTTCTTCCAGAGCGGGTAAAACAGCGCGATCCCGCGCTTGCTCCCCGCGATGTCGAGGACGTAGTGAGTCAAGATGCCGATCCAGACGTACTCGAGGTTCCCGAAGAAAATCGGAAACGCGTAGAACCCGGCCAGAATCGGGAGGTTGTGCAACGTCTTTCTATGTTTACCGAATTCGGTGTCGACGTCCGGAAAGAGCGCACCCAGCGTCACCGGGATACCGACGACGAGGATCGTTCGAAACGTCTCCAGACTTCCCGACGGTTCGAGGATATACCCCAGCCCGAGGCTCAACAGGACGGCGTTCAGCACGTGTCCTTTCTTGTTCATCTACTCGCATCTGGAAGTGGGCATGGGAATAGTTTTCTCTCGAGACTGTCCGCCGTTCGTCTCTTTCACTGGAGATGGAGATTACCCAAGCTCTGGAATACCGTTACGATTCGTCGATTGACGGTTTCAGCCCGTCTCGACTTCTTCGAGCAGATCCTCGAGCGCCCGTTCGACGGTTTTCGCGCGAACCGCTGCCCGATCGCCGTCGAAGACGTACCGGGAGACGGTCGCGTAGGACTCCTCGCTTCCCCACGGCGCGCCGTAGGAAATCCCGATGTAGACGGTTCCGACCGGGTTCTCCTCGGTCCCGCCGGTCGGACCGGCGATCCCGGTCGTCGAGAGGCCCCACGTCACGTCCGTGACGTCTCGAACGCCCTGTGCCATCTCACGGGCCACGGGTTCGGAGACGGCACCGTGCTCGTCGAGCGCTTCGCGACTGACGCCGAGGTGACGGCGTTTGGCGTCGTAGGCGTAGGTCGTCAACCCCGTATCGAAGTAGTCGCTGGCACCCGGAACGGCGGTGATCGCGGCGCCGATCAGACCGCCGGTACAGGATTCGGCGACCGCCAGCGTCTCGTCCGTTTCCCGAAGCGCGTCGCCGACGGCCATCGGCAGATCGCGATCGATATCGTCGTTCATACTCGACGCCACGTGGGGCTCCGTTGTGAAAGCGAGGGTCACAGTATAGTAGCCACTGCAACTATAGTATCCGCGAATCCGACTCGAGCGGTCGGGTCGACAGCGAGCGTCCGGAGCGCCGCCGCGTTCGACCCGGAAACGGAAAGAAAAACGAGGCCTGGCTCTCGAGTACCGGCTATGAATTACGAGACCCCGCTGTTCTTCCGCGTGATGAAGTACGCGAACGCGGCGGACCGCGACGTCGTCGACATGGTCAGCGGGAATCCCGACTGGGAGCCCCCGGAGGCGCTTCGAGAGGGGCTGCGCGAGTACGCCGATCTCGAGCCCGATCGGTTCCAGTATCCGCCCAGCGAAGGGCTGTTCGAGCTGCGCGAGGAGATCGCCGCGCGTCGCGGCGTCGATGCCGACCAGATCGTCGTCACGAACGGGGCCGGCGAGGCGAACTACCTCGCGATGGCGCGGGCCCTGGAGCGCGATAGCGGCGACGAGATCCTGCTCACGGATCCCGTCTATCCGTACTATCCCGGGAAGACGACGATGCTCGGGGGGACCCAATCGTACGTCGCGACGGACGACGAGGGACAACTCGACCCGGAGGACGTCCGCGCGGCCGCGAGCGAGGAGACGGCCGCGATCGTGGTGAACACGCCGAACAACCCGACCGGTGCAGTCTATCCCGCCGAAACCATGCGGGAACTCGTCGCCATCGCGGAGTCCTACGACGCGATCCTGATCAGCGACGAGGTGTACGACCACTATGACCTCTCGGGACGGTTCGCGAGCGCGCTCGAGACAGAGTCAACCCACCGGATCGTCACCAACGCCTTTTCGAAATCGATGGCGATCACCGGCGTCAGAGTGGGCTATGCGATCTTCCCGTCGGAGCTCGTCGCGAACGCCAAGAGTCGGCACATGCTGGTCAACGTCGCCACCACTCGTCCGGGACAGTACGCGGTCCTGAAAGCGTTGCGCGAGACGGGGCCCGACTACTACGAGCGGAATCGCAACCGACTCCGCGAGCGCGTCGAGACGTTCACCGACGCGCTCGACGCCGCCGGAGCGGCGTACACGCGACCCGACGGCTCGTTTTACGTGATGGCCCGCTTCGACGGCTATCCCGGCACGCTCGAGAACGTCGAGCGGCTGATCGACGAGGCCGGCGTCGCCGGAATGCCGGGCGAGGCCTTCGGGAGTTCGCGAACGGAGTGGCTGCGGTTCGCGCTCGTCACGCAGCGCGTCGAGGAAGCCGCCGACCGACTGGCGGCGTTCTTCGACTAGGCGGGGCTCAACCCCGTTCGTCTGCCCTCCCGTCACTCACCGGCTTCCCACCTCGCTCGGCCACAATACCGATACGGAGCCGGACCGTCCGGTCGACGAGTGATGGTGTTCGAGGCCGTCCTCGCCGCGTTCGTCCTGACGCAGGTCGGGTACCTCGCGGTCAACTGCGGACTCGCAGCACTGTTCGTCCGCCGACCGGTCGATGCGGTCGACGAACGGACGCTGGGTCGGGTCCTCGACGCGGCGGAGACCGATCCCGAGCCGGACACACAGCGGAGGCGAGTCGACGGCAGTCGGCGCGATGCGGCGCGGGCGTCACCGGCCGTCGGTCACGGGCCGGGACCCCACTGTCGCCTGCCAGCGCGTCTCCGGCGACGGATCCGCGTCCTCGTACCCGTTGCTGGCACCCGGTGGGACTTACTCGATGAGACGCTCGCGTCCGTCGCGACACAGAGCTATCCGGTCGACCGCCTCAGCGTCGCCGTCGTCTACGATACCGACGATCCCGGAGCCTCAGCGCTGGGCGATATCATCGAGTCGGGCCGAAAGAACGGTCTGAACGTGCTCCCGGTCGCGGTCGACGGCGAGGGCTTCCCGACCGACCGACCAGGCGATGAGACACGGAGTACCTGCGGCGATTCCCAGGCCGAGTCAGCGATGCTGTCCGAGGCGATCACGAGGCTCTCGGTCGCCGACGACGAGGTCGTCACCGTCTTCCGGCCGGGCACGCGGCTCCCCGTCGACACGCTCGAACTCGCCGTCGCCGGCCTGCAGGAGTACGATATCGTTCAAGCCAAACGAACGGCCGGAAATATTGACGACGGATTCCTTCCGCTGCTCGAGTCGGCGGGCGGTGCGATACGATCCGAGCTGTCGACCGCGACCGCCAGCAGCGGGCCGTTCCGACTGCTCGACGAGGGATACTTCCTGACGGGCCGCGTGCTGGACGACCTCGAGAACCGCAACCCCGATCCGATGATCGCGGGACGGAATCTCGGCGTCGCGGCGTCCCGCCGAGGATACGCCCTCGGCGTCCTGGACCGGTACCTCCTGACCCGGTGTCCCGCTACCCTCGATGCGTGGATCGACGAAAAGCGACGGGAAGTCCGCGAGTCGAATCGGTGGTGTCACGGACCTTCCCAGTCTCCCGTCGATCGATTCCGGTACAATGCGGGAACCACGTTGACACGCCTGCTCGCAGGAACGAACGTCGTCGGGATTCCGGCAGGGGTGTTGGTCGTCCTGTCGCTCGCGGTCGGATGGGTCTCGCTCGCCGGTCCCCTGCTCGCGCTCGTCGTCTGTAATGCGATCGGCTGGGCGTACTACAGCGTCCGAGCGCATCGCGCGGCCCGGAGCGCAATTCCCCTCGAGAGCAGAAGCGCGAGGCTCCACTATTCGCTGCTCTCGAACTCAGTTGCTCACGCGCTGTACCTGACGCTCTGGACCGTCCCGATCGCGCTGGCGCTCCGCGATGCGGTCAGCGGCAACGAGTCGTCGATTCGGGGGACGCTACCCGAGTGACGCGGGCGATCGGTTCCGCGACCGGTGATCGAGACCGACGAATACTCGTGTCCGGACCGGGAATCACGGCGTATGAGCGGCATCGACGCCGAGTCAGTCGACGAGGACGAGGACGCAGCGAGGGACAGCGACGGCGGCGGACACACCATCGAGGTGACGCCGACCGATTCCGTCGACGACGCGGAGCCGGACGAGCGCGAGACGATCGACGTCGAGCCGTCCGACGAGCCGATCGACGGGCCGGACTACGTCCTCTACGGCGGCAAGGGCGGCGTCGGAAAAACGACGATGGCGGCCGCGACCGCGCTCGACAGCGCCCGTGGCGGCACCCGGACGCTAGTCGTTTCGACCGATCCGGCTCACTCGCTGTCGGACACGTTCGAAACCGACGTGCCGGCCGAACCGGGACGGATCCGCGACGACATCCCGCTCTACGCGGCCGAGATCGATCCCGAAGTCGCGCTCGAGCGCGGGGACACCCCCTTCGGCGGCGCAGGCGCGGGAACGGGTGACGAATCTCCGTTCGCCGGCGGCGGGGAGAGCGAGTCCCCGTTCTCAGGCGAAGACGGAAGCGGATCTCCGTTCCCCGGCGCAGAGGGCGGCGGAGCCGGCCCCCTCGGCGGCCTCGGAGATATGCTCGGCGGCGAGTCGCCGATGGACGCCCTCTTCGGTGGTGCGATGCCCGGAGCCGACGAGGCGGCCGCGATGCAACTGCTGCTCGAGTACATGGACGACGAGCGCTTCGAGCGCGTCGTCGTCGATACGGCACCGACGGGCCACACCCTGCGCCTGCTGCAGTTGCCCGAGATCATGGACACGATGATGGGCCGACTCGTGAAGTTCCGCCAGCGCATCGGCGGAATGATCGACGGGGTCAAGGGGATGTTCGGCGGCGGGGCCCCCGACGACGGAGCGGATCTCGAGGACCTGGAGGAACTGCGCGAGCGAATCGAGCGCTTGCGAGCCGTACTACGCGATCCGGCGCGGACCGACTTCCGGATCGTGATGGTCCCTGAGGAGATGAGCGTCTTCGAATCGAAGCGCCTGCGTCGGCAACTCGAGGAGTTCGAAATCCCCGTCGGAACCGTCGTCGTCAACCGGGTGATGGAGCCGCTGTCGAACGTTACCGACGACGTACAGGGCGAGTTCCTCCAGCCGAACCTCGACGACTGCGAGTTCTGTCAACGGCGCTGGGACGTCCAGCAGTCTGCCTTGGCGGAAGCACAGGATCTCTTCCGCGGAACCGACGTTCGACGCGTCCCGCTGTTCGCTGACGAAGTACGCGGCGAGGGGATGCTCGAGGTCGTCGCAGCCTGTCTGCGGTAGTCGCGGTCTTCCCGGCGCCGATACTCGACGAACCGGTGTCGTGTCGCGCGTTATTCGTTTTCCGCGGGGACCAGGGTCACCGGCCGCTCACTGTCGAGAACGACGGCCTGTGCGACGCTCCCGAACAGCACCTTGCCGACCGGGGATCGGTTGCGGACGCCGACAACGATCACGTCGCTGTCGTACTCCCCGGCCGCCGCGAGGATCGTCGCCGCGGGATCGCCCGTCGCTTGCCGAACCGTCCACTCGATGTCACCCGCCTCGAGCGCGTTTACTGCCGTTTCGACCGATTTGGGGAGGGTATCGTCCTCGGTCACCCGCTCCATCTCGGCGGCGTACTCGTCCGCGAACCCGCCCGCTGCCCACTCGGCGTCACCCGCCGTTCCCGTCTCGCGGACGTGGAGTAGGTCGACCGACACGTCGGTCGCAGCGCCCGGGAATCCGCGGACGGCCGCCGCCTGCGCCCGCGCTCGCGATTCGTCGTCGTCGATCGGACACAGCACGCGGTACATACGAGCACGTTCGGGAGCGAGACGGATAGTGGTTTCAGCGGGGGCTCTCGGACCGGTTCCAACGACTCGAATCGATGCGCTCCGGCCGCCGACTGCGGACTCGAGGCTCACTCGGACGCGTCGTCGTCGCCGTTCCACTCGCCGCCGACGCGGTCGACGCCCATCATCGCCTCGCCGGGATGTTCGGTGAAGACGGCCTTCATGTTCTCGTCGGGAACGTCGAAGGTATCCCCGGCGTACGCCATGGTAGCGAGCGCGAACGACCGTTTTCGCTCGAACGAGCGGCCGCGACGGATCTCCGCGTCGAGAAAGAGCAGCGGCCCCTCGACGGCGCGCCCGAGGTGGAGGTCTGCCCCGTCGCGCTCGCGGATCGTGACGGCGACGTGCCCCGCCGTCGTCGCCATCTCTGACGTGTACAGGTCCGTTACTCGCTCGGCGAACGCCGTCTTCTCCGCGTCCGATAGCGAGAGCGTCGTGTCGAACTGTAACAGCGGCATACCGCGACTCGTCCGGCCATCGGCTTGTTCGTTCCGCCGACCGACATCCGATCCGTGTAAGCGATAACTATTTATTGGCGTGCTCGTGGGAGGGTCGTCCGTATGGTGGGCGAACGCGAGCGGACCGCTCGAGCGGTTTCGCGGCGGCTGTGGCGATATCTCTGGGTCGCTAACGCACGGACGAAGGCGTATCTCACGCTCGATGCACCGGGCATGATCGCTGATCTGGACGAGCTCACCGCCGAAGAACGACGCCTCGCGCGACGAGTATTTCCCGACGGCGGGCGCGACGGAAACCGGAGCGGCGGAACCGGGCCGAGAAACGAGGGCGATTCCGGTGGCGGTTCGCCTGGTGGTGGGGACGGGGGAAGCCGCGGCGACGATTCGCCGTTCGACGTCGGCGGGACGTACGGTCTTCGACAGCAGATCGGCTTCGTTCTCGGACCGATCCTGTTCGGTCTCATCTTCCTGTCCCCGACGCCGGACGGGCTGTCGGCCGCGGGGAAGGCGGTCGCCGCCGTCACCGCGTGGGTCGCCGTCTGGTGGATGTCCGAAGCGATCCCGATCCCCGCGACGTCGCTGCTGCCGATCGTCCTGTTCCCGCTGACCGGTGCGCTTCCCGTCGCGGACACGACGCCGTCGTACGGTCACCCGCTAATATTCCTGTTCATGGGCGGGTTCTTCCTCGCGATGGCGATGCAACGGTGGGGACTCCACCGGCGGATCGCGCTCCGCACGATCAAGGCCGTCGGCACCGAGCCCTCGAGGCTCATTCTCGGCTTCATGCTCGCGACGGCGTTCCTCTCGATGTGGGTGTCCAACAGCGCGACCGTCATGATGATGACGCCCATCGCGCTGGCGGTCATCTATCAGACCGCGGACCTGATCGACGAGACCGAGTTGGCGATCGACACGAGCGAAGGGCGTTTCTCCTTCGGGATCGCGCTGATGCTCTGTATCGCCTACGGCGCGTCCGTCGGCGGCGTCGCGACGCTCATTGGCACGCCGCCGAACGTCCTCTTCGCCGGGCAGGCGGACGCACTCTTCGACCAGTCGGTCTCCTTCGCCGAGTGGATGCTCTACGGCGTTCCGATCTCGCTGATCGGTCTCGTTGCCGTCTACACGTACGTTACGCGCGCTGTATCGCCGCAGTTCGACGAACTCCCCGCCGGCGCGGACACTATCGACCGCGAACTCGAGCGACTCGGGCCGATGAAGCGACAGGAGAAACTGGTCGCCGTCGTCTTCGCCGGGATGGCCGCGGCGTGGATCGGCTCGAGCCTGCTCGATCCGCTGCTCGGGATTACGCCGCCGGACGACGCCGATACGATCGTCGCGATCGGCGGCGCGATGGTCCTGTTTACGTTCCCCACGAGAACCCCGGACGGCGACAGAACATTTCTGCTCGACTGGACGAACGCCGTCGACATCCCGTGGGGCGTCATCCTCCTGTTCGGCGGCGGCCTCGCGATCGCCACCGGCTTCGGCGACACCGGCCTCGCGGAGTGGATCGGCGAAGGGCTCGGGCTCCTCGAAGGCGTGCCGATGATCGTCATCCTGTTCGCCGTGGTCGTGATGACGATCTTCCTGACGGAGGTCACGTCGAACACGGCGACGACGGCGATGCTCATGCCGATCCTCGCCGGCGTCGCCGTCGGAATCAGTGTCCACCCGTTCGGCCTGATGATCGCGGGCGCGACTGCCGCTTCCTTCGCGTTCATGCTGCCGGTCGCGACGCCGCCGAACGCGATCGTTTTCGGTAGCGGCTACATCACCCTCCCGCAGATGGCCAAAATCGGCGTCGGCCTCAATTTGATCGGTATCGTCCTCATTACGCTGGTCGCGATCGGCTGGCTCCCGATCGCCTGGGGAATCGAAGTGGGAACCTTACCGACCGAGTTCGCGGAGGCGTTCCAGGGGTAACAGGGAAAGGGACGGCGATTGACTCCGGTTCTCGAGCCCTGGTCTCTCTCGGGTACCCGATTCGAAGCGGGGAGAGGGGAAGGGTGCTGAGTACCGAGATCGGTGTGGTCTTGTGGGTCCCGCGAGTAGGCCCGTATATGCCCGTCCCGAAATCCGAGTTCGAAGAACTCCCGCCGTGTGACTTCTACACGCCGGCGGAGCTCTTCGAGGACGACCAGATGTACACCGTCTACGAGATCGCTCGCATGCTGCAGGGAGTCGAACCCGACGCCGAACTCGACCCCGAGACCGAAGACATCCTGCTCGACTGGGCCATTCCGTGGGTCATGGCCAACGCCGACGACCTCGTCGTCGCCGAGCCGCGAGACGAGGACGAGCCCGGCTACTACGGCCTGAAAGAATGATCCTCCTCGTGGTCGGTGGCGATCGGGTCGACGCGGGCAAGACAACGTTCTCGGCCGGCTTGCTCGAGCGAACCGGCGCGGTCGGCTACAAACCCCGCGCTGGGAACGACTTCTGGTTCGACCACGACGACTGCCGGCGCGCGCTCGCGGACGGCCGGCTCTACGGCAAGGACGCGGCCCGCCTCTCGGCGGCGGACGGTCGGGACCGGCCGCCAGAGCGGCTCAACCCCGTCCACCGACTGTGGCGGCCCGCCCCCGGCGGTGGGACCGGATTGCTCGGGCGGGCGGACAGGGAGTTCGTCGTCGATCGGGTCGGCCGGACCACCGACGACCCGCTGTTCGTCCGCAACGCGACCGCTGACGTCCCGGACGCGGTCGCCGAGGCGCTCCCGCTCGAGGACGCCATCACCGTCGAGACCGTCGACGAGTTCAACGACCTCGCGGAACGGGAGTACGTCCCCGCCTTCGACCGAGTCGCGACCGAGATCGAGGAGACGGACGTCGCCGTCGTCGAATCCTACAGCGACATCGCACAGCCCCTCGAGGGGCTCCCGCCGTCGTCGGTCGCCGCGGTCGCGGTCGTCGAGCCCGGACGCGCGCGGATCTATCCCGGCGATCGCTACTGTCGGGCCTGCGACATCGCCAGCTCCAGTCCCAGAGACGGGGCCATCGAGAAGCGCGTTCCCGACGTCCTGGACTATCTCGACCCGCTCGAGCGCGTTCCGCTTCCGGCCCTCGAGAGCAGTCAGCGGGACGATCCCGCCAGAATCGCGACCGCGTACGCCGATGGGTACGACGCGTTGCTCGACGCGGCCGGGCAGGTCTAACCGCTTCGAGGGCGATCGACCTCAGGCCTGTCGTGCCATCCGTGCCGACAGTTCGACGTGATCGTACGGATCTGTCGTGACGCTCGGTCCGTGGCCCGTGTGCATCGCCTCGAGGCCGGAATCGATCCGCCCGAGCAGGCGGTCGATGCTCTCGATCAGGGCCTCGCGGTCGCCTTCCTCGAGATCCGTGCGGCCGAAACTGCCGTTCTGGAAGACGAGATCGCCCGCGAACAGCACGCTCGCGGCCTCGGAATAGAAACAGAGGTGGTCGTTCTTGTGCCCGGGCGTGTGGAGCGCGACGTACTCGTGATCGCCCAGCCGGACGGGTTCCTCGTCCGCGATGGCGTGGTCGACGCCCTCGATCGAGGTGTCGTACCCCCACGCGTCGACGTCGAAGGCGTCTTTGACGGCCGCGAGGTTGCCGACGTGATCCCGATGCGTGTGGGTCAGGATCACCGCATCGAGGTCGTCGACCTCCGAGCGGACGGCAGCGACGGCGTCGAAATTCGCCCCCGTATCGACGAGTACGGTTCGGTCGCCGGATACGAGGAAGACGTTGCTGGTGAACGCCTGTACCTCCTGCGCGAGGTTAGTGATCATGAGGCCCGATAGTGGGTCGACCGATTTGTGCGTGTCGACACGTGTTCACGAATCGAAACCGACCCGGGTCTGCAATCAGACCGATCACAAACGGGCTGAGGGACCGATACCGGATCTGAAGACGGAACGACCGAGTCGATCCCAACTATTCACAAGGATTTTTAGCTGCGGCACGTAGTGGTAGACGAATGATTCGGCCGGTCTCCGTCGGACTCGTCGTTCTCGTGATCTGTGCGTCCGTCGCCGGCATCAGCGGATCGGTCGCCCTCGCGACTACCGGACCGGCCGTCCCGTCGATGGCAGAGCCCGGTCCCACGGCGGGAGATTCCGCAGCGACGATCGATCCCGCGGACTCGAGCCCGTTCGTCTCGCAAGAAACGCAGAATTTCGACAATACGACGTTCGAAATTACGATTCACGAAAACGGAAGCGCGACGTGGACGTTCCGTCACGAACTATGGTTCTCGAACGAGGACAACGAAACGGCGGCGAAAGAAAACTTCAGAACGTTCGTCGAGGAGTTCGAGGCGAACGAAACTGGGCTGTACGATCGGTTTATCAACCAGTCGCGCCTCCTGACGCAGACCGGCGCACAAGAGACCGGGCGGGAAATGGAGGCGACGAATTTCCGGCGGTCCGCACGGATCGAGGAGTGGCCGACCGAGCGGGGGGTCGTCGAGATGACGTTCACGTGGAACGGATTCGCCGCCGTCAACGACGAGACGATCGTCGCGGGTGACGTTTTTCAGGATATCTACCTCTCGTCCGATCAGGCGATCGTTTTCGAGGCCGGTGGCGATCTCGCGTTCCGGTCCGTCGAGCCCGATGCGGAGTACGCGGGGACTTCCCTCGAAGAGACGGGATCGGTCCAGTGGAACGGGCAACGGGAGTTCGTCGATGGTCGTCCTCGTGCGGTTCTCACCCGACCCGACGGTGCCGCCGCTGGCGGTGGGAACGCCGGATTGATCGCAACGATGGCCGGCACTGACATCGTCTGGTATCTGGTCGGTGGGCTCCTCGTTGCTGGGGCCGTAGTCGCAGCCGCCGTCTGGTACCGCCGGCACGGATCCGCAACCGACGAGGCAAGTGGGCCGACGGGCGACGGAGCAGCCGAGTCGACGACAGCAGCGGCTGACAGGGACGGTCACGGATCGAACGAAGGGAAACCGACGAACTCGGACGACGCAAACGGGACCGCTGCCCTCTCGGACGAAGAGCTCATGACCGACGAGGATCGGGTCGTCAAACTGATCGAGGAGAACGGCGGTCGGATGAAACAGGTCAACATCGTCGACGAAACCGGCTGGTCGAAATCCAAAGTCAGTATGCTACTCTCGGAAATGGAAGACGACGGGATCATCAGCAAACTTCGGGTCGGACGCGAGAATATAATCAGCCTCGATGGGTTCGAACCGGAGGCGACGAAGTCGCCGTTCGAGGAATGAGGGATCCGGCGACCGATCACCGACTGGTTCTCCCGTGAGACAGTCCGACACTCTCGGAACGAAACGGAATGCTTAAACATCGTACTCCGCTACGATTGGGTGTAGACGACGCCCGCTCCGGTGGTGTAGTCCGGCCAATCATATTGCCCTCTCACGGCAATGACCTGGGTTCGAATCCCAGCCGGAGCATCTCGATTTTCGAGAATTTTTCCTGACTCAGAGACGGGGCAGTACTCTATCTCTCTCGAGAGCAGCCCCCAATTAGCGACGAGGAAGCGAGTGAGATAGTTGGGGTGAGTCTTGCCTGCGAGCATCGGATTACGATAGCTATCGATGAATCGAGTGATATCGGAGACGGTAGGTACATACTCGCCGTTCACATTCAGCATAATCACAAGGTCCGTATGAGTCACCCACCTATGAGGGACAATGCCGGAGTGTGAGTACTGTGATGCGTCGTTCGAGGATGAGGAGCGGTACGACACGCACCTCGGAAGGGTGCATTACGACGAGCTCGGGCCGATCGATCGGCGGCGAATCGGTGCCGAAACCGATGACGAGGACGGCGACCGTCCGATCGGTCTCATCGTTCTCGGCGTCTTTCTCGTGGTCGCCATCGGCGTCGGTGTCTTCATGTTCCTGTCGTCCGGCAACGGCTCGTCGACCGAGTTCGAGGCCGAACAGCAACCGTCTAACGTCGGAAGCGTTCACACTCACGGAACGATAGAGGTGACCATCGACGGCCAGCAGATCGATTTCAGCCAGGAGCAGTACCAACTGCAGGCGGACGCGTTCCACTTCGAGAACGGTGAGGGAACTCGCTGGCACGTCCACGCCCAGGGCGTGACCCTCGAGTACGCGATGGCGACGCTCGGAATCGACGTCACGGAATCGACGGTGACCTTTCAGGAGACCACGTATCGGGATAGCGACGCGAATACGAGCGTCACCATTACCGTGAACGGTGAGTCGGTCACCCCGAGCGAATACGTTCTCCAAGAGGGTGACCAGATCCGAATCATCGCCGAACGATCGTGACGTACCCAATACATGTGAACTGAGTTGGGCGTACTGACGCCTTCTGGATACCATCTCTCAGTTACGGTGGTTTGGGCTACCGGTCGAAACGACGGTTTCCTTCGTCGGACGAAATAGTGCTCTCCCGACAAACTTCGGAGAGCGACCCGCCTCGCGGAAACTGCAGCCACTGCCGCCACCCTCTTCTCGCTGGTCACTGATCCACTGGTATGGACCTTCCGCGACTCGGTCTCGGGACGATGGGGATCGACGACCCCGCTACCATCGGGACAGCTATCGATCACGGATACCGCCACCTCGACACCGCACAGATATACGACAACGAGGCCGTCGTCGGCGAGGGCATCGAGCGTGCATCGATCGATCGCGAGGAACTGACCGTTGGGACGAAGCTCTGGGTCGACCAGCTCGGTGCCGACGCGGTGTCCGAAAGCGTCGAGGCGAGCCTCGAGCGACTCGGCCTCGACCGCGTCGAACTGCTGTACGTCCACCGTCCTCGCGGCGACTACGATCCCGAGGAGACTCTTCCGGCGCTGGAGAAGGTCCGCGAGGACGGCCTCGTCGGCGGCGTCAGCGTCAGTAACTTCGAAGTGAGCCAGCTGGAACGGTTCCGAGACGTACTGGGACGGCCACCGGCCGCCAACCAGGTCGAGTACCACCCGCTCTACCAGCCCGAAGATCGGCTGGAACACGCCCGCGAGCACGGCTATCCGCTGGTGGCGTACTCGCCGCTGTCCGGCGGACGGGTCGGCGACGTCGAGGCGGTCGTCACGGTTGCCGAAAAACACGACATCTCGCCGGAACAGGCCAGCCTCGCCTGGCTACTGGCGAAGGACATCTATCCCATTCCGAAGGCGTCCAGTCGCACGCACCTCGAAGCGAACCGCGCGGCGCTGGATATCGCGCTGGACGACGAGGACGTCGCCCGCATCGACGGCGTCGAACGCGAGGAGGAGCTGTATCCCGAGTAACACACCGATGGCGGTCGTTTTCGCGACATCACATTCGCGTCGCGCTCAATTCTGCTTGTACCGATTCGGGACGTACTCGTCGACCGATTCGGGAACGGAGCCGAAGACGACTGGGGCGATATTCGCGAGTCGGCGTCGAAGAAGTCCGTAGACGCTGCCGACCACGAGTGCCACCCCGACGAGCCACTGGAACGGCTCCCCGAGCACGACCAACAGCGGAAGCCCGACGAGGAGCGAGAGAACGAGGTCTTCGGGTGCGCCGTCGTATCGGACCCAGCGTTTCGGTGCACGCCAGCGGCTCCGAACGTGATCGTAGACGGCTCGATCGGAGGTCCCCTCCCACGGCCGGAGCTCGAGGCCGCCGCCGTATCGGTCCATCCGACAGTGGAGCGCGGCCCCGAGGAATAGGAATGTGAGAGCGACGAGCCACGGCGTCACGAAGAGCGCCGTTGCGATCGCGACCGGAACGGCAGCGATTACGTACAGCGTGGGATAATGGAGGGTTCGCCGATGTCCTGCGTAGAGATCGAGATCCGGCAACAGACCGCCGACGAACGCGCCGACGAGCGCCGCCGACGCGAAGTCGGGGGCGACCACGACGAGCGGTGCCGCGATCGCGAGTCCCATCAGCGCGTGCGTCGGAAGCATCATATATCGTCTGAAAGGTGTGGGATCGAGATAAGCCCACCGGCGGATTTATGCCTCGATAGTGTTTGGACCCTCAAAATGGCTCGGACCGACAGAGATTCCTCCACGGCAGACGGTTCGGACGCGGTGGAGGACGTCTTCGAACGACTGTTTCGGGACAGTCGAACGAACGCCCTCCTCGCGTGGGTCGTGGTCGGCGTCCTCGTGATGGTCTTCGTCGAGAGCGCGCTCGATTTCGACCGGCAGTGGCTCGCTTTCGTTACCATCGTCGGCGCGATCGTCGTGATTCCGCCCGTGGCCTACCGCGAATGGCGGGCCATGCTGCCCTGGGAATTACTCGTCCTTGCGACGTTACCGATCCTCGTCAGAGGCGTGTTCGACGGCAGCGTCGGTACGTTTGCCGCCTATCTCGCCGTGGCCGGTCTCGCCCTGATCATCACGGCGGAGCTGCATATGTTCACGTCGCTGCAGGTGAGCCACTGGTTCGCCATCGTCCTCGTCGTGTTGACGACGTTGGCGTCCGTCGCGGCCTGGACCGTGCTGCGGTGGAACCTGGATCGGCGGTTCGGTACCTCGTATCTCTCGACGAACGACGCGCTGATGGCCGAGTGGCTCTCCGTGACCATCGCGGGGCTGGCAGCGGGCGTGCTGTTCGACGCCTACTTCAGGCGCCGCGATCGGCAGCTTCGACGGGCGCTCAGACGGGTGGTTAGCCGATGACGCGTCTCCCGCGACCCTCGATGCGAACCCAGCGCCGCCTCACGCGGCTCATGCAACTCGTTCTCGTCGGCCTCGTCGCCTACGGCCTCGTCGACGGCCAGCCGAAAGCGATCGTCAACGGCAGCGTCGCGCTCCTCATCACGTTCTTCCCGGCCCTGCTGGAACGGAACTACGACCTGCCGCTGGATCCCTGGCTCGGTCTCTGGATCACCGCCGCCGTGTTCCTCCACACGCTCGGGTCGGCCGGCCTGTACGGCCAGATCGACTGGTGGGACCACCTCACGCACGCGCTGTCGGCGTCGCTCGTCGCCGGCGTGGGCTACACGGCCGCCAGAGCGGTCGACCTCCACGCGGACGACATCCACATCCCGAGTCGGATCGCGTTCGTCTACATCTTCGTGCTCGTGATGGCCTTCGGCGTCATCTGGGAACTGTTCGAGTTCGCGCTCGACATCATCGCGGCGTCGACCGGCGTCACTATGCCGCTTGCTCAACACGGACTCGACGACACGGTTCGTGATCTCATGTACAACTCCCTCGGCGCGCTCCTCGTCGGTACCTTCGGACAGGTTTACCTCACCGACGTCGCCGAAACGGTTCGCGAGCGCCTGCTATCGGTCGAATCCTGACTCAGGCAACGGCAGCCCGCTCCGCGACGGCGTTCGTAATCGACTGACCGCTTCCCCTGACCGTTGTCAGCGTCGTCGTCACTGTGTGCAGGTCGCGATACTCCTCGAGCGAGTCTCCCACCCCGACCAGCCCACTGACGTCCGTGGGGACTCACTCCTCGTCGGGATTTCGACGCGCGATCATACCGTGGGCGATCCAGGAGATGACGACGTCGCCGTCCTGGGTAACTCCCTCGAGCCGGCTGTCGACGTAGCCCCGTCTCGGGTCGCTCTCCGAAACCTGCTTGTCCAGGATTTCCGTACGAATCGAGAGCGTGTCGCCGGGTCTGACCGGCTGTTTCCACCGGAGTTCGTCGACGCCGCGGGCACCCATGCTGGCGCGATCCTGAATGGGCCCGTCGACGAGCAGCCGCATGCACATCGACGCGGTGTGCCAGCCCGACGCGACGAGTTCGCCGAAGGCGGAGTCCTCGGCCGCGTCTTCGTCGACGTGGAACGGCTGCGGGTCGTACCGTTCGGCGAAGTCGATGATTTCCTCCTTCGTAACGTGATACTCGCCAAACTCTTGGGTTTCGCCGACCTCGAGATCCTCGTAGTAGCGCATGCCCGTGAGGTGTGGTACGTACCGGCAAGAACCTGTGGGCCGAGGCAGAATGGGGTCGGGAAGCGGGATCGGTCGACTCGGTAGCTGATTCCGACGGTCTCGGAACCGACGCGGTTGTGGTCAACTCGCCGGCTGTTCGACGTCGGTCTCGGATTCGATAGGACGGTCGTTGCGCGTCCTGACGTGGAGCGCGATTGCGCAGATTGCGGCGATCAGTCCGGAAACCGTCGCAATGGCGAACGCGACCCGGTACCCGAATTCAGTGTAGACGCGGGTGCCGTTGACCGTCTCACCGGTCCAGTAGGCGTCGAGTGCAGCGCCGAGGAGGACCGGGAAGACGGCTGCGCCGATCCACCCCATCGTGTTGATCAGTCCGATTACGGTGCCGCTCGCACCCTCGGGATGGCGTTCCTTGATCACGGTAAAGGCGAGCGGAATCCCGCCGCGCAGGACGCGAGAGAAGAGGAATATCGCCCCGACGAGCGCCAGCGGAACGACGCCGAAGACGGCGAAGATCGCCCAGCTCAACCCGAAAACCACCGTCGAGAGGACGATGAGGCCCGTTCGGTTTCCCGACCGATCCGAGAGCCAGCCGAACAGCGTCGGGCCGATCATGCCGCCGACGTTTCCAACGAGGAGATAGACGGACGCCTCTGTCACGGAGATGTCGTGCGTCTGGACGAGATACGGGATTCCCCACAGGCCGAAGATCGTGATGCCGATTCCGGTCATGAAAAAGAGCATGATCCCCAGCAGCCACGTTTCGGGCTCCCGGACCGCGTCCGCAACGTATCGCTTGAGCGTCGCTGCGGAGGTCACGTCCGGTCGTTCCGGGACGTTTTCGATGGGTGGCAGGCCGGCGTCGGCCGGTGAATCGTGCGAAAACAGGACGATACCGATCCCGGCCGCGAGACCGAACAGTCCGAGACCGATCATCGATGGCCGCCATCCCGCGTTCGAGACGGCGATCGCCAGCGGCGTCGTCGCCGCCAATCCGCCCAGAATGCCGACGCTGAACGTCACCCCCGTCATCGTCCCGAACTCGTCGGGACGGAACCAGTTCGCACAGAACCGAAGCGTCGCGACGAATAGGACGCTCGCACCGAATCCGACAAGGAGTCGACCGGTGAAGGCGAGGGCGTACGTGGGTGCGAGGCCAAAGACGATCGACCCGACGCTCATCAGAGCGGTTCCGATTGCGGCGATCGACCGCGCCCCGTAGCGGTCCGTCAACAGGCCAGCCGGGACCTGAAACGCCGCG
This sequence comes from Natrinema salinisoli, assembly GCF_020405205.1. Classification (NCBI taxonomy): domain Archaea; kingdom Methanobacteriati; phylum Methanobacteriota; class Halobacteria; order Halobacteriales; family Natrialbaceae; genus Natrinema; species Natrinema salinisoli. Next base: position 1,024,272 of record NZ_CP084469.1, on the reverse strand, counting down.
TAGAGGTAGAAAAACGACGAGTGCAACAGCCCGAGACTCGTCCCGGTCGTGTCGAACGATCGCATCAAGGCTTCCGAGAGGACCCCGGTCGACGACCGGTGGAGACTGACGAGAAAGAACGCTGAAACGAGCAATCCCCACCCGATCCACCGTCGTCGATACGGGTCGGCCAGTAGTGTCACCTGTGAGCGTTTGACAGGGTTTTTATTAAATCTGTGTGCAAATTCGAGCTTCGAGACGGGTGCTCGAGACCCCGCCATCGTTCGCGTTCGAACGTCGTCCGTGCTCGGGTCTTCAAAACATCTATGCGTTGCCGAATGGGGGTTTCCGGTATGACTCTCGAGGACCAATCCGTTCTCGTCACCGGCGGTGCGGGATTCATCGGATCGAATCTGGCGAACGAACTCGCGGAAACGAACGACGTCACGGTTGTCGACGACTGTTATCTGGGAACACCGGAAAACCTCACCGAAGACGTCGAATTCGTGAAGGCAAGCGTGCTAGAGGACGACCTGCCGACGGACGTCGACGTGGTGTTTCACCTGGCGGCGCTGTCCTCGTACGCGATGCACGAGGACGACCCGACGACGGGTGCGAGAGTGAACGTCGAGGGATTCGTCAACGTGGTCGAGCAGGCTCGGCAGGACGGCTGCGAGACCGTCGTCTACGCCTCGACGTCGTCGATCTACGGGAGCCGGACGGAACCCTCGCCCGAGGACATGGAGGTGAGCGTGAACACCGGGTACGAAGCGTCGAAGCTGGCCAGAGAACGCTACGGCGAGTACTTCTCGAACCACTACGACATGTCGATGGCCGGGATGCGCTTCTTCTCGGTCTATCAGGGGTACGGCGGCGCGGAGGAACACAAAGGCGAGTACGCCAACGTGATCGCCCAGTTCGCCGACGACATCGCCAACGGCGAGTCACCAGTCCTGTACGGCGACGGCACGCAGACGCGGGACTTCACACACGTTTCCGATATCGTCCGCGGCCTCAGTCAGGCCGCGGCAGCCGAACTCGACGGGATCTACAATCTGGGGACGGGCGAGGCCTACGACTTCAATACGGTCGTGGAGATGCTCAACGACGAGCTCGGAACCGACGTGGACCCCGAGTACGTCGAAAATCCGATCCCCGACTCGGTCTACGTTCACGATACCTGTGCCGACTCTGCAAAGATTCGCGAGGAGACCGGCTGGGAGCCCCAGATCGACTTCGAGGAAGGGATTCGACGGGTCTGTGCCCAGTACACGGACAGGTGAACTCGATCACGGGGTGTCTCGATCCGTATCGGACCGCTCGAAACTCGTCCGGTAGTTACTGATAGTTGGAGGGGGAAATCGGGGTTTCACGAGAATAATTTATGATTGTAGTGAATTCTCGATTTAGTGTGACGGAGTAACTAGTGATGGGCGCTGTGTGCGAACGTATGTCTCAATAACTGCTCACCTCACGAAGCCGCTCGACGAAATCCTTCACGGAAAACGATGTATAAGCCAGTTAGCGCACCTGCTAGGGGTTTTTATCGTGGCACCCACATCCTCACGATATGCGACTCCATAACAGAAACGTTCGACAGGACGTCCGGGAGCTCGGTGCGTTGCTCGGCGACGTCCTCGAGGAACAGACGTCTCGCAAAGCCTTCGAGACGGTCGAATCGTGCCGGCGAGCCGCGATCGATTACCGGTCCGGGGAGCTCGAGTCTCGCGAGCCCCTCGTCACGGAGCTCGAGAACCTCTCGCCCCATCAACAGCGGATCGTCGCTCGCGGGTTCACGACCTACTTCGAACTGATCAACCTCGCCGAGGAGCGCGAACGGGTCCGGACGATCCGGACAGAATCCCACGAGGGGACCCTCGACGATAGCCTCGAAACGGCCGCCGAAGAGCTCGGCGAGGCCGACGTCGAGACCGTCCGCCAGATCCTCGACGACGTACTGATCGAGCCGACCTTTACCGCGCACCCGACGGAGGCGCGCCGCAAGACGGTCAAGTCCAAACTGCGCGATATCTCGACGGACCTCGAGACGCTGGACGAGCGGCTGCTGACCGACAAGGAGGAGAGCCAGCTCTGGCGGGACATCGACGCTGAGGTCACGAGCCTCTGGCAGACCCCGCAGGTCCGCAATCGGCAGCCCGAGCCCGAAGACGAGGCGCGCAACGTCCAGTGGTACCTCGAGAACACCCTCTTCGACGTCGTCGGCGAGATCTACGACGAACTCGACGACGCGATCGACGAGGAAGTCCCCGGCAACCTCGAGATTCCGAAGCTCTTCGAGTTCCGCTCGTGGGCCGGGAGCGATCGCGACGGCAACCCGTACGTGACCCCCGACGTGACCGCGAACACCCTCGAGCGCCAGCGGTCGGTCGTCCTCGAGCAGTACCGCGAGCAGCTCAAGCGACTCTCGGGCGTACTGAGCCAGGACGGCAGCCGGATCGATGCCGGCTCCGCGTTCCAGGCCTCGCTCGAGCGGGACCGCGAACGACTCCCCGGCAGCGCTCGCACCGCCGAGGAGCGCTATCCGGGCGAGCCCTACCGGCAGAAACTCAAGCTCATGCGCGAGCGGATCCGCCGCGTCGGCGACGTCCGCCCTGGCGGCTACGACGACGTCGACGCCCTCCTCGACGATCTCGAGGTCATCGCGAAGAGCCTGCGGAACAACGGTGCGGAGAGCGTCGTCGACGCGCACGTCGACCCGATCCGCCGGCAGGTCGCGACGTTCGGCTTCTCGCTCGCCAGCCTCGATCTCCGAGAGCACCAGGCGAAACACACCGATGCCATCGCCGAAGCCCTCGAGGCCGAAGGGATCGATTACCACGGCTTCTCCGAGGACGAACGCGTCGAGTTCCTGACCGAGGCCGTGTTGCAGGACGAGCCCGTGATCGACCTCGGCGACACCGAGGAGCTCTCCGACGACTCGGGGCGGGTCCTCCGGCTGTTCGACAGCCTTGCCGACTGGCAGACCGAGTATGGCAGCCACGCCATCGACACCTACGCCATCTCGATGACCGACGAGCCGAGCCACGTCCTCGAGGTGCTCTTCCTGGCCGATCAGGCCGGCGTCGTCTCCCTGCCCGAACACTCCGGGATCGACATCGTTCCCCTGCTCGAGACCGAGTACGCCCTCTCCGGCGCGCGCCGGATCATGGGCACGCTGTTCGAAAACGAGGCCTACGCGCAGGCCCTCGAAGCTCGCGGGCAGACCCAGGAGATCATGCTCGGGTACTCGGACTCGAACAAGGAGAACGGGTTCCTCGCAGCGAACTGGTCGCTGTACAAGAACCAGCGCCGGCTCGGCGAGATCTGCGACGACTACGACGTGACGATGCGGCTGTTCCACGGCCGCGGCGGCTCGATCTCGCGCGGCGGCGGCCCGATGAACGAGGCGCTGCTCGCGCTGCCGAACTCGACCGTCACGGGACAGGTCAAGTTCACCGAGCAGGGCGAGGCGATCGCCGAGAAGTACGCCAACCCGCGCATCGCCGAGCGCAACATCGAACAGATGCTCAACGCCCAGCTCCGGGCGCGCAAGCAGTCCATGGACCAGCCCGAAGAGGAGGTCCACGACGAGTGGGTCGAGGCCATGGAAACCATGGCCGACGCGGCCCGCCGGGAGTACCGCGATCTCCTCGAGAGCGACGGGTTCGTCCAGTACTTCGAGCAGGCGACGCCGATCACCGTCATCGAAAACCTCGATCTGGGGTCGCGGCCGGCCTCCCGATCGGGCGAGCGCACCGTCGAGGACCTGCGGGCGATCCCGTGGGTGTTTTCCTGGACCCAGTCGCGGTGTATCCTGCCGGGCTGGTACGCGATCGCGACCGGCGTCGAGGCCTACCTCGACGACGGTGGCTCGATGGAAACTTTACAGGAGATGTACGAGGAGTGGCCGTTCTTCCGAACCACCCTCGATAACGCGGCCCTCTCGCTGTCGCGAACCGAACTCGAGATCGCCGAGCGGTACGCGAACATGGCCGAGGAAGACCTTCGCGAACAGTTCTTCCCCCGCGTCTCCGACGAGTACGAGCGAACGGCCGATCTGATCACCGAGATCGGTCAGCGAGACCGCCTGCACACCCGCGATTGGCTCGGCGAGAACCTCGAGCGACGGAACCCCTACGTGGACCCGCTGAACATGCTGCAGGTGTACCTGCTCAATCGGACCCACCGGACGGACATCGAGGAGCGAACCCTGCGACTGACAGTGAAGGGGATCGCAGCCGGAATGAAGAATACGGGCTGATCGGACGCGTCGTCGTCCGTTCGGAACGGTCTGCCATTCGCGACTCGAGCGGTCCATCCCTCTCCCTCGTCGGTGAGACAATCAATCTCAGGGGGAGCGAAGAATCGAAACGGGTAAAAACGTCACTCGGGTACGTATGAGTGAGCCGAGATAGCCTAGCCCGGCCAAGGCGGTAGATTCGAAATCTACTGTCCTCACGGACTCGGGAGTTCAAATCTCCCTCTCGGCGCTTTTCCAACGACAAACCGTTGAGCGCCGCGTAGCGACGCGATGTAAACCGTTGCTGGAAAACGACTTCGGAGATTTGAATGAGAGAAGACGCAGCATCCGACCGATGCGAGGACGACCGTTTTCATGCCGTTCAAATTTCCCTCTCGCGCTTCGCAACAACTCGATGAGCACTGCCTAGCGGCACGAATCAACCCGTTGCACTGATTTTCGAGTATTGCGGCGAGGTCAGTACCTTCGACACGTATCTGGAGGCGGCATAGAACGAGACCACCGAGACAGCCGTCGGGCCCATCACTCGCAAGCAGGGTCACTATGCGAAGACTTGGAATATGTGTGGTGACACGAGCCACAATGATCGCCACTCGAGAGACAGCAACTCGACCGCGGTGGGGACGATGAGTGCGGACGACGAGTCGCCGGACGAAGAGACCTTTCACCCGCTCGGTGAGTCGTGGCAGGACGACCTCGAGGAGTTGCTCGACGACACGGAGTACGATACGGAACTCGGGATGGAGATGGGGCGGGACGCCATGCGGGTCACGAAAGGGGAGCTCTCGGAGGAGGAGTTTCACGAGCGGTATCACGAGGACGTGATGGCGGAGTTCGGAGAGGACGAGCGACCGATCGCCAGGCCGGACGACGCTGACGGCGAGGAGGAGGGTATCGGGTCGACGCTCTTGCAACTCGCCGACGGCGACGAGTCACGTCGGGAGATGCTCAAAAAGGCGGGGGCCGGTCTGGGATTCGCGAGCCTCGGCTGGGGTGCGGTCGATCAGCAAGAGCCGGAGCCGGAACCCGCAGTCGAGGACGCGGGGGAAGTCGAGGACGCAGACGAGGGGACCCAGTGGGGGATGACGATCGATCTCGAGCACTGCGACGGCTGTCTCGCCTGCGTGACCGCCTGTAATCAGGAACACGGATGGGACCAGGGGGCCAACTGGATGTACGTTCTCGCCTACGAGGACGGCCAGGTCGAGTCACCGGATCCCGACAGCGTCGACGTCGAGCCCGGAGAATGCTCGCAGACCGATGCCGTTCACGAGTTTAACTACCTCGTCCGCCCGTGTCAGCACTGTACCGACGCGCCCTGCGAGAAGGTGTGCCCGACGACGGCTCGCCACACGCGCGACGAAGGCGGGCTGGTGCTGACCGACTACGAAGTCTGTATCGGCTGTCGCTACTGTCAAGTGGCCTGCCCGTACGGCGTCAACTACTTCCAGTGGGACGATCCCGACACCGACCGGGAGGAACTCGATCCGGAGAGAATCTACGACGAGCGCGGCCGACCGGTCAGTCGTCGCGCTCCCCGCGGCGTCATGTCGAAGTGCGTCTTCGATCCGACTCGGCAGGACGGCAACGCGGGCGAGGAACTGATCGGAACGACCGCCTGTGAGCAGGCCTGTCCGCCGAACGTGATCCAGTTCGGCGACAAAAACAACCCCGCGAGCGACCCGGAACGGTACGCGGAAAACCCGGCTAGGTCGCGAACGATCATCAATCTGTTCACGCAGCTGCCGTCCCCGAACTCGGTCGAATCGTCGCTCGAGGGCGTCGACGGGAATCTCGACGCCGTCGTCGATGCCGTCGACGAACTTACCGTCGGGATGATCGCACTCGCGAAAGGAGTCGATCTCACTCAGGAGGAGTACGAGGAGGAACCGCCACCGGGCGATTCCCTGCCGGACAAGGAGCAGACGGTGCTGGACGTCGTGACCGCGATCGAAGACACCGGACTCGACCTCGAGAGCGAGGAGGGGATCAGAGAGATCGGACTGTCGCCGGACCAGTTCGAGGGCCCGACTCAAGACGTTCAGGTCGCCAGTCCGGAGGAAGCCGCCTACGAACTGTTCGAGGACTACGTCGACGCACCGGAGGTGGAGTTCGAACTGCTGGCGGATATCGGAACGAACCCGAACGTCACCTATCTCGGCCACCAACCGGGGCCCGAAGCGCATCAGGTTCCAGGACCGGTTTCGTACGACGAGGTCGGGTTGCTCGACAAACGACAGAACGCCCTCGACGACGAAACTGTCGGGCTCGGCTTTCGAGACGCGTAACGCGAACGATAGTAGTCGTTGAAACGTTTTACTCACCGCTCGCACTCGAGCGGCCAGCACGAACGGTGCTGGCCGCTGATTCGCGAGCGGGAGTGCAATGGCGTTCAGCGACTACTATAGCAACTCGTCAGGCAGACTCCGTTTCTTGCCGGAGGGAGCCGCGGGCGCTGTCAGTGAGGTCCCCGGTGGCGACCTGTTCGAAACCACACGTATTCAAGCGACTCGAGACGCACCATCGGGTATGGACCGTCGAAAGCGACTGATCGTCGGGAGCCTCTGGATCGGGGTCGCGGTGGTGATGGCGACGACCCTCGACGTCGGGATTCCGTCGTCGGCGAACGGCGTCGCTCGCCTGTTCGTCGTCGTTCTCGCTCTGTTTCTCGCGAGTGTGTACCTGCTCGATCCCTGGAACGTCGTGAGCGATCCCTTCCGACAGGGGTAGCGCGGACACGTCCGACTGACAGCACGGGATCGCCCTTCCGAAAAACGAGTCGTCGCGATTGTCGACCGTCGACGTCAGTCGTCTGCCGGCGCGAGCGGTTGCTGATCGGCCGCGAGCAGCCGATCGAGGGCGTCAACCATCGCCGTGACGCTCGCGCGAGTGATATCGGCCTCGCTGCGGGCGACCGTCACCGAGCGATCGTTTCGAGCCATCGTCACCTCGACGGTAACGACGGCGTCGGTACCGCCCGTCACCGCGTCCACGTGGTAGGACTCGAGTTCGGCGTCGGCCATCGGGCCCAGCGCCTCGCGGACGGCGGAGACGGCGGCGTCGACGGGGCCGGAGCCGGTGCCGCTGGCGACGCGCTCCTCGCCGTCGACGTCCAGTCTGACGCTCGCAGTCGGCACGGCACCGCCGCTGGTGGCGGTGACGTCGAGCAGATCGACGACGCGCTCGCGATCCTCCCCGGTGACGTCCTCGGCGATCGCCAGCAGATCGGCGTCCGTCACCCTGCGGCCGCGGTCACCGAGCTCCGTCACGCGATTGGCGATTTCTGCGATTTCGTCGTCCTCGGCATCGACGCCGTGTTCCTCGAGCGTCGCCGCGACGCCCGCACGGCCGGTGTGTTTCCCGAGCGCGAGTCGGCGCTCCCGCCCGACGGTCTCGGGCGCGTAGGGTTCGTACATCTTGTCGTCCTTGAGCGTTCCGTCCGTGTGGATGCCGCTCTCGTGGGTGAAGGCGTTCTCGCCGATGACGGCCTTGTTCGGCGGGAGCTGAACCCCCGTCGCTCGAGCGACGGTCTGTGCGAGCTCGTACAGCTCCTCGAGTTCGAGCGTCTCGAGCTCGTAGACGTGTGAGAGGGCGATCGCAACCTCTTCGAGGGCGACGTTGCCGGCGCGTTCGCCGAGCCCGTCGACCGTACAGTGGACGAGATCGGCGCCGGCCGAGACGGCCGCGAGCGCGTTGGTCACGCCCAGCCCGAGGTCGTCGTGGGTGTGGGCGCTGACCGGACCGAGTTCGGCGAGCCGGGAGACCGCCTCGTGGGTGTGTTCCGGCCCGGTGTGGCCGACGGTGTCGGCGAAACAGAACCGATCTGCGCCGGCGTCGAGGGACGTTTCGGCCAGCTCCTCGAGGTAGTCGAGATCGGCCCGGGAGCCGTCCTCGCCGATGACCTCGACCCAGAGGTCGTTCTCTTTGGCGTAGGCGACGAGCTCGGCGGTCTTCTCGAGGTTGTCCTCGCGGGAGGTGCCGACCTTGCCCTCGACGTGGCGGTCGCTCGCGGGGACGACGATATGGACGCCGTCGACGTCGCACTCGAGCGCGAGGTCGATGTCGCCTTTCATTCCGCGACAGAAGCTGGTGACGCGCGCGTCGAGATCGAGATCGGTCACCCGCGAGATCGCCTGTCGTTCACCCGCTCCCGTACAGGCGCTGCCGGCTTCGATAACGGAGACGCCGGCGCGCTCGAGCGAGCGGGCGATCTCGACTTTCTCGTCGGGAGACAGCGAGACGCCCGGGGCTTGTTCGCCGTCGCGAAGCGTCGTGTCGAGAAGGCGTACTGTACGGTCCGATGCGATCGTCTGTTCGGGAGAGTGAGTTACAGGCAAGAGTGGTGAACTACGGGTACTGCGGTTACGTTCGTGGGAGAATTTCGCATCCAGCCGGGTCGCCCCGACTTCCTCTATCCTCGTCGTGCGGCGTTGAGACGGAATCTCGTGCCATTGTACTGTGGGCTAACGTATCATGCTGACTTAAATCCGCCGGTCACGGCTCGGTGCCGTCTTCGAGGTGGAGTTCGCGGAAGGGATCGACCGTCACTGGTCAATCCTGCAGTTCGCGACCCCGGTTACGACCGTCTCACTCCTCGAGGACGAGCCGATCGCCGGGGTCGACGTCGGCTGCGGTACCGGCCGGAAGCTCGACGATCAGGTCCGCGTCCTCGCGAGCGAACCCTCGCCACGGGCGGAGGGTTTCGACGCGCTGGACGACGCCGTCGACGACCCAGACCGTGTCGATCGGGAAGAAGACGAACAGCATGTGAAGGTCGCGGGTTTTGATCGAATCGAACTGGAACGCCAGCGCGTAGTCGTCCGGTATGGACCGGCGGAACATGAGTCCCAGCGTCTGGCTCACGAGCGAATCCGCGAGGTCGACCGTCGTCGCCAGCGTCTCGCGGTCCCGTTTCGCACTCGAGTCGTCGTCCGTACTGGGGTGGTGGACGAGTCGCACGCCCCCGAATCGGTGCGGCGAGGGCAAAAGCGTTCTCGCCGGTGGCCGGCCCGACTCGGCGTCGGGTAAATCCGGGACGATTCGTATCCGTGTCACAGTCAGAGAAGCGCAACGGCGACGATGCTGGCCGAAGAGATCGTATTGAGCAGGACGTGTGTCACCGTGCTGCTCGCAGTGCCCCACCGGTGACGAACGATACCGAAGAGAACCGCGAGCGTCAGCAGCGACGTGAGACGGACGATCGACAGATCGACGATCACGTGTTTGAGAGCGAATAGGACTGCTGTTACCCCGATGCCGGCGGCAACACCCCGGTCGTCGACGAGCTCCGTCTGGACGATTCCCCGCCAGACTTGCTCTTCCGCGATCGGGGCGACGATCCCGTTCCCGACGAGGAAGAGCACCGCGAGCGCAGGCGTGGCTTCGAACGCGCCCGTCAGTTCCTCGGCGAAGGCCCCACTCGTTTCCTCGAGTCCGAACAGCGCCGCGTCGATCTGGGCAGCGCCGGCGAGCAAGCCGAATCCCACGACCGCAGCGAGAACGCCCATCCCGAGGGATCGGAGTCCCCACTCCCATCCCCACGAGTTGCGGGTCTGCCCGTGCCCGAGGGCGTACCGGCTAAGGACCGCCGCGATGAGCGGAAATCCGATCGCGAGAACCAGATAATCCGCCAACAGCGGTTCGACCCCGACGGCAGCGGCGGCCGAAACGAGTCCGCGCCGAAGCAGGAACTCGAGGACGATCCAGCCGGCGACGACGACCCCCGCGATTTCGACCGATTTCGATCGAGCCATACGATGACATCAAGGTCATCATATATTTATTTTTCAATTTCAATCGAAGCTAGGAAATCGGCCCACCACGGGCCGTGCTCCGGAGCGACACTCCGGGGATCGACGGCCCGATGAGTACGGCACCGCCAGGTGCCGTTAGTCTTCCTCGGCGGGTTCGATATCGACTCGAGGACCCGGTTATTCCCCGAACGAAAACGCCGAGCCGTCGGCGTCCGTCTCGCTCGGATCGAAGTCGTCGTCCGTCGGGTCTGAGCCGGCACTGTCGGCTGCGGCGTCGATCGTCTCCGGAAGCGAGTCGACGGCCGCCCCACTCCCATCGGCGTCGGTGTCGAACCGATCGAGCGCCTCCGAGAGCGCCACTGCCTGCTGTGAGAGGTCGCCCGCCGATTCGGATACCGCCGTCAGTGCGGACGTCTGTTCTTCGGCCGAGGCGGCGACGGTTTCGGCTTCGGCGGTCGTCTCTTCGGCGATCGTCGCGACCTCGTCCACCATTGCGACGACTTCCTGCGTCGATGACGCCTGTTCTTCGGTCGCCGTCGAGATCGACTGGACGCCGTCGTTCGTCTCCTGGGCGTACTCGGCGATTTCCTCGAGCGAGGAGACGGTGTCCGTGACGAGGTCGTGAACGCGTTCGATTTCCTGACTCGTTCGGTCGACCTCCTCCGCCGACTGTTCCGTCTGATCCTGGATCCGTTCGAGCCTGGACCCGATCTCGTCGGTCGCGTCTTTGACGTCCTGCGAGAGCTCCTTGACTTCGGCGGCGACCGCGGCGAACCCGCCATCGTCGCCGTCCGCCGACGCGGATCTGGACGCTTCGATGTTGGCGTTGAGCGCGAGCATGTTGGTCTGCTCGGCGATGTCGGCGATGCTATCGGTCAGATCGTCGATCTGCGCGACTTCCTCGCGAAGCTGTTCGAACTCCTCGACGACCGCGTCTCGCTCCGTCTCGAGGTGTTCACAGGCATCGATCGCTTCCTGCGCGGCGTCGTGCCCCTCGCGACTGGTCCGTGCGGTTCGTTCCGCGGCGGTTGCGACCTCGTTCGACGTGGCGGCGATCTCTTCGGTCGTCGTCGAAAGCGTGTTCATCTCCGCGTCGACCGAGCGGAGCGATTCGTACTGGTTGTCCGCACCGTTGGAAATCTCCTGAATCGACTCGCTCACCTGTTCGCTCGCGGATTTGACTTCCTCGCTCGAGGCGGTGACCTGTTCGCTGGCGGTCGCGACGTCGGTGGCGAACCGACTGATCTGTTCGACGGTTCCCTCGAGTTCGGTGAGCATCTCGTTGAAGTCGGTCGCGATGGCCTGCATAGTCTCGTTTTCCGACGTCCCCGAATCCATCCGAACGGTGAGATCACCGTCCGCGGCCGCTTCCATCACGTCGCAGTACGAGGCCGCCGCCTCCTGGAGATCCTCGTTGATCTCCTCGACGCGCTCGCGTTCGCGTTCGGCGTCCGCCCGCGCCGCTTCGGCTTCGGTGATCTTCTGTTTCAGTTCGTCTCGCATCGAGGCGAATCCGTCGTACAGCCGACCGATGTTGTCGATCCGCTCGGTTTCGACCGCGACGTCGAGGTTTCCATCCTCCATCTCACCGACGGCTCGAGTCAGCCGATCGATCGATCGCGCCGTGGTCCGACCCAGTACGGCACCGAGCAGGCCGATCAGGAGGACGCCGCCGAGCGTGATTCCGGTACCGAACCGGTTGACCGCGTTGACGAAGCCGAACGCGTCCGACTCGGCGGTATGGACGAGGACCGTCCACCCGTCAGCGGTCGTGTGATAGCCGACAACGTAGCCGTCGGGGGCGAAGTTATACGGCTCTTCGTGAAGTATCTCCGGGGGCTTTCCGTCGATTTTCGTCGCGCCCGGTCCCTCCCGTGCAGATTCGAGGAGGGCGTCGTTACCCTCGTAGGGTTCGAAGAACGTCACTGCTTCCCGGCCGTCTTCGTAGCCGAGGTAGGCGTCATCGCCGACGATTCTGCCCTCTTCGTCGACGACCGTCATGACGGTATCCGAGTCCGTACTCGAGAGCACGTTCGACGACCGGTCCGCGAGGTTGAACGTAATGACGAGCGCTCGATTCTCGCCGACGCCGACGTAGTACGAGACGACGGGGCGGGTGTCGAACGCCAGTCCCGACTCGTCGGGCATCGCGTACGGGTCAGTCCGCTGGATACTGTGTTGCGAGAGATCACCCTCGAGCTCCTCACTGGCGGGGAACTGTAACTCCTCGAGGGTCGCGGCGTCGGTGTCGACGCCCTCCCGAATCTCACCTGTGGACGTATCGACGTACATCGCGTTCATCCGGGCTTCCGGGAAGTCAGAATAACTATCCTGTAGGTACGCTTCGATCGCTGCGTCGTCGCCCGTGCCGAAAACGGGAGCGTGGGACGTCGATGCGACGAGTTGTGCGTTCCGATCGTCCCAGTTATCGATCGCCTGGGCCTCCCGTACTGCAGTATCTTGCTGGTCGTCGAGCGTCGTCGTTTCGACGCTGTCGGTGAGCGTAGCCGTCGCGACCAGCCCCAGTGAGCCGACCGAGATCGCCATGACGAGCAACACGATTCCGAATTTTAGCGCGTAACTCCTCCGGATAGGTGCGGGTACGACGTTCCGTAGGTCCCCCATCATAACTGATGACTCCCGCCACTGTTCTTATTCTTTACGAATTATTACATCATACATTACTCTGCTGGTAAGGGCCGAGACGCTCGGAGCATTCAAATCGATTCGAGTCGAACCCGGAAACCGGTATGGAGAAAACGCCACGGGGAACGTCCGTCGGCGTCGACGACCCCTACGAGTTCGCGGGCCTCTGTGACTATCTCACCGGCGAGGGCCAGTGTCGGTACGCACTCGAACACTACCAGCAGGACCCTCAATTCGCCAGCGAGCGCGCGGACGGCGACTACGAGTGCCCCGTCGTCGACCCCGAATCGGACTGGTCGTGGGCCGACTGTCCCCACTTCCGCTCGCGCAACCGCGACCGCGAGTGCGTTCGCTGCGGGCTCGAGGAAAAGCGGATGGCTCACGACGACGAACGACCGCTGCTCGAGGAACACCACCTCTCCTACGATCGCGGCGGCGAAACCCTCTCCCACGAGATCACGATTTACCTCTGTCGGTGGTGCCACGCCAAAGTCCACAACTCGTGGGCGCGGATCACCGACGATGCCGCGCCGGACCCCGACGCGATCGCGGCGCTCGAGGAGCGGCGCAGCCAGGAACAGTCGGAACTGGGGTTCGAGTCGGCAGCCGAGCGGTACGACGACGACCGGTACTCGGGGTAGAGCGGAACGGTTCAACGGTCAGGCCAGTTTTCGCGCGAGCCCGTAGACTGCATCGCGCAGCCGATCCGGGAGATAGCGAGCGTACAGTCCGTATTGGGCGAGCGGCCCGACCGGATACCGCGCCGGCGGATCGGGACTGGTCGCCGAATCGAGGATCGCGTCGGCGACGTCTTCGGGTTCGGAGGCGAAGGGACCGCCGCTCCCGCCGCCGATCAACTGAGCGTCGTCGTAGAGTTCGTACAGCGATTCGTAGGCCGGGGTCCGTTCGTCTCCGGGGAGCTCCTCGTCGACGCGGTCGGTGAACTCGGTCTCGACCGGACCGGGTTCGATCAGGACGACGTCGATGTCGAACTCGTCGACCTCGGCGCGGAGGGAATCGCTCATCGCCTCGAGAGCGTGTTTCGACCCCGAGTACGCGCCCGAGCCGGGGAAGGAAATCCGCCCGGCGACGCTCGAGACGTTGATGATTCGACCCTCGCCCTGGGCGCGCATGTGTGGCAGTGCGGCGCGGGTGAGCCGATGGGGGCCGTAGACGTTGACGTCGAACTGCCGGTGGAGGTCGACCGTCGCGACGTCCTCGAGCGGCCCCATCTGGGCGTACCCGGCGTTATTGACGACGCAGTCGATGGAGCCGGCGACGTCGACGGTCTCCTCGACGACCGACGCGACCTGTTCCGGATCGGTGACGTCCAACTCGAGGGTGTCGCAGCCGGCCTCCCCGAGGGCTTCGATGTCGTCGACGTTGCGCGCCGTCGCGAACACCTGCCAGTTCTCCTCGAGGAAGGCGCGGGCGGTCGCGCGGCCGATCCCGGACGAGCAGCCGGTGATGAGGACCGACTGCTTGCGTGTATAGCGGTTGTCGCCGGTCCCGGCAGTGCTCTCGCGACTGCGGTCGTCCTCGACGACGGAGCCCTCCGGCTCGTCGTCTGCTGTCCCTTCGACGTCCTCAGCGGTGGCCATGTGTGACCGGTTCGAGAGACGATACCTAAGTATCGACGGTTTGTCGCGCTGATCGTAATTTTCGTGTATCAGTACGATCGCTCCGAGTCAATTACCGGAGTGGAGCGGCAACAACCTCGAAAGCATCCGGCTGGCTCGAGTCGTCTGCCGACGTGCGCTCCCCGGCCCAGCCGGTCCCATTCGTTCCCACCCGCCGCGGGCGGATGGTCGTCTGGCTGGAGACGGCGGCTGGTCTACTCGGTGAGGCTCTTCTTGGCTTCGTTGGCGTACTGATCCGCCAGTCGAACCGGCTCGGGGAGTTTGTACGACGAGGCGAGCTCGAGAACGACGTCGGCCGCCGTCTCGGGCCCGACGCGGTGGCCCGGGCTGACGTAGAGCGGGTTGATGTACCGGTTCGGCGAATCGTACTGGCGCGTCTGGACGGCGTAGCCCAGCAGCGTGCCGTCTGGCGCGTCGACTCGAGCGTTCGATTCGATGCCGATTAACGACCCTTCCGGCAGATCGTCGGTGTCTTCGAGGGGGGTACCACAGAGCAGGCTCTTCGCGACCCCGATGCTCGGTACGTCTCTCACGACGCCCATGTGGGTCGCGATTCCGGCCTGCCGGAAGTGAATGCGACCGCTGCCGTCGAACAGGAGCAGATCCGGGTCGGCGGACAGCTCCTCGAGCGCGGCGAGGATCGGCGCTCCTTCGCGAAAGGAGAGGAGGCCGGGGATGTAGGGGATCTCGAGCGACGTCACCGCGTGCACGCGCTCGATCACTTCCCCGCCGCGCATCGCGACGACGGCGCTCAGGGCGCGGTCCTGATCGCCCTCGTCGTTCGTGAGAAACGACTGGTCGATGCCGACGACGACAGACGGTTCGGCTCCGCTCGCGGCCGCCTCGAGCGGGTTCGAAAGACCTCCGAGATCGAACGAGAAGTCGTCCTCGAAGACGGCGACGTCGGCGATCTCGCGTTGGAGGTCCTCCATCTCCTCTCGCGAGAGGGCCGCGTCGGGTGCGAGGTCGGGACGGGGCTGGGTCATCGATTGGGCGGTGATAGGCACCGCGTGAAAATCAGTTACGGGGTTTCGGGAATCCTCGGACTCAGAACCGACCGCGTCCGGGACCGCCGGGGCCGCCCGGACCGCCCGGACCGCCACCGCCGCCGAACTCGAGGCGGTTCGGCGCGCTGACGTTCCGGTTCTGTTTGACGTACTGCCCGTAGGCGAGCCCGATCACGAGGCCGACGAGGTGGGCCATGTGTGCGATACCGCCGCCGCCGGTGGCACCCGTGAGGAAGAAGATGCTAATGAAGGCGTAACCGGCAGTGAGCAACCAGATCGGGACCGGGATGAGGAACCAGAGGTACACCTTGAGATCGGGGTTCAGGATCGTCAGCACGCCCATGATAGCGAGTGCAGCGCCGCTGGCTCCGAGAACGGCGGTCGCGTCGCCCTGTGCGGCCGAGATCCCGACCTGTCCGAGTCCGGCGAGGACGCCGCTGACGATGAATAGGATCGCGAATTTCTTCGAGCCGACGTACCGCTCGACGAGCGGCCCGAAGAAGAATATCACGATGCTGTTACCGACAATATGCATGAAATTGACAGGGCTATGAGCGAAGATCGACGTAACCCACGTCCAGACATACTCGATATTCGACGAGCTGAGCACGAACAGCGATTGGTGGAGAGACTGACCGCCGACCAACAGCGTGATCCATTGCCCGAGGAACGTGAGCCATATCAACGCGAGGAACGTGTACGTCGCGTTCCCGCGGAAGTACGCTAACGGTCCGCCCGGGCCGGTATCGATCGGGACCTTGTCGGCGAGGCTCGAGGCCCGAGACGTACTCCCGCCCGAATTCACGTCGTCGTCGAAGCCGCTGTCGAAGACGCCCTGGGGGTCGTTCCAGTTTTGCAGCCCCGAGCAGTCGTGGTTCTCGGGGAGCCGATGGTCGGCACAGTAGGTGCCGCCGCAGTGCCGACAGTTGTACGGCATGTTTTCGTCCTTCCCACACACGTCGCACTTGGCCATTGACCGGGGGTATGTGCGGCGTCGCTAAGGGATTTGGGATTTTTCGCGAGATTTTTTCGGATCGGTCGACCCACTCAGTAGTGGTGGTAGCGTGTCATCGAACGCGTTCCCCGTCTGCTCGACCGCCACCAGGGACTGTACATTTTTGCCTCCCCGTCCCTCACACTCGAGTGTGCAGGAGTACGAGCGCAAGCAACTGCTCGAGCGCGTCGAGCGCGAGGGTGCAACCGTCGGCGCGGACATTCCGGAGACGATCGTGATTCAGGGGGAGGAGATCGACCTCCGGACGTTCGTCTTCGAGATCAAGCGCCGCGAGACGGTGCCCTCCGGGGAACGCGAGCGCGTCGAGCAGGCCAAAAAGAACCTGCGACGCGAGCGCCTCGACCGACTCGAGCGGATCGAGGAGGGCGATATCACCCGCGAGGAAGGCGAAGAGATCGTCCAGAGCATTATCGGGATCGACCGAGCGCTGAACGCCCTCGAGAGTCTCGGGCCGACGGACCTCGAGCGCGAACAGCAGGTTCAGAAAGCGCAGGATCGGAAGCGCTGGATGTCGTTCCTGAAGAAGGCGCTGGGTCAGGAAGACGACGCCAGCGCACGGAGGGGGCGCTGATGGCGACGAACGCCGAAATCGCCGGCCGCTTCGAGGAGTTCGCCGACCTGCTCGAGGCCGACGACGTCGAGTACAAGCCCCGCGCGTACCGCCGCGCGGCCGAGAACATCCGGTCGTACCCGTCGCCGATCGCCGACCGGATCGAGGCCGGCGACCGCGAGGCCGTCGAGAACATCGACGGCGTGGGCGACGCCATCTCATCGAAGATCGTCGAGTACGTCGAGACCGGGACGATCGAGGAGCTCGAAGAGCTCCGCGCCGAACTCCCCATCGACATCGCGGACATCACGCGGATCGAGGGTGTCGGCCCCAAGACCGCGGGCACACTCTATCGCGAACTCGGCGTGCAGACGCTAGACGACCTCGAGGAGGCCGCGGAGGCCGGCGAGATTCAGGACGTGAAGGGGTTCGGACCCAAGACGGAGCAGAACATCCTCGAGAACCTCGAGTTCGCTCGGACCGTCGGGCAGCGCCAACTACTCGGCGAGGCGCGACCGCTCGCCGACGACGTGCTGGCGTTCCTCGAGTCGATCGACGCGGTCGAGCGCTGCGAGGTGGCGGGCTCGATCCGCCGGTGGCGCGAGACGATCGGCGACGTGGACGTCCTCGCGGCGACCGACGCGGGCGAAGACGTGATCGAGCGGTTCGTCGCGTGGGACTCGGTCGACGACGAGATCGAATCCGGCCCCGAGAAGGCCAGCATCCGCGTGGGCGAAATCCGCGTGGACCTGCGCGTGGTCGTTCCCGAGGAGTTCGGCTCGGCGCTGCAGTACTTTACGGGGAGCAAGGATCACAACGTCGCCCTGCGCAACTACGCGATCGACCGCGACATGAAGTTGAACGAGTACGGTGCCTTCGACGTGAGCGAAGTCCCGGATGCGGAGGCCGGCCAGCGCGTCGGCGACCGCGTCGCGGGCGAAACCGAGACCGGAATGTACGAAGCGCTCGGCTTGCCCTGGATTCCGCCGGAACTCCGAACGGATCGCGGTGAGATCGCCGCCGCGGAAAACGGGGCGTTGCCGGATCTCGTTGGGCACGACGACATCCGCGGCGATCTCCACACACACACCGAGTGGTCGGACGGGAACACTACTATCGAGGCGATGGTCGAGGCCGCCGCGGATCGGGGCTACGACTACTTCGGGATCGCGGACCACGCGGAAGGCCCCGGTATCGTCGGCGGGATGGGGCTCTCCGACGCCGAGATCCTCGAGCAAGTCGAGGCGATCCGCGAAGTCGCCGCGACGGCCGAGATCGAGGTCTTCGCGGGAATCGAGGCCAACGTGGACGCCGACGGTGAGATCGGCCTCTCCGAGGACGTGATCGAGGCCTTGGACGTGATCGTCGCCTCGACGCACAGCGCGCTCGATCAGGACGCGGAGACCGCCACCGAGCGGCTCGTTCACGCCGTCGAGAACCCGGCGATCGACGTGCTCGGCCACCCCAGCGGCCGCATGCTCAACGAGCGGTCCGGGCTCGACTTCGACGCGACCGCGCTCGGGAAGGCCGCCGCGGAACACGACACCGCACTCGAGGTCAATAGCAACCCTCGCCGGCTGGATCTCTGGGGGAGCGCCGTCCAGGCCGCCCTCGAGGAGGGTGCCGCGATCGCGGTCAACACCGACTCACACCAGCCGTCGACGCTCGAGTACATGCGCTGGGGCGTCCACACTGCGCGTCGCGGCTGGGCCGAACCCGCCGACGTGATCAACACGTGGGAGCTCGCGGAGCTGCGCGAGTTCCTCCACTGACCGGCTTGGGATTGCCTCATGCGACTCCTCATCGACGTCATGTGCGGCGGGCTCGTCTCATACCTTCGAATGTGCAACCACGACACCGTCTACGCCGGGGACCGCGGGCTCGAGGCTGACGACGACCTGCTCGCCGCTGCTCGGGCCGAACACCGGGCGGTCGTCACGCGAGACGTCGAGCTCGCGAGTCGCGCAGACGAGTCGATCCTCCTCGAGTCACGCGACGTCGAAGCCCAACTCGCGACGCTCGACGCGGCGGGGCTCGACCTCTCGCTGGCGGCCGTGCCAGCGTTCTGTGGCCGGTGTAACGGTGCACTCGAGGGCGTCGATCGGGAAGAATCGACGCCGGAGTACGCGCCCGATCCCGGAGCGGATGAGACGTGGTGCTGCCGAGACTGTGGACAGTACTTCTGGCGCGGGAGTCACTGGGATCGGGTCGCGGAAACGCTCTCCGGGATTCGAACGCGGGGCGGGGAGTCGACGGACGAATCGTAGCTCAGTCGAAGCCGTCAGTTCCGGGTAGCAGGTGTTCCTCGAGGACTTCCTCGTCCAGTTCGATGCCCAGCCCCGGCTCGGTCGGGACGTCGATGTAGCCGTCGTCGATCAGCGGCTCGTCGCGCGCGAGCAGGTCGTCCCACCAGTCGACCTCGAGCGCGTGATATTCCAGCACGTCGGCGTTGGGAACGGCCGCACAGAGGTGAACGCAGGCCACTGTCCCGACGGGGCTACAGACGTTGTGCGGCGAGAACGGGATGTAGCGCTCCTCGGCGCGTTGGGCGATGCGTTTGGACTCCGCGAGTCCGCCACAGGTGGTCGGATCCGGTGTGATCACGTCCACCGCGTACTCGTCGATCAGTTCGCTTAGCTCGTGGATGCGAAATCGGTTTTCGCCGGTGGCGAGCGGCGTGTCGGTCCGCCGGGCGACCTCGCGTTGGGCCTTCGTTTCCTCCGGGGGAACGACGTCCTCGAGCCACATGAGGTCGTAGGGCTCGAGTTTCCGTGCGAGGCGGGTCGCGCTCTCGACCGTGTAGTCCCAGTGGCAGTCGAAGGCGAGGTCGATCTCGTTACCGATCGCTTCGCGAACGGCGGCGACCACCTCGACTTTGTGAGCCAGCGCGGCGTTCGTCAGCCGGCCGTTGTAGGGGTCCGGGTCGTTGTCCCGCTCCATGTCGAGATCGAACTTGATCGCGTCGAACCCCATGTCGACGACGCGCTCGGCCTCCGCGGCGTAGGCCTCGGGCGTGTACGCCTCGGCGTCGGCGTACTCGGTAAAGCCCCCGTCGTCGACCGCGTACGCTTCGCCGGCGTGGCAATCGCAGTAGATTCGGATCCGGTCGCGGTAGCGGGAGCCAAGAAGCTGATACACTGGTAGGTCCAGAATCTTGCCGGCGGCGTCCCACAGCGCGATTTCGATGCCCGAGGCGGCGGTGACGACCTTGCCCGTCGTCCCGCCGTGTCCCGACATCTCCTGGACCATGTACCGGAACAGCCGCTCGACGTCGAGTGGGTTTTCACCGACGAGAAACCGGTTCGCGTACTCGACGAGTTCCGGGACGCCACCGCCGCGATACGCCTCGCCGAGCCCCGTTACGCCCGCGTCGGTGTGGACCGCCACGAGGTTCCACTCGAAGTTCCCCTCGACGACGGCCGATTCGATCCCAGTGATTTCGACGTCGTGGCCGCCAGGCCGATCCGTCGCGTGAGTCGAGAAGTCTCTCACTGCCGATCAACTCTGCGGCGAGTTCCGTCGGTGATACCAGTAAACGCGTTCGCGGGGAGATGGGGAGTCGAACTCATAGTTACAGGTAGTGCCATTCGTTACCACGTGTATCTTCCGATCGGGAGGCAGTCAGCTCGCTCCCTCGGGATCGGCAGCAATCACTCGAGAGATCAGACGTCGCGTTTCAGAACAACAGCCTCGGACCGTCTTCAGTACACGGCCACGTCATCGAATCGACCGTCGTAGGCGATGTGGTGGGGATGGGTCGGCTCCGTCCCCGAGAGAAAGAGGCGATCGACCTTTTTCCAGGTGTTTTCGTAGACGAGGTGGCTGAGCTCCGCGACGGTCGTCCCCCACCGCTCGAGGCCGTTGTCGTAGACGATTCGACGGGCGACGCCGTTCTCGAACGCAGTCAAGAGGTCCGACTCGCCGTCGATCCGCGACTCGAAGACGGTGTGAGCGATGCCGACGGATCGCGGGAGGTGTGCGTACGAGGACGTAAACGGCGGGATCGAGAGGGTGTCGGCGAGTTCGCGCGCACGACGATTGTTCGATGGAAAGTGACGAGGATTGAAAATTTCGATCGCGTCGATCGTTTCCGCGTAGGTCCGGAGGTCCCGTTCGGAGAGGCTCACGTTCGCGAACTCCGGATGCGGGACCAGCACGGTCGCGTCCTGGCGATCGAACTCGGCCATCGCCGCCTCGAGCGATATGAAGTCCGGGACGGGATCCTCGAGGCCGATCGCGAGGACGTGTTTGCGATTGCGCCACGTGCCGGTGAACACCTCGCGGCCGGGGATCACCAGCAGGTCTTCGTCGGAGTACGACGCCGCTCGGTCGCGGATCTCCGGGAAACGAACGAAGTGAGGTGCGTACACGAGCGCGTCGAGGTCGGCCTGCTTGGCCCGTTCGACGATCGTGTCGTTGAGCACCTTCACGTGACAGTCGACTCGGAACGTCACTCCATCGGTCACGAGAGTTCCTTTTGCGACACCCGAGTTATGAATTCTGATTTGGTGGCCACTCGATGGTCGCCTTGATCGCGTCGACGATCGGAACGACGGGTTCGTCGGGCTCGATCGCGATGAAGAGCCCGTCGTCGCCGATGTACACCCGGAGAACCTTCAGGAAGTCCATCGCAGTGGTGATGTACTCGACGCGCTCTGCCTCCGGAAACAGCGTATTCTTGAAGAGTTTGCTCTGCATGAAGTCCATGTGGACGTTCGTGTGGATCCGCTCGAAGTGCTCGAGCATCGCGTCCCGACTGTCGTACATCGAGATCGTCCGATCGTCGACGTAGAGCGGACGAAAGGACTCCGTATCGTACTCACAGAACGTAAACAGCGGCCCGGAAACCGTGTCCTGAACCGTCTTTCGGACTCGATCGGCATCGAATTCGGTCAGTTTCGACCTGTTTGTCGCGGGCATGCTGCAGACGGAGGGAGGCGGCGACTAAACGGTACCGGGCACGTGTGTTCTGGCTGATAGACGTTGCTGCGAAAAGATCATTAGGGCGGCCGTTCGAGTGACAGTATCGAATGGCCTGGGAATGCGGGATCGACGGCTGTGGAGCGGTCTTCGAGGACGTCGAGTCTGCCGTCGTCCATCAGGCGACGGAGCACCAGCGACGCGAGTGCGAAGTCTGTGGTACCGTCGTCCCCGACGGCTATCTCGCGATCCGCCACGCCTTCACTGAGCACAGCCGCGCCGAATACGTCCGTGCGTACGGTGCCAGCTCCGAGGAAGTTCGCGAACGCGAAGAACTGCTCGAGGAGGTCGCGTCAGTCGCGGACATGCAGGCGATCGCGACGGAACTGAAACGGTAGCGTTCGGTCGGCGGTACCGCTATCGACGCCGGTATCTCTCTCGGGGTATTCCCCGATCCCGGCACTACTGGCGGCCGCTCGCGGAGCTCAGTAGTTGTCGACGATTTTCGCCACGCAGCCCGAACTCTCCTTGTACGCCGAGTGGCCCGACACCGAATCGCTCACGTCGACGTCGTCGTAGTTGTCCGGACGGGTGTCGTCGCAGTACCAGCCGCTGCAGTCGGCCGGTCCGCCGCCGAGTTTCGCGATCCAGTCGTTGGTCGAGTAGTAGTTGTGTACCTCGCCGGCGGAGTCCCGAATCGCATCGTAGAAGTCACCGCATTCGCAGGGAGCGTCCGAGTCTTCGTAGGAGCCGATACTGTCGGCCGTGTCGATGGTAAACGCGCCGTCGATCGCCGCCAGCGTTTCCATCTGGACGATCCCACCCATGGAGTGACCGAGGATGCGGATCGTCGTGTCCGGATTCGCGTTCGTGTACTCCTCGAGCCACCCGGCGAACAGGTCGCCGGTCTCTCGGGCGCTATCTTCGGCCGACCACGGGAGCCCGCCATCGTCCCAGGTGACTGCGGTTACGGTTTCGGTGTACCCGACGCTCCTGGCCGTCTGCTGGAACGTTTCCGCCCCGGCGACGCTGTCGGACGACCCCGTGTAGCCGTGGACGACGAACACGACCTCGTCTTCTCCCTGTGGCGCGTCCGAAATCGGTGGTACTCCGTCACGGAAGTCGACTTCCATGATTTCGTCGGTGTCGGCCGCTACCGATCCCGACGCGACGCTCAGTCCAGTGGCTGCGACGACCGCCGTTGTCGTGGTCCGGAGGAGCCCTCGTCTCGAGATGTCGTTCGTGGTATCGCTGTTCCCCGCAGCCGAATCACGTTGTCTGTCGAATGTCATCGGTTGTCGTTCGCTTCGTGATAGCGAACATCACGTTATTTCGTGCGGACATATAAATTTCTTTCATGTTGTAAGCCAGTTGTTTTATAAACGATCTGGGGCGCGTTCAGCCGAAACTCGTCGTTCGTGAAACGAAGTGAGAAACCCTCCGGAGAACGGACGCTTAGTGGTCGTTACAGTCTGTTCGCGGGCTGCGGGACGGTTTCACCTCCCGACAGTCGCGGCGCAATGCGCCGCACGGCGGCCCTTCACACGGTCTGACGAACTACCGTTCGTCACTATCCAGCACGCGAATCTGGTCCCCTCGCACCGTCACGGGGATCGGGACCGTCGCCTCGTACAGTTCGACCGTCACCTGATCTTTGCCCTCGTCGATCCGCTGGACCTGCGCTTTCTCACCCTTGAACGGGCCCGCGATAAGTTCGACGATGTCTCCCTCGGCGATCCCCTCGACGTCGGGTTTCGGCGAGAGGAAATGCTCGACCTCGGAGATGTCCGATTCGCCGGGAACGATGCTCCGCGCGTGCGGAATGTCCTCGAGAACGCGATTGAGAACGGCGTCGCCTTCGGCTTCGACCATCACGTAGGAGGTCAGCGAGTCGGGAGCGAGCGCGGCGTGAATCTCCGCCTCCTCGCGGTTGATGATCATGTCCGCGACGGTGCGCTCCTGGCTCGCCGTCGTTTTGACAGCGAAGATGCCCATTAGATGCCACCACCGCTCGTCAGGAACAGCATAATCGCGCCGATCAGGAATCCAATCAGACCAACCAGAAGGACCCCTGCACCGGCAATTTTCGACACCTGGAGGAACTCCTCAGTAGTGGGTGTCGTCGCCATTTTCAACACCCGGATGTACGAGGTGAGGTCGTACGGAACGTCCATGTCTGTCTATTCACAGCGTAGGGTCTTTTATCTGTCTTTCGTGTCCCCGTAACGACGACCGCCGGAACGGTGGTCCGCTTCGGGCTCTCCGTACTCGACGAATCCGGGCTCCGTCGTCAGGCGCTGATTACGGTCCGATCGGCGGTCCCTGGCCCGGTTCGCCGCCGATCGGCGGCTGCGGCTGCTCGAATTCCTGCCGTGCGGCGAGCGTCAACTCGACGGTTTGCCGTTCGCCGTCCCGGACGACCTCGAGTTCGATCGTATCGCCGGGCGAGGTCTGGAGAGCGAGGTACGACTGGAGCTGTGCCTGAGTCGTCACCGCCTGCCCGTCGATGGCGACGATCACGTCACCGCTCGACGGTTGGCCGCGCTGGGCGGGTCGGAGGACGCCGTCCGCCGGTGCGTTCGGAACGACCTCCCCGACCAGCACGCCGATCGCTTCTTCGAGGCCGATCGCGTCAGCGATATCCGGGCCGACGGGAATCACGCCCACACCCATATACGGGTGTTCGTACGAGCCGTCCTCGAGTAGCGCGGAGACGACCCGGTTCGCGAGGCGGGCTGAGATCGCGAATCCGATCGTCTGGTCGGCACCTGCGAAGACGACGCCGATCACCTCTCCCTCGAGGTTTACTAACGGACCGCCGCTGTTCCCCGGATTGATCGGCGCGTCCGTCTGGATAGTGGCCGGGATCGATGTCCCGGCGGGACTGGGCAGTACCCGATCGACGCCGCTGACGATTCCCTGCGAGACCGAGGCGTTGAGTCCGAGGGGGTTACCGATCGCGAGCACCTCCTGGCCGATGGCGGGTTCGGAGTCGACGAGGGAGAGTCCGGCGGCGATGTCGGGCATGTCCTCGACCCGCAGGACGGCGAGGTCGCTGTATGCGTCCGCCCCGACGACCGACGCGGTCCGCCACTCCTGATTGTTGAACTGGATTTCGATACCGCCCTCGCTGGCACCCTGAACGACGTGGTTGTTAGTGACGATGTGCTGTTCGTCGATGACGAATCCGGAACCGAGTCCCCCGCCGCCGCGACCGATACCCGTCGGAGCGACGGTGACCAGTACGACGGAGTCGATCGTGTTGCGATACGTCTCCGTGTACGGGCTATCGAGGGCGTCACCATCGGCCTCTCCGGTCTGACCGGCGTCACTCGAACCGTCGGTTTCGTTCTGTGCCGTGCCGACTCCGGCCCCGCCGATCCCGAGCGCCGTGACGGCTCCGGCGGCGCGCAGTACGCGTCTCCGAGTACATCGATCTGAGTCTGCCATTACGCTCCACTCCCACCCCGACGAACGGGATAAAACGAGTACCGGCAACAGTCGGGTATACTCCGTCCGGTTAGGTGGCCGCTCGTAGGAGTCACGTGTATTCTCGTGGGAAAGACTTCGTGTCGGGAGATTTCACTCCTCGAGTTCCCGAATCGTGACCGACTCCGCCTCGTAGTCCTCGAGGAACGCGCCGGTGCCGCCGATGGTGTAGCGCTCGCCGTCGACCTCGAGTTCGAACGCGTTCTCGATCGGTAGCGTCGACGTGACCGGTCGGACGAGACTCTGGCGGACGTCGACGACCTCGCCGGAGAGCGAGGACGGGAGGTCGCGTTCGCCGACCGCGGAGCCAGTAATCGACGCTTCGATCCGCGTATCCGTCGCCCGATGGAGAGCGATCTGGAAGACCGCGTTTCGGAATCCCTCGTAGGAACAGGGGAGGTCGCGAGGCGTGGTAACGTATCGCTCTTCAGCGGTCGGCCAGTAGTTCGCCAGGAAGGACCCGGCGAGAACGGGCACTAACTGATCCTGGGAGAGTGAAATCGCCCGCGTATCGCTCGTGGACGTCGTCAGTATCTGACTCGGGGCGAGCAGTCCGTGCCGCCCGTCGACCGTCAGCATCGTCGGCACGAGCGCGTCCCACGTGCGGACCGTGCTGGCCGTTCCGGCCAGCGATGCGATGTCCTGATCGCCCTCGGTTGCGCCGAGCAGGAGGAGGACGAGG
The DNA here is from genome assembly GCF_020405205.1 of Natrinema salinisoli. Classification (NCBI taxonomy): domain Archaea; kingdom Methanobacteriati; phylum Methanobacteriota; class Halobacteria; order Halobacteriales; family Natrialbaceae; genus Natrinema; species Natrinema salinisoli. The sequence goes on along the minus strand of NZ_CP084469.1, from coordinate 998,330 downwards.
ACGCCCCGATCGACCGTCTCCTCGAGCGTCGATCGTATTCGCGGGAGGATCTCCGCCGGCAGGGAGAGGGTCACTTCCGTTTCGGCGTTCGAGAGCAGCGTCTCGATTCGCTTGAGTACAGTCTGACGGGACTTTATCACCTCGAACTGCTCGCCCGAGCGCTCGGTCGTCGTGTACCGCGATTGCAGCTCCGGTTCGATCTCCTCGACGCTGTCCGTGAGTCGCTCGATCACGGTCTCGGGCTCGACCGGTCGAATCAGCGTCGGTACCGAGTGATCGTCGACTTCCGCGAACCCGCGTTCTTCCAGTTCCTCGCTGATGCTGTAGACGTACCGTTTGGATACGTCGGCGGCGTCGGCGATCGTGCTGGCTTTCGATTCCCCGTGTTCGAGGATCGCGAGGTAGGTGTCGGTTTCTTTCTCCGACAGTCCGAATCGCTTGAGCAACCCGGCAAGCTCGTCGTCGTCCATAGATGGTCAGTACGTGACTGATTGAGCGGTCGTTGTAAAATATGCTCGGTCCGATCAGCCCTCGAACTGACGGGGATCCGACTTGGTACGACGAGTAGCGACCTCGGAGGGGTGGACGAAAAAGTAGGAATAAATTTTTCAACAAAGTTTATTGCCCCGGGCCTGATCTGAGAGAACGATGGAACTACACGGTGCCCTCAACGACTTCAAGCGCTCGCAGGGGGATCCACAGCGATTTCCCGGCGAGCGACGGTCGACGACGGGACTCTTTTCCGGCCTCGACGAGCGGCTCGTCCACGTTTCGCGCGACGGCTCGGTCAGGGACTACTCCTATCCCCTCTCCGGTCTGACCGGCATCGAACGCTCCCGGTTCGGACTCGAGCGGGACGGTGACGTTCACTGGTTCGATAGCGACGGGACTGACCAGCGCTACGTCGGACCGACGGCGGTCGTCGAGACGACCCACACCGTCGGCGAGTCGACCTGCGTCCAGTACGATCTCACGATCGGGCGACTCCACCTGACTCACTTCGCGCTCGAGGAGGGAGCGGGGGCCGAGGACGTCAGCCTGCACGCCTGCCTCGGATTCGCTCCGGAGGGGCGGGCAGGCCGGATTGGACAGCTCTGGCACGGCAATGCCGTCGAGATTCACCACGACACCGAACACGACTTCCTCGCTGCCTCCGCCGAACTCTCCGTGACCGGGCAGGTCCCCGAGCGATTCGCGGAGTTACTCGCGACGGAGCCGGCCGACTTTCCGCGGTCACCGACCGACGACCGCTACGAGGAGGCCCGCCTCAGTCCGATCGTACTGGGCGAAGTCGAACTGACGGAATCGTCCCCAGATGCAACTATCGTGACGCTACTCTCCGACGGCGGCGACCGGGCCGACGCGCTCGAGCGGGTGCGAACCGCTGCGGCCGAGTACGCCGATCGGGAGGCGATACTCGAGGCGGGCCGCGAGCAGGCCCGGGACAAGCTTCCCGACCCAGATCACGATATCGAGGGGGGAGTTGCTGATCTCCGTGCGCTCGCGCTGTTGCGCGCGCCGACGGGAGCCCGGATGGCGGGCCCCGAGTTCGATCCGTTCTATCGGTACTCCGGCGGCTACGGCTACACCTGGTTCCGCGACGACGCCGAAATCTCCCGATTCCTGCTCGACGCGGATCGGCGGCTCGGACTCGGGCTCGAGGACTGGCACGCGAAGAGTGCCCGGTTTTATGCCGAAACGCAGTTGTCGGACGGGACCTGGCCCCACCGAGTGTGGCCGTCTAACGGCGACCTCGCTCCCGGGTGGGCTCACGGCCGAGTCGAGGAAGGAGACTCCGAGGAGTATCAGGCCGACCAGACCGCGAGCGTCGCGGCCTATCTGGCCGCGTCTCTCCGTCACGTCGATCCGACCGACGAGCGGGTGCGGGAAACGCTCGCGGCCGCCCTCGACGGACTGAACGACTCCCTCGCGGCCGACGGCCTGCCCGTACGGGTCCAGAACGCCTGGGAGAACATGACCGGCCGATTCGCACACACCGCGGCGACGTTCCTCGAGGCGTACGCCGCGATCGCTCGAGCACCGGTCGACGACGCGCTCGCAGCGCGGGCGCTCGAGAACGCCCGATCAGTCTACGAGAGCCTGGACGACCTCTGGCTCCCCGAACGCGGAATCTACGCCATGCGGACGGCAGACGGCGACGTGGACGACCGAATCGACGGGAGCACGCTCGCGCTGGTTTCGGCGCACCGCGAGTACGATGCGCTCGAGGACGTCGACGACGAGCGGCTCGACCGGGTGGTCTCTCACGTCGAGACGACGCTCGACGAACTCTATCGGAACCCGGAGGGACCGGTCGAGGGACTCGCTCGGTTCGAGGGTGATCCCTGGCGAGTCCGCGACCAGGGCGCGGCAAAGATCTGGACGGTAACGACGGCCTGGGGAGCCAATGCCGCCATCACGCTGAGTGAGCTACTGGCTGCACACGGTCGGCACGAGGAGGCGCAGGCGTTCGAAGAGCGCGGTCGGACGCTGCTGGCACTCGTCAGTCCCGGCGGAGCGCTCCGTCGGTCGGGTGGATATCTCCCCGAGCAAGTGTTCGACGACGGCACGGCCGACAGCGCGACGCCCCTCGGGTGGCCCCATGCGATCCGACTCGCAACGGCGAGCGCGCTGGACTCGGCGGACTCGTCACCGCTCGCGGACACTGAAACTCCTCCGCAATCTCACGAGTAACGACGGAACAGCGCCGTTGCTTGGCCACAGGTTCTCTCGGTACGATAGAAGCGGACGATAGCGGCAGTTCGAGAGCGCAACCTCGCTCAGTCAGACGTGACTGCCCGTGCATCGGGCTCCTCCTCGAGGACGTTCCGGCCCGTTTCCGGATCGAACAGGTGGACGTCGGACTCGTCGAACGTGAGCGTCACCTGATCGCCCGGCTCGAGGTCGACGTCCGAGTCGACGCGGGCGATGAATTCGCTGCTCACGTCCAGGTGGAGGAAGTTGTCGGAGCCGACGGGCTCGACCACGTCGATAGCCGCCGTGATCGTATTGGCCGCCCCCCTGTCTGCGATCCGTACGTTCTCCGGACGGATGCCGAGCGTGTACTGACTCGCGTCGAGCCCATCTTCGTGGCGTCCGACGTACGCCCCCGAAAGCTCGAACTCGAACCCGCCGTCGGGACCGGTCAGGCGAAGTCGATCACCCGCCGGTTCGACGGCGACGTCGACGAAATTCATCGACGGCGAACCGACGAAGCCGGCGACGAATTCGTTAACCGGGTTCTCGTAGACTTCGGTCGGCTTCCCCTGTTGCTGGAGTTCGCCGCCGTCGAGGATGACGATTCGGTCGCCCATCGTCATCGCCTCGTGTTGGTCGTGCGTGACGTAGACGGCGGTGATCCCGAGCTCGTTCTGGAGGCGCTGGATCTCGGCGCGCATACTCGTCCGGAGTTTTGCATCGAGATTGCTGAGCGGTTCGTCGAACAGGAACAGGTCGGGTTCCCTGACGATCGCGCGGCCGAGCGCGACCCGCTGTTTCTGGCCACCGGAGAGCTCGTCGGGTTTGTCCTCGAGCAGCTCCTCGATGTCCATCATCTCGGCCGTCTCGACGACCCGCTGCTCTCGTTCGGACTCGGTCAAATCGGTGCTCATCCGGAGCCCGAACGCCATGTTCTCGAAGACCGTTTTGTGGGGATAGAGTGCGTAGTTCTGGAACACCATCGCGACGTTCCGGTTCTTCGCGTGGACGTCCGTGACGTCGTCATCACCGATTTCGATCCGTCCGGACGTGGGTTTCTCGAGGCCGGCCAGCATCCGCAGCGTCGTCGTTTTGCCGCAGCCTGACGGCCCGACGACGGTCACGAACTCGCCGTCCTCGATCTCGAGGTCGAGGTCGTTGACGGCGATGACGGAGCCGGCGTCGTATTCCCTCCGCAGCGATTCGACCGTTACTCGTGCCATTTCACTGGTCGTTCGGAGAGGGGGCGTAAAACCTTTTCCCAAATAGTGGAATTTAAGAAGTAATATTACACCAAATATCTCCATCCCTCGTCGGTTGCACCCAGAGCGGAGAATCATTTGACCAGATCCGCCGTTACATAGATGTATCTCAAGTATAGTTAGGTGATAAAACTCGATACAGACCGGCGAAAGAGTCGATACAGTGGGCAAAAAGCCGCGTTCGTCCAGTATGGAGCGCGCCAGCGAGTCGCCATCCTAACAATTAAATATATGAAGATATTATTCATCACTGATTGCCCATGACACTGCATCGCAGGAACGTACTGGCGGGGATCGGCGGGGTTGCATCACTGACAACAGCGGGATGTCTCGGCGGAGCGCTCGGCGGAAGCTCCCAGGAGACGACGCTCTGGAACCAGTTCACGGGGAGCGAGCAGGACAGCCTCGAGACGCACCTCGAAACGTTCAACGAGGGACGGGACGATCCGATGGTCTCCGAGAACCTCTCGGACGTCAAAAAGCAACTCAAAACGGCGATCCCGGCAGGAAACGGGCCCCACACCTTCCCGTGGGCCCACGACCGCATCGGCAAGTATCAGAGTCAAGACTTCCTCTACGACGGGAGCGGCGATCTCGAGCTCGACCTCGAAGCGACGTTCACCGAAAACGCCGCCTCCGCAGTTCAGTGGGAGGACGGCGTGTACGGACTCCCCTACGCGTCCGAAACGGTGTCGCTCATGTACAACCCCGATCTGGTGGACGAACCACCGGAGACCCTCTCGGAGATGGTCTCCATCATGGAAGACCACCACGATCCCGAGAACAGCACGTGGGGGCTCTCGTGTCCACCGAAGACGGCGTACTTCGTCAGCGCGTTCTTGCACGCCTTTGGCGGGCGGATCTACAACGAGGAGAGCCGCGAACTCGGTATCGAAACCGACGAGTTCCTCGAGGGAGTCGAACTCCTCCAGGATTCCATCTGGCCGTACGTCGCGGACGATACCACGTACAACGGACAGATGCCGCCGTTCGCCGACGGCAACGCACCATTCGCGATCAACGGCCCGTGGCAACTCGGTAGCTTCCGCGACAGCGGCGTCGACGCGACCGTCGCACCGCTTCCCGACGTCGACGGTGGTAGCCCAACGCCGTACACGGGCGTACAGACGTGGTACTTCACGGCACAGCTTGACGGGGCGGACGAGGCGTCGCTCGACACGACGCTGGAGTGGGCCGAGTGGTACACGACCAACGAAGACGTGATCACCGGTAACGCACGGAATCACGGTTTGATCCCCGTTCACTCGGATTACGTCGACTCCGACGAGCTCGGCGACGACGTCCCGATGTTCGCTGAAACCGTCGATATGGGGACTCCGATGCCAGCCGATCAGCGTATGGATACTGTGTGGACGCCGTTCGAAAACGCCCTCGAGCGAGTATTCAACGATCAGGCGGAGCCCGACGTGGCGATGAAATCGGCTGCCGACGAGATCCGCAGCCGCTGGGAGTAACTGACTGCGCTCACTACGCAACTTTATGTCAACATCGTCATTCCTCAGCCGTGTGTCAAAGCGGGGTCAGCAACCGCTTTCAGGTACCCTGGACGATCTGTTCGGGCTCCTCCTCGTATTTCCCGGTGCCGTCCTCTTTGGCTCGTTTATGCTGTTCCCGATCACGTTCCTGATTTACCTGTCGCTGACCGACGCGACCCACGCGGGGACGGTCATCGGTGGCGGGTCGAACGTAGTCGGCCTCGAGAACTACAGGGCGCTCTACACGGACATCCAGTTCTGGAATTCGTTAGCCATCACCTGGCTGTTCGTCGTGGTGAGTCTGGTGATCAAGATCGCGCTCTCGATCGGACTCGCGATGGTGCTCACGCACGCCCGCGTCGTGGGCAAGCGGTTCATGCGGGCCATCGTCATCGTTCCGATGGGATTCCCGACGATCTTTACGATCACGGTCTGGAAGGGGCTGTTCAGTAGCGCCCGGTTCGGTCCGCTGAACCAGTTACTCGACTACTACAACGGTGTCGTCACTGGCCTCGTAAGCGCAGTGGATGCGGTCGTCGTCTTCGCGACGATCAACGCCCCCGAACTACTGCTTGCCGACGTCCCTGTTTCGTGGCTCAGCGGTGGCCGATGGAGCGCCTTCTTCGCGTACGTCACGACGGAAGTGTGGCTGGCGTATCCGTTCATGGTCATCATCATCGTGAGCGCGCTGCAGGACGTTCCGGGCGAACTCCACGACGCGGCGAAGGTCGACGGCGCGGGGTTTCTCCATCGGTTCCGTCACGTCACGCTCCCATCGATCAAACGACCGGTCATGTTCGGCGCGATCCTGACGGCGGCGACGTCGTTTCAGCAGTTCCTCGTCCCGTGGATCTTCAATCAGGGCGGTCCCTCGCGGCAGAACGAACTCCTCCTCGTCTACGGCTACCGTGAGGCGACCGCTCTCAACGAGTACGCGTTCGGCTCCGCGATCATGGTGACTGCCATCGCGTTCATCGGCATGTTCATGTGGCTCGCAGTGCGGAAAGGCGACCTCGCCGAGGGGGTGAACTCGTAATGACGCCATCCGAATCTGAGACGCAGGCCGACGACCGGCTCAGGAATCGACTCCGGAATCCGTGGGACACCGCCAAGACGGTCGCCGGGACCGGCGGTGCCATCGGCATTCTGCTGGTCCTCATGTTCCCCGTCTACTGGGTCCTCAGCGCATCGCTTTCCCAGGGTTCGGGCCTAATGAGCACCGAAGGGATATTCGCCGATCCGTCCACCTACAACCTCGAGGCTTACCGGTGGGTGCTCTTCGAGTCGGCGTTCCGAGACGCACTCGTCAACAGCCTGGTCGTGGTGACCGTCACCGTCCTCGTCTCGATGTCGGTCGTCATTCCGGGCGCGTACGCGCTCTCGCGGCGGAAATTCATCGGTCGCGAGAAGATCCTCTACGGCTACGTCCTGTTTACGCAGGTCGGCGCCGGCCTCTCGATCGCGACGCTGATCGCGCTGTACGCGCTGTTCGTCAATCTCGGACTGAGTAACAACCTTCTCGTGCTGGGGCTGTTCTACGCGGCCGGAGCGATCCCGTTCAACACGTGGTTGCTCAAGACCTTCATGGACAACATTCCGGTCTCCTACGAGGAGGCCGCGATCGTCGACGGTGCCGGCCGATGGGACGTCATCCGCGAGGTGATCCTGCCGCTGTCGAAACCCGGCATCGCCGTCGTGCTGGTCTTTACGTTCCTGGCGGGGTGGAACGAGTTCATCATCGCACAGACGTTGCTCCGACCGAACAACTACACGCTCGCGGTCGAACTGTTTTCGCTCGCCCAGTCCGGCCGGTTCGAGACGCCGTGGACCCAGTTCTCGGCGTTCGCGATCCTGTTCGCATCCCCGGTCGCGATCATCTACTTCTTCGCTCAGAATTACGTCGAGAGCGGCCTCTCCTTCGGCGGGATGGAAGGCTGAGGCGGCTCTCGAACGACCGTTTCGTTCGCAGTCGATTCGTTACCGCAACTACTCAACTATGTAGATACGATCGTCTCGATCTCAACCGTTCGGCGGTCGCGAAGCGGGGCTCAATTGCTCTCCTCGCACTCGAGGACGACTACGGTTTCGACCGAGAGTGTCCGATCTCTATCGATACCGCCACCGACGTTCGCCCCGGTTAGGAGATCGGTTTCACCGACCGGTTCGTCGACCTCGACCGTTGCAGACCCCGTTCCGAAGTGGAGTACCACGACGACGCGGCGACCGCTTTCGGAGTCCGTCCGAGCGAAGGCGACGGCGGCGTCGGTGTCCGAGTCGTACCCGATGCGCTCGAGGTCCGCGCCGGCTTGTAACGCCGGATGCGATTTCCGAAGGTCGATCAATCGCTCGTAGTGCTCGAGCAGGCCCTCGTCGAACGCGTCCCAGTTCATCGGGTCGCGCCGTCCCGTCACGCCGGTTTCCTGCCCGTAGTAGAGCATCGGCGAGCCGGGGAGCGTGAACGTCGACGCGCCGGCTGCCAGTTGCGCGTCCCGCCCGTACTCGGTGAGATATCGGTCGGTGTCGTGGTTCTCCACGTACAGCAACCACTCCGAGTCGGGGTGGGCACCGCGGCGCTGCCGGTCCTCGATCGCCTCGAGGATCGCGTCGGCGGTCGTCGTGTCCAGCCCGGCCGCGGAATCGGTGAACTCGTCCGCGACCGCGTTGTCTTCGTCTTTCGTCCCCTTCTCGTCGGACTCGCCGGTTCCGTGGTCCGTGATCGACTCGCCCAACTGCTCGAGCGTGTCGTGGAGGACGTCGTCGTGGTGCATGTGGAACCGGCCGCCCCCCATCTCGGTATCGGAGGGGAGCGTCTCGTCCAGCAGGAAAAAGTCGCTGTCCGTGCCCGCCAGTCGATCGGACACTTCGGTCCAGAAGCTCAGGGGGACGCCCCACGCGACGTCGGCCCGAAAGCCGTCGACTTTGTCGGCCCAGAAGTCCACGACCTCGAGCAGGTACTCCCGGACTTCCGGGTTACCGTAGTTCAGGTTGGGGATGCCGTCCCAGCCGAAGTAGGTGTCCGCGTCCCGCTCGTCGAAATCGACCCAGCGATACCAGTCGCGGTAGCGCTCGTGATCTGGGTGGGCCTCGTCGACGGCGGCCTCGTAGAACGGATGCGTGTCGGCCGTGTGGTTGATCACGAGATCGAAGACGACCTTGAGATCCCGGTCGTGACAGGCGTCGACCAGCGCCTCGAAGTCGGCTATCGTGCCGAGGTCGGAATCGACCCGGAAGTAGTCCCGCGTGTTGTAGCCGTGGGGGCCACCGAACTCCATCGGCGTCCCGAACCCGCTCTCGGCCTCGAGAAACGGCGTCAACCAGAGGACGTCGATCCCGAGGCGCTCGAGATGGTCGAGTCGCTCCGCGATCCTCTCGAACGTGGGATCGTCCTGATCCGGGAATCGGCGCGTGAAGATCTCGTATACGATCGCGTCGACGGCCCACTCGGGCGGTTCGAACGGATTGTCGATGCTGACGGCTGGTTGGCCCGGCCGGTCCGCATCGGGAACCAACTCGATCGCGTCCGGCACCGAATGTCGTTCGTCTACGGCCACCGCGTAGACGCGAGTCGGTTCGTCGATCGCGCTGACGGGAATCGTGCCGTCGGCCTCGAGTACGTCCTCGTTCCGGTCGTCGACGTAGAACTCGATATCGGGGTCGCCGTCACCGACGACGTTGGCCGTCGCAGAGAGCTGAATCCGATCGTCCTCGAGCGTCGCGTCGAGTTCGACCTGCGGTCGCGGCGCGTCTTCGTCCGCCTCGGGAAACGCGCGGACCGTCAGCTCGTGCGTTCCGTCGGGTGCCTCGAGCGCGAGCGTGTACTCGCCCGGCACGTCCGGTTCGAACTCGGCGACCGGGCCGTCTGTCGGTGCAGCGTTCGAACCAGCCGGTGACTCGAGGACTCGCCAGTCGTACGCGCCCTCGGTGCCCGGGTTCCACGGGGCCAGCGAGTCGCGCGTCTCCATTTCGTTCCCGTTCGGGTCGACGATTCCCTCACCGACAGTGACGAAACGGGGCGGGCCGGGATGGGACGACCCGTCGCCGCTCTCGAACGCGTCGGATTCCGTTTTGCCGCCGTCCATCCGTATCCGCTGGCTGTCCATAGAGTACCTTCCAGTATCGAGCGTAAATCTGTGTTGAAATAGTACATATATTTTGCGCCAGTCGACTCGTTGACGACCGATTCACACTCGAACACGTGGGGCCCTTCCGTCGAGCGGAGAAATCGTGATCTTATTCGTGAGGTGATGGTTCTCGATAAATGATGACTGACCAAGGGTTCGATATACTCGAAGTAGTTCCTGAAGGACACCCTCGCCCCCAGGTGTTCCACGAAATCGAGCAGGAAATGGAAGTGTGGATAGGCGCAGACTCGTCCGGTCACGACCTCGATCACGCCAGACGCGTGTTCACTATGGGCGTTCGGTTGGCCGATCGGAAGGTCGCCGATGTCGATATCGTCGGAGCCGCAGCCCTCACTCACGATATCCACCGGTCTATGGGTGCAGACGGCGAGTACGTTCATCCCAACGAGTCACTATCAGCGGTGAAGTCCGTACTCGAGGCGACGTCGTTCCCGGACGAGAAGCTTCCGTCGGTAGTCCACTGTGTCGAGGTTCACGAAGAGTACGAATTCGAGGGCGACGAGAATCCGGCCGAAACGATGGAGGCCCGCATCGTACAGGACGCGGACAACCTAGATGCGATGGGAGCGGTCGGTATCGCGAGGAACTTTGCGTTTACCGGCGTGGTCGGTAACCGGCTCTGGGCTCCGGATGCCGAGGAGAACTCCGGACTCGGTCACTTTACCGATAAACTACTGCATCTCAAAGCGGAGATGAACACCGACGAAGCGAGGGAGATCGCCGAGGAACGCCACCAGTTCCTGGAGGAGTTCAGCGATCGCTTCAAAAGGGAATGGCAAGGGAAACTATGAGAGCGTGGTTCTGCGACTACGACCGGGCGTCGAATACGGGATAATCCCATCGGAACCGCCGATAACTGGTGTGGTCGAATACCGTCCGAAATCGGAGATCAGGGGCGGTGGTTACGCTTCGTCGAACAGCTCTTCGCCGTCGACCATGTGTTCCTCGACGGTATCCATATCGAGCGTCACGCCGAGGCCCGGCTCTTCCGGAATCTCGATGTAGCCGTCCTCGATGACGTCCTCCTCGACGAGGTCCTCCCACCAGCCGAGCTCGTAGGAGTGGTACTCGACTGCCAGCGAGTTCGAGATCGCCGCGCCGACGTGGGCGCTGGCGACCGTCGCCACCGGCGAGGCGACGTTGTGCATCGCAACCGGCATGTAGTACATATCGGCCAGGTCGGCGATCTTCCTCGTCTCGCGCATGCCGCCGACCTTGGGCATGTCCGGCGCGATCATGTCGACGGCCTGCTCCTCGATCAGGCGGCGCTGGCCGTGCTTCCGGTAGACGTTCTCGCCGACGGTGATCGGCGTCGACGTCGACTGCGTGACTTCCCGCTGGACGTCGTGGTTCTCCGGCGGGACGGGGTCCTCGAGCCACCAGACGTCGTAGTCCTCCAGGCGCTTCGCGAGACGTTTCGCGCTGCCGCCGGAGAAGGTCCAGTGACAGTCGAAGGCGACGTCGGCTCGCGAGCCGACGCGTTCGGTGACCGCTTCGACGATCGAGACCTTGTGGTCGATTTCGGGACCGCGGAGGTGTCGGTTCGCGCGGTCCTTCTCGTGGCCGCTGGGCACGTCGAGGTCGAACTTCAGGGCGTCGTATCCCAGCTCCTCGACGACCCGCTCGGCCTCGTCGGCGCAGGCGATCGGATCGGCTTCCTCCTCGGTGTGGCAGTCACAGTAGACCCGCATCTCGTCGCGGTACTTGCCCCCCAGCAGCTGGTAGGCCGGCACGTCGAGGATCTTGCCGGCGAGGTCGTGGAGCGCGACCTCGATGCCGGAGATCGCGGTGACGGTGACGCCGCCGATCGAGCCCTCGCCGGACATCTTCTGGACGAGGTGCTCGGTGAGTCGGTCGATGTCCAGCGGATTCTCCCCCTGCAGGAACGGCGTCATCCGTTCGATCAGTTCCGGCGCCCCGGCACCCCAGTAGGCCTCGCCGGTGCCGACGACTCCCGCGTCGGTGTAGATGCGGACGAGCGTCCACGGGAAGTTCCCGTCGACCATCGTCGTCTGGATGTCGGTAATTTCGACGTCCCGTCCGCCGCCGCGCTCGCGCGTGACCCCCATCGTCTCCGAAGAGAGGTCTCGCATCGTGTACTCTGCGTTCGGATCGTGTAAATCTGAGTAGTCGACTCCCATGGATGGATATTCACTCCGAAGATAGTAATAGTTTCTACCTTCTCTCGGCAAGGTTTCGGACGCGGACTCGATCGGCGGGCGACTCGCTTCGGTGACACCATACGGACCGAGGATCCTGAACTCACTGCTTGCAACGGGGCCGGTGACCCTCGATCGAGACTCAGCGACTACGGGCAGCTCTCACGCGTTCGAGTTCGTCGGTTACGTCCTCCAGCTCGACGTCCAGCGCCGCAGACGCGGCGAGTGCGGCCCGTTTTTCGGCCGTCCGGTGATCGATCGCCTGCGGTCCGACGGCGAATTCGATTCGGATCACGCCGTCGGTCGGCCTCGAGCGGCCGAGCACGGTCACGGGGCCGACCTCCCGAGTGTTCCGAACGTGGGTACCGCCGCAGGCCGTGACGTCCCATGGATCGGCCGAGCCGTTCATATTGGAGAGTCGGTTCCGATTGCGGTTGTCGTTCTCGTCTTCGATCGTGACGACGCGAACTCGTCCCTTCTCGACGGCGGCGGCGTCGAGTTCGGCATCGACGGTGATCCCGTCGCGCTCGCGTGCCCTCGAGAGCGGCATATCGTCCCACGATACCGGTCGCGATTCCCAGACCACGCGGTTGACCAGTTCGTCCAGTTCGATCAGCGTCTCGTCGTCGAGGGTCGCGCTCGTCTCGAGGTCGACACTGGCGGTTTGCGCCCCGATATCGAGTCCGACGCACGTCGGTTCCTCGAGCAGTCGCCGCGCTGCACCGGCGAGGATGTGACTGGCCGTGTGGGCCCGCATGCAGTACATCCGGAACGACCAGTCGACCGAACAGAGGACGCGGTGGCCCGTCCGAAACGACGGCTCCTCGGCCAGCACGTGAACTTGCTCGCCGTCGGCGTACTGGACGTCCGTGACGGCGATGTCTCCGATGGTCCCGCGGTCGGCCGGCTGCCCGCCGCTCGCCCCGAAGAAGTGGCTGCGCTCGAGCCAGACCCGTCGGCCGTCGATCGACGTTACCTCGGTTTCGAACCGCGTGGCGTACGGTTCCGCTGCCGCCCGTTGCCCGGTCATCGGTTGAAATGTGTCGTCAGCGGTTAAAAGTCTGCTCGCCGATACTGTCACCGGAGACGAACGAGCCGTCGCCTACTCCGCGAGCGTCACGTCGAGTCGGTCCTCAAGGGCCTCGATCAGGCCGCCACCGATGCCGGCCTGCGCTGCCCGCCCCTGTTCGACCGCGAGGACGTCTTTCTCCGACGCATCGAGTTCCGCCGCGAGCTCCTCGCGCTGGAGCCCGGCGTCCTGTCGGGCCTCGACGAGCGCGTCGCCGTAGTCCGAAACCAGGTACGGCAGCGGGTCGTCGTCGTAGTTCGTTCCCTCGCTCTCCCAGTGTTCGGAGTCACCGTCCCAGACCGGGTTCGCTTTCGCGACGTTCTGGGCCGCCTTTCGTTTACGGCTCGGTCCGTCGTCGGCGCCCGCGTCCTGCTCGCTCCGGTTCTCGGTTCGGTCTTGGCCGCGCGCTTTGGAATCGTCGTGTGGCGCACAGTCCGGACAGACCTCGAGTTCGGCTCCGGCGACCGATGCGAGCGTGAGCGAACTACTCTCGGCACCACAGAGTTCGCAGTTCGTCCCGCCACCGCTACCGGACGAACCGGTCGAGTATTTGGCCATGCGAGTGTTTGGCATCTGTCGCATTTCAACTAATCGGTAGCGCGGACCTCGATGACGAGTCCCACTCACACGGTCGATAGTGTCGGACTCGGCTCGTCTCCTCCGAGCGACGGACCACGCCGCGCCATCGCGGCAGTGAGACCGGTCAGAGAGCCGGACCGAAATCGTTCATCACCGCGCGAACGAGTTTCGCCTCCGCTTTCTGAAGGTGACCGCTGGCCGTCGCAGGAGCGCATTCGAGTTCCGCAGCGATGTCCTCGTGGGTCACCCGACGGGGCCGTTCGTAGTATCCCATCTCGAAGGCGACCGAAAGCGCCTCGCGTTGTCTGTCGCTGAGCGCTCGCACCGGGTCGTCGAGTTCACCCCTGAATTCTCCGATTTCGTCGACCCGAATCTCCATCACGTCGGACGATTCCTCGAGTGCTGCCTGAATCTGCTGCGGGTCGCCGACCCCGCTGCCGTACATCTTGCCGTCCCGGTAGATGATCGGCGTCCGAACGATCAGCTCGAGGCGGGAACTCGCTCGCAGGATGCTGTCGTACATCGGCATCTCCAGCGAGCGCGCGACGACGAGTGCGTAGGTGCGGCCACGGCTCGATTCGGACAGCCGTACCGACTCGAGACCGTCGATCTCGGACGCTCGCTCCGCGAGGACGGTCGCATCGCCATCGATCGAGAACAGGTAATTGTCGACGCCGTCCAGCGTCGTGTTCACCTCGAGAACGCGCGCTTCCTCGATCGCAGGCGTATTGGCGAGGAGATTGAAAAACGCCGGTGCCCTGTCGGGGTCCACACGAACGGTGACTCGGAGCCGTTTCATACGTCATCTCGTCCGGTGACGTCCCATAAATCCCGCTTCTATACGTGGCCGAATCCTCTCGATAAATGGACGGCTTCCATACGATGATGCGAACGAACCCGCCAACGGTACCGGCTGACACGATCCGGTGGAGAGGCGACGAGACGCAGCGGAGCAGTGTCCACTCGTCGATCGATCGACCCGGAAACTCGAGCGTGAACGGGATATCAAAGAGGGTGCGTGGCCTCCGGATCGATCCAGTGTCCGACCGGCGACTCGGGCCGAGCGAGGAGGTGAGATCGTGATGTCGTGGATCGATCGCATCGCGACGGTGGTCACCGAATATAGCTGGATCGTCATCGCCGTGATGGTGCTGACGACGGCTGCCGTCGGCGCAGGAACGGGCGCGATGGAAGAGTCATCGTCAGTAACCGGACTCCCGGACGATTCGGAGGTCTCGAGGGCGTACGACGACGTCAGGGCCGACTTCTCTCCCCGGGAGGCCAACACGACGACGTCGGTGATCGCGATCAGCAACGAGAGCGGGAACGCGCTCTCGAAGGCGACGCTCGTGCGGACGCTTCGATACCAACAGAAGCTCCGGGAAAACGGGACGCTCAACGCCACGCTGGTGGACGACCGGCCGACCGTCAGCGTGGCGAACCTCGTTGCGACGGCAGCGATCGCGAGCGACCGTCGGTACGCTGACCGGAACGCCACACCCGCGACGACCGGGCGGGGGACTTCCCCGCCGCTCGAGGAGCAGATCGCACGACTAGAGTCGATGGACGACGCCGAGGTGGCGGCCGTCGTGCGACGGGTACTGGACCCCGAGCGTCCCACGGCCGCGAGTCGGACGGCATCGCGGCTGCTGCCACGGACGTACGAGCCGGGATCCGCGACGGCCGCGAGTCACCTCCTCGTGCTCACGCAGGACACCGACGGGGCAGTGCAGGTCGACGTGGCGCTTTCGAAACCGGTCTCGGACGGGCAACGGGCGGCCTGCTCGCTGGCCGCGACCCAGCCCGGACCCGAGACGTACTACGTGTTCGGCGGCGGCCTCGTGAGCGGCCAGCAGAGCGCTGCGATATCCGATAGTCTCGCGATGCTGGGGCCGCTGGCGCTGGCTTTCGTCCTCATTTCGCTATCGGTCGCCTACCGTGACCCGATCGACGTGGTGCTCGGGTTGGTCGGTGTCGTCGCCGTGTTGGTCTGGACGTTCGGCGCGACGGGCTGGCTCGGTATCGCGTTCAATCAGACGATGATCGCCGTCCCGATCCTGCTGATCGGGCTCTCGGTCGACTACGCGCTGCACGTATTCATGCGGTATCGAGAGGAACGCGCCGCGGACGAGATCGGGGCGAGAACCGCAATGGCCCGGGCGCTGGGACGCGTGGGCCCGGCCCTCGTGGTAGTCACGGTGACGACGGCGATCGGGTTCCTCGCGAACCTCACGAGTCCCATGGGTGATATTCGCTCGTTCGGGCTCGTCGCCGCCATCGGAATCACTGCGACCCTGATCGTCTTCGGGCTGTTCGTGCCGGCCCTCAAATCCGCGATCTCCTCGCGTCTGGGTCGGTTGGGATGGGATCGGACCCCGTCGCCGCCGGGATCGGCCGGGCGCCTCCGGCGAGCGCTCGGCGCGAGCGCGTCGATCGCCAGCGCTGCACCGCTGGCAGTGGTCGTGTTCGCCCTCGTCCTCAGCGCGGGTGCCGCGTACGGGGCGACGGGGGTCGACGTTGCCAGCCCGGACGAGGCCTTCATGGCCGACGATCCGCCGGAGTGGACCGCTACCCTCCCGGATGCGGTCCAGCCCGGCGAATTCTACCTCAAGGAAAATCGCCGCTATATCGACTCACGCTTCCAGACGCCCGATACGCAAGGCTACGTTCTCGTCGAGGGGAACGTAACCGATCCGGAGACGCTCGAGCGAGTCGCCGCCGCCGAACGAACGACGAGGCGATCCGAGGCCGTCGCGACTGGCCCGAACGGAGCGGAGACGTTCGTGACGCCGCTGTCGGCGATGGAGCGGGCTGCGGCGCAAAATCGGACGTTCAACGAGACGTTCCACGCCGCCGATACCGACGGCGACGGCGTCCCCGACGCCGATCTCCGAACGCTCTACGACGAGTTCTACGCGGCGACGCCGGACCTCGCAGCACGGACGATCCACCGCACGGACGAAGATCGGCACGCGTCGGAAGACGGTGCGAGCGGGAGATACACTGCAGTTCGGCTCCGGATGGCCCTCGACAGAGACGTCGACCGGGCGACTGCCGTTGCACCGCTCCGCGATAGCGCAGCCGCGTTCGACGATACCGACGGTGTCGACGCGACTGCGACCGGTCAGCCGGTCATCGCGAAGGAGCTGAACGACCGCCTCGCGATGACGTTGCTCGAGAGTCTGGGGCTCACCCTCGTCGTCGTCCTCGGATTCCTGCTGACCAGCTTCCGGCTGCGAGAGGGAACTGCCTCGCTCGGAGCCGTTACGCTCGTCCCGGTCGCGTTCAGCGTCAGCTGGCTGCTCGGAACGATGGCGCTGCTCGATATCCCGATCGGACTCGTCACCGCTCTCGTCGGGAGTATCTCCGTCGGGCTCGGCGTCGACTACGCGATTCACGTCAGCGAACGATTCGCGGAGGAGTATGGCACTCATGGCGATGCGGAGGCGGCCCTCGCGAAGACCGTGACGGGGACCGGTGGTGCGCTATCGAGCAGTGCCGTCACCACGGCCGCTGGGTTCGGCGTGCTGTCGTTCTCGCTGTTGCCCGCGCTTCGCCAGTTCGGGTTCATCCTCGCGGTCGGGATCGGGTACTCGTTCCTGGCGAGCGTATTCATCCAGCCGAGTCTGCTGCTGCTCTGGACGCGCTACGGCTCTGGATCGACCGTGGCAGAGAACGTAGACGGCAGGACGGCTGAGAACGCCTCCCATCGATAGGTCCACCGCAGACCCGAATCGTCCCCGAACTGACACTCCCGATCGGTTCGGCGCTGTTTTGTTCCCGTGAGAGGCCGTTACCAGCCGACGTGTTTCTTGAGCGTTGCCCGCAACGGGAGCGCTACTCCACCGCCGATCGGGAGGAGCACGAACGCGACGAGATCGACGGGCAGCGTACCATAGCTGGCCGCGGACAACCCCACCCCAGCGAGCGGTACGAGCACCGGAAGCACGTACAGATACGACGGCGTCCAGCCCGGTCCGCGCCTGGTGTGGCGGACGACGACGCCGAACAGCAACGGCATGAGCAGGGCGCCCGCGAGCAGCGGGCCGCCGACGAGCGTCGCGGTGACACCCACTGCGAGCGCGACGACGATGGTCTCGTCGATCGTCACCGGCCCCCAGCTGTGCTCCCGAGCGACGACGCGGACGACGAGCAACGCACCGACCGCGACCGCCACGACGCCCGCGAGCGCACCGTACCACAGCGTCTGCTCCAGCGGCGGCGCCACGATTTCGACGCCCCGGAGAAACGCGACCGAGGTCTCGAGTCCGTGCCGGCCCTCGGTAAGCAGGGCCCAGATCCCGGCCGGATCGGCACCCACTGCACGGAGCTCGGCCCAGAGCGATTCCAGTGGTCCCCGATTTTCGATTCCGAACTGGCCGAGGCCGGCGGCGTAGACGAGTACCGAGAGCCAGAGCAGCGGCAGCGAGAAGTTCTGTCGCCGCCACCAGCGGGCGAGGGCGTTATCTCCGGTACCGGATCGCGTTGCCGTTCGACCGGATCGACCAGTACTCGAGGTGGTCGCGCCGCTCGTACTGCCGGTTCGACTGGTCGTCGCCGAGCCGCTACCTCCGGTCGCACTCGAGGCGCCACCGGCGGTTCCGGCCGAGGCCGATGCCGCGCCAGCAGCCGCCTTCGACCCGCTCGAGCCCGTTGCGGACGACGATCGGCCGGCGGTCGTCGATCCCGACGCCGTCGAGGCGGCCGCCGCCGACGTGGTCGCCGACGCGTCGTCGCTTTGCCAGACGTCGGGGGAGGGGAGGCCGCTGGTTCGCTTCGCGACGTAGTCTTCGTGGCCGAGACGGTCGTAGGCCTGTCGTTCGACCGGATCGCCGAGGATGTCGTAGGCGGTCTTGACCGCGGTGAACTGGGCCTGTGCGCGGTCGTCGTCGTTCAGGTCGGGGTGGTAGACCCGGACCTGATCGCGGTAGGCGTCCTTGATCTCGTCTTGGGAGGCGTCGGGCGAGATTTCCAGCAGGTCGTAAAAGTCCTCAGTCATGTGAGCATAGGGCGATTGGTTTGCTACGGTGATTGTCGGGGCGGGGTTATAATTTCGGTGTTCTGTCCGGTTCGGTTGCGTATCGTCGTCGCTCGAGGATTGTGGGTATTTCGGCCGTTCGGCTGCGGTTCCGCGAGACCCGTTCCCCTCAGGAGAAGTCCGTGAGTGACGACTGACCGGCCGCTCGGTCGTCACGGTCCGGGTTTGCGCCCGGATCGGAGTCGTCGGTCACCTCCTCGTCTGCCCCTGTTTCGGTACCGGTCGCGTCGCCTTCCCACCCGTCGAGGCTCGCCTGATCGGCGGCCGCGAACTCGAGGTTGGCCACCCGGACGCCGAGTTTGCGGACGGGCTCGGTTTCGAACTCGGTGAACAGATCGCGAGCGATTCGGTCGACGAGGTCGGGGTCGTCGACCGGACCGGGCAGGGACCGTTCGCGCGTGTTGACGTCGTACGGCGGCGTCACGGCTTTAACGCCGATGGTCCGGTAGAGTGCGCCCTCCCGCCGTGCGCGGTCAGCCACGGCCGCCGCGAGCGTTTCGATCAGCTCGTATTTCGGTGACGGGTCCTCGACCGGGTCGGCGAAGGCCGACTCGCGGGAGAAGCTCTTCGGATCGCCTTTCGGCTCGACCCGGCGGTCGTCCTCGCCGCGCGCGCGGCCGTACAGTTCTCGGCCCCGTTCGCCGAAGCGTTCGACCAGCGGCTCCGGGTCCGTTTCGGCGACGTCACCCGCGGTCTCCAGACCCATTTCCCGGAGTTCGCGGGCGGTCACGGGTCCGACGCCGTGAAGCAGCTCCACCTCGAGCGGCGCGAGAAACTCGCGGATCTCGCCGGGCTCGACGACGGTGAGCCCGTCGGGTTTGTCGAAGTCGCTGGCGATCTTGGCCGTGCTCATCGTCGGGGCGACGCCGACGCTGACCGTGACGCCGACTTCCCGTCGGATACGGTCCCGGATGTGGCGAGCGAAGCCGTCGGCGACGTCCCAGGCGGTCCTGTCGGTCACGTCGAGGTAGGCCTCGTCGATGCTCACCTCGCGGACGACGTCGGCACAGTCGTGGAGGATCTCTCGGACGTCGGCTGCGACCGATTCGTAGTAATCCATGTCCACCGGCCGGTAGTAGCCGGTTTCCCCGCGCTCGAGGTCCGATTCGTCGAGCTCACCGTTTTCGAACGCCGCGCGTCGGGGGAGTCGCTCGAGCGCCGTCGAGATCGCCTGTGCGCTCTCGACCCCGAACTCGCGGGCCTCGTAACTGGCGGTGGCGACCGCGCCGTTGGTCGCTCCCGCCTCGTACCCCATCCCGACGACGAGCGGTTCGTCGCGAAGTTCCGGCTCGCGCAGTCGCTCGCAGGAGGCGTAGAAGCAGTCGGCGTCGACGTGGCAGACGATCCGGTCTTCCTCGTCCGCTTCGTCGACGCCCGGTAGCCGCGGCCCGTCGGACATTCGTCTATCGGTCGATTCGTCCGGACCGACGTGAACGTTGCGCCCGGCGGCGGCTGTCACGAACCCCCTAGGCCCAGTCAGTTGTACTCTCGCCAGCGGTATCCGCAGTCGGTACACTTGAAAAAGCGCGTCGGCGGTTCGTCGGCCGACGCGGTCTGTTTGAGCGTGTACCACGCCTCTTCGGCACCGCACTCGTCGCAGATGACGTCCGTCGCCTTCGGTTTCCCTTCGAAGTTCGCCTCCTCGCTGGACTCGATCACGTCGTCGTCGGTCTGGGATTCCGTCGTGACGAACGCGTCCTCCTGCTCGCGGTCCCGTTCGTTCGAGGCTCCGCAATCGTCGTTCGTACAGACCATGCGCTCGCCCTGAGCTTTCATCATCGAGCCGCAGTCGTCACAGAACTGCATATCCGTCGTGTACGGACTCGGCACGCAAAAATACACCACTTGACGGCACGACACCCGAGTGGACGCGTTAGCGCTCTCGCTCAAGCGCCTCGTCCTCGAGCACGAACGGACAGTCCGCGACTCGGAACGTCGTCACCGTCGGGATCGAGAGGATGTCGGCCCCCTCGTGACCGCAGGCGACGTTCGGCGGCTCGGAGAAGTGTTCACAGTCCTGGCAGTACGATCGCTTCTCGACCTCCCGGATTTCGCGCTCCGCCGACCGGGGCTGCTCGCCCAGTTCGTCGCCCTCGAGTCGTTCCCAGAGGCGATCGCCGTCGATCTCGGTCGTCTCCTGGCGGTCGAACAGGTCGTCGAAGTCGGGCGTGCTCGACTGCGAGCCATCCGAGCCGTCCGTCTCCTCGACGGTCGCGGCAAGCTCTCCGAGCGGGGCGGACCGATCCGGCGTCTCCGGAGATCGGCCGGCGTCGGCATCGGCCGGTGAGTCCCGGCCCTCGTCGTGAGTGAACTCGGTACCGTCGGTGTCGTCGCTCGGGTTCGATCGGTCAGTCATTAGGTGTCGCCTCCGGAATCGGGGTGCGTCGACCCGTCAGGATCGGTATCCTCGGGTTCGGCGTCCGCTTCGACGGCATCGAAAATCGCGTCCGGTGACGACTCGTCCGACGGTTCGATCCGTCCCTCGAGCGCCGGCTGATCGCCGGTGAGGAGTCGATTCGAACCGAAGAGGGACGAGTTCTTCTCGACGTCGATAACGCCGCTCGCACAGTGGGGACATTCGGGCGCGGTCAGCAGTGCGATATCGACGCTCGAGCCACAGTCCGTACAGGTCGCCGTTCTGATCCCGAGTCGGTTGGCGGCCAGTTTGAGATCGTCGGCGGCCGCCCGATTGCGGTTCCGTGCCGTGAATTCGTCCCGTCGATCTCTGAGGTCGACTACGGCCCGAGCCAGGAGCGTCGACCGCTCGGCGAGTTCGTCGGTCTCCGCGAGGAGGTCCTCGAGGACGGTTTCGAAGTTATCGAAGCCGCTTTCGACGGTGTTCTCGAGTGCGGTGAGTTCGTCGCGAATCGACTCGAGGTCGTCGTCGGACGGATACTCCGGATGGTCGTGCTCCGCCGGTGCCTTCGCGTCGGTCTCGCGTTTGACCTGTACCACTCGGGACCGGACGTCCTCGAGCAGCTCGTCGAACTCCTCGCGCTGGGCCTCGAGTCGATCCTGTACGTCGACGAGTTCGTCGCGATCGGCGAGGTCGAGGTCGTCGTCCGTCGCGACGGTCCGTGCGGCAGTCACCAGACGACGACAGATATCCTCACGAGTCTCCCCTCGTCGGGTCGCTTCCTCGGCCAGCCAGTCGTCGACGTCGGCGGGCAGTGTGAACGAAACGCCGCCGTCGTCGTGGTCCTGGCTCGACATCTGCCTCTAGTTGGGATATCAGCCGTATAAGCGTTGGTCCAAACTCAGCTGCTGAGTCCGACGATCGAGTCGCGGTTCGCTACCTTACCGGATCTTGCGGACGTTGCTGATATCGAACCCGCCGTCGTGGATCTCCGTTTCGAACCGAACGATGTCCTCGTCCTCGAGCCGGGAGAGCACGCCGCGGAACTGTTCGACGACGAGCGTGCGGGCTCGCTCCGAGCCGCCGCTCTCCCACTCGAACAGCAGTGTCCCGTCGGTGGCCTCCTTGAGCTGCCCGAGCTCCGTCGGACCGAGTAGCTCCGCGTTGACGAGCAGGAGTATCACGCCGCCCCAGCGATGGGATGCGCGTTTGAGTCCCTTCAGCAGCACGGTCAGGTCCGACCAGCCGAGCCGGTCGTCGGCCGCCGCGACCAGATCCGTTATCGAGTCGATCACGACGAGGTTCCCCGTCGCGTGCTCCGTCAGGTACTCTCCGAGGGCCTCGAGGACGTCCGTGCGGTCGTTGTGACTGCCGAGTTCGGTGATATCGGCCATGCCGTCGGCGTACCAGTTCGTCGGAACCGGCGTCAGCTGGAAGTACTCCTCGGCCAACTCGACGAACCGAACGTCGTCCATCCCGGCACCGACGAGTTCGTCGTCCATGACGAACTCCATCTCGCTGACGACGGCGCTCCGTTCGTCGGTAAACGAGACGTAGTGGACGGCCTCGGGGACCGTCACCTCCGGCTCCAGGTCGCCGTAGTAGAGGTCGAACAGGTCGGGATCCGCGTCGACGAGTCCGTTCATCGCGGCGCTCGTGTAGCAGAACTCCCGTGCGCCGGCACCGGATTCGCCCGCGAGGAGGACGACGCTGCCGGCGGGCGCGCCGCCGCCGATCATCCGATCGAGCCGTGAGATTCCGAGCGGCATCCGCTCCATAGGGATTCGTTCGGTCGGACCCGTTTACCTGTTGTGGCAGTAGTCGAAATCGAATACGTGGAGATCGTAGCTGTCAACGGTTGAACTGCTCATCTCAGTCTCGTTACTGTCGGTCGGTATCGGTCCGAACTCGAGCCCCGTTCTCCGCCGTCCCCGTGAGAATAACACGTCCCTCGAGCCCGCGATCCGCGAGCGCGTCTTCGGCGGCGGCTTCGGCTTCCGGCGCATGCGCGATATCGGTCACGCCGTAGACGACCGGCCCCCACGACGACTGGCCGATGCCGGAGAGGACCTGACAGTCCTCGAGCGCTTCGACGAGTTCGCCCGCCGGCGGTCGGAAGACGCCCCCCTGCGCGTCGGCGTACCACGCGCCGTTCTTGCGGCCGATTTCGGCGATCGCCTCGCCGAAGGACTCGAGGCGGCCGGCGGCGGCGGCCGGCAGCAGTTTGCGGGTGACGACGCCGGCGATCTCGTCGGCGATCGCGGGATCGGCGCGTTCGACGACCGCGCGCATGCTCGCGTCCTCGTCGTCGCCGCTGCGACCGGGGTCGGCCTCGGGGACGACGACCAGAAACCGCCACTCCGATGGGAGGGAGTGTCGCGCGACGACCGGCGGCACAGTCCAGTCGCCCTCCGCCGGGGGCTCGGTGGTAAACCGGTTCGTCGGATGGCCCGCGTCCACGACGAACCCGCCGTCCTCGAAGGTAGCGACGCCGACGCCGCTCCGCCCGCCCCGTCCCATCGCCGGCGCGTAGTCCCGAATCCGCGGCTCGATTCCGTGTGCCCGCGCCGTGGCCGTCAGCACGGCGAGCGCGAGCTGGGTCCCGCTACCGAGGCCGACGTGTCGCGGCAGGGATTCCTCGAGCGTGACCGCGACACCGGAGACGTCGAGAACCTCGACGGCCCGGCTCGCGTAGGTCCGGACCAGCGGATCGTCGGCCTCGACGCTCGCGGCGGGTTCGGCGGTAACGGTGACGCGCGGTTCCGCGAGTCCGACGCCGATGCCGCCGTAGAGTCGCTCGCGGGCGAGCGAGAGGTTCTGGAAGCCGACGTGGAGACGCGCACCCGCGCTGACGGTCGCCATGTCGCGGCATAGGGGAAGCGCCGTCAAGGGGATTTCGACGGTGGCAAGGAGACGGACATGCGCAGGATCGGGAAGCGACGACACCGTTTCCCGGCATCGATCACCGGTCGCGGGAATCAGTACGGGGCGTAGAACACCCACCCCTCGGGCGGAACCGATATTTCGACCCAGCCGTCGCCGTTGACCTGTACGTCCTCGGTCGTGCCGCTGTAATCGTTGAGGGTTTCGTCCCGCCAGGTCGTGTACACCCACTCGCTGCGCCACTCGTCGGTATCGTTGTTCAAGCCGACGAGCAAGTTGTTCTCCCGCTCGTAGATCGCGAGGTCGGAATCCGCGTGCCGCCAGTGGGTGGGACCACCGGCGAGGGTCGTCTTGACCCACACCATGTTGGTGATCGCGTCGTCATCGAGGATCTCGTCCGGATACAGGTTGTACACCATCGGCGTCCCCTCGAGCGTGAGGACGTGGGTGTGTGCCAGGTGGTACTGCGGCGGCGCGCCCTCGTCGTGATTCCCGACGAAGGGCCAGGCGTGCCACGGGTCCTGTGCCGTGAGGCCCGCTCCCTCGAGTCGACTCATGTCGCCGTAGTCGAAGACGTCGTTCATCACGAAGTACAGCGGATAGTCGAAGGCGTCCATGCCGGTGTCGACGTAGTTCTGTACGTAGTCGACGCTGCCGTCGAACACCTCGCCGACGCGGTTCATGTCGAACTCGTCGGCCCAGGGGTTGGCGTACTGATCCCAGAACTCGGCCTCGACGTGCTTGACCGCGTCGTACCGGTAGCCGTCCGCGCCGAAACTCGCGATCTTTTCCATGTAGCGGTACAGTTGCTCGCGGACGTACGGTGCAGTGTCCTCGTGGCCGTGGGTCTCGAGCTGCGCGAGGTCTTTCAACCCGAGGAGATTCCCGTGTTCGACCTGGTGCTCGTCGTCCCAGTCGTCGATCGACCCGACGTCGGTGTGGAAGTGTTCCTCGTCGAAGCGCGGGAAATCGTACCCGCGATTCGCCGCCATGTGATTCATGACGCAGTCGACGTACACCTCGAGGCCGTTTTCGTGGGCGGTATCGATGAGCCGCTGCAGTTCCGCCTCGGTGCCGAACTCGCTGTCGAACGATCGGTAGTCGACGGGCTGGTAGCCGAGCGGCGGGTCGTTTCGACCGTCCTGGTCGTCCCACGTCAACTCGCTCTCCTGGGGCGCCTGGATCCAGATCCCGTCGTAGCCGCGGTCGGCGACCCGCGAGAGGTCGTCCGTAATCGTCGGCCACGTTTCGTGAAAGTACTGGAAGAACACCCGCTCACCGGCGGCCGTCGCGGTCGAAGCGGCCCCCGCACCGGCGAGAGAGAGCCCGGCTATCGCGGCGCCGCGGACGAAGGTGCGTCTACTGACCGTTCCGTGGGTTCGGGTGTGGGACGATTGTGTGGTGTCATCTGTCATACAGGCCCGATGTATTATTTCCTCATTCATATAACCAGTGTATATAATTTTTATACATAAAGTTTGTATGTATCTGGCCAAACTGCGGTAAAACCGCCGTATTCCCGTTCGATCGTACCAGTAGCGGCCATCGGAAACCGATTCGGGTCACGCCGGCATCGTGCACGTTTCGTGTGAGTCCACGGAGATTCGAGGACGCTCGACTGGACACAGCGGTTATGTTACTCCCGCCATCAGTCTCCGACGATGTCGGATCCCGACGCCTCGGTCGTCGTCCCAGCCCGTGACGAGGGACGGCGCCTCGAGCGAACGCTGGAGTCCCTCGCCGCCCAAACGTTCGACGGACGTCTCGAGGTGATCGTCGTCGCCAGCGGCGCACGAACGGTGGCCGTCGCTCGAGCGCGTTCGATCGTCGATCAGGTCGTGATCGACGACCGGCAGGAGGGCCCCGGTCCGGCGAGAAATCGGGGTTCGAGTGCGGCAGATGGGGAGGTCCTGCTCTTCACTGATGCCGACACCGTCGTTCCGCCGTCGTGGGTCCGCCGACACTGCCGTCACTACGCCACCCCCGACGTCGTCGGCGTCGGCGGCCCGCTCCGGCCGCTCGAGGACGGACTCCGACACCGCGTCCTCTTTCGGCTCCTCTCGGACTGGTGGTATCGCGCGTGCTGGCCGGTCGGCTTCGTCCAGCAACCCGGCTGTAATTGCAGCGTGCGTCGAACGGCCTTCGAGGCGGTCGACGGGTTCGACGACTCGCTCGGCTTTCTCGAAGACACCGACCTCTCCTTGCGACTGCGCCGCGAGGGGACCCTCGTGTACGATCACGCCTGCCCCGTCGACACCTCGAATCGGCGGCAAGAACGCGTCGGATACATGCGGCTCTGCTGGATCTATCTCGTCGGCTACCTCGAGTACGTCCTGCCCGGCCGGTCGCCGACGCGGGAGTACTTTTGACACGTCGACGATGACGGATCGACTATCCGCCTTCTGAGACGAAGATGTTCGCGTCGCAGGGGCCCACACGAACGATTGACCGAGAAAGGACGACTTATACGGGTTCCGAGTCAAGGGACGGGCATGAGTAGCGACGACCAGTTCGACTACGGGAAAGACGAGCAGTTGCGGAGCCGCGAAGTAACGGAGGGGCCGGACAAGGCACCACACCGCGCGATGTTCCGCGCGATGGGGTTCGACGACGAGGACTTCGGATCGCCGATGATTGGCGTCCCCAATCCAGCGGCAGACATCACGCCGTGTAACGTCCACCTCGACGACGTCGCCGAATCGGCCCTCGGGGGGGTCGACGAGGCCGGCGGCATGCCCATCGAGTTCGGCACGATCACGATCTCCGACGCCATCTCGATGGGGACCGAGGGGATGAAGGCGTCGCTGATCTCTCGGGAACTCATCGCCGACTCCGTCGAACTGGTTTCGTTCGGCGAGCGCATGGACGGACTGGTCACCATCGGCGGCTGTGACAAGAACATGCCGGGGATGATGATGGCGTCCATTCGGACGGACCTTCCCTCCGTCTTCCTCTACGGCGGCTCCATCATGCCCGGCGAACACGAGGGGCGAGAAGTCACCGTACAGAACCTCTTCGAGGGCGTCGGTGCCGTCGCTGACGGCGAGATGTCCGGCGAGGAACTCGACGAGATGGAGCGCAACGCCTGCCCCGGCGCGGGCTCCTGCGGTGGCATGTTCACCGCCAACACGATGGCCTCGATCTCTGAGGCGCTCGGCTTCGCGCCGCTGGGCAGCGCCAGTCCGCCCGCCGAGGACGAATCGCGCTACGACGTCGCCCGGAAGGCCGGCGAACTCGCCGTCGAGGCCGTCGAAGCACAGCGCAAGCCCTCCGACTTCCTCAGCAAGGAATCCTTCGAGAACGCCATCGCCCTGCAAGTCGCCGTCGGCGGCTCGACCAACGCCGTCCTCCACCTGCTGGCGATGGCCGCCGAAGCCGGCGTCGACCTCTCCATCGAGGAGTTCGACGAGATCAGCCAGCGCACCCCCAAGATCGCCGACCTCCAGCCCGGCGGGTCGCGAGTGATGAACGACCTCCACGAGGTCGGCGGCGTCCCGGTCGTTCTGAACGCCCTCTACGAGGCCGATCTCCTCCACGGCGACGCACTGACCGTGACGGGCAACACGATCGGCGAAGAGCTCCAGCGAATCGATCCGCCGGCGATCGAAGACCTCGACGTCGACTTCCTCTACACCGTCGACGAGCCGAAAAACGAGCAGGGGGCCATCCGCATCCTGACGGGCAACCTCGCGCCCGGCGGCTCGGTTCTCAAGGTTACCGGCGACGACGAACTCCACCACGAAGGCCCCGTCCGGGTCTTCGAAGAGGAGGAGAACGCGATGGCGTACGTCCAGGAAGGACACGTCGAGAGCGGCGACGTGATCGTCATCCGCAACGAGGGGCCACAGGGCGGCCCCGGAATGCGCGAGATGCTCGGCGTCACGAGCGCGGTCGCCGGTCAGGGCCACGCCGAAGACGTCGCACTCATCACCGACGGTCGCTTCTCCGGCGCGACGCGCGGATTCTCGATCGGCCACGTCGCCCCCGAGGCGTTCGCCGGCGGCCCCATCGGTCTCATCGAGGACGGCGACGTGATCACGATCGACATCGCCGAGCGCACCCTCGAGGTCGACCTCGACGACGAGGAACTCGCGGCCCGACGCGAGGAGTGGGACCAGCCCGAACCCAACTACGAGAACGGCGTGCTGGCGAAGTTCGGCCACGCTTTCGGGTCGGCAGCCAACGGTGCCGTGACCAACCCCGGCGTCAAGGAAGAGTAAGCGACCGGTCGAACGGGACCGGTACACTCGATTCTTACGCGCTCACCGAATCGACCCCTTCGATTTCCTGCACGAGTCTTTCCCGCCTTTGTGACCGACTACCAGTTAGAGCGACGTATGTGTAAATACTGTCTCGAATGCGACTGGCAACTCAGCACTGCCGACGGCTACACCGAAAAGGAGGTCTCGGAGAAGGCCATCGAACACTTCGTCGAGACGGGACACACGGTCGATTCGCTGCGACTGCCGCCCCCGGTCGTCCTCGAGAACTGATCGGGCCCAACCGAGAACGCGCTCTAGCGACCTCTCATCCCCGGCGCTCGAGGATTCGATCGATGATCAGCCGCGTCGACAACAGCTGCGCGTCGTCGTCCGTCTCACGTGCGCTCGCCCGGCGAACCTCGCAATCGATCCCGCGGCGATCCAGTTCGGCCTGGATCGCCTCGTCGTCGTGGTGTTGATCGTGGCCGAGCGCGATCACGTCCGGATCGATCTCCTCGATCGGGACGAAGATGTCCTCCTCGTGGCCCAGCAGGGCCTCGTCGACCGCCTCGAGCGCGCCGACCACGTCGCGGCGCTGTGTGGCCGGACAGATCGGTTGCTCCTTGTGGTCGACATTGGTCGAGCGGGCGACGATAACGGACAGTTCGTCGCCCATCGCGGCGGCCTCCTCGAGGTAGTGAACGTGGCCGGGGTGGAGGATGTCGAACGTTCCCTGAGCGATGACCCGCCGCGTCATGTGTGCCTCGCCGTCGATCCTGCCGCGTGCGGTTTCCGTGGCGATCCCGTCGTCGGTCGTGCGGTAGTCACTGGTGCCATCGTCTCGAGTAGCGAAGCGCTCATCGTCGCAGTTCCTCGTCGATATCCGCCTGCGTGAAGTCGAAGAAGTCCTCGGTGTCGGGCAGGTCGACGTCGACCACGTTCAGCGTGGTCGGCTGCCCCTGTGAGTCGAACGCCTTCCAGTCCGTCCGCCGGTAGGGCGCGCCGATGATGATGTGGACGCTCCCTCGACCGAACGTGTCCAGATCCGCATTACTGGGCTTGATGACGCCGTTTGGATGGGAGTGAATGCTCCCTAACGCTTTCACGTCGTTCGGAATCTGGTTCGTCTTGACGGTCGCGCTGACGCTGTTGGTCTCGGTGCCGGGTACCACGAGAATGTCCGTGATTACCAGGCCCTCCCGGTCCAGATCCAGGCGATCGGCCTCGGTCCCCCGGAGGAATCCCATGTACTCGTTCGGATGGGTCTCTTCGGAGGACTCGAGGGCGAACTCGAGGGTCTCCTCGGCGATGCCGAGAATCTCGCTCGAGCGAAACAGCGCGTCGAACAGCCCCATACACCCCTCTGGGGCCTTGCGGTTGCTAAACGTTCCGATGGGCGGCCCGTTGACTCCGAGAAGCGACGCTACTCGTCGTCGGGAACCGCACTTTTCGGAATGAGGCCGTCGATTTCGGCTCGCAGTACGTTCTCGTCGTCCTCGTTCGTACAGACCGCCGAGCACTCCACGTCGTAGTAGTCGTCGCGTTCGGTCACCGACTCGAGGCGACAGGTGCAGGAGATCCGCTCGCCGGTGTGAACGGGCTGGTGGAACTCGAATTCCATACTGCGAGCGATGTAGTTGAGATCGCCGCCGATCTTGGTCGGCAGGGTCGCGGTGAGCAGTCCTTGGACGGTCAGCCGACCTGCCTCATCTGGCTCGGTGTGGATCGGCTGCTGGTCGCCGGACAGCTCGCCGAACTCGCGTACGTCCTCGTGATCGAAGGTTCGTTCGAAAACGTACTCGTCGCCTTCCGCAGGCGGATGTGAGACGTCCATATACGGACATCCCGCCGATGTCGTTTGTAGCTATTGCTCGAGTGGGCAGGGATCGTTCGGGTTCCCGTACAGTTCGGACCTGATCAGGCCGGTACGTATCAGCCACATCGATATCGCTGCAGGTCACGACACGATCGTACCGGAGATCATCCTCCTGTCGGTCACTCGATACGGACATCGCGGGGGTAGTCGCCACGAAGTCGGCGCATCGGCTCGAGCATCGTCTCGTCACTGGTGGCACTCCCGCGGTACGTTTCGAACGGATCATCACCATCCACAGATATATCTTCGTTTCGCGACAGACGGAACGGCGATTGTCGAATGTACCGCATGATAGCTGAGTAGCATTTCCATCGAGACGGTACCAGCGAGAGCCATACCACCACATTGTCAGCACGAAACGGTCACGAATGAGAGACTGGCCCAGAACAGCGCCTCGAGTCGCCAGCACGTCTTGACAAGGGTTATACGCGACCGTCTCGAACAGCGAATCAAGATGACGCGTGACTCCGCCGGGGAACCCGGCGCAGACGACGGGGATTCCGTCGTTTACGATCTCGCTTCCGATTGTACCGCTGACGACGTCGAACAAGGCCAGTCCTATCTCGCCGAAATTAACGGCATCGTCGACTACGGCGTCTTCGTAGATCTCTCCGATTCCGTCTCCGGACTCGTCCACGAATCCGTCCTCGAGGGCACCTTCGCCGTCGGCGACGAACTCGTCGTCGAACTCGAGAGCGTCCGCGAGAACGGCGATCTCGCCTTCGAACCCGTCGATATCGAGGACTACACGGTCGAGGAGGTCGGCCACGACTACTCGCTGACCGGCACGGACCGCCTCGAGAGCGCCATCGGCGAGCAAATCCACGTCGAGGGAACGGTCACCCAGGTCAAACAGACCGGCGGCCCGACGATCTTCCACGTCTCCGACGAGTACGGCGTCGTCCCCTGTGCCGCCTTCGAGGAGGCCGGCGTCCGCGCCTACCCCACCATCGAGGTCGGCGACGTCGTCCGCGTCACCGGGACGCCGGAACACCGCGAGGGATCGGTCC
The DNA here is from genome assembly GCF_020405205.1 of Natrinema salinisoli. Classification (NCBI taxonomy): domain Archaea; kingdom Methanobacteriati; phylum Methanobacteriota; class Halobacteria; order Halobacteriales; family Natrialbaceae; genus Natrinema; species Natrinema salinisoli. The sequence goes on along the minus strand of NZ_CP084469.1, from coordinate 967,561 downwards.
AGATCGAGGTCGACGGCCTCTCGAAACTCGAGGGCGAGGACGCCGAGGGGGCCCGCGAGCGACTCGAGGACGCCCTCGAGGAGCGCGCCGAGCCCCACGACGTCGAGCCGCTGATCGACTGGCCGGCCTTCGAAAAACTGCAGCCGAACCTCGAGGAAGTCGCCCGACTGCTCCGTCGGACGGTCCTCGAGGGACGTCCGATCCGCGTGCGTCACCACGCCGACGGTGACGGCATGTGCGCCGCCGTCCCCGTCCAGATCGCCCTCCAACGGTTCATCGCCGACGTTCACGAGGACGAGAACGCACCCCGCCACCTCATCAAGCGGCTGCCGGCGAAGGCGCCGTTCTACGAGATGGAAGACGCGACCCGTGACCTCAACTTCGCGCTCGAGGATCGCGAGAAACACGGCCAGCAACTGCCGCTCCTCCTGATGCTGGACAACGGCTCGACGGCCGAGGACGTGCCGGCCTACGAGACGCTGGCCCACTACGACATCCCGATCGCTGTCGTCGACCACCACCACCCCGACCCCGACGCCGTCGAGGATCTGCTCGACGCCCACGTGAACCCCTACCTTCACGACGAGGACTACCGGATCACGACGGGGATGCTCTGCGTTGAGCTCGCGCGGATGATCTACCCCGAGCTGGGCGACGAACTCCGTCACGTCCCCGCCGTCGCCGGCCTCTCGGACCGCTCGAAGGCCGACGCGATGGACGACTACCTCGCGCTCGCCGCGGAGGAGGGGTACGACGAGGATCGCGTCCAGGACGTCAGCGAAGCGCTGGACTACGCCGCCTTCTGGCTGCGCTACAACTCCGGCGACCAGTTGATTCAGGACCTGCTCCAGGTCGACAGCGACGACGAGGAGCGCCACCGCGACCTCGTCGAGTTCTTCGCCGACCGCGGCCGCGAGGAAGTCGACGAGCAACTCGAGGACGCGATGCCCCACCTCGAGCACGAGACGCTCGAGAACGGCGCGCACCTCTACCGGATCGACGTGGAAAACTACGCCCACCGCTTTACCTACCCCGCGCCGGGGAAGACGACGGGCGAGATCCACGACCGGAAAATCGAGGAGACCGGCGATCCGGTCATCACGGTCGGCTACGGGCCAGACTTCGCCGTGCTCCGCAGTGACGGCGTCCGACTCGACATTCCGAACATGGTCACGGAACTCGAGGCCGAAATCGCGGGCGGCGGCGTCTCCGGCGGCGGCCACCTCGTCGTCGGCTCGATCAAGTTCGTCTCCGGCAAGCGCGAGGAAGTGATCGACGCCTTAGTCGAGAAGATGGCCGAGGCCGACATCGACGAAGCGCTCTCGAGTGCGGCACCGATCGACGACTGACCGCCGGGCTGCCGTTCGATTTTGGGTTTCGACGATACAACTCGAGGAGTGGCTACAGCGATTCGATCCTCGATAAAAAAACGGGGTCCGTCGCACCCCAACCCTTCCCTTAGTCGGAGCCGGGCCCGGTTTTCTCGAGCAGGCTGCCGGAGACCGGACAGCCACAGGGCGTGGCCCTGTGGGTCGTCGGGCCGTAGCTCACGACCACCGCGACCGGTGTGTCACACCGCGGGCACGGAACCGGCTGTCGCCGTCGCGACGAATTGTCGGCGGCGATCGAATCGGCGTCCATCGTCAGTTCGTCGTCGGGGGACGGCTCGTCATCGGCGCTCATCGATCGCTCCGAGTCCGTGTCCGTCGATGGCGGTGCCACTCGAGCGATCGTCGTTCGATGACGGCCGATAGTCGATCGACTGCGTCCGATACTCGTCTGCGATACCGTCGTCGTGCGAGACGTTTATGTCTCGGTGGGAGTAAGTGAAACATGGCTTCGAGCCGTTGCGGTTGGAAGCCAGTCTCGGGTGTCTCAGCACCCGGGGCGTTTCGACGCACGCCCCCGCTGGAGCTGACTTCCAGCTATTCATACGAGAAAGTTAAACTTATATCTATTGGAATTTATTCGCAGATAGAATGCTGTTCGTCTGAGAGGGAGGCCGCGACTGCTCTCTGTAACGGTCTGAGTCAACGGACGCGCTTTCGAACCTGTTAGATGATCCTCACTCGATCATTGACTCCTACTATTTATCGTAGTAAATTTTTAGTGACTGTATCGGCATGTATGAGATGGCATGGTTGATGAGAAATCACACCAAACATTGGAGACGTACGGGCGACGCGGGGTACTCGGCGGCATGGCATCGCTGCTCGCGGCGTCGGCGTATTCGCTGAACGTATCCGCGGAGGCCGCATCGCCGGTCTGGGAGGGCGACGATTCGTCGACTCGAGTCGTCCCCTCGCCCGACGGGAGGGTGCTGGTCGTCATCGACGTGGAGGACGGCACGCCGACGTACAGCGTCCGGTTCGACGGGCGAACCGTCGTCGATTCATCGCGGATCGGGTTCGAGTTCCAGAACCAGCCCGCCTTCGGCGTCGGCAGCGACGCGGCCGACCTCGAGGTCACGGGCAGCGAGTGGGACCGGGTCGATAGCACGTGGGAACCGGTCTGGGATCAGTACGACGAGATCGAGGAGCGCTACACCGAGCTCCGGATCGGCCTCGAGGAGACCGAGGGACCGGGCCGGGGCGGCACCCTCGAGATCCGAGTGTTCGAGGACGGCTTCGGGTTCCGGTTCCTCTTCGACGAGCGCTTCGGCGAGGAGTTCGTCATCACCTCGGAGCGAACGGAGTACTCCTTCGCGGGCGATTACGACTCGTGGTGGGTCCCCGGCGATTACAACAGCTTCGAGTACGAGTACGAAGCGACACCCCTCAGCGAAATCGGCTCGACGCTCGAGTCGGAATTCGGCGGTTCGTTCGACGGCGTTCACACGCCGATGACGATGCGGACCGACGACGACCACTACGTCAGCGTCCACGAGGCGAACCTCGACGACTACGCGTCGCTGGCGATCACACCGCAGGAGGACGGCTCCACCGATTTCGAGGCGGCGCTGGCCCCGCTTCCGGACGGCACGAAGGTGTCGGCCTCCGCGCCCCACGTCACCCCGTGGCGGACGATCCAGCTCGGCAGGCGGCCGGGCGATCTCATCGAGTCGAACCTCATCGTCAACCTCAACGAGGACTACAGCGACGACGTGTTCACGCGGGGAACCGACTGGATCGAGCCCCAGAAGTTCATCGGGGTCTGGTGGCTGATGATCACCGGTCGCGCAGACTGGGAGTACCAGGGGCCACAGACCGGCAACCACGGCGCGCAGACTGGCCGCGCGAAGCAGTACATGGACTTCGCGAGCGAGCACGACATTCCGGGCGTGCTCGTCGAGGGCTGGAACCAGGGCTGGTCGAGCTACCCGGGCGATGGCAGCGAGTTCAGCTTCACGGAGTCGTATCCCGACTTCGATCTCGAAGGGGTGACGGACTACGGGTCGAGTCTCGAGCCGTCGACGCAGATGACGATGCACAACGAGACGGCGGGGGACTTCCGGAACTACGAGTCACAACTGGACGAGGCGTTCGGGCTGTACGACGACCTCGGCATCCGGACGATCAAGAACGGGTACGTCTCCGACAGCGGTGATCTCTCCGGGGAGGGATACAGCCACCACAATCAGGTGCTGGTCAACCACCACACGCTGGTCGCGGAGACGGCGGCGGCCAACCGGCAGATGCTCGACGTGCACGAGCCGATTCACCCGACCGGTCGCCGGCGAACGTATCCTAACCTGATGACCCGCGAGGGCGTGAAAGGACAGGAGTACGACGCCTTCGGGAACGTCAGCCCGGACCACCACGTCACGTTCCCGTTCACGCGCATGCTCGGCGGCCCCGTCGAGTACACGCCGGGAATCTTCGACATGGAGTCGGGCTCCGGCGGCATCGAGACGACGCGGGCCAAACAGCTCGCGATGTATCCGACCTACTTCAGCGGCCTCCAGATGGCCGCGGACTTACCGAGTTCGTACCTGGCCGACCAGCCCGCCACGCTGGGCGTGGGCGAAGTCGCGCAAGCCCAGCACGCCGACCTCGACGGGTTCGCCACCCAGTCGGAGTGGGCCAACGCACAGGGTGAGGCGTACGTTCCCTTCGACGCCAACAGCGTCGACAGCGGGTCGACGGCCACCTGGACGCTCGAAGACGCCCCCGCCGGCGAGTACGACGTCCACCTTCGAGCGGCCAACTACGAAGCCGACAACGGGCTCGGCTTCGAGGTCGACGCAACGGCTACACTCCAGATCGACGGGGAACCGGTCGAACAGCTATCGATCCCCGGAACGGACTACTGGGACGTCTGGACCGCCACGGCGACGACGGTCTCGCTCGAGTCCGGCGATACCGAACTCTCCCTCGCGCTCACGGACGAGGACACCGGCGGCTTCAACCTCGATGCGATCGCCGTCACGGAGCCCGGCGCGTCGATGCCCGAGCCCGACGAGCCGCCGATCACCGGGCCGACCGTCCCCGCGTTCCAGTTCATCGAAGACGTCCCGGCGGCGGGCTGGGACGACACGCGCGTTCTGGATGCGTCGATCGGCGACTACATGATCACCGCCCGGCAGAAGGGCGACGAGTGGTACGTCGGTGCGATGACCGACGAGAACGGCCGCGCGCTCGAGATTCCCCTCGACTTCCTCGACTCCGACTCCGGTCACTGGTGGGAGGACGGCGACCACGGCTGGTGGGACGATGACGACGACCGCGGCTGGTGGGACGACGACGATGATCACGACTGGGGAGAGGATGACGGCCCCGGATGGTGGGATAACGACGACCGTGGCTGGGGTCGAGGTCACGGAAACGGAACCGGCAACGGTCATCAGAAGGGCCGCGGCAAGGGCCACGAGAAGGGACGTGGCAACGGTCACCGAGAGGAACGCGCTCGCGGCCAACGAAACGGACGCGGGCAGCATCGAGGCCGTGGACACGGGAAAGACAAGTACGTCGCGGAGATCTACTCCGACGGCGTCGATGCCGACTACGACGGCAATCTCGAGGACGTGCGCATCGACGAGGCAATCGTCGACGCATCCACGACGCTGCTGGCCTCGATGGTCGGTTCCGGCGGCACCGCCGTTCGGCTCCGACCGGCAACGGAGGAGGACCTCGAACAGCTCCCGAATTACGAACGGCCCACCCAGGAGGTCGACGTATCGATCGACGGCGAAACCTTCGTGCGGGAGCCGTTCGTTTCGGCGACCGGCTCCAACGACGGCGACTACATCGGCGGGACGACCGTCGAGCTCGTCGTCGACGGCGACGTCCGAAGCCTCGAAAACGTCCGGTTCGGGCCGGGTGCGACCAACGAGTCGTTCGGGTTCGGAACGGCGATCGACACTGCAGGAACGTACGACGTGACCGTCCGAACCCCCGACGGCGAAACCCTCGCCAGCCGGACCGTGACGGTGACGCCGCCGGAGACCGTCGCATCGTTCACCGACTCGAGCGGCGACGATTACGGCCCAGGGGAGTACACGTACCCGACCGCCGGCGCGTTCGAGGACGGCGTCTTCGACCTCCAGTCGTTCGAAGTCACGCGGACCTCGAGCACCGTCCAGTTCTCCTTCGCGGTCGAGACCTTGAACAACGCCTTCGGAAGCGATCGCGGCTTCTCGCCACACATGTTCGTCCTGTGGCTCCGCGATCCGACCGAAGACGGCGGGAGTACGACCGAGGTCGGCGACCTCGGGCTGGCTGCGGAGTTCGAGTCGGATTGGCACTACCGCCTCGAGGTCAGTGGCTTCACGAAGAGCGCGGTCGACGCGGGCGGGAATCCGCTGACCGACACCGACGGCAACGAGATCAGCGTTCGGGACGACGTAGACACCGAGGCGAACACCGTGGCGCTCTCGGTCGATCAGGCCGCGTTCGGTGGAGCCGATATTTCGGACCTGGAAGTCGTGGCGATGGTCCAGTCCGAGGACCGCGGGACGCTCCGTCCCGTCGCCGAAGACGCGGCGGACTACGTGTTCGGCGGTGCAATCCCCGGCGCGGCCGAGAACGCGCCGCGCATCATGGACGTGGTGACGCCGGACGACACCAGCCAGGCCGACGCGCTGGCCTACTCGGCCGATCAACCGGCGATGCTACCGTTCGTCCCGCTGGGCGACGGCTGATCGTCGCTCCGTGATCGCAACGACCGCCCCTCGGCGACGGTCGCAGCCGATCACGTTCTCACGGGCGTTACAGTAACGGAAATACGCGCCTGACCGGGCTGGTTCGAATCGGTACGAGAAATTCGAGAGCGGAAGTCGTTCGATCAGTCCGCGCCGTGACGCGGCGTGTACCCGCAGTCGTTGCAGGCGAGCGACTCGTATCGAGTCGACAGCGGACCCGAGCATTCGGGGCAGTGGTAATCTGTTTCGAGGGAATGTTGATTGATAGTCATGTAGGTGACGAGGGTACGAGCGAGCTTAAGCTCACCTATTATGAAGTTAGAAGTGTCCATTGTGACTAGAACACGTATGGATATCGCTGTCGGAACGAAACGAGGACGCGATATCTCGTCGGTTGAAGAACACCGATCCCGTGGTCGTTAAAACTGGTAGCGTCGCTCGTCGTCCATCGACGGGTACTGATCCGCACCGGTCATCTCCTCGAAGGTCATGCCCGACAGGTATTCGTCGTAGGTCACGTCGTAGGCCGACCGGAGCTGGAAGTCGAGCTTCCCCGTGTCGACGGTCGACTGAAAGAGCATGTGAATGGCCCGCCGGACGAGTTCGTCCGTTTCCTCGGGCTCGAGCGCCGTCTCGAGCAAGGCCAGTTCGTTCCGCGTCTCGCGGTCGAGCGAGACGGTGAGGTCGTCGCCGATGTCCGTGTACGACTCCGTCACCTCGTCGTTGAGGTCGTCGAGGCTCATACGGGAGGGGACTCGAGCGGGTCGGATAGGCCTTTCGTGGTCGCCTCGAGTCGACGGCGTCGAGATCGGTCGTCGACTCAGCGGTCTGTCCCACAATAGGCGCAGGTCGGAGCGCGGTCATCGATACGCTTCCCGCAGTTGTCACAGTTCGTCCACGTTCTGTGACCGGATCCGTCCGAGCGAGTCTTCTCAAACAGGGTGATGAGGGAACCGACACCGATCAGCAAGAAGCCGAGGATCATCCACCCGGTCGGTCCGATCGCTCGGAGAAACAGGACGACGAACGGGCCTACGAGGATCGCGAATCCAGCGACGATCAGCCAGGATCCGATCGAGTGTGAGCCCATAGTAAACAGCACACATTATTCTGCGATAAAATCTATTGTGATTCGTATCGCCCGGCCGTCGCCGACGGACCGCCGATTCCGTCTGGGTAGGTGGTAGCAATCGTGAGCGCCACCGTCGTCGAACCGCCGAATTGCGACACTGACTTACAGCCGACCGCGTAACGTCCGTCGATGACAGCAGAGGCCGAGGAGTGGGCGTTGCCGGCCGACCGCGAGGCCGTTCGCGAGGCGTTGATCGAGTGGTACGAGGACGACCACCGTGAGTTTCCGTGGCGACGGACCGACGATCCCTACGAGATCCTCGTCAGCGAGGTGATGAGCCAGCAGACGCAGCTCGGTCGCGTCGTCGAGGCCTGGGAGGAATTCCTCGAGCGCTGGCCGACCACCGCTGCGCTGGCCGACACCGACCGCGCCGACGTCGTGGGATTCTGGACGGACCACAGCCTGGGGTACAACAACCGGGCGAAGTACCTCCACGAGGCGGCCCAGCAGGTTCAGGAGGAGTACGACGGGGACTTCCCCGAGCATCCCGACGAACTCCAAGAGCTGATGGGCGTCGGCCCGTACACGGCCAATGCGGTCGCGAGCTTCGCGTTCAACGACGGCGACGCGGTCGTCGACACGAACGTCAAACGGGTGCTCTACCGCGCCTTCGACGTACCGGACGACGACGGGGCCTTCGAAACGGCGGCGAGCGAACTCATGCCGGCGGGGCAGTCTCGAGTCTGGAACAACGCGATCATGGAACTGGGCGGCGTCGCCTGCGAGCAGACGCCACACTGCGACGAGGCCGGCTGTCCGTGGCGGGAATGGTGTGGCGCGTACGCAAGCGGTGATTTCACCGCTCCCGACGTTCCTACCCAACCGAGCTTCGAGGGTAGTCGCCGGCAGTTCCGAGGCCGGATCGTCCGGACGCTCAAGGAGTACGACGAACTCGAGCTCGACGCGCTCGGGCATCGCATTCGCGTCGACTACGCACCCGACGGCGAGTACGGCCGAGCGTGGCTCGAGGGCCTCCTCGACGATCTCGAGTCGGACGGACTGGTCGATCTCGAACGCGACCATACCGACGGCCCCGTGGCGCGGTTACAGCGGTAGCGACAGTCGGTCGTTCCCGAACACTCGACTATCGAGTACAAAATATCTCGGACGTCTCCCTGCCCCGTCAGAGACTATCGACTCGAGAAATCGATCCAGGAGACTCGACCGGCATTATCGACGACGCCGTTCGCGAGAACGACGGACGGCGGTCGTCGTGCATTCCCTGTCGGCCAGTGCTCGTCGATGGCCACTCGAACGGAGGCGGCGTGGATACTTGTAGCTGGTCGGGAGTTACAGGGACTGAAAATACGATCGACTGAGCCAGTGAACCGTTCTCGTCGCTCGCAAAGAAATGTCGGAGATAAGCCACAACGAGCAGAACAATCGAATTGCGATAGCAAAGATCGGCACGATCGTAGTACAGGGGCCTCGCGGACCGACATATAATTAACCGACACCCTCGAGCAAAAGTGACAGTCATCGGAATTGGGTGGCGGGAAAGGCTACCGGAAACACAATCCGTGTATACGTCTTTGTGGTGGCTTTCGATGATGACCACAGTCGTCGAACTCGGGATCCCGACCGATCGACTCGGATTCGCTCGCACGTTCGATCGAGTGTCGACGTTCGAGTTCCAGGTCGGCGGCATGATCGGTGGTTCACCGCCGCTCGTCTGGACGAGCGGGCCGGACCGGGACTCGGTTCGGCGGGCGCTCGAGGACGATCCGTCCGTCGACGTGATCGCGAGCGTCGCCGACGACGCAGAGGGATCTACGACGGACGACGAGACCGCTGTCGGCCCGAACGACCGCTGGCTGTTTCGGCTCGCGTTCGGTGACGGCGTCAAGCTATTCGAGGAGATCGTCACGGAAAACGACGGTGCGATACTGACCGCTCAGGGCCGAGAGGAACGCTGGATGGTGAAATTACTCTTCCACGACCGGGAGTCGGTCTCGGCGTGTCACGAGTTACTCGAACAGTACGACTTCGCAGCGGACGTCTGCCGAATCAGTGGCGTCAACGACCTCGCGACCGCGCGGACTCCCCTGACCGAAACCCAGTACGAGACGATCTGTAAGGCCCACGAACTCGGCTATTTCGACGTGCCCAGAGGGGTGACGCTCAAGGAACTGGCCACGGAACTGGGTATCTCACATCAGGCGCTATCCGAACGGCTCCGTCGGAGCCACGCTGCGCTCGTCAGTGCGGAGCTCTCCGATCGAAGCGCACCGATGGAGATCGATCCCTGAGTATGCCGACAGTCGTCCCCTCGAGCCAAACAGATCGGCAAATCGAACGACCGACACCACCGATATCTGCGCTTATATGTGTAAACAGCCATATTACTACCAGTATGTGGGGAAAGTTAGTCGATTTATGATTTGTTGATCCAATAGATAGCTTTATTATCGAACAAGACAACAGTTGAGTGTCGGCGTGGTCCGACCACCCGACGCGCTAGCATCGCTGTCAACGCCGGTGGATCACCCGTGCTCAATCACCGATCCGCGGTCATTCGTGGCTGTGTGACCGCCTCGATGCCGGACTGCTGATGGGTCGTCTACCGACCCTCCTCCTCTCTTCCTTGCCGACGGGGAATTGCGATCGGGACCAGCCCGTAGTTTTATATATCCAACATGAATACGATCCGGAAGAGTCGACGTGTTCGGACGTAGTCGGACGACCGCCACTAACGAACCGACTCGAGACCCCGAGACAGTCGATGGTTCGTCGGAGTTGTCACTGGACGATGTCCATCACTTGCTTCAGACGAAACGGCGTCGGGACGTGCTCCGATACCTCCGTGAGGCAGAGGAACCCGTTCGGTTACGTGAACTCGCGGAACAGGTCGCAGCCTGGGAACAGGGAACGACCGTCGACGAACTCACCTCGGACGAGCGCCAGCGCGTGTATATCTCGTTGTATCAATCCCACCTTCCGAAGCTCGACAATCACGGAATCGTCGACTACGACAAGGACCGCGGGCGGGTCGAACCGACGTCACGGACGTCGCTACTCGATTCGTATCTCGAGCCGCCCACCGGATCCGACTCGTCCGACCGGTGGCCACGACGGTACGCCGGGACGGTCGTTTGCTGTACACTGCTGATCGGAGCGATCGCGACGGGACTCCTCCCGATATCGGATCTCGTCGGTGCGGGGTTCGTTCTCGCCGCGTTTGCTATCGTTACGAGCGCACACGTCTGGTCGACCGGTGCCTATCGTCAGTAGTCCCTCGAGAGAGCGGCCCGACCGAACCCGGGAGCCAATCGACGACCGTCAGTCGGCGCGGGAAGCGAGTGTCGCGGTCGATTCGGCGGACCGCTCGAGGAGTCGGCGGGCGTGAAACGCGACCGAAAAGTCCTGCGGGCTCGGGAGGGCACAGGCGAGCCAGCCGATCGCCGCCGCAGCGACGACCGGTGTTTCGGTCGTCACGTGGCCAGCGACCCCCAGTCCGAAGACGGGAACCGCGAGCGAGAGGGGTGCGAGCGCCGCAAGGCGGAGAACCCAGGCGGGCTCGTTGCCGGTCGGGCGGGGAGAGACGGCAGCCCAGGGACGGGTCAGGAGGAGCGCGATGACTCCGTCGGAACGGCCAGGGAAATAGGAGACGGAGTACTCGACCCGCGCGAATCGCAGGACGATCGCGTGTGTCCACTCGTGGGCCACCAGTCCGACCGCTACCGCGAGGACCAAGGCACAGCCAGCAACCACCACGTTCGATCCGATCATGCGGAACGCGAGACGCACACTGTCAGATGCCAATCGGGTGGGACAGCGCTCATCTCACGCACTCGAGTCGATACCCCGCTGGTGGAAGGTCCTCCGCCTGTACCAGTTGTCCGCTTAAGTACCAGACGTCCGTTCGAGCCCCCCTGTGACTGACGGAGAACGGCGTTGGTCTCGGCTCGAGCGGGCACTCACTCGCGAACCCCCATACCGTGAGTGACATCGGTCGATGTGTACGGCCCGTTTCGACGTGGCTTTCGACCGGACAAGGATTAAGTAATGTTTCGTGGTAGCAGTTATCATGTCGTCAACTGATACGCTCGAGTTCGGCCACGCGGACCGCAAGGAGATCTACGAGTACGTCGAGCGACACGGGGCGGTCGACCCGGACGAGACCCAGGAACACCTCAATCTCGATCCGAGCGGGTTCCGACACCACGTCGCGATCCTCAAACGTGACGGCCGGATCGAGGAACAGGACGGCACGCTCAGAGTGACGATCGATGCAGGTGCCGAAGAGGAGTACGTCTCCGAGGCCCTCGAGTTCCACATCCGTCCGGCGCGTCAGGAGGACCTGACGGGCATCGTCGGCGCGATCCGACAGGTCGCGGAAGAGAAGACGTACATCGAGGCCGAGAGCGTCGCCGACGAGATCGATCACGAAGACGCGTTGCTCCGGCACAACGAACTCGAGTCCAGGATGTTCTTCGTCGCCACGGTCGAGGACGACGTCGTCGGCTGGGTTCACCTCCACGCGCCGGAACTGGAGAAGTTGAGTCACACCGCCGAGCTCACCGTCGGCGTGCTCGAAGAGTACCGCGGCCACGGCGTCGGCTCGCACCTCCTCTCGCGGGGCCTCGAGTGGGCCGGCTCCAACGGCTACGAGAAGGTCTACCAGAGCGTCCCGTCGACCAACGAGGAGGCGATCGCGTTCCTCGAGGAACACGACTGGGAGACCGAGGCGATCCGGGAGGACCACTACAAACTCAACGGCCATTACGTCGATGAGGTGATGATGGCCGTCGAGCTGTAGCCACGTTCAGATCGGTGAACGTGTCGGACCGCGATCAGTCCGTTTTATACGACAGTCCGTGGAACCGAGAGGCATGCGTTTCGCTACCCCCGTACAGTACCGGTGGGAGGGATGGGGGGAATCGACCGCTGCCATCGTCGCGATGGGGCTCGCACTGGCGGTCGCCGGAATCGTCCGGACGCTCGAGACGCCGGTCTCGCAACCTGCCCTCGCGTTCGAACTGTTCGTTTCGCTGCTCGTCCCGACGGGGCTGGCAACGGGCGGCGTCTGGCTAGCCCGTCGTGACGTTCCGTCCGACGCGCGCGACAGGGTCGCGACTCGCGTTTCGATCGGGATCGTCGCCGCCTGCGCGCTCGCTCTCTGGCTCGTCGGCTACGTGACACTCGAGGGCGGCGCGGTCCGCGACCCGATCGCGCTGGTGACGATCCTCACCGCGGTCGGCGGCGCGACCGGCTTCGCGACCGCCGTTGGGACGTCGCTCGAGGCCACCAGCGTGGACTCGGCCGACGCGCGGGAACACCCGCCGGACGAAGACACCGAATCGTCGTCGGCGACGACACCGGAGGCGGCACCGCCCGCCGATCGGCCGACCGAGACGCCCGCCGGAGTAACCGAGTTGATCGGTCCAGCGGTCGCCGACACACCGACGTCAGCCCGTGCCGCGGCCACTGGCGGAGAAACGGCGACCACGAGCGCGTCGACGACGGCACCGGCGTCGCACCCTCGTCCGTCGCCGAACGCCGAGGCGGGCCCCCGTTCCGGAGATTCCGCAAGGTCCCCGTCGACTACCACGACCGTCTCGACGGCGACTCGGGAACCGGGCGTCGATACCGTCGCGTCGGTCCCCGCGACCGCGAACGAGGTCCTCGCCGTGCTCCGGAACGAACGCGCCCGAATCGCCCTCGCCGTTCTCTACCACGAATGGGACGACGAGACGCGATCCGTGGACGATCTCGCCCGCGCCGTCTCGTATCACGTCGACGATTCAGCCGACGCCGTCGAGGCCGGCCTGCGGCACGCGACGCTTCCCCGACTCCGAGCGATCCGGGCCGTCGACTGGGATCCCCACGCGAATCGCGTCTCGGCGTCGGACCACGCCGTCTTCGAAGAAGGGGTCCGAGAGGCGTCGGTCCTCCTCGAGTCGTTCGAGCCGGGAACCAGATAGCAATCCGCCGGGACCGCTCCCCCGAGCGGTCCGCGGCCCATACCGGGCGATGAAACGGCCCGTCGTCGTCACCGATCCGGAGTTGTGGAATCGAAAGGTAGTTTTCCCGGACCCTGCTACCCTGAGCCATGCTTTCGATCGCGCTTGCCGGGAAACCGAACGCCGGCAAGTCCACGTTTTACACCGCGGCGACGATGGCGGAGGTAGACGTCGCCAATTATCCCTTCACGACGATCGACGCCAACCGCGGCGTGAGCTACGCCCGGACCGAGTGTCCCTGCCTCGAGCGCGACGAGCGCTGTAACGCAGACAACTGCGAGGACGGCAAGCGCTACGTCCCGATCGAACTCCTGGACGTCGCGGGACTCGTTCCCGGTGCCCACGAGGGGAAAGGCCTCGGCAACCAGTTCCTCGACGAACTCACGAACGCGGACGTGATCGTCAACGTCGTCGACGCCTCCGGCGGGACCAACGAGAAGGGCGAACCCGTCGACATCGGCGACCACGACCCGCTCGAGGACATCGACTTCATCGAGGAGGAGATGGACCTCTGGCTGGCGGGCATCGTCGAGCGAAACTGGGAATCAGTAGAACGCAAGTCCCGCTCGCCCGACTTCGACATCGACGACGCGCTCGCGGACATGCTCTCGGGCTTCGGTGCATCACCGAAACAGATCGCGATGGTCCTCCGGGACCTCGACTATCCCGACGACCCCATCCAGTGGGAGGACGACCACCGCGAAGCGCTCGCTCGGGACGTTCGCCAGCGAACCAAGCCGATCGTCGTCGCGGCGAACAAGATCGACGTCGCACCCGAGGAGAACGTCGAACGACTGCTCGAGCTCGACAAGCCCGTGATCCCCACGACGGCGGAGGGAGAACTCGCGCTCCGCCGGGCGGCCGACAACGACCTGATCGAGTACGACCCCGGCGACGAGACGATCGAGATCGGCGACGGCGTCACCGACGCACAGCGCGGGGCGCTCGAGGACCTCGCTGACACGATGGCCGAGTGGGGCGGGACGGGCGTTCAGGCGGCGCTCGATCACGCGGTGTACGACCTTCTCGACCACCTCACCGCTTACCCGGTCGAGGACGCCTCGAAGTGGTCCGACGGCAGCGGCAACGTCCTCCCCGACGCGTTCCTGCTGCCCCAGGGGTCGACGCCCATCGATCTGGCCTACAGCGTCCACTCCGATATCGGCGACGGCTATCTGCACGCGGTCAACGCGAAATCGAACCGGGAGATCGGCGAGGAGTACGAACTCGAGGAAGGCGACGTGATCAAGATCGTTTCGACCGCCTCTTGACGAAGAAACGTGAGTCGGAGTTCGTCCAGTACTGCACCGAGTCGTCACGAGGGACGGAAGCCGATTCGCAGAGGGGTTCTCTCGTCCTCGAGCGCCCCCCAATTCAGCAGGCGTACGATTTATTTGAGGGTTCGTGGTGAGAGCCATCCATGGCCGAAAAGCAACTCTCCGAGGAACAGCTCACTCGTGACGAGGCCGCCGACCGACTGCGAGCGCTGGCCGACGAGCTCGAGGGTGATGGATCGGCGCAGGTCCAGACCGGGAACAAGACGACCGAACTTCGACCGCCGGCCACGATCGCCTACGAAGTGGGAATTCGCGAGCGGTCGTCGATCCTGCGCGGGGGGCGTGAGACGGTGACGATCAAGATGGACTGGAAGCCAGCGAACGTCTCCGAGGAGTCTGCAGAGTCGGAGGAAGAGTAGCGGTCGGCACTGTGAGAACCCCTGCCGAATTCTATAGATTTCCGCAGTATCACGGCTTCTATCGGGTAGAGATGCAGTTTTACTCGCTGGCGTTCTATCCCTACTATGACTCCCCGTCCCACCCGCGTTTCCCGTCCCCTGCGCGAACGAGACACCGCGTCGCAGTTGGCCGCCCTCAGCGACCGTCTTGAGGCCGCTGAGCGCCGACAGCGCCAGCTACAGAACACCATCGCCGCGGTCGGCCGGGAGGCCGGCGTCTCAGTCGGCTGCCTGTGTGGTCACTGCGAGGAGAGCTTCACGCTCATCAAAGCCGGGAGCATGTTCTGTCCGCGGTGCGGACACCGCCGGTCGCTGTAGCACCACCTCGAGCGGCTCCGTTTCGGGCGATCGCTCTTCGAGCGCAGTAGTGATCACACCAGCCGACCGATCGGATCGAACCGAACGGCGGCGACGAGCACGGCGAGGAAGACGTACGAGCCGCGGATGAGCAACATGGTCGCCAGTTCGGGGTCGGCTCGCCGCGCGATACCGGCGACCGCGGCGAACGCGAGGGCCGCCACAAGCGCCGTCAGCGGGAAGATGCGAGCGGCCGCGAAGGCGACGACGGCCACTAACGCGACGGTCATCAGGCCGTAGGCGATGTCGTAGGCGCGATCGGGACCGAACGCCACTGCGACGGTCCGCTTCTCGATCGACCGGTCGTACGCGTAGTCCTGGGCGTCGTCGATCACCTTGATCCCCGAGAGGAGCGTGAGGAAGACGAGCGCGAATCCGAGGGGGACAGCGGTGATCGTCCCCGCCTGCACGTAGAATCCGCCGAGCACCGACAGGGCGATGCCGAGCGGATACCCGGTCGTCGCCGTCAGGGGATTCGTGTCGAGCTGCGGGGCGTGGTGGTAGGCGATCAGCCACGTCGGAAGCGTCACCGCGACCGCGATGCGATCGACGAGGACGCCGAGGGCGAGACAACACAGCGCGAACGTCGCCGTCGACAAGGCGAGCGCGAGTCGACATCCCGTTTCGGTCAACGGGTGGTCGTCGTCCTCGCCGCGGATGTGAAAATCGACGTACCCGTCCTTCACGTGGGCCGTGTAGACCGCCGCGAACATCGCGACGACGTGAACCGCCGCGAGGACCGGATCGACGTTGCCGGCGAGGATCGCGCCGAACAGCGACGCGGCCAGCGGCGGCGTCATGAAGACCGGATGGACCTGCGACCAGACGGCTCGAGCCGTCGGACCGACGCCGGTGCCGTCTCTCGCGATAGCCATACTCCGGTCGACAACGAACTGACGTATAATACTCCGGTCGGGGCCGCACGCGCTGGGATCGAACTTCCGAGACACACAGTTTGATGTGCCGTGCAGTACCACGAAAAAGCATGACAGATGGTTACACCGGTGCGGATCTCTTCACTGACGCCCTCGAGTCCTACGGGGTCGACTACGTCTTCGGCAATCCGGGGACGACGGAACTGCCGATCATGCAAGCGATCGGCGAGAGCGACCTCGAGTACAGGCTCGGGCTCCACGAGGACATCGCGGTCGGGATGGCCGGCGGCTACGCCCAGCGGCGGCGGTATCACGCCCACCACGACGACTCGATCACGCCGGTCGGCGTGGCGAACCTCCACATCGCTCCGGGGCTGGCTCACGGGCTGGGCAACCTCTACGCGGCCAAGATCGCCGGAGCGCCACTGGTCGTGACGGCGGGCAACCACAGCACGGATTTCCGCCACGAGGAGCCGATTCTCTCGGGCGATCTGGTCGACATGGCCGACCAGTTCTGCAAGTGGTCCGACGAGGTACTCGACGTCTCGGCGCTGCCGACGATGCTCCGGCGGGCCTTCCGCGTCGCGATGACGCCCCCGACCGGGCCGGTCTTCCTCGGACTGCCCCTCGACGTCATGCTGAGCGAAACCGACGCCGAACCCGAACGACTCGGCTCGATTCCGAACGCGGGGAGCGGCGATCCCGTCCAGCTCGAGCGCGCGGCTGAGCTGCTGGCCGAGGCCGACGATCCGGTGATGGTCGTGGGCGACCACATCGCCAGATCCGGGGCGGACGCCGTCGCCGCGGCGGTCGACCTCGCGGAGGCGACGGGGGCACGGGTTCACGGCGAGATCCTCTCGTGTGAGGTCGACTTCCCGACGGACCACGAGCAGTGGGTGTCCTACCTCCCGACCAGCGAGGACCTCGCCGCGATGTTGATGGACACCGACACCATCCTCTTTGCGGGCTGTTCGACGAACACGACGCTGACCCGCCACGAGGAGGCGCTGGTCGACGACGACACGACCTGCATCCACCTGAGCGACGACACCTGGCAGATCGGCAAGAACCAGCCCGCTGACGCGGCCGTGATCGGGGATCCCGGACTCGTCATGGAGGGGATCACCGAGCGCGTCCAGGGGAAGCTCTCGGACGACATCGTGACCGACCGACTCGACGCGGTCGCGGACGTCAAAGAGATGGTCGAGGCCAAGATGGCGGGCTACGGCGAGGGCAGTGCGGCGGACGACCCGCGCTCCTCGAAGGCCGAACTGGTCGACGCCATGGAACGCGTCGCGGGCGATGCCGCAATCGTCGACGAGGGCGTCACCTCGAAGTACGCCATGCTGACCCGGTGGGACCTCGCCCCCGAACAGTACATCTCGAACAAGGGCGGCGGCCTCGGATACGGACTCCCGGCAGCGGTCGGTGCCGCCGTCGCCGAGGAACAACGCGACGACCCTCGCGACGTCGTCGGCTTCATCGGGGACGGCTCCTACCAGTACTACCCCCACTCGATTTACAGCGCAGCTCGCTACGATCTGGACCTGACGGTCGTCATTTCGGACAACCGCAACTACCGCATCCTGAAGGACAACACGCTCAACATCATGGGCGGCGAGGAGGACGACTACGAGTTCGTCGGGATGGACTTCGACCCCGCCGTCGACCTCGTCAAAAACGCCGAGAGTCACGGCGCACGCGCCGAACTCGTCGAAACGCCCGACGAGATCGAGGGAACACTCGAGGACGCGCTCGGTCGCGAGGGAACGGACGTGCTGGACGTCTTGGTTCAGGACTGACGGTCGCCGGACGATGCTGCCGACGACCGCGAGGCCGCCTCACTCGGCGACCTCGAGCGCCCGTCCGAGCGCGACGGCCGTTGCCTCGTCGTACCAGTCGGTCACGAGTTGACAGCCGACCGGATCACCGCCGTCGCCCACCGTCGCGACCGGGACCGAGAGCGCCGGGTGGCCGGTGAGGTTGAACGGACCGGTGTTGGCGATCGTCCGCAAGAGGTCCGCGTCCTCGCTGATCTCGCCGGAGTCGGGCGCGGTCATCGGCGTCGTCGGCAGCACCAGCGCGTCGTAGTCCGCGAGGCGATCGTCGACGACCGATTCGAACGCTCGACGGACGTTTCGTGCGGCGACGTAGCCCGCGCCGTCGTCGGCCGCGTTCAGGGCTCGCCCGACGACGAGCCGTGCGCGCACGTTTTCGCCGAGTTCGTCCGCGTCCATCTCAGCCACCGCCTCGCGCCAGGGCTCGCTGTAGCCGGTCCCGACGCCGTAGTCCTGCCCCGCCTGCGCGACCAGCGTCGTGAACTCCGCGGCGGTGACGGCGGCGTTGACCAGCGACTGCGTCTCGAAGCCGGGGAGTGACACCGGTTCGACGGTCGCGCCCGCTGCCGCCAGTCGGTCGGCCGCTCGCTCGACGGCCGCAGCGACCTCGTCGTCGGCTCCCTCCTGGGCCTCGGTGACGAGTCCGACCGTCAGTCCGTTGATCGCGCGATCCAATCCGTCCGTGGGGTTGGGTTCTCGCATGCCGACCGACGACGGATCGCGCCGGTCGGGGCCGTTGATTGCCTCGAGGACGGTGGCCGCCGTCTCCACGTCGGGCGCGAGCGGGCCGACGTGGTCGAGCGAGGTCGCCAGGTCCGCGAAGCCGAACCGCGGCACGGTCCGGAACGTCGGTTTGAACCCGACCACGCCGCAGAAGGAGGCGGGGATGCGGATGGAGCCGCCGGTGTCGGTGCCCAGCGCCGCGTCGACCAGCCCGGCGGCGACGGCCGCCCCGCTCCCGCTCGAGGAGCCGCCCGGCACGCCCTCGGCGCCCGGATTCTCGACGGGCCCGTGCGCGCAGGTCTCGCTCGTGGTGAAGTAGGCGAACTCGTCCATGTTCGTCGTTCCGACGAGGTCCGCGCCCGCCGCGAGCAGCCGCTCGGT
The DNA here is from genome assembly GCF_020405205.1 of Natrinema salinisoli. NCBI lineage: Archaea > Methanobacteriati > Methanobacteriota > Halobacteria > Halobacteriales > Natrialbaceae > Natrinema > Natrinema salinisoli. Next base: position 948,478 of record NZ_CP084469.1, on the reverse strand, counting down.
GACGGCAGCGTGATACTCGGGCTCGAAGGCGAGCGCAGCCGAGCCACACGTCATCGGTACGCCGGCGACCGCGATGTTGTCCTTGACCGCGAGTTCGATCCCCGCGAGCGGGCCCGACTCGGCACCGGATAGCTCGCATCGATACAGGAAGGCGTTGTACTCGTCGGCGGCCTCCCTAACGCTCGCCGCGGGATCGGCGTCGGCAGCCGCTGGCTCGAGATCGTCCAGCAGTGCGGCGGTCGCCTCTGCCCCGGCCGCGTACTCCTCCCGCTCGGCCTCGGTGAGGGAGAGCCCGTAAGTCGTTGCCGCCGCCTCGATCGCCTCGAGAATGGTATCGTCTATCACGGTGAATGCTGACAGTACCCGCGTATTAACGATTGGGTCGCCGGCAGAGCGCGGGGCCGTCAGGAGCGCCAGTAGGCCGGCGTCAGGATTACCAGCACGGAGAGGATCTCGAGCCGGCCGATCCACATGAGAAAGACCATGTACAGCTTCGCGGCCCCCGAAAACGGCTCGTAGCTGTTCATCGGGCCGACGACGCCGACGCCCGGCCCGACGTTTCCGAGCGTCGCGATGGTGGCGCTGATCGCCTCGAGCGCCGACAGCGAGAGGCCGGGGGTTCGATAGGCGTCCAGGAAGAGCAGGACGGTCGAGACGGCGAACAGCGAGAGGAAGAGCAGGATGAAGACGAAGATGCTGTGAATCGCGTCCTCGTCGATGACGTCTCCCGACGTACCCATTCGGACCGGACTGACCGCCTGCGGATGGACGACCCGGAACAGTTCACGCCGAATCGACTTCCCGACGACGTACCAGCGGATGATCTTGATCGAGCCGGCAGCGGACCCAGCCGATCCCCCCAGAAACATCGCGAACAGCAAAATCACCTGCGTCGACTCGCTCCACGTGTTGAAGTCCATGCTGGCGTAGCCGGTCGTCGTCACGATCGCCAGCGTCTGGAAGAGCCCGTGGCGCAGCGATCGCTCGAGGCTCCCCGGAATTACGCCGACGTTTTCGGGGACCGCGGCGAAGCCGATCCCGAGGAACAACAGGACTGAGAGGAGCCCGCCGACGATCCCCATCGACAGGATGTACGACCTGAACTCGGCGTTGTCGGTCAGGCGCCTGGGCTCGCCGCGCCAGGCGTACCAGTAGAGTGCGAAGTTCGTTCCGGCGACGATCATGAAAGGCATGATCGCCCACTGGACGATCGGTGAGAAGGCCTCGATGCTGCGGCCTTCCGGCGAGAAGCCGCCGGTCGGCAGCGTCGTGAGCGCGTGGGCGACGGCGTTGTAGAACGTCATGTTCTCGGCCAGTCCGAGCAGCTGGAGCCCGTAGTAGACGACCACCGCGGCGAGCGTGAACCAGGCGTAGATCAGCCAGAGGGCTCGCGCCGTCTGTCTGATTCGGGGCGTCAACTTCTCGACCTGAATCCCCGGCGATTCCTCCCGAATGAGCTGTGTCCCACCGACGGAGAGCTCCGAGAGGATCGCGACCATGAGCACGAGGATCCCCATCCCGCCGAGCCACTGGGTCAGCTGTCTCCACATCATGATCGATCGCGAGTGCGTCTCGACGGAGATCTCGCCCATCACCGTCGCGCCGGTCGTCGTGAACCCGCTCATGCTCTCGAAGAAGGCGTTGACGGGATAGGCGATCGTCCCCGTCCCCGCGACGAGGTACGGGATCATTCCGACGAGGGGGACGGCGAGCCACGTCAGCGCCACCATGAGGAACGCCTCGCGGTGCTCGAGCGAGGGATCCGGCTCGAGACGCTCGAGGCCGATCCCGACGGTGACAGCGACGACGAGGGCGACGAGAAACGGCAGCGGACTCTCCCGGTAGTACAGCGCGACGACGGTCGGAAAAAGTAGCGTCAGGGAGAGATACTTCAGTACGGTTCCGACGAGGCTACAACTGGACCGGACGTCGACGTGAATCCTGCGTGTCATAGGTATCTGGGTTCGCAGCGGAGCGCGAACTCATCGCTTTCTCGACCGGCGTGGTTATTTGGTCGGAACCGCGGAAACTCAATAAAAACTGCGTTACGAACGGGTCGCACCACACAGAATGACGGCCAGCGATCCAGTGCGATTCTATCAGTCGGGACCGCGGACCCGGTCGCCGTCGGCCGTCTCCGGGAATACCTTCCCCGGATTGAGCGTGTCGTTCGGGTCGAGCGCTCGCTTGATCGTTCGCATGGCCTCGACCGCGCCGGCGCCGTGTTCCGGCTCGAGGTACGCCTGTTTCCCCTGGCCGATACCGTGCTCACCAGTCGCGGTTCCGCCCATCTCGATCGCGAGTTCGACGAGCCGCCGATAGAGTTCCTCGCCGCGTTCGACCTGATCGGGGTCGTCGGGATCGACGAGCACGCTGTAGTGGAGGTTGCCGTCGCCCGCGTGGCCGAAGCACGGCACGAGGAGGTCGTACTCGTCGGCGAGCCGCTTCGCTTCGTGAACGGTTTCGGGATAGGAACTGATCGGCACCGTGACGTCGCCGGGGTGGAGCGACTCGAGGTCGGGATCGTAGCTCGCGACGGCGAAGGCGAGCTCCCGGCGCGCCTCCCAGAGCTCGTCCATCCCCTCGTCGTCGTCGCTCATCTCGAATCGGACGACGTCGTGATCCTCGAAGATCGCCCGGCAGAGCTCGATCTCCTCCTCGACGCCGTGGTTGGCGTGGAACTCGAGGAAGACCATCGGCGCGTCGGGCAAGTCGCTGCCGAGGTAGTCGTTGGCCATCGTCGCGCTCAGCCCGTCGACGAGTTCGATCCGGGCGACGCCGACGTCGGTCCGGACCGCGTCGAAGACCGCCTCCGCCGCGTCGTCGAGCGTCTCGAAGATCGCCCGTCCGCCGCGGATCTGTTCGGGCCGACCGGCGAGTTCCAGCGTGGCTTCGGTGACCACCGCGAGGGTCCCTTCGCTGCCGACGACGAGATCGGTCAGGTTGTAGCCGCTCGAGGTCTTGATCGCCCGCGATCCCGTCTGCACGACGGTGCCGTCGGCGAGCACCGCCTCGAGGCCGAGCACCCAGTCTGCGATCTCGCCGTAGCGGACGGTCTGCATTCCGCTGGCGTCGGTCGCGATCATTCCGCCGATCGTCGAGATGTCGCCCGAGGAGGGCAGCGGCGGGAAGAAGAGGCCGTCACCGGCGACGTACTCGTCGACGTCCGAGCCGATGATTCCCGGACCGACGTCGATCTGGAAGTCGTCGGGCCGGTAGTCGACGACGTCGTCCATCCGCGTGCAATCGAGACTGATTCCGCCGTGGGCGGGAACGGCGTTCCCCTCGAGTCCGGTCCCCGCAGCGTAAGGTGTAACCGGAACACCGCGGTCGTTTGCGGCGGCGAGCACTGCCGACACGTCGGCCGTATTCTCGGGCCAGACGACGGCGTCCGGCAGCACGCCGCCGCCCTCGTTTTGCTCCGTCCCCCAGTCGGCCGCGTGCGATTCCCGGCGTCCGTCCGCGAACGATAGCTGATCGTCCGCGAGGTCGAGGTCCTCGAGGAACGAACAGTCGTGTGCCATACGACCACGTTAGTCACTGGCAGTATCAACGTTTCCCACCGGTTCGAACGGTGAGGGAACGCCCGACGCTCAGGACCGGGTCGGCAGCGGAAACCGTCACGGTGCTCGCGACCGAACGCACGACTGTGAGCGACGACTCATCACCCGCTTCGGCCGGCGATGATGTATCCGCGTCCCTCGAGGCGCAGACCCGCGCGCTCTCCCGCCACCTCGAGGCGACGGCCGAACTCCCGATCGATCGACGGACGAACCGCTGGCTCGGCGAGGCCGAGGCGGTCGCTCGCGACCTCGCGACGAGTGAACTCGATAGTGAAACCACCGTCGAGCGCCTCGAAACGGTCCGACGCCTGCTCGCAGAGGTCGACGACACTGGCCACCCGGGCGCTGACGATCACCTCGAGGCGGCGACACGGGTCTGTATGGAGATTCTCGAGGGCATCGAGCAGGAGGACCCGACGAGTTCCTGACCCCGGCCGTCGCTCGAGGGCGGCCGTGGGCATTGGTCTCCGCGCGTCGGTCAGCGCAGACAACACATGTCGAAACTCCCGCTGGCGGGGACTGGAATCGAGCGCGACGGCTACTCGTGACTGGATGGAAACGCTACAATTTTATGTGAATGCATGACGCGGTCATGGATGATGACACATCGAGACGCGACGCGAGCGCCGACGCGGAGGGGAGCACAGTGAACGCCGAACTGGACCTGCTGGTCAGGCTGGGCGACTACGACCGGCCGCAGGGCGTCGCCGATCGCGCCGTGCAGGCCGAGGACCTGGGCTTCGACCGGATCACGGTCGGGGAGACGACGGGCTGGAACATCGTCCCACCGCTGACGCTGGCGGCCGATCGAACCGAGGATCTCGGCATCTCCAACGACGTCATTTCGCCGTACGGTCGAACGCCGTCGATGCTCGCCCAGACGGCGCTGACGATGCAGGCCGCCGCCGACGGCCGGTTCCGATTCGGAATCGGCCCGAGTTCGCCCGCGATCACGGAGCGCTGGCACGGCCAGGAGTTCGACCGGCCGCTCCGACGCACGCGCGAAGTGATCGAGATCATGCGGGCGGTCTACGAGGAGGGCAATCCCGCGTACGATGGCGAGATCTTCGATATTCCCGGGCTGGACTACGAGCGCGGCCCGAGCGAGAACCCGCCGCCGATCGACGTCGGTACGCTCGGCCCCAAGGCCACCGAAATGGCCGGCCGCTTCGGCGACGGCTGGGCACCCCAGCTGTTCACGAGAGACGGGCTTCGGGATCGACTCGAGGACCTGGAGCACGGTGCCGAACTCGGCGGGAAAGACCTCTCGGATCTGCGAGTGGCCCCGATCGTCCGCGGTATCGCATCGGAGGACCGCGAAACAGCACGTGCGAAAGCCCGTAGCACCGTCGCCTTCCTGCTCGGGGCGTACGGCCCGTATTACGGGAACTCGGTCGCTGAGCAGGGCTATCCCGACGTCGTCGACGAGATCCGGGCCGCCTGGGAGGAGCGGGACACCGACGCGATGGCGGCGGCCCTCCCCGAAGACGTACTCGACGAACTGGCTCCGGCGGGCACGCCAGACGAGGTCCGCGAGTGGGTCGAAGAATACAGCGAGATCGAGGGCGTCGACGCCGTTCGGCTGGGGTTCGTCAACGGGATGGACGAGGAAGACAAACGGACGACGATGGAAGCGGTCGCCGAGCTGTCCTGACTTCGCCCCGTTCCTCCCCTCGCGCTTCTTGCGGTATCCCACGGGCTCGATGATCGACGCGACGAGTCCCGACAATGACAACGGGAGGTAGTGTTTCGATCAGACTCACACGTTGTATATATACGAACCGAGGCTTACCGTCCGTATGATCCCACTACTGAACTCACCCGAAAGCCTCACTGCGTTCGGTGATACGCGTGCCGACGCCGTGGATACGGCGCTGGATCTGTTGGCGAATCAGCGACGACGCGAGGTGTTGGAATACCTCGAGGAGACTGGCGGCTCCGCTACCCTCACGGAACTCGCAGTCGAGGTCGCTACCCGGGAGGCGGGCGCGGAGCCGAACGCGATTTCGGATCACGGTGACGTTTCCGCGAGGGATCGTCGCGCCGTCCGTATCTCGCTGCACCACACCCACATTCCGATGCTGGCGAACGCGGACGTGGTCGACTACGACACCGAGACGGAGACTGTCACGCTCCACGACCGCGGACGGGCGCTGCTCGACCAGCGGGATGCCCTTTCCGAGCCACGTCAGTGAGACCGCAGTGAGGCGACGGTCCTGACGACCGCTACGGCTCGATGACGAGTTTTCCGAGGAAGCTGTCGTTCATGACGGCGCGCTGTGCGTCAGCGGCGTCTTCGAGATCGTAGCGCCGCGCCACGTCGATCGAGAGCTCCCCGGCGTCCATGAGGTGAGCGGCACCCCGGAGCGGGACGCGCAGATCCGGCGTGTTGAACATACTCATGAACTGGTAGGAGACGTCCTTCGACCGGGCAGCCCCGTCGTTCGTAAAGCCCGGATCGGGGCTGTTCTCTCCGATTCCGACGACGCGCCCGCCAGTCGCCGCGACGTCCGCGTCGAACTGGAGGTAGTCGTCCAGCCGGTGATCGAGGATCGCATCGACGCCGCCGTCGGAGGCCTCGAGGACGGCGTCCGCCAGGTCGTCGCGGCTATAGTCCAGTACCGTTTCGGCCCCGTAGTCGGAGATCGCGTCGTGGTATGCCTCGGACGCGGTGGTGATCACTCGGGCACTAACGGCGGCCCCAATCTGGACGGCTGCGTGGCCGACGCCGCCGGAGCCACCGTGGATCAGACAGTACTCCGCCGGCTCGAGGTCGGCGTGGTCGATCAGCGCGCGCCAGGCGGTGACGGCGGCGACGCCCGCGGCGCCCGCTTCGGTCACGTCGGCACCGTCGGGAAGGCGGACGACGCGGTCGGTCGGAACCGTGGCGAACTCGGCATAGGATCCCTGGAATCCACCGTTTCCGATACCGGTCCCGTAGACGCGATCGCCCGCTTCGAACTCCTCGACGGCGTCGCCCATCTCCACGACGGTGCCCGCGAAGTCGACGCCCGGCGTGAACGGCACGTCGACCGGCGCGTACGATCCGTCTCGGAAGTACGTATCGACCGGGTTGACGCCCGCGGACGCGACCTCGATCAGGAGTTCGTCCTCGGCCGGGTCCGGTCGATCGATCTCGTCTACCTGCAGGACGTCGGCGTCGCCGTGCTCGTGAAGGCGGACAGCTCGCATGATACTCGAGACGATGGAACGAGACCGTATAATGGTACACGTGTCGGCAGCCGGAGCCGCGAGCGGTCCGCGCCGACTCCGTCACTGGCGGCTCGGCTGTTGCACCGGCAAGTAGAACCCTTGTATACGCGACTAGCCTCGCCTTCGGCATGAGTGACGCAGACAGCCAGCGGCTCGCGGACACCACGGTCGGGATCTTTCTCGCGCCCGAAGGCACGGAGGAGATCGAGTTCACCGAACCGAAGACGACCGTCGCCGACGCCGGTGCCACCGTCGACGTGCTCGGCAGCGAGACGGGAGAGGCGCGGACCGTGAACGACGACCTCGAGGAAAGCGAGAGCTACGAGATCGAGAAGACCTTCGCGGAGGTCTCCGGGGACGACTACGACGCGCTGATCGTCCCGGGCGGGACCGTGGGCGCGGACACGCTCCGCACCGATGAAGACGGCGTGGAACTCCTGCGACGACACCTCGAGGACGGGAAGCCGGCGGCCGTGATCTGTCACGGCCCGTGGACGCTGATCGAAGCGGACGTCGTCGACGGGCGAACGCTGACCTCCTACCACAGCCTGCAGACCGACGTCCGCAACGCCGGCGGCGAGTGGGTCGACGAGGAAGTCGTCGTCGACGACGGACTCGTGACGAGTCGGAACCCGGACGATCTCGAGGCCTTTTGCGAGACGATTCTCGAGGAGTTCGCGTCCGAACAGCGCTAAAAGCTGCTACTGACGGGCGTTTGCTGTGGCGCACGCTGAGCCGCGGTGAACGTGTGAACCGCGGCTCGACATCGTGCGAGGGATGAGCGAACGCCGTGAGGCGTGAGCGAATCGGCTGGGGAGGGCGTGGCAAATCCGTGTTGCCAGCGTGAGCAGCGCTCTGCTCGCCATTCTAACTCAGATATTCTGCCAATCGTGGCGGCACGGATTCGCCACGTCCTCCCCAGCCGATTGCGGTCCTCGCTCCCAGCGGTCGCTGCGGTCCTCATCCCTCGCACGGTGTCATCAGCCGCCCTCGTTAGCACTCGGTCGGCTGGTAGCGCGCGCCACCACGCGCCCATCTGTTGGTACGAAATGGAAGCGCGAATCAGAAACGCTATCGAACTGCCCGCGTCGCGTCGGCCATGATCTCGAGCGCCTCTTTCAACTCCTCCGTCCCCGTCGCGTACGAGAGTCGCGCGTAGCCCTCACCGTTCGCGCCGAAGGCGTCGCCGGGGACGACGACGACGCCGCGCTCGAGCACTTCTTCACACCAGCCGTCGGGGACCTTCGGCATCGCGTAGAACGCCCCCTCGGGCGTGGGGACCTCGAGGCCGGCGTCCGTTAGCCCGTCCAGTACGAGGTCGCGCCGCTCCTCGAAGGTATCGACCATCTCCTGCACTCGATCCTGCGGCCCGGTCAGGGCGGCCTCCGCGGCGTACTGTGCTGGTGCGGAGGCGCAGGCCTGCCCGTACTGGTGGACCCGGAGCATGCGTTCGATGCGACGATTGGAGCCGACGACCCAGCCGAGTCGCCACCCCGTCATCGAGTAGGTCTTCGAGCAGGCGCTGACGACGACGACGTTGTCCGTCTCGGCGAACTCGAGCGGCGAGTGATGCTCGCCCTCGAAGACGATGTGTTCGTAGACCTCGTCTGAGATGCAGAGCACGTCGTGCTCGTCGGCGATGCGGGCGAACTCGCGCATGTCGGCCTCGCTCTGGACGGCTCCCGTGGGATTCGCGGGACTGTTGACGACGAACGCCGCCGTCTCGTCGGTGATCGCGTCCTCGACCGTCGCGGGATCGAGCGTGAGGTCTTCCCGGAGGCCGACCGGTTTCGGCGTGCCGCTGGCGATGTGGGTCAGCGCGTCGTAGGAGACGAAACCGGGATCGGGGAAGATGACCTCCTCGCCCGGGTCAACGTGGGCCTCGAGCGCGAGGTGCAAGGCTTCGCTACCGCCCGAGGTCGCGATCACGTCCGCCGGATCGACCTCGAGTCCGTAGTCTCGGTCGTACTTCGCCGAAATCGCCTCCCGGAGCTGCGGGGTTCCCTTGTTCGACGTGTAGGCGTCGGCCTGCCCGGCCTCGATGGCCTCGATCGCGCCGCGGCGGGCGTGGGCGGGCGTCGGAAAGTCCGGTTGTCCGAGTCCGAGGTTGATCGCGTCGTCACCGGCAGCCTCGAACACTTCGCGAATGCCGCTGATCGACACCTGCTCGACTCTGTCTGCGAATTCGGTCATGACTAAGTGGGAGGGGGCGATCCCGATAACTCTTGATAAAGTTGCGAGCGCATACCCCCGTCTTTAGGCGCGGGAGGAGGTCAAGTGTTCGTCAGTCTCGATTCAGCACCGACTGTCACGGATTCCTGACGCTCTTGTCTACGAAACGGAAGATGCCACAAGGAATATACCGCTCGTACGGCATTCTCGGACAATGACACCCTCTCGACGATCGCTGCTTGCCGCAGGCGCGACAGGGACGGTCGCACTGACCGCCGGCTGTCTCGGGTTCGTCCTCGGCAACGAGCCGCTCGAGTTCGACGCCGACCGCGTAGCGCCTACTGACCAGAAACTCGACGAAACGGGCTACGAAGAGCAAGAAGTCAACGAAGAGACGATAGAGCGGTCCGAAGAGATCGGCGGCGTCGAACGCGATTTCAAAGCGTCGCTCTGGACGTCGGTCTACACGAAGACGGTCGAGTACGCCGGCCAGGAGCGCGAGGGAAGCGCGTTCGCCGCCGTCTCGATACCCGGGATGACGGTCGCCGGCCGATCCGTCAATCCGCTCGCGGACATGTCGAACAAGGAACTGCTCGAGGAGTTCCTGAGTCAGCTCGAGGGAGAGAACGGCAGTATCGACGATATCCAGCACGACGAGACGTTCTCGCTCGATATCCTCGGTGAGAGCCGCGACGTCGACGCCTTCACGGGCGAAACGGAGATGGACGGGCAGACGATCGAGATCGAGATCAAGGTCACGTCGTTCGACCACGAGGACGACCTGCTCGTCTTGCTCGGGGTCTACCCGAAACGACTCACCGAGGAGTCGGCGAACGTCGAGGAACTCATGGAGTCCGCCGAACACCCGCTCGATAGCTGATTCTGACGCCTCGCTGGCTTCGCTCGAGATAGCGCGTTTCGGCGGCCTACCGTTCGTTCAGCATCCCCATCGCTGCTCGCACGCTGAAAAACGAAAAATCCGTGGTCGGAAGACCGCGGTTAGTAGAACTCGCGGACGAGGTCCATCGCGTCGTCGGGCGCGCCGTCGGGGATCTCGGACATGTCCTCGGTGACGCCGTGTTCTTCGTGGTACGGGACCGAGTTTTCGTTCTGGTACATGACTCCCTGATATTCCTTGTCGGAGTCAAGGATGACTCCCTTGGCGGCCTCGTAGTCGTTCGGATCGTGGTCCTCGTCCTGGAGGTCCACGAGGTTGTCGCGGAAGTAGTCGTACGTGTCGACGTCGTTGAACGTGACACACGGGCTGAAGACGTTGACGAAGCCGAAGCCGTCGTGCTCGATGGCTTTCTCGATGATCTCGGCGTGGCGCATCGCGTCCGAACTGAACGACTGAGCGATGAAGCTCGCTCCGGAAGCGAGTGCGAGTGCGAGCGGGTTGACCGGCGGCTGCTTCGGCCCTTCGGGGGTCGTGCTGGTCTCGAAGTCCGACCGCGAGGTCGGCGAGGCCTGTCCCTTCGTCAGGCCGTAGATGCGGTTGTCCATGACCACGTAGGTCATGTCGACGTTCCGGCGGACGGCGTGGACGAAGTGACCGGCACCGATCGAGTAGCCGTCACCGTCGCCGCCGGCGACCATGACCTCGATGTCGGGACGGGCCATCTTGACGCCGGTGCCGACCGGGAGCGCACGGCCGTGGACCCCGTGGAGGGCGTAGCTGTGCATGTAGGTCCCGATCTTGCCGGAACAGCCGATCCCGGCGACCACGAAGGTGTTGTCGGGATCGTTGCCGGTGTTCGCGAGGGCTTTCATCATACCGTTCATCGTCCCGAAGTCGCCGCATCCGGGACACCACGTCGGCTGCTTGTCGGACTTGAAGTCGGTGAATCGTACGTCGGAGCTCATTATGCTGGTACCTCCTCGGAGAGTTTCTCGGTAATCGCGTCTGCGAGTTCGTCCGCCTTGAATCGGACGCCTGTATACTTGTTAATGCGCTTTACACGGGTAAGCACGTCGCGTTCGATCACGTCCGCGAACTGCCCGGTCGCGTTACACTCGACGACGATCGTGTCGTCGGCGGCCTCGATCTCCTCTGTCAGGTCCGGCCGCGGATAGATGTAGGGCACCGAGATGACGCGGACGTCGATCCCGTCGTCCTCGAGGTAGTCGAGCGCTTCGACGAGCGCGCCTTCGTTCGAGCCCCACGAGATGATGAGGTTCTCGGCGTCGGCGTTTCCGAACTCCCGGTAGTCCCAGTCCTCTTGCTCTCGGGCAGTCTCGACCTTGCGATACCGCTTGTCGACCTGATGAACCCGTTCGTCTTCCTCCTCCGTCCGGCGGCCGAGCTCGTCGTGCTCGAGGCCGGTGGACATGTGGGCGGCGTCGGTCGTACCGGGGATGGCTCGCGGGCTGACGCCGTCCTCGGTGACGGCGTGGGCCCGGAAGTGGCCCTGGGCGTCGAGCCACTCGTCGACCTCGTCTTCGTCGACGAGCTTGCCGCGGTCGATCTCGACTTCGTCCATGTCGAACGCTTCCGGCGGGAACGTCTGTTCCGTGACCGACATCGCCAGGTCGGAGACCAGGAAGACGGGCGTCTGGTACTTCTCGGCGAGGTTGAACGCCTCGACGGTCTTCCAGAAACACTCGGTGATCGACGTGGGGGCGACGACGAACCGCGGAACCTCACCGTGGCCGCCGTACAGCGCCATGTTGAGGTCGCCCTGTTCCTGCTTCGTCGGCATCCCGGTCGAGGGGCCGGAGCGCTGGACGTCGGTGATGACCAGCGGCGTCTCGCTGGTCGCGACCAGACCGAACGTTTCGGTCATGAGGTCGATCCCCGCGCCCGACGTCGCGGTCATCGATCGGGCACCGGATCGTGCGGCACCGAGTGCCATATTGATCGCCGACAGCTCGTCTTCGGCCTGCACGACGTGGCCGCCGTAGTCGTCGATACGGCCCGTCAGGTACTCCATGATCGACGTCGCGGGCGTGATGGGGTAGCCGGCGTAGAACCGACAGCCGGCCGCGAGTGCGCCCATCCCGATCGCCTCGTTCCCGTTGAGCAGCACGTAGTCGTTGTCCGTCGTCTCGATGTTGTAGCCGAGGTGGTCCAGATCGTAGTTCTCTCGGACGTACTCCTGCCCTACTCGGGCGGCTTCCTTGTTGTTCTCGACGATCTTCGAGCCCTTGCCGCCGAAGCGCTTCTCGAGGGCCTCGTCGAGGTACTCGACGTCGAACCCGGTGATCTCGCAAGCGGCACCGAGCGCGACGATGTTGCGCATGATCGCGCCGCCGGCCTCCTCGGCCAGCGACTTCAGCGGTACGTCGACGGCGGTCATCTCGTCGGGAATCTCGGCCTCCCAGGAGCGTTCGCCGTCGTAGATGATGGCGCTGCCCTCGTGGAGCTCGTCGAGGTTCTCGTCGATCGTCCGCTGGGTGAGCGCGACCAGAATATCGAGCCGGTCGACGACGCTCTGAACCTGATCGACGGAGGTGCGGATCTTGTAGGAGGTGTAGCCGCCACGGATCCGCGACGCGAAGTCTTTGGAGGTGAATACGTGCCGTCCGGCTCGGGAAAGGGCCTGAGCGAAGATTTTCCCCGTGGAGTCGATACCGTCCCCGGCCTCGCCTCCAACCGCCCAGTTGAGATCCTCTGCCATGTTGTGCTGAGACTTGCCCCCCATAAATGAAAAGGCTTCTGAAACCCCAGTCGGACGGCCGCAACAGCGGGAAATATGTTCGATAGCGGGGGACAGTTCCATTAACCAGTATAGATTTCGGCGATAACGTTTCGCGGCGGAAAAACTGACAACTCCGTGTGCGTGTATTCTCATAGTCCAGGATATTTCACGGTCCAGATTCGTAACTGCTGTCACCGCGAGGTCGCGGAGGGAACAGAACGTCTTTTCAACCGGCCGCCGAACCAGTTCGATATGGAAGGGACGCCAGTCAGCATCGAATCGGTCACCGAAGTCGGTCCCGATACGGTCACGCTCGAGCTGGAGACGCCCGATGGGTTCGACGCCCTGCCGGGGCAGTTCGTCTTGCTCCGAGCGAAACCGGACGACGAGGTACTCTCCCGCCACTACACGCTCTCCTCGCCGTCCGTGGGGGAGACGTTCGAACTCACCGTGGGCGTCGATCCCGACGGCGATCTCTCGCCGTGGCTCGCCGACCTCGATACCGGCGAAACCGTCCACATCGACGGACCGTTCGGCCGGATCACCTACGAGGGCGAGAGCGATATCGTCGCAGTCGCCGGAGGCCCGGGAATCGGCCCATCGGTTGCGGTCGCCGAAGCAGCCCACGATGCGGGCCACGAGGCCGTCGTGATCTATCAGGCGGACGAGCCAGCACACACCGCTCGACTCGACGCGCTCGAGGACGCGGGCGCGACGGTCATCATTGTCGCCGGTGATAGGACGGACGAACTGGCCGATACGATCGCGAGACACCGCGATGCAGGCCAGCTGTACGCCTTCGGGTTCGACGACTTCGTCACGTTCGTCGCCGACGCGATCGAGGACGCCGGCGGCGACTCGGACGACGCGCTGATCGAAAACTTCGGCTAACGACCGGCGGGAATCTCGGTCGATCTCCCTCGAGTCACCGACGCGACGGACTCACTCCTCGGGCGCTTCGGACAGTCCCAGTTTCAGGAACGCGAGCGCCGCCCCGAGCAGCGCGGTGTTCTTGGCGAAGTGGAAGAACTCCTGTTGTCGCATCTCGGGATCGTCCATCTCCCAGAAATCGTGCATCATCGGGGTGGTTCCGGCGAAGAACGCCGCCACCGCAGCGGCTGACGCGACGGGCACCCGCCACAGCGCCACGCCGAGACCGCCGAACAGGAGCCCCCCGCTCGCCGCCGGGACCGAAAGCGACGGGACCGGCGCGCCCTTCGACTCGGCGTACTGAATTCGGCCCTCGAGGTTCCGGAAGTTGTCCGTCGCCATGACGGCGAGAACGGCACCGAACAGGACGCGTCCGAGTCGAAACAGTCCGCTCTCGCCGATCGAGTCGGCCGTCGAGTCGGACTGACGGAGCGGCGTTCGCTCGCTGGTCCCCGTCTCACGGTGTATCAGGCTACGCATGGATCGGACTAGACGCGCGACGGCTTTCAGTCCGACCGTGACATGTGCCTGTCTCGGGAATGCTGACTTCCGGGCGAGAAAATAGGTTAGAACGCCTGACAAAGGTGTTTATCCCTCATCGTGGTCGAATCAGGTATGCGACGGCGAACCCTCCTCGCTGGGACGACCGGCGTACTCTGCGGATTGGCCGGGTGCACGAGTTCCGAGTTCGAGCGACTCAGTGCAGCGAGCGATATCGACGGAGACGAGATAGACGGGAACTCGAGCAACGAATCCGACCGGAGCGATACGGATTCCGAATCGGACACGCCGATCGAGGTCGGGAACCCCGACGACGTTCCGTTCCCAGCTGCACACCCGCCACACGAAGTCGTCCTCCGGAATCCAGGTGACACCGAACGAGCGATTTCGGTAGTGATCGCGACCGACAGTGACGAGCAATCCGATGGAAGCATCGATGATACCAGTGATGACGGCAGCGGCGATGACGATCCGCTACTCGAGCGCGAGTTCGACCTGCCGGCAGGAGAACGGATCGCGTTCGCCCTCGTCGAACCGCGTTCGTACGCGATCACCGTTCGAACCGACAGCGACGATGGGACGGGCGAGTCGACCGTGACTAACGGGATCGACCGGCAGCCGTTCGATTGCGTCCGATCGCGAACGACGATAACGCTCCGCGAAACCGGCGTTCGGACCGAGTCGACCTCGACGTCCGCTCCCTGTCCGGTACCGGCGGTCGCGGACGCGTCGCTCGAGATCGACGATCGGACGTGTGCGGGCCGGATGGACGGCCATCAGGCGGTCGTCGAGTTTGCGGACGAGGCCGTGATCGTCGACGGTGATATCACGCTTCCAACGCCCTGTCACGGCGTCTCGGTGACGGAGACGGCGTACGACGAGCGCCGCGACGTCCTCGCGATCACCGTCGCCGTCGGCGATCGGGACGCGGGCACCTGTATCGACTGTCTCGGCGTCGCCGACTACGAGGCCCGAATCGACCTCGACGGCCGCTATCCCGGCCGGGTCACGGTTTCCCACGAAACCGCCTCCGAAACGAAGGAAATCACGGCGGTCGACTATCCGGGAGACGTGTGACGAGCATCGATCGACGGTCGGTTTCGGAACTCTCGAACTCGGGACAGCCGCCGTCCGATTCGGTCAGTGTTCGACGAGTTCGATCAGGATGCCGCCAGTGTCTTTCGGGTGCAGGAACGCCACCGAGTGGCCCCACGCGCCCGGTCGCGGCTCCTCGTCGATCAACGCCACCTCGTGATCGCGGACCGTCTCGAGGGCCCCCTCGATGTCGTCGGTCGCGAGCGCGAGGTGGTGAATTCCCGCGCCGTTGTCCTCGAGATACCGCGAAACCGTCCCTTCTTCGAGCGGCTCGAGCAGTTCGAAATAGCCGTCGCCACACTCGAGGAAGACGACGCGGAGCCCGTCGAACTCCTCCTCGTGGGCGACCTCGAGGCCGAAGAGGTCGCCGTACAGTTCCGCAAGCGCCTGTGCGTCGTCGGTCGCGATCCCGGCGTGATCGAAGTGCATGTGATTGTACTGTTCGGGGTGTCCGTGTTACTGTTATGATTTTTCGTCGGAGACGACCGGGCCTCGCGGTGACGGACCGGTGGCCTCGCGATCGTCAGTTATCTGGGCGGTATCGACGCGTTGCGACAGCGCAGAAAAGGGTGATCGCGAGGGCGACCTACTCGTCGCTCGAATCGCTACTCGTCGGTCGTCAGATTACCGTCGGTCTCGTTCGCAGCCGTCACGTTACCGTCGGTCTCGTTCGCAGCCGTCACGTTACCGTCGGTCTCGTTCGCAGCCGTCACGTTACCGTCGGTCTCGTTCGCAGCCGTTTCGTTCCCGCCCTCCATGTCAGCACTCTCCTGCGGCGGTGAGAGGGACTCGCCTTCCTCGGGCGGAACGATCTCGAGGACCCGACCGGTATCACCTTCGGGGACACCGACCTGGTTCACGAGGACGTAGACGTTGCCGTCGTCGTCCTGCCCGAACTGTCGGACGAAGAAGGGGAAGGTGTCGCCTTCGATGCCCGCGACCTGGAGTTCTTCCATCTCCCAGAGCTCGTCTCGCGGGACGACCTGCTCCTGACCGTCACCGTCGGCGGTCGGCATGTCGCCACCGGCAGTCTCGTTGGTGGCGTTCGTCTCGTTCTCGAGGCCTTCCTGTTCGACATCCGGGACGTCGGTCGCGTTGGTGGCGTTGGTGTCGTTAGTCTCGTTCACGAAGCCTTCCTGTTCGATTTCCGGGACGTCGGTCGCGTTAGTAGCGTTGGTCGCGTTAGTCTCGTTGCCGCCGGCCTCGTCGGGCATCTGTCCGGCACCGTCTTCCGGCTCCGAGGCGGCGAGGAGTCGCCCCGCTGGGGACTGGCGCGCCGGGTCCGCCGTCCAGTCGCCGAAGATGTACTTCCCGTTCAGCTCCTGCACGGCGTCGGCCTCGTAGACGTGACCGCCGACGATCGCGATGCCGACGACTTGCTCCTGATAGACGTGGGGGTACTCGACGATCGGGTCCTGGAACTCCTGCCCGTCGTACGGCGGCTCATCGGGGGCCGAGTCCGGACACTCCTCCGGCGGCTGGCCGGGCGTCTCCGGGCTGAAGCAGTGGGTCCCCTCCTTGACGTTCCAGCCGTAGTTCCCGCCCGACTCGATGATGTCGATTTCCTCGAAGAGGTCCTGCCCGAGGTCGGCGACGAACAGCCGGTCGTCGCTGTCGAACGAGATGCCGAACGGGTTCCGGAGGCCCCAGGCGTAGTGTTCGGGGAGGGCGTTCTCGGCGTCGACCAGCGGGTTGTCGTCCGGAATACCGTACGGTCGATCGTCGCCCTCAGTGTCCACGTCGATCCGGAGGACGCTGCCGAGCAGGTTCTCGCTGACGTCCTGCCCGTTCCCGCCCTCGTTGTCGCTGTACCAGTCGTCGACGTGACCCAGCATGGCGTCGTTGGCACCACCGCCGTCGCCCATCGGGACGTACAGGTAGCCGTCTGGCCCGAACGCCATCGGTCCCGAGTTGTGATTGTACTGGGGCTTCTGGAACTCCATGATTACCCGCTCCGACTCGGGATCCGCCGCGGTCATGTCATCGTTGGCCTGGAACTCGGAAACGACCTCGACGTGGCTCCAGCCGTCCGGCGTCTCGTCGTTCGGCGGCGCACTGTAGTGGACGAACAAGCGCCCGTTCTCCGAGAAGTCGGGATGGGGGTCCACGCCGAGCAGCCCTCGTTCGTCGTACTCCGAGTTCGGATCCGCGTAGTCGCCCTGGAAAGTTCCCAGCTCGACCATCCGATCGCTCACGTCGAGGAACGGCTCGTCCTGCAGTCCGTCGTCGGTGACGACCCAGAGTTCGCCGGTCTGGTCGGTGACGAAATAGCGGCCCTCGTCGGCGACCGCCATGTCCGTCGGCGCGGTCATGCCCTCCGCGATCGTCTGGACGCCGATCTCGGTTCCCGACTGGAAGAAGCCCTCCATCTGGCCGGCCGCCTCCTGCTGGCCACCGCCGCCGCTACTGAGTTCGATGCTCCCCCGCATCGTGTTGGGGTGGACGACACAGTAGTACTCGGCCATTTCGCTCGTCGCCTCGAACTCGAGTGTCTGCGTTTCTCCCTCGCCGGAGATGATCTCGGTGCTCTCGAGTTCGTTCCCCTCGGAGTCGAGGATGGCGATGTTGTGGGCCGCGCCGTCGACGTTCTCCCAGGTGATCTCGTAGGTCGTTCCCTCCTCTAACTCGAGGGTCGGGTTCGTCTCATCCTCGATATCCGAAGGAGACCGTCCTATCCAGCCGCTCGTCTCGCCACCGAGTTCGATCGTCTCGGTGTCCTGACCGACGGCGACGCCGCCCAGCGCGGCGACGCCACCTGCGGCCGCTGCCGCTCGCAGCACGCGGCGGCGGGACGGATAGTTGTCAGCGGACTCCGTTACAGGGGTCGATCGCTCGTCGGGTTGCTCGCTCATGTTGCGCTCACGACAGCGCCGTCGCCCGATATGAGGATAAACAGAACCGACCGTTCCCCCGAATTCCCCGCTCAACTGGGGGTTATCTTCGAACCGCCGGACGGGAGCGGGTGTAAAACGGTATTACTCGAGACACATCTCCGGCATTACTCGGCTCCAATTCGATATTCAACCGGTCACATCGCGCCACCGGGCTGGTACTCCCCGAACTCGTCGCGCATGACGTTACAGATCTCGCCGACCGTGGCGTACGTCTTGACCGCGTCGATGATGTAGGGCATCAGGTTCTGGTCGCTCCGCGCGGCATCCCGCAGCGCCTCGAGCGCTGCGTCGACGGCCTCGTCGTCGCGGTCCTCGCGGACGGCAGCGAGGTTGTCGATCTGGCGCTGCTGGTCCTCTTCGGTGACCTCTTCGACGTCCATCGCGGGGTCTTCGTCGACTTCGAACTCGTTGACGCCGACGATAATCCGCTCTTTCTCCTCGATCTCCTTCTGGCGGTCGAAGGCCGTATCCTGAATCTGGCGCTGGACCCACTGTTGCTCGACGGCCTCGAGCATCCCGCCGCGGTCGTCGACCTCGTCTAAGATCTCGTAGGCTTCCTCCTCGACCTCGTCGGTGAGGGATTCGACGTAGTAGCTGCCCGCCAGCGGGTCGATGGTGTCGGCCGCGCCGGACTCGTGAGCGAGGATCTGCTGGGTTCGCAGCGCCGTGCGGACGGATTCCTCGGTCGGCAGGGCGAGCGCCTCGTCCTTGCCGTTCGTGTGGAGACTCTGGGTACCACCGAGAACCGCCGCGAGGGCCTGATAGGCGACGCGAACGACGTTGTTCTCGATCTGCTGGGCGGTCAGCATCGAGCCCGCGGTCTGGGTGTGGAATTTGAGCTGTTTGGACTTGGGATCGTCCGCGTCGAAGCGCTCGTCGATGATGTCGTGCCACATGCGGCGGGCCGCGCGGAACTTGGCGACCTCCTCGAAGATGTTGTTGTGGCCGTTGAAGAAGAAAGAGAGCTGCGGCGCGAAGTCGTCGACGTCGAGGCCGGCCTCGATCGCCGTCTCGACGTATTCGATCCCGTCGCCCAGCGTGAACGCGAGCTCCTGTGCGGCCGTCGATCCGGCCTCGCGGATGTGATACCCCGAGATCGAGATGGTGTTGAACTTGGGCGTTTCCTCGGCGCAGAACTCGAAGATGTCCGTGATGATCCGCATCGACGCCTCCGGCGGGTAGATGTAGGTGTTTCGCGCGATGTACTCCTTCAGGATGTCGTTTTGAATCGTCCCCCGAAGCTCCTCGCGGTCGACGCCCTGCTGGTCCCCGACCGCGATGTACATCGCCAGCAGCACCGACGCCGGCGCGTTGATCGTCATCGACGTCGAGACCTCGTCGAGCGGGATGCCGTCGAAGACGGTCTCCATGTCGTCCAGCGAGTCGATCGCGACGCCGGCCTTCCCCACCTCGCCCGCGGCCATGGACGCGTCGGAGTCGTACCCCATCTGGGTCGGCAGGTCGAAAGCCATCGAGAGTCCCGTCTGCCCTTCGTCGAGCAAGTAGTGATAGCGCTCGTTGGTGTCTTCCGGCGTCGAGAACCCGGCGTACTGGCGCATCGTCCAGAGCCGACCGCGGTACCCGGTCGAGTACACCCCGCGCGTGTACGGCGGTTCGCCCGGGTTCCCCAGATCCTCCTCGTAGTCGAGATCGCCGGTGTCCGCAGGCGTGTAGAGCCGATCGACCTCCTGGCCGCCCGTATCAGTCGTGAACGTTTCCTTTCGCTCGCCGAAGCGCTCGAGGACCGGTTCGACCTCCGCCTCGTGCCACTCCTCCTTGCTGGCCCGGATCTCCTCGAGTTCGTCGGGATCGAACATTATGATTATCGTGGGTACGGCGGGGCTTGAACTTTGATGAACACGTCAAGTTTCCGCGCCGCGGTCGCGGCCCGGGACGCCAGTCCTCCTAGACGCTGTCGTCCGGGTCGTGTCGGGCCGCCATTCGCGACGCTTCCTCGGCGTACCGCTCCCGCGTCGCGGGGTCGTCGACGGTCCCGAGCGCGTCGGGCGAGACGAGCAATCCGGCTTTCGTCTCTCGAGCGGGGCCGGTGAAACTCGTGAGCGCCCGCTCTCGGCGGTGGTACCGCCGGCCGTCATCGGTCGCGTACACGAGGATGACGATGTTGAGTTCGTCGTCCCCGTACGTTCGCTCGACGAGCCAGACGCGGGTCTCGTCGCGCTCGGTCTCGGAATCGGTGCTCCCGGTCGTCGAATCGGAATCCTTCGCGTTCATGACTGTCGTTCGTATCGGCACGGCCGCTTATGTCTCGAGGCATCGATACACCGCGCATGTCCAAGGACCCGGCCGGGCCGTCGATGCCGACCGACGACGCGGGCGACCGCCGTCGCGCTGCCCGGTACGTGCTGCCGCTCCTCGTGATCGGCGTCGCGAACCTCGCGCTCTTGCTCCGGTGGGGTCTGGACCCGCTCTGGGCGTTCGCTATCCTGCCGCCGATGGCGTTCCTCTCCGGTATCGGCTGGATCGCGTTTCGATACGGCTTCGACGAGCGACCCGCCGGCTCGAAATCGAACCGATGAGACGCATCGAGTCGGTGCCACCACTACCACCCCTCTACCGACCGGTATCGTACTTGTACGTCGCCGACTCCGGATCGATACCGAAGTCCTCCGGGGAGTCGTCGTCGTCCACCTCCCCGCGCCCTTCCGGAGCCCGCTTGAACGCTTCTCGGAGGGCCTCTGGCATCCGAAACTCACCGACGTCGATCGTCAACGGCACCGCCTCGGGATCGGACCCCTCGCGTTTGTCCTCGAGTCGCTCCTGCAGGACGGCCGGCAGATCGGACTCACCGATCCGCTGGAACCCGAACTGGGCGAGATAGGAACCCTCGCCGGTCAGGACGTAGACCGTGTCGAACCCCTCGTCGCTGGCGTACTCCACGAGTCGTTCGACGACGTGTGCGCCGACGCCCTGTTCCCGCCAGCCCTCGAGGACGCCGATACTGGTCAGTTCACAGACGGCGCCGTCCGAGTCCTCGTCGGTCTTGTGGATACGAATGCGGCCGAATCCGGCTTTTTCACCGGATTCCTCGTCGATCGCGACGACGTAGTCACGGGAGCGAAACGCCGTCTCGTCGAGCCCCATCGACTCGATGTGATCCAGCAGCCAGACCTCCTCCCTGTTTTTCGCGTCCCGCACGTACATGATTCGACGTAGGAGGTGTGCAGCCAAAAGCGTTTGTGGGCTGCCAGTATCGCGCAGTCACCGTTTCGCGGTTCCCCCGTTCCGACTCGTCATCCCTAATGATCAACCTACTATAACTAGGAGTTGGAAGCCACTACCTGTCAACTAATCAGATGGCTCGACCGCGAGCCGAGCCGTTCCGTCGGCTGACGGCGTCGATTCGAACCCGTCCCTAACAGCGTAGCCCGGGCACACAATCGGGTAGCTGACTAATCACTGATAATGAACGTCACCACCGAGTCGCTGGCCGACTGCATCGACCGAATCGAAACCGACCGGAAGACGATCCGGGTGTGCAACCCCGCCGACGACGCGGACGTATCGCTCCTCGAGTCGTTTTTCGACCCGCACGACGTCGACGTCGAAATCGTCGACGCGCCCGGTCGCCCGGCGAGCGTCGTCGATCTCCGCGCGGACGGTCGGCGCATCGCCTCGAGTCCGCTCGACGACGTTCGACGCTACGCCCGGGCCTGGGAAGAGTCGATGACCGTCGGGCTGCGGGCCGACCGGCCGGCAGTGGTCACCGAGTTGGCGGACAACTACTTCGAATCGTACGACAAACAGCGGATGATCATGGCCTCGCGGATCGTCGAATTCAGGGCCTGGAACGTCGGTGGGGGCGAGCTCCACGCGGGCTTCCAACAGTTATCCAAACTCGACCATCAGCCCGAAGTCTACCGAAACCTCGCGTCGTCGAGCGTCGACACCCACGTCTACGGCGAACCCGACCGAGAGCCGCTCCCGGAACTCGAGCTGACGGTTCACGGGGGTGAGAGCGAGGAACTCCGCCGTCACTGGTGGGTCGCCTACGACGGGAACGGCGATGACGAGGAAAAAGTCGTCCTCCTCGCACAGGAACGAGGTCCCAACCAGTTCTACGGGTTCTGGACCGAACGACCGGCCGTCGTCGACGACGTCATCGCTCGCATGGAATTCCTCGCCTGAGTCGCGTCGCGGCTCGATCACTGCCGAGGCGGACTCCCAGCGACTACCAGTCCGACGGCCCGACGTCCGAGAGCCGGGTTCGGAGTCGACTCAAACGCGCCACTCGCGCCCAGAGGGCATATCCGCCGATCGCACCGAGCGAGGTGAGGAGCAGAAACGAGCAGAAGTACCACGGCTTCGACTGAACCACGACCAGTCCCTTCGCGGGAGCGGGTACGACGCCGAGCGCCAGCAGGTAGAACGCGGTGAGGAGCGCGAGCGAAGACCGGCGGTAGCCGTGCCAGTAGAGGATCCCCACGAGCACGCCCGAGAGCAATCCGAGTTGACCGGAGTGAAGCTCGGGAATCGTGCTAAAAATCGACGATAAGACAGTCTCGACTGTGGCCATGAATGCGTTGCTTCGCCGGAGACCCCGTATGCGTACCCCTGCACCGATCCATGTACTATAACGGCGACCGAACGCGGGTTTCGACGGAACACCGATCGCTCTATTCGCGGGGAATCCTCGACTGTCAGCGCCTCCTCGAACGATCGCGCAGTTGACACACCTCTCGAGCGATCACCCGGTGGACAGTGACTCCTCGAGCCGGTCCTCGATGGCGTCCAGTTCCTCGCGCAGGGCCTCGCCCTCCTCCCCCTCGAGGTCGTCGATGCGGTCGGCGATCCCCTGCAGTCGCGAGTACTTTTCGCCCTCGTCGACGCCGGTCTTCTGGACGTAGACGTCCTCGTCGACGTCGTAAACTGCCTCGTCCTCGAGCGCGGTGACGGCAAGGACGACGTCCAGCTTGTCCCGATCGATGCCCGTGACCCACTCGCGCGGGATGCCGTGTTCGTCGAGCGCGTCGAAGACCGTCTCCTCGTCTTTGGGTCGCTGGCGCTCCCTGGTCGTCCGTCGGACGGTCCCGTACCGTCCGTGGAGTTCCTGCTCGGGGCCGAGTCGCTCGAGCAGGGGGTCCCTCGCGGACCGGCGCAACCGATCGGCACCGTGTTGCACGTCGGACGCGAGCACGTAGAGGTCCGTCAGCGAGTCGGTATCGAGCGCCGAGGGATCGTCGGCGTCGAGGCGCTCGAGCAGTGCCGCGAGCACCATCGCGTCGTCGTGGACCCGCTCGGGCGGCTCCCGCGCGTCCGCCGCCGAAACGAGAAACGGGCTCTCCCCGCCGACGCCGTCGGGATCGTAGCTGATCTCGTCGTCGGAAACGCTGTACTCGTCTCCGATCGTCACGATGCTGGCGTAGGGCTCGACCCCCGGTTGGAGGTGTTCGACCGAGACCGTTCCTTCGTCGAGTTGCTCGAGGAAGACGACGAACTGCTCGCGCCAGAGCGGGCGGGTCTCGCCGCTGTCGCCGAAGCGGACGACGATCCGGTCGTCGTCGGTCCGTTCGATCTCGAACGGACGGCCGGAGACCGGGGTCACGAGTTCGGCACCCGGCTCGAGGTCCTCGCAGTGCGTTCGGAGGGTCGTCCAGGTGTCGTCGGGTTCCATAGCCTGAGTACGACGAGCGAGCGCAAAAAGCGCGGCCACGAATCTGCCACCACAGTCTCGCTCGCCGGACGGTGGCGTCGTCAAAATTCCGGTCGAGCGGGCGGCTCGAGCGGGTGCTCACCGCCGACCGTGAGAGGCGTCCGACTACTGGAGAATCGAGGGGAGTTTCGAGAGGGACGGGATGTGATAGGTCGGCGTCACGTCGGTCTCGTCTCGGCCGCTCTCTGCGGACCGCGAGAGCAACGCCGAATCGATCCCGGCGTTGTCCGCCGCCTGCACGTCGACCGGCCGATCGCCGACGTACAGCGCGGATTCAGCCTCGAGAGAATCCATCGCGGCCTCGATATTCGTCGAATCGGGTTTGCGCCGATCGAGCCCGTCGGGAGTCAGCGGACAGCCGTAAACGGTCTCGAACAGCGATCGGAGCCCGAACCGATCGAGCAGCGTCGAGACGACGGTCGGATGGTTGTCGCTGACGATTCCGAGCGGGTGCTCGAGCGACCGCACAACAGCGACGTCGTCGTAGGCCGAGCGCAGTCCGCGCTCGACCTCCTCGCGCTGGGTCCGAACCATCTCGCGGGCGGCCTGCGCACAGAAGACGTCGGTCTCGATGCCGAGGGTGTGGCACCGCCTGGCGATGGATTCGAAGTCCCCGCGCACGAGTTCCTGGAGCGTCTCGGCCGCCGGCCCGGACCGACCGAGTTTCTCGTACGTCCGTCCGAGGGCGTCGGAGAGCCGCTCGGGCGGGGGTGTTTCGACCACGACCCCGTCGAAGTCGAACAGGACCGCGTCGTATTGCATTGTCAGCTGGACGTTTGGTTTCCGGAACAATAATTGTATCTGATATGTATGGGCCGAGTTATCACGTTTCGTTCATGGTGTCGACGAAACGGAAAGCTAAGACCCTTGGAATGGTAGTGTGACTCATGCTTCACGCGGACGGGCCACTACTCACCGTCGACGTCGGTGAGCGAACTGCGACCGAGACGACCATCGACGAAACGCTCGAGGCGGCCGTCGGCGGGCGGGCAGTCGCGACCGCCCTCGCCCACGAACGGATCCCGTTCGACGCGGACCCGTTCGGCCCCGAGAACCGGGCGTACCTCGCCACCGGACCACTCCAGCAGTCCCAGATGTCATTTACCGGTCGGATGAACATGACAGCTCTCTCGCCCCTGACAGACGGCCTGGTCTCGACCAACGCCGGCGGCTATCTCTCCCGGAATTTCGTCGAGACGGGGATCAGCGTCCTCGAGGTCGCCGGCGAGAGCGACGAGTTGCTGGCCGTCCACGTCACCGATCAGGGTGTCGAGTTCGAGGAAGTGCCCGAACTCGAAGGGGCCACGGTGCCCGAGACCTCCGACTACGCGGCCGAGCACCACGACCTCGGCCCGGAAAACTGCGTCGCGATCGGGCCGGCCGGCGAGAACGAAGTACGGTTCGCCTCGGTGATGACCTTCGACTCACGAGCGTTCGGTCGCGGCGGGCTCGGGGCCGTCCTGGGATCGAAGAACGTCAAGTGCGTCACCTTCGAGGGGGACAATGCACCGACCGTCGAGATTCCGGACCCGCCGGAAACGGACGTCCACCGGGAAGCGGCCCAGTCGGACGACCGGATGCGACGGCAGGGAACGACGGGCGGCACCGAGTTCATCAACGACAACTTCTCGCTTCCGACGCGCTATTTCAACGAGTACGGATTCGAGCACGCCGATCGGATCGGCGGCAACGCCGTCGAGGAGAAAAAGTACAAGAAAGGCGCCTGTTCGGCCTGCGCCTACGCGTGCAAACTTCCGACTCGAGACGAAGAAACCGGCGTCGAAACCGAAGGGCCGGAGTTCGAGACCGTCTACGCCTTCGGTTCGAGCCAGGGCGTGGGCGACATCGTCGACGTCATGCGGGCGAACGAGCTCTGTGACAGCCTCGGCATGGACACGATCTCCGCGGGCGTCACCGTCGCGGCCTACCTCGCGAGCGAAGACGAGTTCGGAAACGCGGAACTCGCACGGGAGATCACCGAGAAAATAGCGCGCCGCGAGGGGATCGGCGACGCGCTCGCGGAGGGCGTCGCCCGCTGTCACGACGACCTCGGCGTCGACGACTACACCGTCAAGGGAATGGAGTTCGCCGCCCACGACGGACGCGTCCTCCACGGCCAGGGGCTCTCCTACGCGCTCGCGAACCGGGGTGCGGACCACATGTACGCCGGGATGTTGACACTCGAGTACAGCGGCGAACTGGATCCGGAGGGCACCCTTGGAAAGGCCGAGCGGCTCGTGCACGAGGAGAACGCCGCGGCGTTCCGGGATACGGGTATCGTCTGCGCGTTCGGCAGCGATTACGTCACTGAAGACCGGCTGGAAACCCTGTTCGACGCCGACTACGAGGATCTCATGGAGATCGGGGCCCGAACCGTTCGTCTCGAGCGCCACTTCAACAACCGCCGCGGGTTCGACCGAAGCGACGACGGATTACCCTACGAGATTCCCGACCTCGAGACCGCGATCGACGAATATTACGCGACGCGGGGCTGGACCGACGACGGGATCGTCCCGGACGCGGCGCTCGAGTCGATCGCACCCGCGCCGTCGGCGGATTGAGGATTCCGGGCGTCGACTCGTCGCGACCGGTCAGCCCCCGTAGACCGACGGCACCAGCCGGATCACCGCGTCCTCATCGAGATCCGTCTCGAGGCCATCGATGTGGACGACGTTCTTTCCGTCTCGGGTAACGACTGTGTCCCCCGCCAGCCCGCCGTCGGCCACGAGTTCGCCCTCGAGTCCCGGGTGCGTCGCCTCGAGATCGACAAGTAGTTCGCCGACGGTTTCGGCGTCCGTTTCGAAACGAACGGTCTTCTCGCCGACCGCGTCGCGAAAGGGGCCGAAGAAGACGCACTCGAGTTGCACGGCGTGATGTTCGTCGCGAGAGCCCTTGTAGCCGACGGCCTGACGCACCCGTGCGGACCACCGTCAGGAGTCCGGTCGCTGCTGTCGGATACTGAGCCTCGACAGTGCTCCGTCCCACGAGTTACGGGACGTCGTCCGGCACGTCGAAATCGTGGAAGTGCTCCCCTTTCTCCTTGCTGAGGATATCGAGCGCCGCCGACGCGCCGTCGCCCGCGGCGATGACAGCCTGCCACTCCTCGTCCCGGACCATCGCGCCCGTCGCGTACAGGTCGTCGATGCTCGTCTCCGTATCGAGGTCGACGTCGACGGTGCCATCGTCGTCGAACTCGACCCCCAGCTCCTTCGCCATCGAGCGATCCGCGCCGGTCGCCAACACGAGGTAGTCGGCGTCGTACTCGCCGTCTTCGGTGTCGACCCGGAAGCCGCCGTCGCCGGGGTCGACGTCGGCGACTTCCTCGCCGACACGGACGTCCGCACCGCGATCTCGGACCTGGCCGCGCGTGAGTTCCATGAATTCATCGCCGCTGATGCTCCGAATGCCTGGATAGTTGAACAGGTGGGCCTTGTGCATCCACGTCTCGTCGGTATCGAAGACGACGGTCTCGAGCCCGTTCTTCGCGGTGAAGAGCGCTGCGCTCAGGCCGGCGGGGCCACCGCCGACGATTACAACGTCTGGCATGGCCGATCCGACCACGAACGGCAAAATAAACGATTTCACCGGCCTGCGTGACTGTCACGAGCGCTGGCATACCCGACGCCGACACCGTCCGTCTCCGCTCGCTGCAGTCTCGAGCGGAGACCTCCAGGAGAACGACCGATCCGCCGCGACCGCAATCCTGTTGATATTCCTCGCCCGAGGCGAACCCAGTGGCAACCGCGACGGAGCTTCGGCGGTCCCTCTGGGTGCTGGTCGGGGCAGCGACGCTGACGGTCATGGCGGGGGCGATCCTCGGACCGATCGTCCCGCAGATCCAGCGCGAACTCGGCGTCTCCGGCTCCGCGGCCGGCCTCATCATCACGACCCACGGCGGCGTAATCGTGCTCGCGAGCCCGCTCGTGGGATCGCTCGTCGATCGAATCGGTCCGCGCCGCCCCTTCGTCGTCGGCCTGCTCGTCTACGGCCTGGGCGGTGGCGCGGGACTGGTCGTCGACTCGTTCTATCCGCTCCTGGCCTCTCGAGTCGTCCTCGGGCTCGGTACCGCCGCGGTGTACACGTCGGTCACGGTGCTCATCTACGAGCTCTACGAGGGGCAGGCGATGGAACGCGCGCTCGGCTATCGGAGCAGCGCGAACAGCGCCGGTGCCGCGGTGTGGCCGCTGATCGGCGGCGCCGCCGGTGCCCTCGCGTGGAACGCCCCGTTCGGCGTCTATCTCGTCGCGCTCCCGCTGGGCGCCCTCGCCTCGGCGACGATCCCCGAAACGCGTTCCTCGAGCGACGCTGACAATGCAGCCGCAGATGGGAGCGGGAGGAGCGACGAGACTCCCGGCGGTATCACCGAGATCCTCGCCGTGTTCCGCGATCGGCCCGCGCTTCCGCTCGTGTACGTGCTGTACTTCGGTGCGAACGCGCTGCTGTACGTGATCGTCGTCTTTTACCCGCAATTTCTCGCCGGGATCGGCGTGACTGCATCCCTGGATATCAGCCTCTATCTGGCGGCGAACGGTGCCGCGGGCGGCGTCTCGGCTCTCGCGTACGATCGGCTGCTTCGGTACGTCGACCGCTCGACGCTCGTGAGTGTGGCGTTCGTCCTCTGGACGGCCGGATTCGGGATTGCGACGGTGGTGGGAACCGCCGTCGGTGCAGCGCTCCCGGTGATACTGTTCGGCCTCGGTCTCGGGCTGGTGTTCCCGTCGACGTTCGCGTGGATCGAAGCGTTCGCACCGCCGGATCGACAGGGCCAGTTCAGCTCCTACGTCGCCTCGTTCGGCTACACGGGACAGTTCCTCTCGCCGGTACTGTTCGGCGCGCTCGTTCCGATCGCGGGCGTCGGGGACGTGTTCGTCGCCGCCGCTGTCGTCGCCGGCATCGCCGCAGTCGGGCTCGGGACACGGCGATTCCACAGCGGCTAGAATCCGAATCGACGCCTCCCGTAGGGTGGACCAGCGCTCGAGCGAGCACTCTCACCCCTGATCCCTTTTTCACCGGGTGTGGATAGCACGAGTCGGTGATCCCAGTGTCGGACGATATCGAACCCGCATCCGAAGCCCCGCGACCGGAGTCGCTCTGGTTGGCCACGACCCCGACGACCGACTACGACCCCTTCGAGGGCGACCTCGACGTCGACGTGGCAGTCGTCGGCGGCGGCATCACCGGGTTGAGCGCGGCGATCAACCTGAAAGAGACCGGTCGAAGCGTCGCGGTCCTCGAGTCGGATCGAATCGTCGAGAGTACCACCGGCCACACGACGGCGAAGCTGACCTCCCAGCACGGGCTGTACTACGAGACGCTCGTTTCTCGGTTCGGTGAGGAGAAAGCCAGGCAGTACGCGAACGCCAACGAGGCGGCGATCGAGGAAGTCGAACGCCGAGTCGACGACGGGGACATCGACTGTGACTTTCAGCGAACGGACGCGTACACCTACGCGGCCTCGGCCGACGATCTCGAGCAGGTTCGCGACGAGGTCGACGCGGCCCAGCGGCTGGGCCTGCCGGCCTCGTACGTCGAGGAGACGCCGCTCCCGTTCGACGTCGACGGGGCGGTCCGCTTCGACGACCAGGCCCAGTTCCACCCGCGGAAGTATCTGCTCGCCATCGCCGAACAGGTCCACGGGGACGGCAGCTACGTCTTCGAGGAGACACGGGCGCTCGATATCGATCCCGGAACGCCGTGCCGCGTCGAGACGGAGCACGGTGACGTCGTCGCCGGCGACGTGGTCGTCGCGACGCACTATCCGGTCGTCGATCGCGCCGGGTACTTCGCGCGGATGCACCCTCACCGCGCGTATCTGCTCGCGGTTCGAATCGACGGAACGCCGCCCGAGGGGATGTTCTACAACACCGCATCGCCGCCGGCGACGATGCGGCCGTATTCGGTCGCCGACGATGCGGAACCCGCGGGTGACGAGACCAGTGAGCTCCTGATCGTCGGCGGCCAGAGCCACAAGCCGGGGCTCGACGGACCGCCGACGTCCGAGCGGTACCGGCGCTGCGAAGCCTTCGCCCGCGAGCATTTCGACGTCGAGTCGGTCGAGTACCGCTGGTCGACGATGGACTACTACCCGGTCGATCAGGTGCCCTTCATCGGACCGATCGATCCGCTGTCGGAGCACGTCTACGTCGGAACGGGGTTCAAAGGCTGGGGAATGACGAACGGCACCGCCGCGGGGATGATCCTCGCCGATCTGATCACCGAGGGATCGAACCCCTGGGCCGACGTGTTCGACCCGCAGCGACTGACGCCCGGAGCCTCCGCGAAGCGCTTCCTCGAGGAGAACGCGAAAGTCGGCGGCAGTTTCGTGGGCGACCGAATCAAGTCGCTGCTCGCGTCGCTCGGAGCCGACGGCGCGGCCGACATTCCGCCCGGCGACGCCCGCGTCGTTCGGCGGACGAGCCAGCCCGTCGGACTCTACCGCGACGACTCGGGGACGACGCACGCCGTTTCGGCGACCTGTCCCCACATGGGGTGTCTGGTCCGGTGGAACGACGCCGAGCGGACCTGGGACTGTCCCTGTCACGGCTCGCGGTTCACTCACGAGGGCGAGGTCCTGTCCGGACCAGCCGTCGAG
Organism: Natrinema salinisoli; assembly: GCF_020405205.1. NCBI lineage: Archaea > Methanobacteriati > Methanobacteriota > Halobacteria > Halobacteriales > Natrialbaceae > Natrinema > Natrinema salinisoli. Next base: position 918,209 of record NZ_CP084469.1, on the reverse strand, counting down.
GGATTGCTGTACCGAGAACTGTAAGCGGGCTGTGAGAGCCGCTCGCACCTATCGGAAGGAGACCGCCTCGAGATCGATCCGGTTCGGCTCCGGAACTGACTCGCTCGAGACGGCGTAGCTCCCCCGCTCGTCCGCAGTCCCAGTCTCGTCGCCCGGAAGCACGATGACACCCTTGGCCAGCAGCGGCGCGATCACGCCGGCCACGACGGTCCGGGGATCCGACAGCGGCGCACGGACGACGACACGATCGTCCGCCCCGAGGTCGTATTCCTCGAGAATTTCGCGTACGGCCTCGAGTACCTGCCCGTGAGTGACGGTCCGTTCGCCGTCGGTCAAGATGGTTGTCTCGGGATCGATCGAGAGCGGCGGGAACGATGGGTTCTCGCTCCAGAGGCCCGCGTCGAAGTGGTGGACGCCCGGTGCGTCGGGTTCGTCACCGTAGCCGACTCGCTGCGCGCCGCGGGGGAGCTCGTAGTCCGCGAGCCGGTCGACGGGCGCGACGAGCGTTCGGAAGTCGTCCTCGTCCGTGAGATCTCTCGGTGGGTCGAACCGGGTGGTTCCCTCGAGCAGCGTCGTTCCGAAAAAGGCCAGCAGTGCGAGGGGACCGTTGCCGACGACGCCGACGGAGACCCCGTCGCGAACCCCCGCGTGCCGCAGGAAGTTGCCGGCCTTCCACGAGGTCGTACACAGCCAGTGGTAGTCGTACTCCCGGCCCGTCGCGTCGACGAGCGCGATGGTGTCGTCGCGGAGCTCGCGGGTGAGCAAGTCGTCGACCGTCCCAGCGTTCATACCGAACTCTCTGTACCGGGGCGGAAAAAGCGCGCCGACTCACTATGACGGCAGCCCCGTTTTATACCCCCATACGACGGGACTCGTCGGCAACGCCTGGTGCCGGCGTTACTCAGTCGTCTGCAGCAGCCGGCTCGGCGTGATCGATATCGGTTCCGAGACACTCGAGGAATTGGGCGAGCCACTCGGGATGGTCCGGCCACGCCTGCCCCGTCACGAGATTCCCGTCTCGCGTCACGCCCTCAGCCCAGTCGCCGCCGGCGGTTCGGACGTCCGTCTCGAGCGCCGGATAGCCGGTACAGGTCCGGCCGTCGAGGACGTCCGCCGCGGCGAGGAGCTGAACGCCGTGACACAGGCAGGCGACGGGTTTGTCCGCCTCGAAGAAGTGTCGGACGTGCTCGAGGACCGCGTCGTAGGTCCGGAGGTATTCGGGTGCGCGGCCGCCGGGGACGACCAGCGCGTCGTACTCGGACGGCTCGACGGCGTCGAAGTCGTGATTCAGTTCGAACTGATGGCCCGGCTTCTCGGTATAGGTCTGGTCGCCCTCGAAGTCGTGGATCGCCGTCGGACAGGTATCACCGCTCTCCTTGTCCGGACAGACGGCGTGGACTTCGTGGCCGACCATCTCGAGCGCCTGAAACGGCACCATTACCTCGTAGTCCTCGACGAAATCGCCGGCGAGAAGCAGGATTCGTTGTGATGACATGTGCGTTCGGTACTTCGGTCGCACCGACCATAATCCATGGTGAATGATACCGTGACACTCTCCTCGGAGGACGGATACCAGTCAACAGGGTCGCGTCCCGCGGCTATCGGGCGAGCGTTCTATGTGCCCGGTGCTCCTTGCGTATCACATGGAACTCGTCTCGACACCGACGTTGGAATGTTCGGCGTGTGGCGACCAGATCGAAGATACCGGCTACCTACCGGCCACCGAACGCGACGACGGATACGAACCGCTGGCCGACGGGGCGGTCTGTGAGGCGTGTGGATTCAGCGAGATCGGATTGATGGGATGTGCGCCCGAACTCGATGACGTGGTCGATAGCGGTCCCGACGATATTCTCCTGTACGTCCGCACGACGGACGACGGGATCGACGTGGTGAGCACGAAGGGGTAGTCAGTTACCATTCGAAGAGAGCAACGACGACCGACGAGATGTTAGGGTCCGGATCGGTAGTCACCTATCGACGCGTTCTGTACTACACTGTTGTACTCAGGCCGCATTATCGTCTAGAACGGGCTGGAATTCGTGAAGCGAGAAAACCGGGTGCTGAGACAAGGTTAATTGAATGCACCACGAGTCTCGACGTACGCTGACAACACCTCGGCGGATCCCAATAATGCTCACCCCGACAGTAATCACGGAGTTCGACAGGCAAGTGCCGCCGAATACAGCGACAGCGACGTTCGGGCTCGGCTGTTTCTGGGGCCCCGACGCAACGTTCGGTGCGATGGACGGTGTCGTGCGGACGCGGGTCGGGTACGCCGGTGGGACGAAGCCCGACCCTTCCTACGAGGTCATCGGGGATCATTCCGAAGTCGTGCAACTCGAGTACGATCCCGAGCAGCTCTCGTTCGACGAGTTGCTCGATCGGGCGTTCGAGGAACACGACCCGTACCAGCAGCCCGGGAAACGCCAGTACCAGAATATACTCTTCACCGAGACGGCCGAGCAACACGGACGGTTGCGATCGTATCTAGACGAAAGCGAGTTCGATCCGGAGAGAATCACCACGCGCCTCGAAGAGCTCGACCGATTTCACGTCGCGGAAGACTATCATCAGAAGTTCTCCCTTCGCGGAAAACGATGGATCACCGATGCGTTCGCCGAAGCGGACTACGACAACGAGGCGATCAGAGAGTCCCCAGCAGCGGCGAAACTGAACGCCCACGTCGCAGGCCACGAGGTCGATGTTCCGTTCATCGAACAGTCACGTGACCCGAAGCGAAAGGAAGAGAGGAGTTAGAACCGCTCGCAGAAGGCGTACGGAGATCACTATTCCGACGCCCTCGAACGCGAGTCGTTTTGGCACCGGTATCGTCGTTGGTACACGAATCCCTATACAGACGGCAGTATCGTATCCGAGAAGATTATGTAACCGGTATCGTAACGGAGATGAATATCACCGAGTACATTACAGCAATCGGAGGCGATAACAGTCGTGTTACCACACTATGTGGGGAACAGAGTTAGATATCAACGAACCCGAGAGTGTAGTGGCGAGAAACGACGGACCTGATCGCATAGTCGCTCTCAGATCCGCTCCGAGACATCATCAGACTCTCGCCATCCGGAATCGATCCACCGAAGTCAATTGCCATATTGCCACCGGTTTCGGACCACTCGCCCCCACCGAACACCCATTGGCAGGGGGCGCCAACGCTGGCCCTCCCCGTCAGCGTTTCTCCGTAGCAACGATACGTCTCTGGAGCAACCGAACCACTCGGTACGAACCGGCACGGTAATGATTTCCTCACCGCCGTCGGCCGAACTCAGTGTTCGTACCGACGGCAGAGACCGATAGTAGCCACCGGAAGTCAACGCACATCTAATCGCACGGTTGCGTCGAGAGGTTCCAGTGGCCACTACAGTCCACAGTTAGCTACGGGCTCGTAGCAACTCGCGGTCAGCTGCCCCAACGAACGAACGGATACCGAACCTCGCGACTCGGGTCCATACTGGGTTCGTCCGCTAAATACTGTAATCCGGGAAACGGGACCGGATACATGCCCCGGCCTAGAACGCCCGCTTGATCTTCTCGAAGAAGCCTTCCTTCACTTCGATCTCGTCGCCGCCGGCTTCCGCGAACTCCTCGAGCGCCTCGCGCTGATCCTCGTTGAGGCTCTCGGGGGTGACGACCTGGACTTTCACGTAGAGATCGCCCTGTCCGCGGCCGCGCAGGCGCGGCATGCCCTTCCCCTCGAGGCGGAACGTCTCGCCGCTCTGGGTGCCATCCGGGATCTCGAACTCGGCACCGCCCTCGAGCGTGGGGACGTTGACGGTGTCGCCGAAGGTGGCCTGCGGGAACGAAATCGGGAGCCGGTAGCGCAGGTCGTCGCCCTCGCGTTCGAACTCCTCGTGCTCCCGAACCGACACGTCGATCAGCAGGTCGCCATGGGGGCCGCCTTCGGGGCTCGGCGCGCCCTCACCTTCCATTCGGAGGGTCTGGCCCTCCTGAATCCCGGCCGGCACCTCGACGGTCAGCGTCGCCTCGTTGCGGACGTAGCCCTCGCCGCGACACTCGTCGCAGGTTTCGGAGTACAGCGTCCCCTCGCCTTCACAGCGGGGACAGGTGGTCGTCTGCTGGACCCGGCCCAGGGGCGTCTGCTGGACTTGCGTCACCTGCCCGCGACCCTGACACTGCGAACAGGTTTCCGCGTCGGCCTCGGCCGGATGCCCCTCGCCCTCGCAGACGTCGCACTCCTCCGGCCGCTCGACAGTGAACTGCTTTTCCGCGCCCTCGTAGGCCTCCTCGAGGTCGATCTCGAGTTCAGTTCGAAGGTCTCGGCCTTTGCGCGGTCGACGGCGGCCGCGACCGCCGCCACCACCGCCGCCGAAGACCTGTTCGAAGAGGTCGCCGAGGCCGCCGCCACCCATGCCACCGCCGCCCATTCCGCCACCGCCCATGCCGCCGAACGGGCCGCCGCCCATGCCGCCGGCACCGCCGGACTCGCTGGCATCGAAGCCGTGCTTCTCGGCCTGTTCGTAGCGCTCGTGGCCCATCTGATCGTAGGCCTCGCGCTTCTCCTCGTCGGTCAGAACCTGCTTCGCCTTCTGGATTTTCTTGAATTTCTCCTCGGCATCGGGGTCGTCGCTGACGTCCGGATGGTACTCGGTTGCCTTCGACCGATACGCCTGTTTGATCTCCTCGGTAGACGCGTCGGAGCTCACGCCGAGAACATCGTAGAAGTCCTCGCTCATTGGTTGTTCCACCGTTACTCGGTTGAGACACTTGAAACGAACGTTCCAGCATAACCTTTTGCTCTACGCTCCCTCGCATTCGCTCGGTCGCTCGGCAAAAGGTTGATCAAAAGCACGGCGTCACCCCCTCAGCCGCGCCAACGGCGCGGCTTCGAGGGTTCCTTGGCCCGCTCGCTCACTCCGTTCGCTCGCGGTAAGTCTTCCTTCGCTCTTCACGTTTCGAAACGCCGGTACATACACCTCGTTCGTCTAATAGTCTCTGAAAACAACTCGTCCTTGTCAACAGCGAAGATAAAACTGTGTCTGACGGACTGATGAAGGCTCGTTACTCGTCGTCTTCGTCGTCGTCGAAGTCGACGTCCTCGAAGTCCGCGTCGACGAACTCCTCGTCCTCTCCGCCGGCAGCGCCGGATTCGGGGCCGGGGTTCGGGCCGCCGCCCATGCCGCCGGGACCTGCGCCTGCGGCACCGCCAGCGCCCGCTGCGCCACCCGCGGCACCGCCAGCAGCGCCGGCGTCGGCTTCCTGGTAGATCTGCTTGCCGATCTCCTGCAGCTCCTCGCTCAGGGCTTCGGTTGCGGACTCGATATCGTCCGCGTCGGCGTCGTCGTCGTCGATCGTCTCCTCGAGGTCCTCGATCGCGCCCTCGATGTCGGCGCGGAGGTCGTCGTCGACCTGCTCGTCGTTCTCCTCGAGCAGCGTTTCGGCGCGCTGGATCGTGGCTTCCGCCGTGTTGCGGGCCTCGATACGCTGGCGCTTTTGCTGGTCCTCCTCGGCGTGTTTCTCGGCCTCGCGCTGCATCTTCTCGATCTGCTCGTCGGAGAGGCCAGCACCGCCCTCGATGGTGATCTCCTCGGTGGTGCCGCTGCCTTTGTCCTCGGCCGAGACGTTGACGATGCCGTTCTCGTCGATCGAGAACGTGACTTCGATCTGGGGGGTTCCAGCGGGGGCCGGCGGGATGCCGGTCAGGTGGAACTCGCCGAGCATCTCGTTTTCTTCGGCCAGCTCGCGCTCACCCTGGAAGACCCGGACCTGTACCGTGGTCTGGTTGTCCGCCGCGGTCGTGAAGATCTTCGACTCCTCGGTCGGAATCGTCGTATTCTTCTCGATGAGTCGCTCGAAGAGGCCGCCCTTGACCTCGATCCCGAGCGAGAGCGGCGTCACGTCGAGCAGCACGATGTCGTCGACCTCGCCGCCGAGCACGCCGCCCTGAATCGCTGCGCCCAGCGCGACGGCCTCGTCGGGGTTGACGTTCTTCTGGGGTTCCTTGCCGGTCAGCTCCTCGACCTTCTCCGCGACCTGCGGCATCCGGGTCGAGCCACCGACCAGCAGGACTTCGTCGATCTCGTCCTCGTCGTAGCCCGCGTCCTCGAGCGCCTGCTCGGTCGGCTCGACGGTGCGGTCGATCAGATCCTGCGTGAGCGACTCGAACTTGGCGCGAGTCATCGACTCCTCGAGGTGGATCGGTCCGTCGTCGGTCGCCGTAATGAAGGGCAGGTTGATTTCGGTCTCCTTGCGCGAGGAGAGTTCGATCTTGGCCTCCTCGGCGGCGTCCTTGAGCCGCTGGAGGGCCTGCCGGTCGTCGCGCAGGTCGATGCCGTGTTCGTCCTCGAACTCGTCTGCGAGCCAGTCGATGATCGCCTCGTCCCAGTCGTCGCCACCGAGGTCGTTGTCACCGTTGGTCGCGACGACTTCGTAGACGCCGCCGCCGAGATCGAGAATAGAGACGTCGAAGGTGCCGCCACCGAGGTCGTAGACGAGGACGGTCTGATCCTGATCGTCCTCGAGGCCGTAGGCCATGGACGCGGCCGTCGGCTCGTTGATGATTCGTTCGACCTCGAAGCCGGCGATCTCGCCGGCGTCTTTGGTCGCCTGGCGCTGTCGATCGGAGAAGTACGCGGGGACCGTGATGACGGCTTTCTCGACGTCGTCGCCGAGGTAGTCCTCGGCGTCGCGTTTGATCTTCTGGAGGATCATCGCCGAGATCTCCTCGGGCGTATACTCCTCGCCCTCGATCTCTACTGTGTAGTCCTCTTCGCCGATATGGCGCTTGATCGACGCGATCGTCTTCTCCGGATTCTGGATCGCCTGGTTCTTCGCCGGTTTGCCGACGAGTCGTTCGTCGTCGGTAAAGGCGACGACGGAGGGCGTCGTTCGCTCGCCTTCCGCGTTGACGATGATTTCCGGGTCGCCGCCTTCCATCACCGCGAACGCGCTGTTCGTCGTCCCGAGGTCGATTCCGAGAATCTTGTTGCTGGCCATCGTGGGCGGGTATTGTGCGCACTTTGTTTTAAAGGTTACTAGGAACGAGCGGGGTCCGAATTAAACGCGTCTGAGTGGGTTCAAACCGCTAATGTTCGTACTTTGGCCGCAGTAAAAACGGCTGTAACAGCCGGCGCGCCCCGATCGATCGAGAAATATAGTAGCCACTGACAGTCACTGTACACCGAATCGGACGACTACACTGGAGTAGTGTGTAACTAGCTTCAGTGGTGACGATAGTCAGCGCCGTCTTCGCTCACGACTCGTCCGCGTCGGCGCTCGTATCGTCGCTGTCGTCCGCGGCGACTTCGCCGCCGAGTTCGATTGCATCGTCCCCGTCGTTGGGTTCGGAACCGTCTTCGCTCTCAGTCTCGGCTAAATCGTCGGCGTCCGAAGACTCGCCATCGACCGCCTCGGCACCGTCGCCGTCGCTGGATTTCTCGTCGGACCCGTCCACTATCTCAGCGTCGCCACCGTCGTCAGCGAGTTCCCCGTTCGAAACGGTCACCTGAGCGTTCTGAATGACCTTGTCGCCCATCTCGTAGCCGGGCGTGTACACGTCGGCGACGGTCCCCTCGGGCTGATCGCTGTCGACTCGCATCATGACCTCGTGGCGCTGCGGATCGGTGTCCGTCCCCGGCTCGGGATCGATCTCCGCGACGTTTTCGTCCTCGAGGATGCGGTCGAACTCGCGCAGCGTCATCTCGACGCCGTCCCGGAGGCTCTCCGCGTCGCCGCTGTCCTCCTCGAGCGCGCGCTTGAGGTTGTCGCGGACGCCGATGAGCCGCTCGACGAGGTCTTCGGCGGCGCGGTCTTTGATCTGCTGTTGGCGCTTTTTCGCTCGTTTCTTGTAGTTCTGGAAGTCGGCTTGCTTGCGCTTCAGTCGACTCTTCAAATCCTCGATTTCTTCCTCGGACGACTCGAGTTCGTCCTGTAACTCGCCGATGGTCTCGGCCTGGGAGTCGATCCGTTCGGTGAGATCCTCGAGTTCCTCGCGCTGGTGTTTGACGGTTCCGTTGAGATCGCGAGCCTCTTCGACGATGGCCTTGACCTTGCGCGCGAGGTCCTCGTCGTACTCGGACGCCTGATCGAGGATTTCCTGGACGTCCGTGCTCGTCTCGGGTCCGTCCGCGGACGCGTCGTCCGCGTCCGTACTTGTCTCGGTCCCGGCGGCTGCGTCGATCTCACTGTCGGTCGCTTCGCCACTCGAGTCGGCGTCTGCAGCCGCAGGGTCCGATTCCGAGTCGGGAGTCGGTTCCGCTTCCCCATCCGACGACGCCCCAGACTCCACGTCGGCCGTCTCACCGTCGTCGGATTCCTCCTCGGACGGGACACCCTGGGCGGACGAATTCGTGCCCTCGTCTTCGCTCATGTCCCAGTCAACGAACACCGGTAATAAAAGGGTTGAGGTACCCGGCTCGTCGGCGGCGAACCGAAATGGAGTCGCTGGTAACGTGCGTAGGACGACAGCGATTTCGAGGGGGTCGAACACCCGACCGTATATGTACGCTCTTCCCCGATTGTGTTCTGTGACGCGGAGTGCAGCCGAACCGACCGTGATCGAACTCCGGTACGAGGACGGCACGATCCGAATCGACGGCCTCGAGGAGTCGTCAGTGTCCCCCTCGTCGATCCGGACGGCCGTTCCCGACTTCGAGTCCGATCAGCGGACGGGCTGTTGGCGGGTCCCAGCTGGCAGATACGCCGACCTCCGAGCGGCGCTGGCGCGAACGGACGCGGGAGTCGACGATCGCGTCCTCGATCTCGCGTCCGTCTCGGACCTCCACTCGGCGTACGAACTCCGCGACTATCAGGAAACGGCACTCGAGGCCTGGCTCGAAACCGACCGCTGGGCCGAAACGGGCCTCGAGACGGTCCCCGGAGCGCCCGCCGGTGTCCTCGAACTGCCGACCGGGAGCGGGAAAACGGTCATCGCCCTGAAGGCGATCGAACGGCTCTCGGTGCCGACGCTCGTCGTCGTTCCGACCATCGATCTGCTCGAGCAGTGGGTGCGGGAACTCGAACGGGAGTTCGGGAGTCCGATCGGTCGATTCGGCGGGGGCGAGCAGCGACTCGAGCCGATCACGGTTTCGACGTACGACTCTGCGTACCTGAAAGCCGATTCGGTGGGCGACCGATTCGGGTTCGTCGTCTTCGACGAGGCCCATCACCTCGGCGGCGAGGGGTATCGGGAGATCGCGCGGCTGTTGGCCGCCCCCGCGCGACTCGGCCTGACGGCCACATTCGAGCGACCCGACGGCGCACACGAGGTCATCAAAGACGTCGTCGGACCGCTCGTCCACCGCGTCGACGTGGACGAACTCGCCGGTGACCACCTCGCGAACTACGACGTCAAGCGACTCGCGGTCCCGCTCACCCCCGACGAGCGCGAGGAATACGAGCGGAATCAGGAGGTCTTCACGGACTACCTCGCAAAGTCGACCATCGACATGCGAAGCGGCTCGGACTATCAGGAACTCGTCAAGCGCTCCGGCACCGATCCCGAAGCGCGCAAGGCCCTGCTCGCACGCCAGCGGGCTCGAGAGATCATGTTCGGCAGCGAGGCCAAACTCGAGGCCCTCGCGGAGATTCTGGACGATCACCGGGGCGAGCGCACGATCGTGTTCACCGCCCACAACGACCTCGCGTACGACGTCAGCGAGCGATTCCTGATCCCGACGATCACACACCAGACCGGTGCCGCGGAGCGACGGGAGATCTTGGAGCGGTTCCGGGAGGGGACCTACACCCGGATCGCGACCTCGAACGTCCTCGACGAGGGGGTCGACGTCCCCGACGCGTCCGTCGCAGTAGTGTTGTCCGGCAGCGGCAGCGAACGGGAGTTCGTCCAGCGACTCGGGCGGATCCTCCGTCCGAAAGCGGACGGCGGGCGAGCGATTCTCTACGAGGTCATATCCGACGATACCAGCGAGGAACGGATCGCGGGTCGTCGTCGTGACTAATCCACTGGGGGCGCAGTCCGACGAATAGTAGACGTATTCTGGGTCGACTGCGACCTCGAGTGCTCGGCCGAGAGCCGCGACGATCCACCACAGCAGACGGGGGGAGTGGACGGCCGAAAACTACGGAGACGCCATCGGTACTACTACGCGAACGTGAAGCGCCGCCGTTCGGCTGGTCGACGGATCGGTCGATGCAGTCCCGGGTTCCCGACCACGCGATCACCGACGAGGCGCGATCTCGAGGAAGAAGGGAATTTCTGCCCGCGCATCGTAGCACCGCGGAGATGGTACGAACCGCGATTCAGTTGTATACGCTACGCGACCTCGACGGTGGGGTACCGACGCACCTCCGTCGCGTCGGCGAGACCGCGTTCGACGGCGTCGAATTCGCCGGGTTCGGGGAGACGTCGCCGCGGGAAGCCGCCGACGTGCTCGAGACTGTCGGACTGGACGCTGCGAGCGCCCACGTCGGAATCGACGCGCTCGAGGACGATCTCGACGACGTGTGTGATACGTGTGACGCACTCGACTGCGAGCGCGTCGTCGTTCCGTACCTCGACGAGGGCCACTTCGAAACCGCACAGGACATCCGGGAAACGGCGACCCGACTTTCGGACCTCGCCGCCCGGCTCGCGGACCGCGGCCTCGAACTCGGCTACCACAACCACGATCACGAGTTCGTCGACCTCCCCGACGACGATCGGAGCGCGTTCGAGTTGCTGATCGACGAAACCGACGACGCCCTGCTGATCGAACTCGACGTCGGATGGACGGCTGCCGCGGGGCACGATCCCGTCGCGCTGCTCGAACGACTCGAGGGGCGCGTCCCGCTCGTTCACCTCAAAGACGTGGCCGACGGCCGGCCGGTCGAGCTCGGCGACGGTGAGGTGGATATCGACGCGTGCGCCGCGGCCGCTCGCGGTTCTGGTGCCGAGTGGCTCGTCTACGAGCACGACGACCCGGCGGATTCCGCCGCTTCGCTCGAACACGGCGCGGGGGTGCTCGAAACGCTCCGGGACTGACTCGTCGCCTGCCGGCTCAGAGCAGTGGCGGTGGCTGTGGTCGTCTTCGGCAGATGGTCCGGATTGCCGTAGCGCACAGTGATCTGATAGCGAAAGGCGGCGAAGGCGTCTGTACGACCGCTCTCGAACCCGCCGAGGGATCACCGCGACGGATTGCACGTGTTAGTCGCCGTTTTACCCTGCAATCGCCGACATCCTCGAGCGATGGCGCTACAACAGATCGACGGTGAAGGTGGGAGGAGATGGATTCGAAAACTCGTGGCAATCGACGCGACCGAGAGTCGGCACCCGGCCACGTCCGGCCCGGTGTACTTGGGAATCCGCCTCGTTCGATCCCCTGATGACTGGTGGCGACGCGAATCCGGGAGACGGGCCGGGCGAGAACGCACGTCGACTGATCCTCAATCCGACGAGCGGGGACGAGGATCACGTCGAACGAGTTCGTCGGCTGGCCGCAGACTACGGCTTTCGGACAGTCGAGACCGAACGCGCGGGCCACGCGGTCGACCTCGCGAGGCAGGCCGCGGTCGACGGCGTCGACCAGCTCGCGGCCTGCGGCGGGGACGGAACCGTCCACGAAGTCGTCCGGGGGCTCGTCGCGGTCGACGCGCTCGAGGACGTGACCCTCTGTATCGTCCCGGCGGGAACGGCGAACATCGCCGCGTCGGCGCTGGGAATCGACGGCCTCGAGGAGGGGTTCACGGCCGCGATGCTGGGCGAGACGAAGCGACTCGATCTGGGGACGGCCGACGGCGAACCGTTCGTGCTGTCGGCCATCGCGGGGCTCCCGGCGGTAGCGAGTACGGCCACCTCCGGCAATCTCAAGGAACGGCTCGGTACGTTCGCGTTCGTGATCGAAGGCCTGCAGACGGCCCGGGAGTTCGACGGCCTCGAGGTCGCGGTCGACGCCGGCGCGGGCGACGAGGATCACGCATGGCGGGGCGAAGCGCTGTGTCTGCTGATCGGCACGCTCCGTCGGTTCGTCGCCGAAAACGAACCGTCGAACGCTGAAGACGGCCGCCTCGAGGTGACGGTCGTCGATCGAGTTCCGCCGACGGACGCGATAGCCGAGGCCGTCGAACGACGGTTCTTCGACCGGGAGACACCCCACGTCACGACGATCGAGACGTCCGCACTCGAGGTCGTCGCCCTCGAGGGCGAGCCGGTGCAGTTTAGCCTCGACGGCGAGCGCCGGGAGTACGATCGAGTCGAAATCGGCGTTCGACCGCGAGCGCTCCGGGTCTGCGTGGGGGCGGAGTACGCGACGCGAGCGTGAGGATTCGCGCCGCTCGCCCGCTCAATCGGCGGCGGTCTCGGCGTCGTGATCGACGTACGGGATCTCCTCCTCGAGGACGTCGCGCTCGAAGTAGAGCAGTTCCGCCGCGAACACCGCGACCGCGATGAGCAACACGGCGTAGAACGTCCCTCGTTCGGCGGTGTAGAGGTGATAGAACATGAGGACGAACGAGAGTCCGCCGCCGAGCGCGCCGACGGCCGGCGGGGCCGCGGCGATCCGGTCGGTGTCCCGCTGGCCGAGCGCGAGCGCGCACATCGCACCGAAAACGATGATAAAGGAGAGCGAGGCGAACGCGGTGATCGCCGAGAGGCTCCCGTAGGCGGTGAACGCCGCCGTCACGACCCCCAGGATGAGAAGCGTGCGAGTGGGGACGCCGCTGACGCTCGCGTCGCCCGCGCGGTCGGGCAACAGATCGTCGGTGAGCATTCCCTTGGCGAAGTACCCCGCCGAGAACAGCGTCGCGTTGATCGCGCTCCCCGTCGAGAACAGCGCCGACAGCGAGATGACGATCCCAGCCGCACTCGCCAGCCCGACCGCGCCACCGATCGTCGAGGCGGCGTTGACCAGCGCGGTGTGGGGGTTGTGCTGAATGGCACTCGGCGCGAGGTTGTAGGTCACCAGCGCCACCAGCATGTAGATCACCACCGCAACCGGGATGGAGAGGTAGATCGCCTTCGGGATCGTCTCGAGCGGGTCGGCGATACTCTCCTGATCGTAGAACAGCAACTGCCACCCCTGGAAGGCCACGAACGAGACGGCGGCCGCCATGATCGGGCTGAACGACGTGAGCCTGGACGTTCCGAACGCGACGGATTCGGACGAGACGAACAGTGCATAGACGACCCCCGCGAGGCCGAAGGCGACGAGGACGAGGACCTTCACTGAGGTGAGGACGTTCTCCGCCGAGCCGGTCGCACGGGTGCCGAGCAGGTTCAGCCCGACGAACCCGGCGATCACGAGGACGGAGATACCCGGCCGCAGCGGGAGCCCGCCGATCGACGACGGGACCCCCGGAAGTGAGATGGTGAATTCCGCGAACGCGAAGGCGTACATCGCCATCGATCCGACGTACCCGAACAGCAGCGTCCAACCGATCATCCCGGCCAGCGTCGAGTTGCCGGTAAACGACTGGACGAACGTCACCGATCCGCCGCCGCTATCGTCGTCGCCGTCGTCCGTCGCAAGTTCGTTCAACCCGACGTAGGAATAGGCAGCGCAAATAGCGAAGATGCCGGCGAGGAGGAACGCGAACCACGTCGCGGCGCGCGCGATTCCGGTCACGACGCCGAGGACGGCGTAGATTCCACCGCCGATCATTCCACCGAGTGCCATCGATACGGCTTCGGTGAGGCCGAAGCTGCCGTCGCCCATGATCGGTCGTAGGCCGTTCCCGCGGCTAATAGTATCGCGTGCAATTGCAACGGGCGCGAGCGGGTCCCTGGTCGCTGACTCGTTCGAACGGGGAGCGCGGTAGACGAGACGGACTCAGGCCGTCGATCCGACACCTCCCACCGGTAAGTTGCGGTTCGAGGTTCAGGACGCTGGCGGCAACGTACTGGCCGTCGAGCAGTTCAGCTTCGAGTGCGCCTGACAGGCGCACCCGTCGTGAGTTATCCGACTGTCCGCCGTTCCGGTCGCGGATCGACGCGTCCGGGCGACTTTTGACCCCGACGCGCCGAGTGAGAGTGGATGCTGACGAAGAACCTGCTCCGCGTCTCGCGAGCCGGGGGCGGCTACCATCCCCAGTTCGCCGACCGCGAGCACCGCCCGCTCGCCGCTCGCGTGATCGGCACCTATCAGGGTCACGTCGGCGAATCGCGCGCGGAGCTCGAGGCCGCGCTCACTGCGCTCGAACGCGGGACGCAGGCCGTCCCGGATACCTCGAGCGGGTCACCGCGAGAGCGAGAGGTCGACGATTTCAAACTCGTGCGCGGCCTCTCGGCGCTCCTCGAGCGGGAGGCGACCTTCGAGACGGATGCCGAGATCGAGCCCGAACGGGCCCGCAGAGCCGCATTCGAGGCGGCCGAAGCGGTCGGCGTCGTCACAGAAGACGAACGCACGACGGCGCTCGTTCGGGCGAGTGACTCGCTCGACGTCTCGGCGGACGAACTCGAGACCGCCCTCTACGCGGACCTCGAGGAGCGGCAGATCCTGACCGCGGTCGAGCCGCGCTGGGAACCAGACGAGCTGATCGCCCAGTACAACCTCTCGCTCGCACAGACGGCGCTGTTCGACGCGACCGAGGTTCGGGTGCGCTCGAGCGATCCGAAGGCCCTGATTTCGACGATCAAGCGCCTGCGACTGATGTACGAGATTCGACGACTCGACGGCGAGTCCACCGAGTCCGCGGACGGAAGGTCGGCCGTCTCCGAACGCGAGGTCGTCGTGACCGGACCGTCGCGCCTCTTTCGGGCGACCCGGCGGTACGGAACGCGGTTCGCGCGCCTGTTGCGGACCGTCGCGAAGAGCGAGCGGTGGTCTCTCGAGGCGACGATCGACGATCGGGGGACCGAACGCACGCTCTCGCTCTCCGACGAGGATCCGATTCGAGTCCCCGACGCCGAGCCGATCGCGGACGTGACGTTCGATAGCAGCGTCGAAGCCGATTTCGCCGCCCGGTTCTCGAATCTGGACCTCGACTGGACCCTCGTCCGCGAACCGGAGCCCCTCGCGACGGGAACGCGGGTGATGATCCCGGATTTCGCCTTCGAGTACGATCCGACCGGAACCGCCCGTAGCGACTCGGGAGCGGACGGTCACGGCGACTTCCGCCTCTACTTCGAGATCATGGGCTTTTGGACGCCCGAGTACGTCGCGAAGAAGCTCTCCCAGCTCGGCGACCTCGAGGACGTCGACATGCTCGTCGCCGTCGACGAATCGCTGGGCGTCGGCGAGGAGATCGCGGCCCGCGACCACCGGGCGATTCCCTACTCGGAAACGGTTCGAGTGAAAGACGTCGCCGACGTCCTTCGGGAGTACGAACGCCAGCTGGTTGCCGAGAGCGCGGCCCGACTCCCCGACGAGTTACGCCCGGACGAGGCCGTGATCTCGCTCGAGACGCTCGCCGCGACCCACGGCGTGAGCACGGACGCCCTCGCGGACGCGGCCACGCCCGAGCACGAACGGGTCGGGCGGACGCTGATTCGCCCGACAGTCATCGAATCGCTCGCCGAGGAGATCGAGCCGGGAATGGATCTCGCGGAGGCCGAGGCGGTGCTCGAGGAGTACGATATCGCCGACTCGAGTGCGGTACTCTCCCGGCTCGGCTATCGAGTCGAATGGGACGGGCTGGCTGGCGGTGTTCTCGCCGACCGGGAGTAGTCGATGCGGGGAACGGCCGGCACGGCCCGGGTAACCGGACGACGAACTGGGTACCAACGTACGTTGTACTTACTCTTAAGAACGTAAAGCCCCAGATATTGGGTAGTGCCCCAGTCCTCCTCCAACGACCCCGTCTCTCTCCTCCTCGTCGAGGACAACCCCGGCGACGTCCGGCTCATAAAGGAAGCCTTCAAATCCGCCGGGTTCGCGACGACGTTTCACACGGTCTCCGACGGCGATGCCGCGCTCGAGTTCCTTCGAGAGCGCGCGGCGACCGAAATAGGCCCCGACCTGATACTTTTGGACCTGAACCTCCCGAAAACGAGCGGGTTCGAGGTCCTCGAGGGGGTCAGGGACGATCCGAAACTGCCGTCGGTGCCGGTGCTCGTCCTCACGAGTTCGGCGGCGACCGAGGACGTCGTCAAGAGTTACGAACTGTGCGCGAACGCCTATCTCACCAAGCCGACCGATCCGGACGAGTTCGCCGATATCGGTCGGGCGGTCGAAGCGTTCTGGATCGACGAGGCGACGCTGCCGCCGCTCTCACCGTAAGATCGGCCCCTCATCGAGGACAGTGGGGCCAGGTCGTTCAGCAGGAGTGCGACGGAGTCACGCTACGACTCGAGGTCCCGCTGTCGCCCCTTCGGTACCATCGAACGGAGTTCGCCGTGGACGTAGAGGCCGACGCCGAGCGGTACGAGCTCGCTTCCATCGACGGCGTCGCCGTCTCGTACCGGTCGGCCCTCCGGCCCGACCCCGACCTCGTGAGCGGCGATGAGATACCCCCAGTCGCCGTCCCACCACTCGAGTTCCTGATCCTCACCGGTCGCAAAGCGCCGCGCCTGCTCGCGATCGAGCTCGATCACGCACTCGGTCGCGTGGTGCCCGAATCGCTGGACGAAGTCCGTCGTGGGCTTCCAGTGTTCCTGCCGAGTGCGCAGGCAAGTCATCCCGATCGCTTCGATCCGGAGCGGCGTCGGTGCCTCGCCGCCGTAGATCCAGATCTTGCCCGCGCCCTTCTCCCAGAACGTGTAGTCGTCGAAGGTCTCGGGCGGAATCCCGAACCGGTCCGCGAAGAGGTCGACGACCTCCTCGCGCGTCGCCCGACCATCGACCGTGCGTTCGGCGTCGGTCGCCGGCAACCGATCGAACCGCTGGCCGTCGTTCGTCTCGCGCTCGTCGCTCTCGCGTCCGTCGCTCATTCGGCGGTCACCTCCAGTTTCGCGACGAAGAAGCCGCCGGTGTCGTTCTGATGCGGGTAGATTCGGGCGGCGTTCTCGAGACTCGAGTCGAACGCGTCGCCGTCCCACGCTGTCAGTCCCGGCGAGTGCTCGAGGGCGAGATCGAAGTCGACGACGCGGCAGCCCTCCTCGTCCAGCGCGTGCTGGACGACGGCCTCGTTCTCCTCGGGCGCGAAGGTACACGTCGAGTAGACCACCGTGCCGCCCTCGCGAGTGGCCTGGATCGCCCGGCGGATGATCCCCTTCTGGATGCCCGCGACGGAGGAGATGTGCCCCTCGGACCAGTTGTCCAGCGCGTCGGGGTTCTTCCGGATCGTCCCCTCGCAGGAACAGGGGGCGTCGACGAGGGTCCGATCGAAGCGGTCGAAGTCGAACCGCTCGAGCGAGTAGTTGCGCGCGTCGTCGTTGGTCACCGCGAGACTGGTCGCGCCGAGGCGCTCGGCGTTGAACCGCAGCGCCGAGATACGGCCGAGGTTGTTGTCGTTCGCGACGACCGTCCCGCGGTCGTCCATCAGCGCCGCGATCTGGGTCGCCTTGCTCCCGGGGGCGGCACAGCAGTCCCAGACTCGCTCGCCGGGTTCGGGGTCGAGAACGATCGGCGGCACCGCCGAGACCTCCTCCTGGCCGGTGGTAAAGCCGTGGAACGAGGTCCACGTCGATCCCGGCGAGTCAGTCTCGAGGCGCAGCACGCGCGGGTTCCAGTCGGCCTGCTCGTAGGCGACGCCCTCCTCCGCGAGGGCCGCGAGCGTTCGCTCGACCGAGGCCTTGATCGTGTTCACGCGGACGGCGTTGCCCAGCGATCGCTCGCAGGCCGCCAGAAACGCGTCGAAATCGTCGATAATCGGTCGATACCGCTCGAGTGGCTCCATCGAGCGCGGATTCGAGCGGGTAGCGCTTGTGGCTTTCGAAGCGTACGGGAGCAGACGGGACGTCGATCCGCCGCGCGTCCGCCGCCCTCGATTTTATGCCGTTGACGGTGGATATCGGAATATGACAGGAATCCGCGTTCAGGGACCGGAAGCCGAACTCGAGAATCCGACCCTCGTCGAGGGGTTTCCGGGCGTCGGCCTCGTCGGGAAGATCGCGACCGACCACCTCGTCGACCGGCTCGACATGCGGTACTACGCCAGCGTTCACTGCGAGGGGCTCCCCAGAATCGGCGTCTACCGTAGCGGTGATCGGACGGCGCGCCCGCCGGTCCGACTCTACGTCAGCGAGGAGCACGACCTGCTCGCGCTCCAGAGCGACGCGCCGATCAGTTCCAGCGCCGTCGACAGCGTCGCCGACTGTCTGACTGGGTGGATCGTCGACCAGAACGCGACGCCGCTCTATCTCAGCGGGCTCCCTGCAGAACGCGAGACCGAGGACCGACCCGACATCTACGGGATCGCGACCGGGGACGCCGGCGACCGGCTCGAGGCGACCGACATCCCGGTTCCGCCCGAGGACGGCGTCATCACCGGGCCGACGGGGGCGCTCATCAACCGCGCCGCACACGAGAACTACGGGAGCGTCGGCCTCGTCGTCGAGTGCGACCACCAGTTCCCGGATCCCGAGGCCGCGAGCGTCCTGCTCGAGGACGGGATCGGGCAGGTCGCGGATATCGAGGTGGACGTCCAGGAGCTCGTCGACCGCGCGGAGGAGATCCGCGCGAAACGCGAGGAGTTAGCCCAGCAGATGCAGGCGATCGGACAGGACGAGAGTTCGCAGGCCCAGCCGCTACGGATGTACCAGTAACGGATTCGGACGGTTTTGCAGCCGTTTTCGAGCGATTCGGATCGGTATCGGTCCCGGCGATTTCTCCGTCCGACCGACGGCCGGATTCACGCCCGATAGCGTCGAAAATCGAGCTAACATATATCGTACTTCGTGTGGGAGTTATGGTATGTCACGCGAGACGGAACTCACGGGGCTTTCCGCGACGGACCTCGCGGCCCGGATCCGAACCGGCGACGTCACGGCGACCGAAGCCGTCGAGGCTCACCTCGAGCGAATCGACTCCAGAGACGGCGAGATCAACGCGTTCGTCACCGTCTGCGAGGACGAAGCGCTCGAGGCCGCAGCCGAGGCAGACCGGGCACTGGAAGACGGAGCAGACGTCGGTCCGCTCCACGGCGTCCCCCTCGCACTGAAGGACCTCGGTTCGTTGAAGGAGGGCGTCCGCCACACGTACGGCTCCGCGCTCTTCGCGGACCACGTCGCCGATCGGACCTCGGCGATCGTCGAGCGACTCGAGGACGCCGGCGCGATCGTGATCGGGAAGACGAACACGCCGGAGTTGGGCCACAAGGGGACGACGGATAACGAACTGATCGGGGCGACGGCGTCGCCGATCGACACCGACCTGAACGCGGGCGGCTCCTCCGGCGGCTCGGCCGCGGCGCTCGCAGCGGGTATGACGCCCATCGCGACGGGCAGCGACGCGGGCGGCTCGCTGCGCATTCCGGCCGCCGCCTGCGGCGTCTACGGATTCAAACCGACCTTCGGCCTGATACCGGACGACGGCAGGCCGAGCGCCTTCGGCCGGGAACTCCAGCACACCACGAAGGGGCCCATGACCCGAACCGTCGAGGACGCCGCGCTCTTGCTTTCGCTGATGGACGGGCCCCACCCCGACGATCCGAACAGCGTCCCCGTCGATATCGACTACCGCGACGCGGTCGAGCGGTCGATCGACGACTACCGGATCGCGTACAGTCCCGACCTCGACGCCTTCCCGATCGACGACGAGGTGCGTGCGGTCGTCGACGACGCGGTCACCGCGTTCGCGGATGCGGGTGCGACGGTCGACACGGTTACGCTCGACCACGGCTATTCGATGGCCGAGCTGAGCGAGGCCGCGATGCCGGCGTACACGACCTCCGTCCTCGAGAGCGCGACGGTCATCGAGGAGGCACACGGCGTCGACTTTCTGGAGCGGTCCGACGAGGTCTCCGACAGTCTCCTCGCAATGTTGCACGTCGGGGAGGAGTACGGCCCCGAAGACGTCGCTCGGTCCGGCATCGTCCGGACGGGAGTCTACGACGCGGTTCAGGACCTGTTCACCGACTACGACCTGCTCGTGGCACCGACGCTCTCGCGGGCCGATCTCGGCCTCCACGCCGACCTCGGCGCCGAAGCCTGGGAGTGGCCGCTGACCTGGCCCTTCAACTGGACCGGTCACCCCGTCGCGTCCGCACCGGCCGGACTGACCGACCGCGGTCACCCCGTCGGTCTCCAGCTCGTCGGCCGTCGGTTCGCGGACGACGATATCCTCGCGGCGAGCGCGGCGCTCGAGCGCGAGCGGCCCTGGAACCACCTCTACGAGTAGCGGTCGATCGAATCACGGTTACCGTTCACAGCCCTCGTTCGGCCGTTTCGCGGGGTATTCCGCTGTCGCAAGGCGAACCGATGACCGGTACCCAAACCCATTTTCGCGTCCTGGGCGTTCGGTCGGGCATGGGAACTCACGACGCCGAAGCGATCGCACCGGAGACGTGTCCGACCGCGAACGGCATGCCGATGCTCGGCCTCGGCACCTGGCAGAACGACGATCCCGAGCAGTGCGCCGAGAGCGTCCGGACGGCTCTCGAGATGGGGTACCGACACATCGACACGGCTCAGGCCTACGACAACGAGGAAGCCGTCGGCGAGGGCATCGCGGCCGCCGACATCGACCGCGACGAGATCTTCCTGGCGACCAAGATCTGGATCTCGAACCTCGCACACGACGACATCCTCGAGACGGCTCGCGCGAGCCTGGATCGGCTCGGCGTCGACTACGTCGACCTGCTGTACGTCCACTGGCCGGCTGGGGAGTACGACGCCGAGGGGACCCTCTCGGCCCTCTCGGAACTGTACGAGGAGGGGCTGATCGAGAACGTCGGCGTCAGTAACTTCCGGCCCGAAGACCTCGAGGTCGCCGTCGACGTCTGCGACGCGCCGATCTTCGCGAATCAGGTCGAACTGCATCCGCTGCTTCCTCAGGAAGCGATTCGGGAGGCCTGCGACAACTACGACGTCGAGGTCGTCGGCTACTCGCCGCTGGCCCGCGGACAGGTGTTCAACCAGCCCGAGATCAAGGAGGTCGCCGCGAAACACGACGCCAGCGAGGCACAGGTTAGCCTCGCCTGGGCGCGCGAGAAGGGCGTCACGACGATTCCGAAGGCGACGGGCGAAGACCACATCGGTGACAACTGGGAATCGCTGACGGTCGACCTCGATCGGGAGGACCTCAATACGATCGACGCGATCGACGAGACGAATCGCGCGGTCGACCCCGACTTCGCGCCCTGGAACTGATCGGCGCGGCGACTGCGGTTTCCGTCCGATTCTATCGGGATCGTCCCTTCGGTTATCGTCCCTGCTATTCGGTGTCCGAGATCGGAGACGCTACCGACTCGCTGTCGACGTATCACCGCGGAAGAAAAAGCAGGAAAGTTTACGGTACATCGGCTTTTTGGCTCGCGTATGTCTACCCGCTCACGAAGCGGTGGCGGTGGGTTCGTCGGCGCGGTCAGAGCCGACATTCAGCGGCTCCACGGGGCCTGGATGGAGATCGTCTTCCCCCGGCAACGCGGCCGCGGCCACTCCGTCATGGGCAAGTGGAAACCCGAGACGCTTCCGCAGAAGATCGGCTATCACGGCTGGAGCGTCCTCGGGATCATCGGCCTGTTCGCCCTCTATCCGCTTACCGTCCTCGGCCTCGGTACCCGCTACTACGCGGCGAAACTCGACTCGACCAGAACCAGACTGGGGATCGTCGGCGTCACGGGCGTCGCGCTACTCGGCTGGGGACTGTTAACGCTCGCCTGGGGCGCGATGTCGTACATGGAGCAGGTCGCCATCCCCACCGATTCCGTCCTCGCAGTCGCAGCGGCGAGCGGCGTCGCGACGGTATCGACCGCACTCGCCGCGACGACTGCGAAGGTCGGCGGCCGCGGCACGACAGTTGGTTTCGCCTACCCGTTCGCGATGACGGCGCTGTTCCTGCCACCCGTCGTCGCCGCGCTCGTCACCCCGTCGCTGCATCCCTACGTCCTCGACCCCAGCTACGAGTTCGCCGTCTGGGTTCTCGACAACGTCTTGTTCGTCGGCGGCGTCAGCGAGTATCTCCGGTCGAACTACACCCTCGAGGGAGTCGCCTATGCCGGGATGTGGGTGGGTATCTCCTTCCCGCTTGGCTGGTTCCTCGGAGGCGTCGTCACGCTGGCGAATCTCGTTCGACCCTCGGAGTAATCCCGTCGCTGCGTTTCCCTTTCGGTCAAGGCTCGTGAACGGACTGCCGATTCCCGATACCATTAGGAGCCTCCTTCCTAACGGCCGCATATGGAGTTCGACCTTCCGAAGACGGCAGCCGTGTTCGTCGTCGTAATCGCCCTCGGCGTCGGCGGATTGCTGGCCGCACCGATGATGGGGATGAGTACCGTCCTGATGATGGTCGCGCCGTCGATGATCGCCTTCGGGCTGCTCATGCTCGCACTCGGCGTCAAACACGGCGAGTATCGCGCAGCGGGCCGGTAGTAACGGGCAGGTACCGGCTCTCTAAGTTAACTGATTTCGAACCGCTGGGATCGTGACGATCGCGTCAGCACTGCCGCTTCTTTGAGCGAACGGAAGAGAAAATCGCTACTGAGCGTCTCGAACAGTCCTCGACCGCGGCCTTCCTACATGTAACCGAGGTCGCGCAGACGCTCCATCAGGTCTTCCTTGTCCTGGGCGCGGCCCGCGCGTTCGGTGGTTCCCTCGAGGTCCTGCAGCCAGGCGGGATCCTCGGTGTTCTTTTCGGTGCTGATCTCACTGCCGAGCGAGCGGAAGCCGGCGAAGTACTTCGGCGAGATCGGGACGTCGTCCTGTTCGACGCCCTCGGGGAGGTCGTCGTCGGCTTCGGGGACGTAGCCCTCTTCGGGGAAGTTCTCGACGGTGTCCGGCACCACGAAGTTCCAAAAGGCCTCCCACACTGCGGCCTCGTCGAACTGCAGGATGGGCTGGATGCGGTCGTGGGGTGGGTAGATGTCGGGGTCGTGGCGCGGCGAGAAGAACGTCTCGTCGGCGCGAGCTTCCTGCTCGTCCCAGCGGACGCCGGAGATGACGCCGTCGATGTCGTACTCTTCGAGCGCGTCGTTGAGCGCGACGGTCTTCAGCAGGTGGTTGCCGACGTAGGTGTCGAGCAGGAACGGGAACGTGTCCTCCTCGTACTCGAGGATCTCGCGGACGTGGTGCTGATTGTGCTCGGAGAGCTCCGAGATGTCGATGTCGTCGCCGGGCTCGAGGCCGTGTTCGTCGACGTATTCGCCGACGTCCTCGTTGCGCGCGTAGATTACCTCGAGGTCCCACTCGTCGGCCCAGTGGTCGACGAAGTCGTGGATCTCGTCGAAGTGCTGGTAGTGGTCGATGAACACTGCGGGGGGCACCTCGAGATCGAAGCGGTCGGCGACCTCCTTGATGAAGTACAGCGTGAGCGTCGAGTCCTTGCCGCCGGTCCACATGACCGCCGGGTTCTCGTACTCCTCTAGGCCCTCGCGGGTGACCTCGATCGCCTTCTCGATCTTGTCCTGAATGTGCTGGTAATCGACGGGGTCTTCACCGGTACCGTCGTCGTAGTCGACGTCGACGTACTCTGGGAAGTTCTCGGTCATCTCGTAATTATATCTAATTAGGAGCTGTAAATCCTTTGGGTCGGCGGAAAGGCCTGTCGGCATCTCCGACCGCTCAGCGTCCGTCTTCGGACCTGCGTCTCCCCCGTGGCCCCACCCTGCAGCGTCGCTGGCGACGGTACCGAGTGAGCGGCTACATTCGAGTTGCTCGAGTCTCCTCTCTGATCCCACGACAGGGGCGCGTGGAACGGGCAGCGTCGACGGTGTCGGCAAATATTTCGAGCAGCAGGCGGACTGTCTGTGAACTGGGAGGGGAACCCCGATTCCAGGGGCGACAAACGAACGTATTACTTCCTGCGTCACGACTGTCACCACATGACGAATCTAGACGACGAGACGATCATCGTCACCGGTGCGAGTAAGGGACTGGGTCGGTCGATGGCGCTTCACCTCTCCGAGCTCGGTGCGAACGTCGTCCTCGTAGCCCGAAGCGAAGACGAACTCGAGGCCGTCGCTGCGGAAGCGGAGGGCGAGACGCTGGTCGCGCCGGCTGACGTTCGCGATTCCGATGCGGTCGACCGGGTCGTCCGGTCGACGATCGATCGGTTCGATGGCGTCGACACGCTGATCAACAACGCCGGGATCCCGGGCGAGCACTTCGGCGACGAGCGCGGGTCCCTCCTCAATACGGACGAAGACGAGTGGGATCGCATCATGGCGGTCAACCTCAAGGGGGTCTACCTGTTCACGAAGCGCGTCCTCGAGGCGATGCTCGAGACCGGCCAGGAGTCGGGGAACGTCCTCAACGTCTCCTCGGGCCTCGGGAGATACGCGGTCCCCAACGCGTCGCCCTACATTACGTCCAAATGGGGACTCGAGGGATTCACTCGGGCGATCGCGCTCGAGGTCGAAGACGACGGGATCAACGTCAACGCGATCGATCCCGGCGGCCGGGTCAACACGCAGATCTGGGAGCACCTGCCCGAGGACGAACGCGCGGAGATCCTCCAGCCCGACGTGATGGACGACGCCGCTGCGTCGCTCGCAGCACAGGGAGCCGACGGCGTGACCGGCGAATCGAAGACCACCGAGGAGTGGGAAGCGCACTTCGAGTGACGGCACCGCCGTCGGACTCGAGCGGGGAGCGGACGTCGATCGCGTCAATCGAGCCGGGCCGCTGAACGCGCGAGCCGTCAGGGCGATCCGAGCCGCCCCTGGCACCCGTGACAAAACCTCACATCCGCCCGATTGTGCGTTCCACACGCCGGACAGCGGACGGTCGACGACTCGTTGGTCTGGATTCCGATCCCGCTTGCCAGTACTGCGAGCACATCGTCCTGTTCGGTAACGTCGTCGGCCCCACGAGTCCGCGCCCACTCGTTGATCAGATCGTCGTCGCGTAACCGCTCGAGTCCCCTGACCAGTCCAAGAAAGCAAAGCGTCGGGGCAATCATCACGAAGGCAGCCACGGCGAGCCGGCCGAGGAGTTCGAACGTGCCCAGGTCGTTCATAGGCACGGTTCGCCGCGAGGAGTACAAACGTTTACCGCCGACAGGTCGGTCGTCGCCGTGCTCGAGTACGGGGACCGATTTTCGCGTGCGCCAACGGCAGCAGTCACGCGGCGGGGACCACGCGATAGACCCCACCGCCGTCGACACCGGTCCCGAGTACGTAGAGCTCTCCCTCCTCGTCGCGGCCGAACGAGAGGAGTCGCTCGAGTCGCTTCCCGTTCGCGACCTCGATGACGGTGGTCGGCCACAGGTCGTTCTCGTTTTCGGGGCGGGTGGCAGCGAACAACCGTCCCGACGCCAGGAAGTCGCCGAAGACGTACGCGTCCGCCAGTGACGGTACTATTTCACCGTCGTATACGTAGCCGCCGATGACCGAGACGCCCGCCACGCCCGTTTCCGAATCCTCACGCGGATATTCGATAATCGGATCGCGCAGCGGCTCGCCACCGCGGACGTCTGCCGGCGTCTCGTCCGGACACTCGTCGGCGTTGTAGCAGTGAGTCCCCTCCTTGATGTTCCAGCCGTAGTTCCCGCCCTTCTCCACGAGGTTGACTTCCTCGTAGTCGTTCTCGCCGACGTCTGCGACGAAGAGGTCGTCGTCGTCGAACGACAGCCGCCACGGGTTCCGAAAGCCCCACGCGTAGTACTCGTCGAGTCCCGGGCGACCCACCAGCGGATTGTCGTCAGGCACCGCGTACCCCTTCTCCCCCTGTCGTTCGTCGACGTCGAGACGCAAGATGCTGCCCAGGAAATCCGTGGTCACGTCCTGTCCGCCCCCGCCGCCGCCCCCGCCGGCTCCGACGGCGACGTAGCAATAGCCGTCCGGCCCGAACGCGATATCGCCGCCGTTGTGGTAGTTCTTCGGTTGCGGAATCTCGAGGATCACTCGCTCGGAGCCCGGTTTCGCCCGCCTGCCGTCGTCAGTGGCCTCGAACGCGGCGAGGACGCCCGTGTGATCGAAGTCCGCCGGCGTTCCGGATCGAGACGGCGAACTGTAGTGGACGAACAGGCGGCGGTTCTCGGCGAAATCGGGATGCAGGGCGAGTCCCAGCAGGCCTCGTTCGCCACCGGTCACGACCGTTTCGCGCAGGTCCAGAAACGGTTCGTCGCGCCGGCCGTCCGACTCGTGAGCGTAGATACGGCCGTCCCGTTCCGCGACGTATCGTCGATCGCCATCGGCCGCGAATTCGACGGCCACGGGCGCCTCCAGTCCGCCGATGACTCTCTCGAGGCCCACCGTCTCCGGCAGCCGGTCGATACTCGCGGGCGACTCGGGGTCAGTGATGGACGATCCGATCGATGACCCGACGAGTCCCGTCGCACCGACGGCTGCCATCGACAGGAAGCGCCGTCGGCCAGTGGGAGATACCATAGCGCTCGTCGTACGACTTCGAGATGCAAATAGCCGTGTGGGATCGAGAGCGGCCGCTGTCGGAAGACGACGCGTCCCAACTGAACGTCCCCGATGGAGTTCAGTCAGTGATGAACTTGTTATCTCGCCAGTTGACGCCGCCCTGTCCCGAGCCGTGGTCGCGTGGCCCTTCGACGACCTCGATGTCGGCCGGTCGCGGTTCGCCGTCGACGATGCGGGTCGCCTCGAGATCGCCGTCGCGTTCCGAGATCGCCGTCAGGGTCCCTTTCTCGGCGGCTTCGGCGATCCCACAGAGGACGAGGAACATCTGGTACTGCAACAGCGAGTTCTGGAGGACGGTCTCGCGGTCGCCCTTGAACGCGGCGAACTCGACGAGTTCCGACTCGATCTCCTCTTCCTCTTCCTCGTCCCAGCTGAAGGACTTCTGTCGGCGCTCGTCGGGGTCTTCCTCGTAGACCCGGTTTTCCGTGACGCTGGCCTTGAGCTGGGCCGTCGGGGTGTACTTGCTGACCGACTGATCCTCGGCGACGGCCTTCAGAATCAGCGTGTTGTTCCGCCGCGTGATCTCGACGTCGGTGATTCCTTCGGGAAAGGTCGCATCGTCGATATGCTCGCGAAGGTCTTCGAGGGGCAATTCGAGCGTCGAATGGAGCCGATAAACGTGTCTGGATTCCTCTGTTGACATTGTGGGAAGGTGTGTACGGCGATACTCGTGATATGCTAGTACGAGCGCGTGACTTATATGACCTGCTATTAGATCCGTGACGTTTCGGGACAGATAAATCAACGCAGCGGTCGCGACAATTATGCGCTCGTGAGCGTCTCCTCGAGCTCGCCGCGTTCGTCGAGTTCCTCGAGCACGTCGGAGCCGCCGACGAACTCGCCGTCGACGAACGTCTGAGGGATCGTCTCCCAGTCGCTTCGGTCCGACAGCGCCGCTCGGAACTCGTCGAGCGACTCGAGGACGTCGACGGTCTCGTAGTCGTCGCGATACTGGTCGATCAGGCCGAGCGCCTTGCGGGAGTAGCCACACTGCGGCATCAGTTCCGTCCCCTTCATGAAGAGAACGACCTCGTTCTCCTCGATGGCTTCGGCGACCTGTTCGTCGACTTCGTCCTGGTCGAGACCCTGGTTCGGTGGGAACTCCATATCCACCGATACGGCCGTGACGGGCATATGCCTTGCGTCATCGGCACTCGGGAAGCCAGACTCGAATCCCGGCCGACGCTGGGTCCGAAACGAGAGGGGGCTACTGCTGGAAGAATGCCGGAAAAATACTGGACCCGGTGGATCCGTCAGTCCGCCGCGGTCGGCGTCTCGAGGACCTCGAGTTTCTCCGCGGCGTAGCCGAAGACGTTCCGATAGCCGTTCGACGACATGAGAACCGGGTAGAACGGTTCGTCGGCGATCTGCTCGTCGCCGTCGGCGGCAGCGAAGGGCGCGCCCGCTTCGACTTCGGTGAAGTTCTCGACGAAAACTTCGTAGCTGTCGGCGTCGCCCTTGTCGATGACGTCGGTGAGCCGGTAGACCGGCAGGTCGTTGTAGATCGTATCGCCCGGCAAGGCGTCGACTGCGGTGAGAAACGCGCGAGTCAGCCGATCGGCGTTCTGCGCGGCCGTCTCCGAACCCTGCAGTCCGCACTCGACTTCGACGGTGTCGACAGCCGAGAAGAGCCGCCCCTCCGCGAAGTTGCTCGTCTCGACCATCGCCGTCACGGGGAGTTGTGGGACGATCTCTTTGGCCGTCTCGCTGACGCCGTTGACGATCGCGAACGGATCGGCGTGACTCTGTGTCGAGTGCATCGAGAAGGTCAGACACCCCTCGAGTTCCGCGACGAGTTCGTTCGCGAGCCTACCCTCGTGTGTCTTCGCGTTCGGATCGCCGGGGAACGCACGGTTGAGGTCTTCGTCGATGAAGCGAACCCGTCGTTCCAGCGCCTCTTCGTTGGCGATGATGAGTTTGACGGGCCGTTTGACGGTCGGGCGTTCGTCGAGCAGTCGCTCGACGGCCCGGACGCCACAGGGTTCGTCCCCATGAACGCCCGCGACGACTGCGACTTCCGGCGTCCCCGACCCAATCTGTGCGACTTTCATTACCTATTACTTGGGCTGAGACGGGAAAGGCGATTCGGTCTCTCACAACCCGAACCGGTCAACCGTCGCGAACGATCGACGGATACCGTGCCAACGTCACTCATTAATCACCTGCTTCCCGATCCGATCGGGGTCGACCTGTCACGTGCGACGATCGACGACGGCAGTCGATCAGTCCTCGAGCGACTCGGCGTACTCGTAGTCCGCGGCGCTGGCGATCGGCCGCTCGCCGTCGAACTGGATCCGCCAGCCGTCGATTTGCGCGGGGTCCTCGAGCGCGTTGGTAAGTGCGGTTCGGACCGCGAGCACGTCGACACCGTAGTAGTCGTTCGGGACGCCGTGCAGGTACTGGAGTGCGGTCTCGAAGAGGCTCCGCATTCCGTCGTCGTTCTCGAAGTCGACGTGTTTGTAGGCACCTGCCGCGACCTGCACCATTCCGTGGCAGTACTTGCTCTCGGTGGAGCCGTTGCCGTAGTTGTACCACTCGTCTTCGAAGCAGTCGTGTGACTCGTGGAACGCACCGTCGTTGAACAGTCGAACGCCGTGTCCCGTCGCACGGCGGAGCGTCGCGTGCTCCCACCGACCCGCGGACGGCTGCCACCCCGTCGGGTTGCCGGCGGGAGCCTCGACGGTGGAGTCGCGGGTATGGTCGTCCATGATCGTACGGAGGAGCGCCGAGCGGGTAATTTCGTCGGTTCCGTGCCCCCGATCGCGCGGAGGCACCGGTTTTATTTCACTCCGCCCGATACATGAACCAGATGGCTCAACCGTATGGCCGGTGCCCTCACTGTGGTGAGCGCCTCTACGCCCACATCGAGGGGGGCTACCAGTGTCTGAACTGCGATCGGCGGTACACCGAGGCGGAGCTCGACGAACGAATGGCTTGACATCCGCCCACGACTGAAGTCGTGGGATTCCTCTCGCGGGAGTCTCAGTCGTTTGAGTCCCCGAGAGCGATATTCTCGCGTGTAGCGGTACTTTGGTTTGTGTATTCCTCGTTGGCTGTTGTCTCCACCGCGATGGAGGGCGGGCTATGGTCTTCCCGCCAGTTGTGATTGGTCCACTTGAGGTACACAGGCCGTGCCATCGGCCTCACTCCACTATTTTGCCGTCTCAGGAACGATTCCGAAGCCACGAGGTCAGCGTGCCCTTCGAACCCGCACGGACACGTCAACGAGTCTCCGTGGCGAACCGTGTCCTCGCGTTCTCCGCATTCCGGACATGTTTGGCTCGTCCACGCTTCGGATTCCTCTTCGACCGTGATGCCGTACTCTTCGCAGACGCATTCGAGGCGATTGATGAACCGACGGTACGCCCAGAAGTTGTGCGTCTTCTCGTTCACACGCGGCGACCAGTGCGTATCGAGAACCCCCTTGATGTCCCCGACGTACAACGTTGAGACGCCCTCGTCGTAGAGACGTTCCACGAGGTCGCGGACGAGCGCGTCTTGGGCGTGGTCACGCCGATTTGTTCGCTTGCGGTACAATCGGTCGATGCGGTTGCTTGACTTGCGCTGGTCTTCGAGGAGCGACTGATAGTACGCAATTCGCTCTGTGATTGACCAGAACTCCTCGAACAGGTCGCGTCCTCCGTACAGATACTGGGAGCCGGTTGAAACGGTGCAGGCGACGAGGTTGTTCGCTCCCACGTCCAGAGCGGCCTCTTCGGAGGCCAGTGGTGAATCCAGTCGAGAATCGTCAATGGTGACTGGTTGATAAGCCCTGAACGTGTCCGTGAGTTCGTCGTACACGATTTCGAGCCGATTCTGCTCGCCGTGCCACTTCGGGTCACCCGCAACCTCAATGCGAAGGCGTTGGTTCCGATTCAATCCGAGTTCGTCTTTGAGTTCGGAACCGATGGGGAGTTCGAGTCGGGAGCGTTTCCCGAACTTGATGGTGTACTGGTCGTTGCGAACGTACGTACGGAGGATGCGTCCGTCTTCTTCGTTGCCCCAGTAGCCGGGTAGTGACGGTTTCTCGTTGAGTTTTCCAGCGTGGTATTTCTCGTTGAGGCTGAAGAACGACCGCCATGCTTCGCTGTTCTTGCGGATTACTTGCTGAGCGACACTACTACTGAGGACGCCTTTGTACTTGCCTTCGAGTTTACCAGTATCGACACTCCAAACAGATTCGTCGTTGAAGAACTTTTGACGGCGAGCGTAGTTGGTTTCGTTCCAGAGACTGGCAGAAGCGTCCAACCAGCGTATGATTACCCGACGCTTCTTCTGCGAAGCAGGGCGGACGCTAAACTCGTTGGAACGCTTCATCACATTTGGATCCGGGACGAGTATATGTAAAATTATTGTTTGACGTGGGAGACTCAGCCTTCTGTCTCTCGTGGATTGTGTCGTCCTTCGTCGGATTCATCCCACGACTAAAGTCGTGGGCTTTCTCCTTGCCTTCGTGTAATCCGGTGGGGATCGGCCGTCCCGACCGGTCCGGTTCTCGGCCGCTCCCGGCGATCCCTCGAGTCCGGCCCGGGGAACGCTTAGGAGGCCGCGCACTGAGGCAGAGATATGCTACCGGATTTCGTCTGGGACCGCCACTCGAACCCGAAAAGCGGGTGGACCCGCCTGCTCGCGTATCCCGTATTGATCGCCGCCGGCTTCACACGGCGATGGCGGCTACTCGGGCTGACGGTGGTGTTTCTCGTCTGCAATCCGTTCCTGTTTCCCGAACCTGATTCCGAGTCCGACGACTGGATGCACACCGTCGTCCGCGCCGAACAGCAGTGGAGCGATCGCGGACGGCCGTTCATCGGGGTCGGATTTCCGCAGATACTGAACCTGCTCCAGCTTCCGGTCTTCGCGTCTAATATGTACGCAGTGTACAGACGACGACCCGTCGCGACGGTCGTCACGACCGCGGCGACGATGGGGCTGAAACTGTGGTTCGTCGCCGAACTGGTTCGCCGATACGATCCCGCAGACGGGTCGACCTCGTGAGTTCCTTGCCGACGCGGTCGAGCGGTGTGGCGGCGTCCGCTCGAGCGGTGAATCGCACGATTTAACCGCGATGAGAGTCGAGTTACGACTGCGTGCGAGGGTAGCCAAGCGGTCAACGGCGGCGGACTCAAGATCCGCTCTCGTAGGAGTTCGTGGGTTCGATCCCCTCCCCTCGCACTCACCATAGTGCGCGGCAAGACGGAGCGTCTTGCCCTCGCAAACTTCTGCCGACGACTGATATAGGAGAACAGCGACTGGTTCGTCGATACGTGGTGGGTTTCCGTCCGCGCTCGACGAACGGACACGTTGCGCGCTCGCTCGTGCGCGGGAGCGAGGAACTCGAGACGCCGAGGGTCGGTGCTACAGCATACCGACGTACCGCTGCCTGTTGAACAGGTAGATACCCGACGTGAAACAGAGTGCGATCGCGAATCCGTACGCGCCGACCGCGGAGGGAGGCGCCGACGACCGCAGCGTGACCGCCAGATAGACGAGCCCGTACGCGGCGAGCGGGACGCCGACGTAGAACCACACTCGCGGGACCCAGTCCGTCTCCGCATCGCGGGGAGCGGTCACGTCGACGAAAAGCGCGACGACCGTAACGTACGAGAGCAGTACTACCCCGATCATCGAGACTGCGGAGACGCCCAGACCGATACCGCTGTCGGGTCGCAAAACGCGGTGCCCAGTACTATCGGCGTCGCCAGTACGTAGACGCCGACGGGTTTCCACCACTTCGACTCGGCGGTGTTCTGACTGACGACGTCCCGTGGGCTCGAGACTCGACGCTCCCGATCGAGTCGCTCCGTCACCCACCCGGTGACCGCGGCAGTGGCCATCACGACCAGGACCGTGAGTCCGACGCCGATGGCAAGCAGAATCGACGTCGAGACGACGGCAATCACGGCCAGTCGCGACGACACGGTCCCGATCGTCGCGACCGTGTTGGCGACGGTTACGATCGCCATCCCGATCGCGCCGACGAGTCCCGTCCACATCCCGGCGCGGGAAGTCTCCGTCTCCCGCCCGCTGTAGCGATAGCCGACGATCGCACCGGCAAGAAGCAGGGCTTCTCCCGAAATGGATCCTCCGAGGACCATCCCCTCGCTCGACACCGACACCGAATCCCAGGAGAGGGCGACGGTGAACGGAATCGTAGCCAACCCGGCGAGGATCGCAAACCGGAACGAATCGTCACTCACCTCAGCCCGGAGTTCGCGAAGCGCAGCCACAGTATTCTTCTGTTTGGGATCGGCGGTAATATACTTCCCACATTAGACATGAAATTACGAGCTACGTGGCCGATGGCTTCTTCCGGTACCAGTTCGATACCAGATGAGAGACGTTCTCCGAGTCGATCGCGAACGGTCTACGTTCGATCGAATAGTCGCACTCAGAGAGGATACAGACGGCGCTCGATTTCTCGAGTACAGAAGGGCGCTCTGGCACCGGAACCGGACCGCACTGACTACGACCACTTTTCAGCACGGATCACCGAGGGAGGACGATGAGTGATGTCACAGCGAACTCGAATCGCGCGATCGTCGCGGCTCGCGCCGCCGCCGACGGTGCCGCCGTCGCGGCGGGCTCGTTTCGGACCGATCTCGCAGTCGAGGAGAAAGACGGAAAGACGGACGTCGTGACGCAGGTCGATCGCGAAGCACAGGAGGCCGTCATCGAGACCATCCGCGAGGAGTTCCCCGACGATCCGATCGTCGGCGAGGAAGCCGACGCGCTCAAGGAGGTCCCCGAGACGGGCCCGGCCTGGATCGTCGATCCCATCGACGGAACGAACAACTACGTCAACGGCTCGCGCGCGTTCGGGACAGCCGTCGCGGCCGTCGTTGACGGCGAACCGGTCGGCGCGGCGTTCGACTGTCCCGCGCTCTCGGATACGTACAGCGTCGGTCCCGAGGGCGCGTCTCGGAACGACGACCCGCTGTCGGTCAGCGACTGCAGCGACCCGGAAGCCGCCACCGTCTGTCCGACCTTCTGGTGGGATTTCGACCAGCGCGACCAGTACGCCGCGGCCACCCGCGCAGTCGTCGAGCGATTCGGCGACATGCGCCGGTACGGCTGCGCGCAACTCGAGCTCGCGATGGTCGCCTCGGGTGCGCTCGAGGGGACGATGACGAACCTGCGAGTGAACCCGTGGGACACCGTCGCCGGCGTCGGGCTGATCCGCGAGGCCGGCGGCGTCGTGACCGACCTCGAGGGTGACCGCTGGCGACACGACAGTACGGGGCTGGTGGCCTCGAATGGGCGGATCCACGACGAATTGCTCGCGGCTGCCCGCGAGATCGAGGCGTGAGCCGACACGCGTTCGCGGTCACCCAGCCGGACAGTCTGTCGCATTGAAACCGGAAACGGTAAGCGGCCCCCACTACCCGATTCGGGTATGGACGACTTCATCGAGCGGTTCGGGGCCGAGCGGGTATGGGCCGCGACCGTCGCGACGCTCGTCGCCATCGTCGGACTCGGCGCGCTCCTCTTCCCCCAGCAGGTGTACGTCGAGTTCATCTGGCAGTACTACTGGGGGCCGGTCGTCGCCGACGCCCACAGCTGGAACTGCGTCGCCTGGGCCGACGGGCAGCAACTATCCTGCGAGGAGGTTGGCACCACTGGAGTCGGCCCGACGGCCGAGCCCGGCTACACGTTCGTCTCCTACGCCGGATACGTCCCGACGCTGGTCCTGTTGCTGGTCGGGATCATCTTCCTCCTCCGGCGTCTCGGGATCGAACGGTTCCGGAGAGCCTTCTTCGCCCTGTTCCCGTTCATGCTCTTCGGCGGGGCGCTGCGGGTCGTCGAGGACGCCAACGCCGCCGCCTTCGCGACGACCGGCGAGATGGCGATCCAGCTCCCGTGGTCGGGGCTCATCATCAGCCCGCTGATCTACTTCACCGTCTTCTTCATCGCCCTCTTCGCGCTCGTCGCTTCCATCTGGCTCGATCGCAAGGGCTACGTCTCGGGGTACGAGTATCCGCTGGCTGGATTCGGGACGGCCCTGTTGACGCTCACAATCGCGTATCTCGCCTACGTCGCGGCAACGGAGCCGTACGCACAGTTCTATCCCCTCATTCCGCTGGTCATCCTCGTGGGCGCGACCCTGACGACGGCGATCACGTGGGCCGCGATCGGTCGCTACGCTCCCGAACTGAACCGCGGCACCGAGTCGATGGGGATCGTCGTCATCTGGGCCCACGCGGTGGACGGGGTCGCGAACGTCATCGGTCTCGACTGGGCGACCTCGCTCGGGCTCCCGGCCAACCTCGTCCCGAAGCACCCGATCAACAGGGCGATCGCCGAGACGACCGCCGACGTGCTCCCCGCCGATATCGTCTCGCTCACGGGGTCGGCCTGGCCGTTCCTGCTCGTGAAGATCGCCGCGGCCGTCTTCATCATCTGGATCTTCGACGAGACGGTCTTCGAGGACAGTCCGCGCTACGCGATCTTGCTCATGATCACCGTCGTCGCCGTCGGCCTCGGTCCGGGAACCCGCGACATGCTGCGGGCGACGTTCGGCGTCTGATCGGCTCGGTTCGGTTTTTTCGGCGGTTCAGTCCCTGTAACCACTACCGAGTTCGATCGTCTCGAAGCTGACGAACCGTCGAAACGAATGTACGTTCGAGAATATCGCGGCGTCGGTCGATTCACCGACGACCGACCGTTACAGGTCGTCGGCCACAATGTTGTCGTCGGTGATACGATCGTACCGAACAGTCGGCCCCAATGCCGAAGACGTCTCGAAGGCAGTTGAGGGACTCGAGAGACCACGAGCGCCGAACCTGACCCGTTCTCGCGCTCGAAAGTGCCGTTCGTGTCGACCGAACTGTTGCACCGTCCTCCCGAGGTGTGGTCGTTTCCGACGCGTTTCGGTTGGCACGGCGTCCGCGGTTACCCGAGGTAGACCACAGTGATCCGCCGTTTCTCGAATAGCGTTCGATCGCCAGCGGTTGGTGTCTCCCCCGTCTATCCGTCCGAGTCGACCGCCGAATCGTGGCTGATGTCGAGCAGGTCGAACACGTCGTCAACACTCATGTCGGTTCCTTCGTCGCCGCTCGTATCGTCGACAGCCGACATAACTCCCGTTTCGAGTTCCTCGAGTCGGTCCGTGACTTTTTCCAAATTGAGAATCCGGGGGGCAAGCGTGAGATACGTCGTCCCGTTTTGTTCGTAGAGGTCGTCACTGGTCATTTTCGGTAACCGGCCTTCAGAGTCGTCTTCGACTTCGATTTCTCCCAGCGCGGCTACCTCAACGGGCGTTGGGAGCTCGAGCGTCCCGTCAACAATCGCCTGTGGGAGCACCAGTGTAGTCCTGTCGAGACGAGTCTCTCCTTGGCCACGGACGGTGTAACAGAGCGAATCCTCGACAGTGAGTGAGCGCTCAGCAGTCGCAATGCCGAGGACGATGCAATTCTCGAGAATAACCTCGCTTCCGACGACGTTCCCCCTGACGACACAATCGATTAACCGGACGCGCTTCCCAGTAACGGTGCCGTCGATCCGGGAGCCGGTCGCAACGATCTTACCGGGACTGCCGAGTTCGCCTCCGATATGGCTCTCATCGAGTTCAGCGGACTCGGCCGCCATCACGGATCCCTGGACCGAAGCGTTCGGATCTCCTTCAACTGTCCCTCCATAGATACTCCCCTTGACCGTCGCGGATTCGCGTATCCGTACTGGACGGTCGATCTCCGCCTTCTCAGTCGGGAAGATTCGACCATCATACGTCTCCGATGCCTCTACGACTGCCCGCGTAGCTTCCATGTCTGCCATCAGTCGTCCACCTCGTGTTCGACGGTGACGTCTTCTTTCGGAATCGTTTCGGCTACTGCATCGGTATAGGAGATCCCGAGCGGTGACTGCTCACCGTACTCCTCGAGTGAGTCGCGAACCTGCTCTCTCGAGAGCCTCTCCTTCCGCTCCGGATCGCTCACACGACCGGCGCCAGCGATTAGTTCGTCGCTTCCGGGGATCGACTCCAGCGAGACGGAACACCAGTCGGTGCCGCCATCGGACAGTCGCGACGGAACGATCGTCTTCCGTGTCTGCACACCGTCGTGCTCGTATTCGATTACGTAGTACGGTACCTGCAATGGCGTGGCTTCTTCGCTCGGCAGCGACCGGTCCAATGGATCGAGTCGGTGATCATCGATCTGTTCCAGCAGTTGATCCTGTCGATCGATATAATCGTGAATCGTTTGAACGGTCTCGCTCGTTGTCTCCCTGACGGCCGTCGAACGCTCTTCACCCACCGCGGCATTGTGACCTTGCAGTACCTGCCAAGAGGTGGTGACTTGTTTCGTGAACGGGCGCTCGATACCCTCCTCGAACTGCTCTTCGTCAATCTCGAAAATGTGCGAGCCAAGATTGCGAATCCGCTCCTGAGCGGTCTCGTCGAGATCTCGATGTTTTTCGGCGTAGCGGTCGTTGATCGCCTGTAGCCGTTCGTCCAACTCGGAGCGTTCGGTACGGATCTGTTCGTGCTCCGCCTCGATTTGCGGTTTCACGGACTTTACCTCCATTACGTATTCCATCAGCTTCAGTTCCGCCTGTGCCTGAATATTCTCGTGTATCGCGTCCCGAATGCTCTGTGCAGCTTCAGTCACCGCCGTTTTGATTTTCTCGACTTCTCCAGTCAGCTTCTGGACATCTTCCCGAAGCCGAGCTATGGTCTGGTTGATCGCTTTGAGCGGCTTGAGAAGGTCCTCGTTCGGCATTACTTCTCACCCCCGTGGGTGCGGGCGGAGGCACCCAACAGCCGATCCTTCTTCATCCGATACCTGTTGACGGCACCGGAGAACGATGTCCGACCGCGTGTTTCCAGCATCCAATCCTCGCGGTGGTGTTGCTTCTCGACCGCGATTTCGTCGTCGTGAAGGCGCTGTTCGTGTTCCATCTGAGCCGCAACGCGCGCGTCCTCCCGCTCTTGCGCGGCGACGAATTTCTCGACCTCGCGGCGTCGTTTTTCTTCGCGCATGATCTCCGCCTTCTCTTTTGCAGCCTGTTCGGCGTTCTCGATGCGTTCTTGCTCCTCGTTGCGCGTTTCCTCCAGGATGCGGTCCGTCTTCGCGTCGATTTCGGAGAACGACGCTTCCACTTCCTGCTCGAACTCGCTTTTGCGCTGTTCGTTGAGTCGCTCGTATTTGACCATCAGATCGCCAATTTCCGAAACTTTGCCCTCTGCCGCCTTTGCTTCCGTCTTCAGGTCACGTATCCGGGACCGGAGATCGCGGATTCGGTCGGTGGTCGTCCGTATTTCCTCACTGCGTTGCTCGAACTCGCGCTCGTGGAGTTCGGACTTCTGGTCCTCGATGTTCTCGTACAGTTCACGCCGTTGATCGTCCTTCTCGACCCACAACTGGTCCCAGACGGGATTGACGATATCGTCTTTGATCCGATGGCGGGGGACGACCGCGTCCGTTCCGTGGGTAGTCCGACAGGTTTCACAGTACCAGTCACCGGCCTGTGGATCCGAAAGTTCGACCGTGGATTCGATATCGTCCGTCTGGCAGTCCGGGCAGTAGAAGTTGTAGCTCACCATCCCGAATGCGTCGGCAGCCATGCTGATGTGGTCGTTGAGGAGGTCGATCGCCGTGTCCTGTAGTCCCGACAACTCGCCGGCCAACTCGCGGCTCGTATCGGAAAGCGACTCCAGATCAGCCTCAGCACCGTCTTCCGTGGCCATCTGCTCTAACTCATCTAACTCTTCGATAGCCGACTCCGCTTTCTCGACGCTTACGTCGACGGGAGCCGAGACACTGTCCCCAGCGTTGGCCATCGAAGCAAACGTCTCAACGGCATCAGCTTCCGGGTCTGACCCCGCAACGATCGGCGCTTCGACGGTGTATTGTTCGGCGTTCTCGATCTGTGATTGGACGTGATCGAGCGTATTCGTAACTGTCACCTCGATCGGGTCGTCCCGATTCATTACCACCGGGAGGTCCTCGATGTCCGTCAGCTGTTCATACGCATCGGTAACGGCGCTTTCGTCGCGAAGACTCTCGAGTTCGAAGGCGGTTGTCTCCAGCGAGTTCGTCGCATCGTAGACGACCGTGCCATCCTGAACTGGGAGACAGTGCCCCGTCCAATACCCCTTCTGGACCGACTTGACGGTGATATCGGGGTCCTGAGAGGTGAGATATTTGTAGCCACCGCCACCGATTGCGATCCCGGCGATCACGAGCCCACCGCCGATAGCGGCCCCCACACTCGCGAGGAACGCTCCGATACCCGCCACTACTGCGGCAGCGCTCACTCCGACCACGTACCGCAGCCGGGTTCGTTGTTGCTCGAGTTGCTCCGAGAGGGGTTCTCGCAGCACCTCGTTAATTGCGAGTGCCTGTGCATCCGTTTGATCGACGCCGTCGTCTCCTTCGTAGAGAACACTACTGACGCGCACAGGTGTCACCCCCGTCGAGCCGGAACGACACGTGTTCTCGGGATTTCCCGTCCGATACCACTGGTGTGGAAACGGTTCTGATTGATCGAGTCATTTCAATTGACGAAGTGCGCGGCTTGCTGCACGACTCACCTCTCTGTCGGGATCGATACGGAGATCACGGAGGGACGATTTCGCCTGGCTAATCTCGAGCCGTCCGATCGCGTCACAGGCGGCGACGCGGACGTCCGCGTCCGGGTCGTCGAGACGAGCGGTTATCGCGTCAGCTGCGGGTCCGGTTGGAATGGCGTTTTCACTGACGCCGTCCGCGAGTTCCTCGACGGCAGCCTTCCGAGTCGACGGCTGGTCGTCGTTGAGCTTCGCCTCGAGACCATCGAGCGCATCCGGAGTGCCACCGTGAGAGCCCGGCTCGGTGTCCACGCTGTCCTCTCGTTCGGCGGCGTCTGCTGCTACCGCCCGGACGTCCTCGTCGGCCACTGGCGAATCGGTCGTCGAGGTAGCTCCGTCATCATCCGCGGACGCGACGGTTTGCTGCGTATTGGCTGTCACCGACGATGAGGGAGCAGTCGGCTCCGGTTCGGTATCGGCAGCGGCTGACGGGCCACCACCGGTACTCTCAGAATTCGACGACTGGTCGAGTGGCGATGTCGTGGCATCGGTCCTCGACTCGGCAGTCGAGTCTGCGACGGCGACGCCCTGCTTCGGGTCGAGTTCCGCTTGTTCCTCGGTTCGGGGCGTTTCTGAATCGGTCGTCAACCCGGCGCCGTAGACCCGCGAGAGTGCGGGCCGTCCGGTGTAACCGAGATAGCACAGTCCCCCAAACAGGATCACTGTCACGAGCCCTGCCGGGAAGGCGAACAGCGAGACAACGGTATTGAACCCGCAAACGAGCATTCCCAGGTACCACGACGGCGTTGCTAGCCGGGATAACCCGATACCGGCGATCAAGGGGACGAGCGCCACGATGACAAGTACTAACAGGAATACAGCCAGTTGGGGAAAGCCCAATCCGGCTGGCCTACTGAACGCCGCGAACACGCTAAGTGTTCCCAACCCGAGTTGGAGTGCACCGATAGCGATCAGCCCCTTCCGGAACCAGCGGATATTCCGTTCGCTTCTGCTCCTTCCCTCCGAGGCTGTCCCGGCATCGTCTGCCGATACGCCGGTCGGTTTCTCTCCGCTCTCTCCTGCTGGCGATGAGTCCGTCTCGGCGCGGAGGCCGTCCTCGAGCCGATCCGTCGAGGAGAACTGTTTCCCGGCAGCCCTCCAAACCAGCTTGAACGGAAACAGGACGACTTTGAATACGAGCCCGAACAGGAATCGAACGATTTTCAGGGTGAAGTACATTTCTCCCTCCCTTCGACGTGTGTAATACCGATTGCGTCTCGTTGCAATCGCGGCCCCATCACCGGTTTCGGGCAGGGCTCGTTCCCGGTACCATCTCGATAGTTCGTTCGCTTTATCACGGTTATTCGTGATACCCCCAGGTAATGTCAGCAATTGCCAAATTATAAGTTTTTGTCTGGTTTTAGACGGCGTATTCGGTTTATCTAACCCTATCAGGTAGGTAAGTTTCTTGATGGGTAGAACGAAACACGATTCGGAGCGAAGCGATCGACCGAACGAACTGTATTCGCGGCCCCCTGCAAAGGGCGGACACGACGGTTCGACGCTGAAATCCTCGAATGATCGGTCGATATTCGAAAGCTCATTTATAAGCCGGGCGTCTAACGTCGATAGATGACTACCGAACCGTCGGACTCCGCCTGGTTCCGCGACGTCGATCCCGGTGACAGAGATGCAGCCCGCGACGCCATCGACCAGGGAAACGCGAACCGACCGGCAGACTGGCCCGCGCAAGCGGTTGATGCTGGCTTCGCGGACGACAAAGACGACTACTACGACCGACTGCACGAGGCGACGATGGCCGCGACTCGAGCGGAGGTGCGCGAGCGCGAGCGGGCGGACGATCAGCAGCTGGTTCACGCGATCAGGGCGATGGACGACTGCAGTCGGACGGCGAACGAACTCGCCGAGCGCCTGGCGGAGTGGGCCGGCACCGTCGATCCCGACGCCGGGACCGGCGTCGAGTACGCGCGAACGCTGGCTCGCGGCGAGAGCGAGGACGGACTCGAGGAGCCCGCGATCCGCTCGCTCGCCGAACGGGTGGCCGGCCTCGCGGACGAGGCCGACGAGCTCCGGGAGTTCGTCGAGCGTCAGACGCCGGCCGTCGCGCCGAACCTCTCGGCGCTGGCGGAGCCGGTCCTCGCGGCGCGGCTGATCTCCCTCGCCGGGGGGCTCGAGGCGCTCGCGAAGAAGCCAAGCGGGACCGTGCAGGTGCTCGGCGCGGAGGACGCGCTGTTCGCCCACCTGCGCGGACACGCGCCGTCGCCCAAGCACGGGATCATCTACACGCACGACGCGGTACGGGGGACCCACCCCGAGAATCGGGGCTCGGCGGCGCGTGCGGTGGCCGGGAAACTCTCGATCGCGGCCCGCGTCGATCACTACTCGGGCGAGTTGAAGCCCGAACTCGAGGCCGAACTGGCCGAACGAATCGAGACGATTCAGGCCCGGACGACGGACGAAGACGCCGGGACCGACGGAGGTGCGGACGATGAGTGAGGGGCTTCCGGCGGGAGTCCAGCGCCGCGAATTCGACGGGACCGAGCGACTTGCAACTCGAGGGGAGCCGGTCTACGGCGAGCCCACCGACGGCGAGTGGCGGGCGTGGAACCCTCACCGGTCGAAGTTGGGTGCCATGCTCGAGCTGGGGATGGACACCGCCCTCTCGGGGGGCGAAACGGTCCTCTATCTGGGTGCGGCGAGCGGGACGACCGTGAGCCACGTCGCGGATTTCGCCGGGCCGACCTACGCGGTGGAGTTCGCCCCGCGGCCGGTCCGGGACCTGCTCGAGGCCGCGGACTCGCGCGAGCGGCTCTTTCCGCTCCTGAAGGACGCCCGGAAGCCAGAGACTTACGCCCACGTCGTCGAGTCGGACGTGGACGTGATCGTGCAGGACGTGGCGACGCGGGGGCAGGCGCGGGTCGCGCTCGAGAACCGGCAGTTCCTGGCCGACGACGGGCGGTTGTTGTTGGCGGTGAAGGCGCGGAGTGAAGACGTGATTCGAGAGCCTGCGGCCGTGTTCGAGGACGTTCGCGAGGATCTGTCGGAGGGGTACGAGGTTCTAGAGGCGCGGGGGCTCGAGGAGTATCACGCGGATCATCTGGGGATTGTTGCGCGGCCGCGGTGAGTTTG
Source organism: Natrinema salinisoli (assembly GCF_020405205.1). Lineage (NCBI taxonomy): Archaea > Methanobacteriati > Methanobacteriota > Halobacteria > Halobacteriales > Natrialbaceae > Natrinema > Natrinema salinisoli. The sequence continues at coordinate 876,235 of NZ_CP084469.1, read as the reverse complement.
GTAGAATAACTAGCATATTGGTCTCCGTGACTGCGCCAAAAACAGGAAATAGACTCATCCAAAGAATGTGCGGATTTACAGTCACTGATGCAGTCTTCCAGTTGAAATAATTATCCTAAGGTCAAACTGTCGAACTAACGCGTGCTTCTGCATCAGAGTGAGAGAAAAGAGAGCCACAACGCATATTTATCCTACATGTTTCAACGACACTAATGTCCTCAGAATTGATTTCTGATGTTGCGCCAAACTTAGATCGATATAGTATCATTTTTGCCATTTTAGTATTCGTTCTCGCAATTTCAGGAACTCTTCTGCTGAATGGGTCGGCTGCGATCGCGTTAGTTAGTGCTGTTACTGCGTCTGTAGCAATCTATCAGCTACGTCGACCAGACAAGACTACACGACCGTCTGTGAGACAATCGTTTACTACTAATGGATCAGGTTCTACAGATTTTGGTCTGCAGAATTATGGACCTGGACCTGCGCTTTACCTTCAGCTTGAAGTAACGATCGCCAGTACTGGGAGATCAATTCTTACTATTGGGCCGCGTGATCCACCCATACATTTGTCTGAAGAGGAATTTATTGGGTTTCTTTCTAATGAGAGAATAGATAATGACGAATTTGTTAACCTGATCAGTGATATCGAAAATACCGAAGTAAAGTCAGATGAGATGATAGATCTCTACTATAGTTACGTATCCTCAACAGGAATGCGAGAACCAGAAGCACTAAATGTTAAAGAAATCAGAGATGATGAAGATATACTCCAACTGCTTAAGGATGAAAGTCAAAATCCACGAAGAATGGAAATATCGAAAATACGGTCATATTGTACCAACGCAGAACAAGATCACCCGTCCGCCGACTTAATGACGACAAAATAGGTATTTTTATTCATAAGAATTGATGGTTGAATATTATCTGAAACGAGATCTATTTTGGCTAACCCACTTCGACACAGAACGTTAGACCGACGTGGACCCACTAGTAGTCTAAGACATTTATTTATAATATGAACCAAGACATGATTCGTGTGTATATGAATCCGAATTGACGATGACTTCCTGATGAACACCAGAATGTAGTTTGTTTAGTTGGAAATTGTAGTTCATGTTCGAGTCCGTATTTTGCTTACATCCAATTCCCCGTCCAAGTACGAAGCTCCGTCCTCAGTGATCGCATACACGCCATTTCCGAGGTTTTTCACAAGACCATGCGGACCGAGGTAGTCTCGACATCTTCTGCCGATATATTCTGCACCGAATTTGATTCTCTCGTCGTTCTCCATCTTAGAGGGGGGGTGAGGACCTTCTTCGCTGAGAAATTCCAAGATCCGGTCGTCAGCTCTGACCATCCAGTCCGCATCCAGTCTCATTAACCCAAATACCGTTCAAAATGGCCTATATCCCTCGATTAGTCACCTTTTGTTTAATATGACCTACTGTGATAGTAGTTTGAACAAACTATTAGTAGTTGAAGGTCACTAAATATTTGATAGGGGCTGCGTGCAGATTCGACTCTCACAGTCTGAAATCAGCGGCCCGGTGCTGCAGACACCGGACCGCAAGCAGCCTCCGAAACTCACCCCGGAAGCCATGTCCGACAACGATTCGCGGGGCCTTCAAAACCCCGCTCGAGCAGACGAATCACCCCCAACCACCGACTGGCCCCGGTCTGACGGCAGAGATCCGAGCGAAACGAACCGATCCGCGTCAGACCTCCGTGCTGACGGGAGCACCACCTGGATCGGCCTCACCGCCTTCCAGCGCGACTGTCTCGAGGCAGTCGCGCGCTGCGAGCACACCAGCGACACCACGGACGAACGGGCGATCACGTATGCCCTCGAGTACGCCTATCCCTACATCGACTACGCCCAGCTCCAATCGAATCTGGCCACGCTCGTCGCACACGAGCTGGTCACCAGCCGGCGGGTCGACGAAGGGACGAGCGAGTACACCCCCACTGATGCGGGGCGCGCGCTGCTGGCACGACGTGCCACCCAGCTCGCGGCCGCCTGCGGCGTCGTGATCGAGGACCGCTCCGCCGCGGACCTCGAGGCGCTCGAGGACGCAGCCGCCCCACCGAAATGCGAACGGGACGGATGATGAGGGCTCGACCCGAGGATCCGATACGCTGCCCCGACTGCGGCGCAACGATTTCCGAACGCGACCCGCTGATCGGCTGGTGGCTCTGTGACGACTGCGGGCTCGCGGTCGCCGACGACGGGACGCGGGTCACCTGAGGCGATCGCTCGAGACGTACGAACTGGCGCAAAAAACGGACGGCGGTCGCTACGGCTCCGACTAGTCCATCGTATCGTCGTCCATCGTCTCGTTGTCCATCATATCGTCGTCCATCGTCTCGTTATCTGTCGTCTCGTTCATCTCCTCCTCGAACGTGATCAGCGCGTCGTCGGTCACCGGCTCGCCGTCAGTGACGTAGGGATCGTCGGCCTCGGGGAAGTCGTACGTCTCGTTGCCGTTCGTGTCCTGATGGGCCATCGCGATCAGGACGTGGGCCACCTCACCGGACTCGTTGAACTCGAGGCTCTCCTGGAAGGACTCGTTGAGCTCGACGGTCACGTTCTCGTGCTCGCCGGGGTCGAGGTAGGTGGAGTTACCCAGGACTTCGCCCGCCTCGTACTCCTCGGACATGTTCGTCGCGGTCTCGTTCTCAGAGGCGTTGTCTGTGAGCGCGGCCGCGTGGATGGCGATGAAGCCACCCTCGGGCAGCGTCGTGTTGTTGACCATGACCGCGGTCCCGTTCGAGGTCTGGTTCTCGAACGTTACGTTGGCTGTTTCGTTGGCCGTTTCGTTCTCGGTCTCGTTCTCCTGTGTCGCGACGCCGGCGTCGGTCGCGGCGAACGCGAAGCTCGCCCCTGAGAGGAGAACGAGCGTCGCGACGACTGCGACACCGATGGATCTTGCGCGGTACATTGCGTCACGTAGAACTGCCGTAGCTCGGCAAAAATCAGAAGATTCGTTCGACCGTTTCGGGGCCAGAAACCCTCTCATTCGGTAGCGGGCGCGAGCGAGGTAATCGAGTTATTCCGATTGTTAGTGTCGAAATCATATTCGTAATATCATTTTCTGTGGTGAAATCGTCTACAGAGACGTCCGAACTCGCAGTAGCGGTGCGGGAGATCCGTCGAGCCTCGACCGACTGCTCTTTCGTTCGATCACACCCGCAGCCCGTCGATCGGTCCCGTCGTGGTCGATACGGGGTGTCGTCGGAACGCCTCGAAATCACTGTGCGACGCGACCGAACCCCGTCCGAACTGGTCTCGAGGCCCGACGACTGGGGGTTCCCGGCCGACGACGGAGTAGCTGGCGCCGCTCGCTACTTCGGGGCCCGGAAGGCTCATAAGAGTCGGCCCCTCACCCCGACATCACTATGGACCGATATGCGGATCGACAGTGCCCGGAATGCAACGGAAAGCAGATCGCGCGGGCCGACGGATCGATCTGGTGTCCGAACTGCGCCCTGTTTAGCCCCGAGAAATCGAGCCCGTGAGCAGATCGATCGGGCGATTACACGGAAATCGGTCAGTCGCCGTAGTACCGACTCCGGCAGATCGCCACCCACGGGAGGAGACGCTGTCGGCGACCGCTCGAGCGCGCTAGTCCGGTCGCGATGACGGACGACAATCGTATCGGATAAAAAATATAAGGTACTTCGTCGTACAGAGCCATGGTATGTCAGAACATCCCACGATAGGAGACACGCTCGAGCAGACGGTCGATCGCCACCCCGAGCGCGACGCGATCGTCTATCCGCGGAAGGACCAGCGATGGACCTACGCCGAGTTCGACAAACGAGTCAATCGGCTGGCGAACGCCTTTCTCGAGGTCGGAATCGAAAAGGGAGATCGGGTCGCGACGGTGTTGTACAACGGGTCGGAGATGGCGCTTACCGTCTACGCGTGCGCCAAAATCGGGGCCGTCTTCACGCCGCTAAACTTCCGGCTGCCGGCGGGCGAGATCGAGTACATCGTCGACGATGCGGCGGCCGAGATGGTACTCTTCGAGTCCGCGACGCGGGAGGCGGTCGAGGGCGCGCGACCGAACCTCGAGACCGTCGACGACTACGTCTTCATCGACGACGACCGCGAGGGCATCCCCGAATACGCGAGCGGGTTCTACGACCTGCTCGAGTCGGGGTCCGTTGCCCGACCCGACGTCCGCGTCGCGGAAGACGACGTCTACGCCTTCATCTACACGTCGGGGACGACGGGGCGTCCGAAGGGGGTCGTCCACGAGCACCGGAACATGGTCGAACACAACCTCCTGTGTATCGCTGAGGGGAAAATGACCCGCGACGACGTCGGGCTGTCGATGATGCCGCTGTATCACTGCGCCGAACTCCACTGCAACCTCTTCCCGCGGGTTCACCGCGGCGCGACCAGTGTCATCCACCACGAGTTCGAACCCCAGGCTGCCCTCGAGGCGATCGAGGATCACGACGTCACGCTGGTCTTCGCGGCACCGACCGCGTGGAACGCGCTGTCGATGACCGCCGCCGAACTGGACGTCGACACGTCCTCGCTCCGGCTGGGACTGTACGGCGCGGCCCCGATGCCGGAACAGGTGCTCGAGAACTGCATGAATCACCTCTGCGAGGACTACCTGCAGGCCTACGGGATGACCGAGATCGGCCCCGCCGGCGTCTTTCAACCACCGGAGGACCAGCTCTCCAAACAGGGGACGGCCGGCCTGCCCGCGCTCAATCACGAACTGCGCATCGTCGAGCCCGACGCCCCTCCGGATCGGAAAGTCGACCGGGGCGAGATCGGCGAAATTCTGATCGCCAGCCCGTGTACGATGCGCGAGTACTGGAACCGGCCCGAGGCGACCGAGCGGTCGCTGCGCGAGGCCGACGGCACGACGTGGTACTACACCGGCGACCTGGGATACCGCGACGACGACGGCTACCTCACCGTCGTCGACCGGAAGGACGACATGATCGTCTCCGGCGGCGAGAACATCTATCCCGCCGAGGTCGAGGACGTGCTGTTCGCACACGACGGGGTCGACGAAGCGGCCGTCGTCGGCGAGCCCGACGACGAGTGGGGGGAGCTCGTCACCGCCTACGTCGTCGCCGACGAGGGCGTCGACGCGGCCGCGCTCGACTCGTTCCTCCTCGAGAGCGACCGGCTCGCCGATTTCAAGCGACCGCGGGCGTACTACTTCGTCGACGACCTCCCCAAGAATCCCAGCGGCAAGATCCAGAAGTTCAAACTCCGCGAGGACGAGGCGGGGCTCGAGCCCGAGGCCGAAACCGTCACGTCCTGAGTATCACTGCCGGGATACCGGCCCGACGCTCCGACTCCAAACCGTATTTACTATCGGGGCCGAAAGCTGGGCACGATGGAACGCGGGTCCCGAGAATCGTTTACGCGCATGGGTACGTTGGGGATCGAGGAGGAGTGCTTCGTCGTCGACGAGGACGGCCGCCCCACCAGCGGGACCGACGAACTCGTCTACGAACACGATCCGCCGGAGATCCTCGAGGGACGGCTGGACCACGAGCTGTTCAAGTTCGTGATCGAAACCCAGACGCCGCTGATCGAGGAGCCCGGCGACGCCCGCGACTCGCTGCTGGCGATCCGCCGGGCATTAGTCGACCACGCCGAAAACCACGGCTTCCGAATCGCCGCCGCCGGCCTCCACCCGCTCGCGAAGTGGCAAGAACTCGAGCACGCGGAGAAACCCCGCTATCGCTCGCAACTCGACCGCATTCAGTATCCACAACATCGGAACACGACGGCGGGCGTCCACGTTCACGTCGGCGTCGACGACGCGGACAAGGCGGTCTGGATCGCCAACGAACTGCGCTGGTACGTGCCGATCATGCTCGCGCTGTCGGCGAACTCGCCGTACTGGAACGGATTCGACACGGGCCTCCAGTCCGCCCGCGCGAAAATTTTCGAGGCGCTGCCCAACACCGGGATGCCCACCCACTTCGAAGATTTCGAGGCGTTCGACCGGTTCGAACGCCGGATGCTCGAGACCGAGTCGATCAACGACCGGGGCGAACTCTGGTACGACGTGCGTCCCCACACGGCCCACGGTACGGTCGAACTCCGAACGCCGGACGGACAGGCCGATCCCGAAATCGTGCTGGCGTTCGTCGAGTACGCCCACGCGCTCGTCGAGGCGCTGGCCGAGGCCTACGAGGACGGCACGAGCGGGCACCGTCACCGCCGGGAACTGCTCGACGAGAACAAGTGGCGGGCCATCCGCTACGGACAGGACGCCTCCTTCATCGACCGCGAGCTCGAAGGAACCGTCGACCTGGGCGAACTCGTCGACCGCGAGTGCGAGCGGCTGGGAATCGACGGCATCAAGCGCGTCTACGAGCGCGAGAGCGGCGCGGATCGACAGCGCCGGTTGCTCGAGGAGGAAGGGGCGGACGCGCTGTGCGAATCGCTGTTCCTGCGAGACGAGGTGTAGTCCCGCCAGTCGATCGGTCCCGGGCGATAGGTGGAGGCGGAGCGCGTTTCGGTTCCGGTTCCCGGAAAACCACCGCTTCCCGCCCGGATACGTCGACGCGCGGGCTCTCCGATGGATAGTTCGATCGGAACCGTTACTCGAAACGGCGGCGTTGAGCCACCCGCTTCGGTCCGCCACCGCGATACCCTCGGCCCCCGCAAAGGTTTAACTCCGCGCGAAGCCTCATCCTGTACGAGCAGACACATGAGTTCCGACGACACTGACGAGCACCCGGTCGACGGTGCGAACGACGGAGACGAATCGCTCGAGCGGTCAACCGACGTCGTCGACCACGAGGGGGAGGAATTCGGCCGAAACCCCACGGTCGAGGAACTCGATCAGCGAATCGTCGACTTGCTGTCGTGGATCCTGGACACGGAAACGCGCGCGAAGATCTACGTGTTCCTGTTGGCTAACCCCGGAAGCACCTCCGAGGAGGTCGCGAAGGGGACCGGGCTCTATCCCAGTACCGTCCGCGAAGCGCTGGCGGAGCTCCACGACGAAGAGCGCGTCACGCGAGAGAAACGCGCCAACGAGGGGGCCGGGAACAACCCCTACGAGTACACGGCGATCCAGCCGAGCGACCTCGTCGGCGGCGTCGTCGATCAGGTCCAGCGGGAGCTGAATACCATCTTCACCCTCGATCGAGTCCTCGACCGGGAGGAGGAACGCGAGCCCAGCATTGACCCCGGAGACGATGTCGAACCGGTGACGATCACCGTCGACGACACGGCGCCGATGCCGCCCGACGAATCGGAACTTGACGACGATTCCGACGCCGGGGCCGGCACCGACGTCGTCGAGTTCGAAGACGACGACATCGACGACGGCGAAGACGACTAGGCCGTCGTTCGAATCGTCACTCCGCCTCGAGATCGAGGATCTCGGGTCGCTCGAGTTCGAGCTCCCGATCGACCGCCTCGACGGTCGTCGTCGGCCAGCGGTCCGTCGCCGTCAGAATCTCGAGTTCGTCGTCGGTGACGAGGACCGTATCCTCGCTTTTCGCGCCCTGAACCGTCGGGTTCCACGCGTAGGCCATCGGCGTTTCGACGGTCGCATCGTGATCTGGGGTGGCGATCCACTCCCGACCGGCGAAGCCGGCGGCCCCGCCCTGATGGTGGTGCTCCCACTCGCCTTCGTAGCCGACGGCGTCGTAGGCGTTCTGAATGGCAGCGAAGACGTCGCCTGCGGTGCCGTCGCTCCCGTCCCCACGCCGTTCGTTCGTCGCCTCCGCCTGGGTCGCTGCTAGCGCCGTCGCCTCGACGCGAGCGGCGGCCTCGTGGCGCTCAGCGAGCCACGACGGCGGATCGAAAGCGACGGTTCGAGTACAGCTCGCGTGAAGCCCGGCCCGCTGGGCGGTCACGGAGACGAGCGCGTAGTCGCCGAGTTCGGCCTCGGTCGGCGTGTAGTGGCGGTACTGCTGTGCGCGTTCCGACCCGCCGACGAGCACGACGGGGGCTTCGATGTCCCGCGCCGAGAGGGCGATCCGCAGGGCGGACGCCACTTCGTGTTCCGTATCCCCCGATTGGAGCTCCCGGCAGACAGCCTCGACGGCCGATGCCGTCTGCTCGCCGAGTTCGCGATACCGCTCTCGGTCCCGCTCGGTCAACGGTTGGCGAAGCGCGGTCGGATCGACGCGTTCGAAGCCGGGGACGTCGACGTCCGCTACGGCCTGGTCCTCGTTCGCGACGGCGTCCTCGATCGCATCCGTCAGGGACGACGCGTACCAGGGAAACTGCTCGACGGAAACCTCGTCGGACTCGAGGTCCGGGAGCTCTTCGGCCACGATGCGATCGGCTTCGATGTTGTTCGTCACGAGGGTGACGCCGTCGCCGTCGTACCCGACTGCAGCGACGCCGGTATCGCCCTCGCGGTCGATCACGCTGTTCCCGCCGGTGAGCCACGCAAACGAGTTCGGCCGAGCGAACCAGACCGAGTCGAGATCGTGGGACTCGAGGAAGGCCTCGAGTCGCTCGCGTTTGTCCATGTCAGGTGCTGGCGAGGGCGACTCTTGAATGCGGCGAACACTGAGCCATCGAACTCTCATCCGGACCCCCGCACCCGTCGGCACGCGGCTCGAGGTTCCGGGTCGGACGCCGATACGCGACTTCCGATCGCGGTGATTCGAGGCGGGTCGGTAAAACCGGACAGTTGCAGGAAATTACCGATCACCGACACGATACGAGTTGATTCTCGATTCGGCTCTCACCTTCTGTTCCATCGAAACAACTCGTTCGGATCCGCGATCAGGGTCGGTTTGGCCGATCATGAAGCCCTTAATTGAAGTGTATCTTTTAGTTATTACCATGATAAAATTCAAGTAACGGGGAATGGAATCCACGACATCGAGATGCGGGCATCATATCAAAACGCAAACATTCACGGAGGGAACGAGTCGACGCTCCTCCGATTTACGACCGAGGATGGAACGCAAGCCTGCATTCTCGTTGACGCCGGTGACGGCGTCGATCTCGATTCGTTGCTCGCGGACGACGAATATCTAACTGCAGTTCTTCTCACGCACGCACACATCGACCACTACCGGACACTCGCCAGAAACGTTCGACACAGCGCGCCAATCTATGCGACGCCGGCGACGGCAACCGTTCTCGAGCACGCACTGCCGGAGGCACGGAAGGACAACGACCTCGGCGACGTCTCCGCCGCTCTCGATGCACTCGAGCCGATCGACGACTGGACGTCGATCCTCCACGATCTCGAGGTGCGACCGGTCAGTGCCGGCCACACACCCGGTGGGGCAGGTTTCGTAATTCGCTTTTACGACGAGGACGGAGGGAATGAACTCCTGAACGGCGAACGGCACGTTCTGATAACGGGGGATTTCACGACGCGCCCCTGCGCGGGGTTTCCGGGACTGGAATCGAACTACCCGTTCGATATCGATACCGTGTTTCTGAACGTATCGACCGACGACTCCTATACAACTGCGCTCAACGATTCGATACAGACGATTCTCGAGCGGGCGTACGCCGGCTCCCGAGTCGTCGTCGCCACGAGCTCGTTGACCGGCGTTCAGTACGCGACGCTGTTGGGACACGTCACGGCGGCGCTGGATCGCGACCTTCCGATCACGCTCGTCGGACAGGCGGCCAAACTCCACAACGGACTCGAGTTGGATATTCCCGGTATCGACACGCGGGAAGTGTTCGACCGACCCGCGGCAGTACTCGAGAGCGGCCGCGTGACGATCTGCGGACCGGATACGCCGACGCGAGGAAGCGCGTCTCGACTCCTGGGTGCGATCGAGGACGACCCCGCCGGGGTCTTTCTCCAGATTGCGACTGGAAGCGCCGAGACGGTTTCGAACGTGCGCTGTACGACGCGGTACGTCGAACTCCGGAACCACCCCTCCGCGGAAACGATCGACGAGTTCGTCCGCGATCTCGCTCCGAGGCACGTCGTGGTCAAGCACGCGAGGGGAGAGACGCTCAAGCGATTCCAGCGTCGCTTCGATCACTGTTTCACGTGGGGGACGAACGACGAGGAGATCCACCGTTTCTACCGGGACGGAGAGTGGCTCGCTCCCGGATGGATCGCCGAGACCACTGCGAGGCAGATCCGAACGAGCCGACGGGACCTCGTCCAGGACCGGCCGTTCGATGCCGACGGCACGCTCCCGCCCGTTCGGCGGGGACCGGTCGACCTCGACGCGGAAGGCATCGATCTCGACCCGCTCGAGAACGCCTTTAGTAGCGCATCGAAAGACCCCTACGCGGCTTCGGATACGGATGCAACACCCGCGGATATCGAGGCTACGGCCACGCCCGCCGATACCGACGTAGAGACGGCAGCTGCCGATCCAGCGGTGAATCGGGGAGGACGTGACGGCGACGGGTCGGTCGAGGCGGAACTCCTCGGGCGGCTCGAGGATATCGAAGCGAAACTGGATTCCTCAGAGGAAACAGTTCGAGCGCGCGTCCTCACTGACGGGGACAGCGAGCAGTTCCTGCGGCTACTGGAACGGGCCAACGTCGACGCGGGAGACGTAGTCGAGATCACGATCTCTCGACCGGGAACCGAGTCCGAGTAGTCGAACCGATCTGGGTTCGTCCGTTGCGGTCGATACCCTACGCGGACACAGATCGCACGGTACACGTGTGACCGAGCGCTGGCTTCCAGTAGTCCCAGAACGCCGTTCGATGCCACCCATCGAAAAACGGAACGTCCCGTTTTCCGACGCGGATTCGGCGATCCCGTCGGATCGGAGGACTCGGTCAACATAAGTACGGTCCGTCCTAACCCACGATTGAACGCCCGTGTCGTACGATACTCACACGCCCGACTCGAGACTTCGATCGGCGATCGACCGGTTCGGCTTTCCGCACGTGGTGACCGCGACGCTCGTGCTGGTCGCGGCGACGATTCTGCTGGGGATCGCGGCGAAGGCGACCGGCTCAGGGCTCGCCTGCGAGGCCAACTGGCCCCAGTGTGACGCCGGTCCCTACAACCTGTTCCCGGGGAGCCTGCCGAGTTTCTACGAGTGGTTCCACCGGTTCGTCGCGATGTTCGCCGGCTTCGCCATCATCGGCTCCGCGCTCGCGGCGTGGCGGCTCCCCGACGTCGACCGGCGCGTGACCGGCCTGCTCGTCCTCGGGATGGCCCTGACGCCGGTACAGGTCGCACTCGGCCGCGAAACCGTCCAGCAGTACACGATAAACATCCTCTCGTTGCACTTCTGGACCGCCGTCGTGATCTTCACGCTGTTCCTCGTCGCGACCGTCCTGGTCTGGGAATCGCGGCTGACGGGGTCCCACGTCACCGGTGCGCTCGCGATCGGTATCGTGGCGCTCCCCGCACACGTCGTGCTCAGCCCCGTCGTCGGGTCGGCGATCTCCTCGTACTCGCCGACGATGCAGATGACCCAGTACGGCGTGACCCTCACACTATTGGGCGCAGCCGTCGTTGCGATGATGATCGGTCGCCGCCGCTTCACCGGCCGCTCCGTCGTCCCGCTGCTGGCGGCACCCCCGCTCGTGATCGTCGTCCTCTTCATCGGCCGACAGGCGGTCAATCCGGCCCTCGAGGTTCCCTATCTGATCGCCGCCGCCGTGCTCTTCGTCACCTTCGTGGCGGGACTCGTGCTCACTCGCGGCGACACCGGTGCGACGAACGCGTCCGACGCGCTCTCGCGGTAGGTGCGTATCGAGCTCGACGGCGTTTTTCAGACGTCTTAGCCAACAGAGACGGCGATAGCGGTCCCGGCGAGTGCGGCACCAACGCCGAGTCCCAACAGCGCGTAGTTGGCGATCGGGTTCGCGGCGGTCGTGACGTCCAGCGAGTACCGACGGCGGGAAACCGGCCAGAACGGACGAATCCCCATCGGCGTCAGAGCGTCGACGATGAGGTGAGAACCGATCGAGACGAGTCCGACGAGAAACCCGAAGGAGACGAATCCGGCGTCGGCAAACGCCGAGAACGCATCGACGAGGACGGCGGTCAGCGCGGCGAGTCCGGCACTCACGAGCAGCGCGAACGCGATCGTGTGCGTGGGGCCGCGATGGTCGATCAGCGGAAGTCGATGATCGTAGTCGGGAAGCGTCGCGAGTGCGACACAGACCAGACCGCCGACCAGCGCGACCTCCGCGTGACCCCCCAGCGAGACGACGGTGCCGAGCGGCGCGTACGCCAGCAATGCACCGCCGTAGTGTCCCACCTGGTACATGTCCGACGGGAACGGACGAACGGATGATAAATCCACCGTCGTTTGGCCAGTCGTCCCTGTTCGGAGTAGCTCCGAGAGCCCTCTCGGACCGCTGGCGTGATCGCTGGGGTTTTGATCTCCGATCGCCTCCTCACGTTCGTGAAAAACGTCACCGATAGGACGAGCAACCCGTTCGGACTCCGACCACCCTTCGACAGGTCCGACCCCGAGGACCGGACGGCCGTCTTCGGCTACGGTGACGCCAACGCCGACTTCCACGTCGTCGGCGACTTCCCCGGCGTCCACGGCGGCGAAACGACCGGCGTCCCCTTCACCGAGACCGAAGACGGACTCGCGATCCAGGAAATCCTCCGCGAGACCGGCTTCGCGAGCGGCCCGCGAGACGAACCCGTCCTCGAGAACTGCTTCTGCAGCTACGTCCACATGTGTAGCCTCCCGGAGGGGGAGGTACCGACGGAGACGGATTACGCCGACCTCGAGCGCTTCTTCGACGCCGAGCTTCGCGCGATCAACGCCCACATCCTCCTCCCTGTCGGTGCCCGCCCGACCGACCACGTCCTCCGGGAGTATACGACCCAGCGCCACCGATTCGAGCTCGACATGGCGTCGCTGCACGCTCGCGACATTCGCGGACGCGGCTTCATGGTCGTCCCGATCCAGGAGCCGGTCGAGTGGGTCGACGGCGACCGCGAGGCGATCGTCTCGAAACTCGAGGCGATACTGGCGAGCGATTACCGCCAGACGAAAGGCGTCGCGACGACGGTCGGCTGAGAAGGGGCGGGGGCGATCCCTACGACTCGTCTTTCGGCGCGAAGACGACCAGCGCCGTACTGTCGTCGACCGCGTAGGGTGACACGTCCTGATCGCCGTCGAACTGGACGAGATCGCCCGGCTCGAGGTCGTATACGTCGTCACCGAGCGTGAGTTCGACGGCACCGCTGAGGACGTGCAAGACGACGTTCGATTCCGGATGGCGGTGTTTGGGAACGCGCTCGTCCGCAGCGAGTTGCAGGCGAACGGTTCGCGGGGACTGTTCGTCGAATACCTCTGCGTGAGGCGCTTTCTCGAGGGACTCGAGCGACGTGACGTCGGGCATAGACGAGACGAGACGGCCGAGCGACTTGTCTTCGTGTGCGAATACGTTCGGACGATTATGCTGGCGTATCGCGGCAGATCCGAACGAACGGGTTCGATCGACCCCTGCCCGTCCGCCTGTTTCAATACCGAGAGGGGAGAACGATGATCGTCCGGCGATCGGCCACGTCCCGTCCGTGGGTACCGGCGGCTCGCACCTTCGTTTAAATACTATAGGAGAACATGTTCTCGGGACTTCCCGCTCCGTAAGAACCGGCTTCCCCCGTTATACGTCGGTCCTTCTTACGTCCAGTTGTTATGAGCGATCGAATCGGCGCGCCCGGACTGGGGCTATCGCGACGCGAATTCGTTGCTGCGACAGGCGGCGTGGCCGCACTGACCGGACTCTCCGGCTGCATGAGCCAGGGAGCCACGCAAGAGTCCGTGTCGGCGAACTCGAGCGAGGAGTCCACCGGCTCGTCCGGACCCGATCTTCCGTGGACGAGTTCGCCGGAGGTCGTGCAGGTAGACGAGCAAGGCGGCAGCGTGACGCTACAGTCCGTGACTGCCCAGCACGCCGTCCACCCGATGGATTCGATGGGCGGCCCGGTGGAACTCCCGCAGGTCTGGGCGTTCAAGGCCGACGACGGGAAGCCGAGCGTGCCGGGGCCGATCCTCCGAACGACGGAGGGCAACGACATGGAAGTGACACTCGACAACACGGGTAACGACCACCCGCACACGCTCCACTTCCACGGCGCGAAGAAGACCTGGAAGAACGACGGGGTGCCGACGACGACCGGCGTTCGGGTCGACCCGGGCGAGAAACACACCTACACTATCCCCGCAAACGTCCCGGGAACCCACCTCTACCACTGCCACTATCAGACCCATCGCCACATCGATATGGGGATGTACGGCATCTTCCGCGTCGATCCGAAGGGGTACGAACCCGCGGACAAGGAGTACTTCTTCACGCTGAAGGACTGGGACTCGCGCGTGAACCGCCAGTTGGCCGGCGAGGACGTCGACTACAGTGCACGCAATCGCAACCCCGACGTGTTCACGATCAACGGCAAGAGCCTCCCGCGGACGCTCCACCCCGAGGAAGGCTCGCCGATCATCGTCGACCACGGCGACACCGTCCGCCTCCACATGGTCAACGCGGGCTACATGTCCCACCCGATGCACACGCACAATCACCGGTTCCGTCTCGTGGAGAAAGACGGCGGGCAGATACCCGACGCGGCCCAGTACGAGCAGGACATCACCAATATCGCGCCCGCGGAACGCCACACGATCGAGTTCGAGGCCGACGCCGATCCCGGCATCTACCTCATGCACTGCCACAAGGTCGACCACGCCATGAACGGCGATTCCTACCCCGGCGGGATGGTCAACGGAATCGTCTACCGCGACGCGATGGATACCGACATCTTCGCGAACCTCATGGAGTACGCGGGCTACGAGGGGTAATCGCTCGAGACGAACCCTGATGAACCGAGCCGAAAAAACCGCGTTACGTCCGACTTTCCGTCTCCGTTCGAACGTCCGATCCGCTGGTGGCCGGCCCCACGTCGGCCAACTGTCGGCGACCTGACGCGGTGATCTCGTACCGCCGGCCTCCGATAGAACGAATAGCACCGTCCGCCTGCAGGCGCTCACACGCCTGCTCGACCGTGATCGGATGATCCTTTACCTCCGCGGCGAGATCGACGACGTAGGACGGATCGTCGACCAGTGCGTCGAGGACGCGTCTCTCGAGGGCTCTCCGGAACGTCATCCGTCACGAGCCTCGCCGTACGCGTCGAGCAGTTCCCGATACCGGTTCCGAACCGTGACCGAACTCACGCCCGTTTCCTCGCCGACCGTTTCCTGCGTCAGTCCGTCGTTGGTGAGCCGAGCGGCCCCGTAAATCGCCGACGCAGCGAGCCCCGCGGGGCTCCGCCCGCTGTGGAGGTCTCGCGCTTTGGCCGCCTCGAGGATCTCTCGGGCGAGATGTTCGGTATCGTCGCTGACCTCGAGCGCGGACGCGTACTGCGGAAGGTAGTGAATCGGGTCGGCGGGCTCGATTTGCAACCCGAGTTCGCTGGCGAGGTAGCGATAGGCCCGCTGGATCGGGAGTTTATCGACGCGACTCACCGAGGCGAACGCGACCAGCGTGCGCGGCGTTCCGTGCTGTCGAGCGGCCGCGTAGAGGCAGGCCGTCGCCATCGCCTCGATCGATCGTCCAGGGAGCAAGCTCTCTTCGACGGCGCGCCGGTACAGCACGCCGGCGGTTTCCCGACACGGATCCGGCAGTCCGAGCGCGGACGCCATGCGCTCGATCTCGCCGAAGGCCTGTTTCAGGTTCCGCTCCGCGGCGTTCTTCGAGGTGAATCGCTCGTTCCACGTCCGCAATCGCTTGAGCTGTTCGCGCTTTCGCCCCGAAAGACGGTTGCCGTACGCGTCCTCGTCCTGCCAGCCGATCGTCGTACTGAGACCCTTGTCGTGTCTGAGCGGCGAGACCGGTGCGCCGACCCGGGTTCGGTCGTCGGCGTCGTGGTCGAAGCTTCGCCACTCCGGGCCGTAATCGATCGCGTCGGAATCGAGGACGAGCCCGCAGTCAGAACACGTTCGCTCGCCGTGTTCCTCGTCGTGGCGGATCGATCCGGCACATTCCGGACATTCCGACTCCCGCCGCTCGGGAGTGGGCTCGCGCTCGCGGTTGCGGGTCGATCCCCCGTCAGCCGTATCGACGATCGTCTGAGTCATGGGCACTGTGTCCACCGAGGTCCGTTCCCCGGTCGCGTGTGACGTCTTCGCTTGGATTGCAGTGGAGCGACAGTATCAACGATCGGTGGATTCCCAGCACGTGGGAACGGCACCCGCGTTCGTCGTTCCGGAGTGGATGATAACCGGATTCGAGAGGAACAACGTTTATTCGCTCCGAGACGACAGCACAGACCAATGAATCGCGACGGAGGCCAGACCGAGAACGACAGCGAGGAGGGCGTCGACCCGACTCTCGAGGCGGACGACGACCGCGTCGAACTCGGTCTGGCACTGCTCGCCCGGCTCGAGCACGAATCGCTCCCGCTCGCCGATGCCGTCGACCGAATCGAGACGGTCACGACCGATCCGACGGTGACGCGAACGATCCTCGACGAGGCCGAACTCCGCGGACTAATCGATCGTGACGATGGCATTATCCGTCCGAAGAGCCGGCAGTACGTCCGTTTCGAGCAGGACGTCATCACGAAGGAGGGAGAGTTCACCTGTCGACGCTGTGGCTCCGGCCTCTCGACCGGCCACTTCATCGATCTCGAGGCCGGCGAACTCGGTCCCTTCGGCTCCTCGTGTATCCGAAAAGTGACTGGACGGGAGTAGCGTTACCGGCCCTGCCGGAGTTCCGCGATCAACTGCTCGATCGTCTCCTGTTGTTGCTCGATAACCTCCGTCTGGCGCTCGACGGCGACTTCGAGCGTCTCGATGCGCTCGAGGAGTTCGGGATCGGTTTTCGGTGTGGCTGTCCCGGAGTCGCTGTTCGCCGCTTCGATCGCGGCCTCGGCAGCCGAGGTGTCCGTCTCGACTGCGTCCTCGAAGATCGAGCCGGTCTCCGCCTCCGGGGGTTTCGTCTCGGAATCGCGGTCGACAGTCCGGTCGTTCGGGGTCGATTCTCCCGGCGTCGCCGACTGTGATCGCTGACTCTCGCTCCCGAGGGAATCCGTCGTCGGCTCCGCGCTCGCACCGACGTCAGCTCCCGCGTCGGCGAGCGGGTCCGTCGATCCGGACCGCTCCGCCTCGGCCGTCCCCTCGTCGATTACATCGCGATCGTCGGGCTCGGGCGGGTCGGCATCGAGCGGATCCACGCCGCCGCCGAAGTCGACCGACCCCTCGTTACTGGTCGTCTCCTCGTCCTCGTCGCCGATCGCTTCGTTGAGTTCCTCGAGCGAACCGACGTCGTGATAGTCGAACAGCGCCCGCTGGAGGCGTTCGCGGAGATCGTTCGCTTCCTCGTTCGGCGCCTTGATCCGCTGGGGGCGGCCGTTGGCCACCAGCACGATCTGGGTGGCGACGCTGCCGTCCTCGAACGAGAGGTTGGTCACGTCTCCGAAGTGGTACTCCTCGTAGTCGCCGTCCCAGACCGCGCCGCCGATGTGTTTGACGAGCCGGTCGCTCGTGATGATCAGGGTGAGTTCGCTGAAGCGATACGTCTTGACGACCGTCTCGCCGGCGTCGGTGATGTCATTGCCGTTCAACACGCCCGCGAGGACCGGGTGGAGCACGTCGTCGGTCTTCCCCGACGGCACGGTAAACGACCGTTCGCCGTCGAGGGCGTACTCGAGGGTGAACTTGGTCTTGCGCCGACCTTCGGAGATGGTCAGCCGGTCGGCATCGTGGGGGAATTCCTTTGCCGATTCGTCGCTCAGGAGGCCGTCAGCGCGGTACACGATCGTCCTCGTGGGGGTGATGAAGAGCTCGTCGTCGCTGCCAAGAGAGACGCGCGCCGCGATCTCCTCGCCATCGAGGGCAGAGTGGACGATACCGGGAACGCTCATGCAGCGGAGTTCGTAACAACATGTGATAAATCCGTGGGTAATCCGTGGGTCCGCGTTGCACGGCGGTGTCGAATGGGAAGGTTAAAGAAACGGACCGCACTACTCGTAACCGAGCCCGGGTGGCTTAGCTGGACATAGCGCCGCACTCATAGGGTTCAGAGATTCGGTGCGGTTTCGCCTTGGAAGCCTCCGTGTCCCTCGAGGACTGCCGAGCCTCGAACCTGGGACATGCGGAGATCGAGGGTTCGGAGCCCTCCCCGGGCACTCATCAAATTCTTCATATGCCCGCGTAAGAACCCCCTCTCGAGGGAGTGGGCGACTCAATTACAACAGTTCCGATACTGGAGCCGATGACCTACATCCCGCGATATCGACTTCTAACAGAGGTATCGAGGCTTGAGCTTTGCTACCGACGGATTCGGCCCGTACTGTGAGTGCCTCAGCTGCACTGACGATGCCGACGTCGTCATCGATTACAGCGGTAGCAAGGCGAAAGCCCACCCCTTCAGGGGAGGGATGAAGTCGACAACTGGGAACCAAACCCCGGGCGACGACTGGCCAGATATTCCCACGTTTTAATACGTTCTACACAGATACATTACAACTGTAATCGTGGTCACGACGGCCGTCACCACGACGTTCCACAACCCATCCCGAGAGCGCCGCAAGGAGTGGCAACGCGCCACCCACCTGTACCGTGATACGAAGCAATTCTGCATCGACGGGTGGGAGGCCGACGAGTTTGGCATCAGCGTGACCACGGCCAGCATCGACAACTCGCTCTACTCGGCCATTCAGAATCAGGCCATCCGCGAAGCCAAGTCCGACTACAAGAAAGACGGTATCGTGGAATACCACGCCAGCCAGCCGTTCGCGGTCAACAACCAGAACTGGGAGATTGACCGAACCGAGAGCGGGTCGGTCGTCGTCGGATTTCCCTGTATCTCGGGGTGGTGGTATACCCCTATTGACGTGTACGATAATATAGCCGACGACGTTGCTCAACTCGTGGACGGCGAGGCCGACAAGTCCCGGTTGCAGGTGTACCGCCGTAGCGACGACTGGTACTGTACGTTCACCGTCGAATACGACGGCGAGACGGGTGACGAGACGGCAATCGGGGTGGACATCGGCCATAATCACCTGCTGGCGGCGGATGCCGAGAGCGGCGAGTCAATGCTGCTATCCGGTCGTGAGGCGAAATACGTCCGGCGCAAATATCGTTCCCTGCGCGAGTCGCTTCAACAAGCGAGTGCGCTTCGCGCACGTAACCGTGTGGGTAACAAAGAAAAGCGCCGGATTCGTGACCTCAACCACAACGCCTCCCGTCGTCTCATCGACTGGGCACAACAGTTCGAGAATCCCGTGCTGAAAATCGAGGACTTGGATGGCATCAGAGAAGGGAGCGACTGGCGTGGCGTCCACTCGTGGCACTTCCACCAGTTGCAGGAGTTCATCATCTGCAAAGTCGAGCAAGCCGGGATTCGTGTCAAAGAAGTTGACCCGTTCAAGACGAGTCAACGCTGTTCGGCCTGCGGTGCCGAGGGCACACGAGACGGCGATCGCTTCGCGTGTCCCGAGTGTGGTCGAGGACGGCACGCAGACCTGAACGCCGCCGAGAACATCCGTCAACGGGAGGGAGAACCATGCACGGCCTAACAGTTCGGCTGAGGCGAACCGTGCGGCCTCGTGGATCGAATACTCCACCGTCTGTTTGGCAGACGCTCGGCGTGACCGGGGAGGAAGGCCGCTTTGACCCGGCTGTACGCGCTGGAACGCACGTCCGGGGTCGTAACCGGACGGCGACCGTTGACGCCCCACGCGAAAGCGTACTTGCGGGCCGAGGAAACGCGCAACCTGAATATCCCCTTCGGGGAATCCCACCCCTTTAGGGGTGGGAGGAGGTCAACCGAAGCACGGTGAGCTGACCAATCTACAATACCTGCAGCAAGGGTCACCCGGTGATGCGACCGTCTGAGTAGCCCGACTGTCCCGGAAGCTGCTCTTCAGTTCGCTCAGTGAGCGCTCAACACGGTGAACGACCTCGAGGACGAGTACGCCGACGGTGTTCCGCGAGATCACGTTGTCGAGTACATGACCGAGGATAACGACCTTCGACAGATCCCAGATTCGTTCAAGTCGAATGAAGTATTATACTACTAACCTATATACATACGTGACGTATAATCTCGTTAATGTATAAGAAACGTCGCGAGAATGTCGAATCGGTGGATAATTCCGGTAGTCCACCTCTGGCAAAGCGCCGAACGGTCCTCGCAGCGGGTGGCGCTGTTGTACTCGGGAGCCTCGCCGGCTGTACTGCGCTCGATGGACTGCGAAACCGGGCCAGTGAGGAGGTAGTAGCGAACAGGACTGCCTCGCCGGCCGGGTTCTACGCCGGCGGCGATACCGACCGTGTGACGGCGTATAGAAGCGGTCCGGTCGACGTGCGGTTCGTTCCGCCGACACTGGGGGCCGACTCGCGACGCATCGAGATCGACGGCTGGAGCACCAGCACGACCACGAAGGCACAGGACTACAACTCCTCGCGCTCGAACAAACCAGGAGGCTCGATCTGGGTGCCCGATCCCCACGACGAGGATTCCGACGACGATGGTATCCTGACGCTCGCCACTGTTCTGGACATCGAGCGTGCACTGTTGATCTACATCGACGCCGGCATCGCGGACGTGGACGACCGGTCGACCGACGACGCGAAGGCGTCACTCGACGCGTTCATCAACGCGACCACCGAGGTCCGGGCAGAACTCGAGGGCTGTTCCTCGGAGACCTGCACGAGCGTCCGGGAGAACGCCGACAGCCGCAAGGGTCTCGCCCGGGACGCGAGCGACGCCGTGGACGCAGGCGAGTGGGACAGCGCGAGGAAGTCCCTCCAGCAGGCCCGCCGCATCGTCCAGGGCGATATCGACGATATCTTCAGGGACATCGATAGCGACGGCGACGGAATCAGTGACGGCATGGAATCCCTCTATGACTACCTCGACGGGGAGCCGACGATCGGCGAGCACTCCGTCGTCAGCCTCCCCGACGCCCGCGTGCGGGTCGACGGCCCGGCGCTTGCGGACGAACTCACGCCCGAGCGAGTGCTCGAGTACTTCACCGGCGAACGAAACGCCGAGAGCTGTGGGGAAAGCGACGGGGCCGTCGCGATACACCGTGATCTGGCGTGCCGTGACCTCCTCACTTCGACACTCGAACTCGGTGGCGACATCGACCTCAGTCAGTCTCGTGGCATCGACAAGAAGGACATTCGCCGCGGCGTCGCCGCATTCGGAACCTCGGGCGGTGTCGTCGTCACGGGTGCGACGCCAGCGGCCGAGGTCGCGGAACCATTGGTGCGCGTCTCGAGTCAATGCTGCACCACTCCGACTCTCTGTTGTGACATTCTCGAATCCTGGGGAGAGGAGACCACCTCCGGGGAGGCCGCCGTGTCCGAGACGTTCGTCGTTCCCGTGGTCACGACGCCGGCGGACTGTCCGTGCCCGATGCCCGCGCTGTTCCACGTGCGTCGGATCCGTCACGACGACCAGCTGCTCTACGTGGGCGGGTGGCACCTCGACGACGGCGCACTCTACGAGAACTCCGCAGCCCTACTGGTCGCCGACGGCCCGAACGTCGTCGCCGGCGTGACGCGCTCGGACGTCGAGGACGGCGGGATCGATCTCCGGTCGCGCGTCGAGGGGCGGAAAAAGCCCGGCCGGACGACCTACGCGAACATCACGCTCGCCCGCGAGTACGACCCGAACCACGACTCCCTCCCTTCGGGTGCTCACCAGGTGTGCAGGGACGACGGCGAGTTATACTGCTGGGGGGTCCAGTCTCGGGAAGGGGTCGCCAGGCACGAGACTGGCGGCTGTCCCGGCAGGGATGGCGACGCTCCCGCGTGGTCGGTCGTGACGGCGCTCGATGCACCGGTCCTTCATCTCGCTGGAGCGGCCGACGCATCGAACGACGTGAAGTTCAAAGCAGGGGCGGAACTGTCGAAAGCGGTCAACTGAGCGCGTCAGCGTTTGCTGCCGTGACTTCCGCTACATTCAGAGCTATCAGTTCAGGATCGGGTTGTCGGTATCGTACTGTACGCCCTGTATCTCTAGTACGATTCGGGGAGCATCACCATCAGCTGATGGAATACCAGGAATGTCTCGACACGTCTACCGAGCGAGTGCTACAGGAGAACAACCAGGGAAACAAATACCGATACTCTGCGTAACATACGCTCTGGGTCTTGTTTAATAGAACGGATAGCTATATCAAACATTTTCACGTATGGAATCATGATGGTGGAAATAAATCCAAGCTGGAGAGATATAATTTTATTGGATATATTATTGCTTATTTGGATGCATTTTATGTATCATAGTTTAGTGCATCAAAGCCCCAGGTCGTTTAAGATAATTTATATAAACCAGTATTCTTTTACAGAGATCTCGATCATAGTAGTCTATCTGGTTGCAGTAACTTCCCTCTTGATCCTAAACGCGCTTTCATTGAAAACGTATCTGCAACAGAGTGACCCTGTATGAACGCGTTATTTCACGGGTGTGAGTCCTCGATGGTGCGTTCGATGTTGCGGACAGCGGATTTCATGACGAACTCACGGGATCGCCCGAATCAGGTTCTTGACCAGAGCATATCGCCGTATCTACGTCGGAGCCCAAAACACCGACTCAGCGTTCGAGCGAGGGTTATACGCACAATACTTGATAAGCAAATTTCTCGCCCACCCCCGTATTCCAGGATTTCGCTGCGGAATCAGCGGCGTGATACTTTCCGCACGCAACCTCGTGCGAGGCTCTTACCAGTCGCAGCCCTTATCGGCAGCGACAGTGGCCAAATAGTCGAGATTCCGCATTAATACCTGCCAGCCAACTTGTGTATCGTGCGGTTGTTTCATCGAAAAATATATGTCGAAAATAGTACTGGTTTCACAATCAATGAGCAGCGTCGTCTTCACTGCCTCGAACGTGTAGTCCGTCTATTTTGCGTAGTGCTGGCTGGCCTGGACGCGATCGACACCGATTGCGTCGATCGCCTGCATATCACCGAGAACAAACAGTTCGACAGACTGATCGAAGATCGCTTGCCGCCTCTTCATCGGGATCGCCTGCTTTCGCGCACACACGGTCGGGGAGTGTGGGACCGGTTCAGGCGTCAATTCGAGTGATTCCGTCACTCCCGGCATCTCGCAGAGGACGTCTATCAGCTTCCGGCACGGATGGCCGAGGTACTCTTTCAACCCTGAACAGCGAGAATTACCCAGTCAGCGTAGCCTTCTTTTCCCGGACGGGAAGCCGGAGCTGGCGTGCCAACGACGGCTTTTCCGCGAGCGATACAACCATCTCCGTGAAGCAGGAGGTCTTCCTGTGCACAACGAACCCGTCCGCTTCACTTCCTAGTAGATTTGGTCTTTACCCTAAGCAACTAACATGACGATACGAGTTCGATCGACTCTACACTGCTAAGATTTGAGCGTCTAAACAAGGCCTACGCTCTGTATTCAGCGCACTTCTCTTGCCAGTTAGTAGAAAGATTGGCGATTCAATAGTTATCCTGTTCGGTGAACGTTATCGTCCAATTGCTCGCCTCGGTCAGTGCGGTGTCGGCAATCGTCCAATCGGTCGTCTCAGTCACGACTGGACGTGTGACCAGTGTTCGGGGCGTCGTCATTGCCGACAGCGGGGGCCGGGCATCGTCCAGAAACCCGAACCGGCGGCGAACCGACGTCGCGAACGTCGGCGGTGCCAGAATCGCATCGGCATGGGCGTACTCCGTAACGATTGCCGAGGACAGCGCGGCCAGTGCGGAATCCGTGGGTTTCGGGGGAACCAGATCAGTGATCCGTACCGTCTCCCCGTCGTCGGGCATCGCGACGACGGCTGCTGCTATAGCGGTACTGTCCTTCCGCGCAACGTAGGTCCGGTACGACCACTGCGGATTCCCGTACCGCCATCGAACGTAGTCGTCATCACGGACGGCGTGGATCCCCGACGGTGATGCCCCTTCGTACAGCGACGCCAGCAACGTCGTTGGGATAGTATCGTGACGACGGATCGAAATGCCGCCCCCGGACGGTGCAGTTGCATCGACGATTCTCGTTCCGACGGCCGCCGCAGCGTCCGCAACGGGTTCGATCGCTCGTCCGAGCAATCCGTTCGTCTCGAGCCACGTGCTGGGCTGCTGGATGCGATAGTACGTCGACACCGGACCGACCGTGCGCCAGCCGAGTTTCATGTATCCCGGACGCGACTTCGAATTGGGGAAGTTGAAAAACAGCGCCGCCTCGTGATCGCGATACCGGTCGATCGTTCGCTCAGTCATCCGCGTAAACAGGCCTCGTCTCCGGTGATCGGGATGGACCATCGTATCGCCCGGTTGGAGTGCGAGCACTCGTTCTCCAGCGATCCCTAGCGGGACGACGAATAGCGGGCGCGCGCCGACTAGATTGTCGCGGTCATCGACCACGACCATAACCGGAACGTGATCGACGTACGGATTGGAACGGTACTTCCACTCGAACCACGGTTCGGACCGGCGCTCACCCCAGACCGCCTCGAAGAGATCGAGAATGCCCTCCGTATCGCCCGGCTCAAACGGACGAACGTGATACTGGTTGGTTCCAGCCGAACCGGATGCGTGGTCGATCTGTTCAGGCATAGATTTGTTCTTCGGGTTCCGGCTCGGAGGTCGTCTCCGAACGGATCTGCTCGTTCAGTCCCTTCATCGTCTCGACGTCAATCGCTCCCTCCCGTTCGAGTTCGCCGAGCGTTTCAAGGAACGATTCGATCGGCGGCAACTGGTACTCGCGGTTGAGGTCGAAGAGGTGACACCAGAGGTGGAGATGGGAATCCCGTTCGACCGCGAGTTCCGTCGCGGTCCGGAGGTAGCGCTCGTGCAGCCGCTGCCCCATGCGAATGGGCACCCAGCGAAACGCGGAGTGGGGCGGAGACCGCCCGGACGGTAACGAGGGTGCCGTCAGGTTCGGGTGTCGTGTACAGTATGTTTCCACGGGACCATCGCTGAACTCGGGCGACCGAACGAGCGGCGGCCCGAACAGTAGCTCCCGGAACCGGTGGACCGGATTCGATGCTGGCTCGTCGTCCTGAACTCGGACGATCTCGATCCCATGGTCGTTCAGGGCGTCAAGCGACGGACAAACGTGGCGCGGTGGGACGAGTGACTCGGTTTGATTACCCGTGACTCTTTCGTGGAGACGTTGGGCGTGCTCCAGTTCTTGTTTCTGAACGTCCGGCGGCATCGTATCACACACCGCATGAGAGAACGTGTGTGTGCAGATTTCGTGGTCCGTCCGACGTCGCATGATCTCCGCAGCGATATCGGGTGCGTAGAATAGTGGATCGCTCTCCATATCTGTCCCAGGGTCTTCGTCGAACCACCCATCGGGATAGGGACCGGAATGGGTTCCCTCGCAGCTGTGGAGCAACAGGTGGCCGACGATGTCGAACGATATCGGTATCCCGTAGTCGTCGCACGCGTCGAGAAGTCGGTAGAGGCATCGTCGCTCTACGCGTCCGTCGTCGCTGAGATGGTCGTACTGCTGTCGGTCGTGTATTCCCCATCCGAGTTCGATTTCGATACTGATGGTTACTGTCCCTACCATACGTAGCTCAGCGCAGTTCGACCACTTTGTTACCGAGCGACTTACGAAAGACGGAGAGACAGTATTCCGAGTATGAAATCCTTACCTCGGCCACATTCTCTCTCGAGATACTTACGCTCGTTCCGGTACATTGTTCGGAGAGTCTAGTAAGTCCGGCAGCTCTCCGTTCCGGCTTCCAAGAGAAACACCGAAGATAATCCACTCCATCCCCCCTCGATCGAGGCAATCGATCCGCTCTCTCCGCAGAGAGTGTGCCGTACCGGGCCAGTGGAAGGCTCCGGTCCCCAGCTCGGTCAGGCGTCGGTGGCCGTCTCGTCCCAGTCAGTAAAACAATCCTCCGGCTGGACGTCCCGTATCGCATCAGTTCCCGCCTCCGGAATGTGTTTGAAACAGCGCGGTTCGTCCTCCGCCTCCGCGATCCACGCGGCTTCGTCACCGCATTCCGCACACCGAGGAGCGCCGCCGAATCGAAGCGCGTACCACCAGCGAAGCCGCTCGAGCCGGTCCCGAAGCCCGGCCGGAAGTCTCGATTGAATACCCGAAAGACGACCGTCGGTCACGATCGATCGGCCTCCGCGAATCGGTCACTGCCGTCGTCTCCCATAGCCATCGATGGCGTGCCGCGAGAGTTACGTCTTCGGATCCGATACCGGATTCGCGAGAACGACGGGATGGCCGGTCACCGAGTCCCTGCCGCGGGGAGGGTAAACGAAAACGTCGAGCCCTCGCCGGGCTCGGAGTCGACCCAGATCTCGCCGCCGTGACGTTCGACGATGCGCTGGCAGAGGGCGAGTCCGATCCCGGTTCCGTCGTATTCCTCGCGGCTGTGTAGCCGGTCGAAGACCGTGAACACGCGATCGTAGTTATCCGGGTCGATCCCGATCCCCTCGTCTCGAACCGAAAGCACCCACTCGTCGCCCCGCCGTTCGGCACCGACGTGAACCCGCGGCGGGTCGTCACCGCTGTAGGTGAGCGCGTTCGAGAGGAGGTTCTGGAGGACCTGCCGTAACTGGTTGCCGTCGCCCGATACGTCGGGGAGGTCCTCAGTAGTAATTTCGGCGTCGCTCTCCTCGATCTGTATCTGCAGGTTCTCGAGGACGTCCTCGAGAATTGCGTTCAGGTCCGTCGGTTCGAACGGATCGCCCCGCGTCTCGACCCGCGAGTACTCGAGCAGCCCGTCGATCATCTCGCGCATCCGCTCGGCACCGTCGACGGCGTACGCGAGGAATTCCTCGCCGTCCTCGTCGAAGGCGTCACCGTACCGGTTCTCGAGCAGCCGGAGGTAGCTCGTGACCATCCGGAGGGGCTCCTGCAGGTCGTGGGACGCGGCGTAGGCGAACTGCTCGAGGCGTTCGTTCGATTCCTCGAGTTTGCGTTGATACTCCGTTCGCTCGGTGATGTCGGTGAGGGTGACGACCGCGCGACTCACCTCGCCGTTCGCGTCCCGAACGGGCATCCCGTGGTTCAGAACGGTGCGGCGCTCGCCGTCGAAGCCTTCGATCTCGATCACGTCCGGGTCGGTGACCTCTTCGCCTCGAAGCGCCCGCGCGAGCGCCCACTCCTCCGGTTCGACGCGTTCACCGGTGTCGGCCCACCAGCCGTCGTACCGTTCGTATTCGGCGACGGACCGCGACTCGGCGATCTCTCCGCCCCAGATCTCCTCGGCGGCCTCGTTCCACTTGACGATGCGGCCGTCGGCTTCGGCGACGAACACGGCGACCGGAAGCAAGTCGATGAGCGTCCGGAGCTGATTCCTGCTCTCCTGGAGCGCCTGCTCGCGCTGTTTGCGCTCCGTGATGTCTCGGTCCGAGACGACGATCGACACCACCTCGCCGTCGTCGTTCGTGACGGGTCTGAAGACGCCTTCGAGCGTGTACTGCCGCCCGTCCGGCCGGGTGAGATCCGCCTCGAAGTCCACGTACTCGCCGTCCGCCGCTCGATCGACCCACTCTCTGACGGCGGACCGAATACCGGCGGCGTCGTCGCCTGATGGTTGCCCCACGCTCTGAGAGGAC
The DNA here is from genome assembly GCF_020405205.1 of Natrinema salinisoli. NCBI lineage: Archaea > Methanobacteriati > Methanobacteriota > Halobacteria > Halobacteriales > Natrialbaceae > Natrinema > Natrinema salinisoli. Next base: position 848,789 of record NZ_CP084469.1, on the reverse strand, counting down.
GTCGCGGCCTCACCGTCACGAACGACGTCGCTCCCCTCATCGGCGTTTTCCTCCCACCACGGCGTTTCCCAGAACGGTTCGCCGATCACTGCCTGGAGATCGGCGTCGACGTACTCCATCGCTGTCCCGTTGACGTCCAGCACCGTTCCGTCGGTATCGAGCAGCCCTACGAGGATGTTCGGGTCCTCGAAGATCGCTTCGAAGCGGCGTTCCGTTCGCTCGAGTTCCCGTTCGCGCTCTCTGCGTTCCGTAACGTCCCGAAAGTACACCGAGATACCGGTCTCGGAGGGATAGAGGTTCGCCTCGACCCAGAAATCGAGCGTGTCGTAGTAGAGTTCGTAGCTGGTGGGTTCCTGCGTTTCCAGCGCGGTGTGGAACGCGTCCCAGACCTCGTCGAACTCGACGAGATCCGGAAACATCTCCCAGAGCGATTTTCCGAGCAGTTCCGCCTCGGTGTGCTGGAGGAGTTCCGCCGCCCGGTCGTTGACGTGGGTGAACCGGAACTCGTCGTCGACCGCGTAGAACGCGTCCGAGATCCTGCCCAGAATCCGCTCGAGTTCGGTCTCGAGTTCCCGTTTGCGTTCCCAGCGGTCCGTCATGTCACGCGTTACCTTCAGAAACCCCCGATGGGTACCGTCGTCGTCCCGAATCGGCGTGATCGTTACGTTCGCCCAGAACTCCGTGCCGTCCTTTCTGCGGCGCCAGCCTTCGTCTTCGACGGAGCCGTTTTCGAGTGCGGCCTCGAGGTTTCGCTCGGGAACGCCGTCCGATCGATCCGCTGCGGTGTAAAACGTGGAGAAGTGTTCGCCGAGGATCTCGTCGCGATCGTAGCCTTTGATCTGCCGTGCGCCTTCGTTCCAACTGACGACGTGGCCGTCCGTATCTAACCGAAAGATCGCGTACTCCTCGACGGCGTCGACCAGCGAGTGAAACGCTTCCGTGCGCACCCGTAGCGCTCCTTCAGAGCGCTTTTTGTCCGTGATATCGGAGTAGAACTCGACGCGTCCCCCCGCGTACTCTCCCGACTCGATCGGCTTGCTGTAATGCTCGAGCCAGCGCTCGTCGCGGTCGTCGTCCTCGCCGGTGAGTACCTGACACTCGAACCGTTCCGTGTCGTTGTTGTCATCGTACGTCGCCAGAACGGTCTCGCTGAACGACTCGGAGTCGGCAACGGTCTCTCGAATGTCTTGTTCGAGTACGTCGCGTTTGTCCCGACCGATGACCGACGCGCGATCGAGGCCGAAGTACTCCTCGATCGTTTCGTCGATCCATTCGATTTGGAACTCGTCGTCGAGGACGAAGACGCCGATGTTCGCCGCGTCGAGGACGTCGGTGATCGATTCGTACGACGCCTGAGCCGACTCGAGCGTCCGTAGTTGCCGCGTTCGCTCGGTGCGGTCGCGAACGACGCCGAGCGTCCCCTGAAACTCGTCTCCCTCGACGAGCGTGCTGATGCGGAGCTCGCAGGGGACGCTGTTCCCGTCGGCGGTTCGGAGGACGAGGTGGAACGGATCGATACCGTCGCCCGTCTCGATGTCGGTCGCGATTTCGCGTTCGATGGGTGGAACGTCGTCCTCGTGAACGACGGACGTGACGTGTTCGCCGAGGAGTTCGTTGCGAGAATAGCCGATCAGCTCGACCAGTTCGTCGTTGACCGCGACGAAGTTGCCGTCGACATCGAGCTGGTAAATCCCGTCATCGAGCGTGTCGACGAGTGTCCGATATCGCTGCAGTGCGACACCGGCGTCGGCTTCCTCCCAGAATGCCTCGCCGTTTGCGCTCGATCGAGTACTCATGCTACTGTAATCGCCGGTGACGAAGATAAGTCTCTTGCCGATCGTGGCAGACGGTCCTTTCCCGCTCGAGTCCGAAGGGCGGCCATGAACGTGATCGACGTCCTGCCGAAAGACGTGATTCCGAGCATCGACGGGCCGTCGTTCGGAAGCGAGTATGGGGACGATCCGGACGACGACGTCCTCGTCGTCGACGGCGACCCCCGCAGGACCCGTTTTCCGGCGTCGATTCAGGCGATTGAACTATCCTTGTCCGACGCGGCCGCGAGGTGCTCTTTCCCCCACGCCTGCATCTCCTCGATGACGGGCTCGAGCGATTCGCCGACCTCGGTCAGGGAGTACTCGACGCGAACCGGTTTCTCGTTGACGATCTCCCGGTTGACGAGCCGTTTCTCCTCGAGGTCGTCGAGCACGTCGGAGAGGACCTTGCTCGAAATTCCGCCGATCTCCTCCTGAAGCGCGTTGAAACCGAGCGGCCCGTTGGCGAGCAGTCGGTGAATGACGACGGTGTGCCACTTCTTGCCGATTAGCGTGGCGGTGGAGGTGATCGAACACCAGTCCTCGCCCGCACACCAGACTTCCAGTTGATGATTCGGTTCGTCCATGCTCGGTTCTAGACCGCGGGTTCCCTTATAGTTACGTGCTGTAACTTAGTTACCTAGTATAACTGTCCTCTGACGGGCGAGCTGTACCGGGCAGTCGCGTCGACTAGACGGGAGGGCCACCCGGCGTCCGCGAGTACCGACCCGGCGTGAGAACTGTCACTCGTGTCGACGGAGTTTCCGCGCCGCCGTTCGCGCCGAATAGGCGAGCCACTCCCCGCCGTAACAGAAGAGACAGCCCCGAAACTGCGGCCGCGACCTCGAGTCGTCGTCGCCGTCGTCGGACGATGCTGTCATACCAGTGGACGGTAGTCTATCGCCTAGTATAATTCCTTCGCGAGTGTGTCCGACCGATGCCAGATCGTCACTTACTGGATCGTAACCGGGTAACTGTCCCGTTGGCTGATGTTTATGACTATGCAATTGTAACCAAGTTACTATGAGTGACCAAGGAAGCAGGACCCGCGACGAAACGGAAGCCGATCACCGGTACGAGGTCGTCGTCGTCGGCGGCGGCCCGGCCGGGCTGACGACCGCACTGTACGCGGCGCGACTCGGCCACGAGACCGCCGTCTTCGACCGCGGCGGCGGCCGAGCCGCGATGATGCAGGACACCCACAACGTCATCGGCGTTCCCGAATCGGTGTCGGGCAACGAATTCCTCTCGACGGCCGTCGAGCAGATCGAGTCCTACGGCGCCGACTACCGCCGAGAGTTCGTGACGGACGTCGAGCGCGTCGACGACGGGTTCGCGCTCGAGACGACGGACGGCTCCGCCGTCGCGGACAACGTCGTCCTCGCGACCGGCTTTTCGGACGAACGTCCCGAACCGCCGCTGCCTCGAACCGGGCGCGGACTCCACTACTGTCTCCACTGCGACGCCTACATGTTCATCGACGAGCCGGTGTACGTGATGGGCCACGGCGAGAGCGCGGCCCACGTCGCGATGATCATGCTCAACTTCACCGACGATGTCGACCTGCTGCTCCGCGGCGACGAGCCGACCTGGAGCGACGAGACGGAACGGCTGCTCGAGGGCCACCCCGTCGACATCGTTCACGAGGACGTCACCGGCGTCCGAAACGGCGACGACGGCTGGCTCGAGGCCCTGGAGTTCGAAGACGGAACGGTTCGCGACTATACCGGCGGCTTCGCGATGTACGGGAGCGAGTACAACAACGGAGTCGCGACGTCCCTCGGCGCGGAGCTGACGGACGACGGCACGGTCGCCGTCGACGATCACGGCCGAACCTCGGTCGACGGGCTGTACGCGGTCGGCGATCTGACGCCGGGCCACAATCAGGTCTCCGTCGCGATGGGACAGGGCGCGAAGGCGGGGATCGCGATCCACAAGGAACGCCGGGAGTTCCCGAAGTCCCTCGCGGAACTCGAGGCCGAGGGAGCCGTCGCTGCGAGCGACGTTCCCGCGATGCCCGACGGGCTTCGCAGTCAGGCGAGCGGGCACTCGTCGGCGGAAGGCGACTGAGGGGCGCTGAAAACGGGTACGCTGCGGTGTCTGTCTCTCTCGACGACACTCGCTCTTTTTCCGATCGGCGTCAAACTATCGCCCACACCATGCGTTCGCACATGTCCCGCGTCCGTAGGCGAGCACCTCGCGGTCGCGATTCGAACCGGTCGCGATGACTGTCTCCGAGTACAACCCGATCGAGTCCTACGGCATCGTCGGCAACCTCGAGACGGCGGCGCTGGTCGGGCGGGACGGATCGGTCGACTGGTTCCCGTTCCCTCACCTGGAGTCGCCCACGATCCTCGCCGGCATCCTCGATCCGGACCGCGGCGGTCGGTTTCGTATCGGACCGGCGGCGTCGATCGACGGGACACAGCGGTACGTCGGGAAGACGAACGTGCTCGAGACGACGTTCGAAACCCCGGCGTGGACGGCGACGGTGACGGACTTTTTACCGCCCGCCGAGCGGGTCGATCATCCGAAGAAGATCCTCTACCGCAAGGTCGCCTGCTCGGACGGCTCGGCCGACCTCGAGATCGAGTACGAACCGCGGTTCGATTACGGGCGGGCGGACGCGACGTTCGCGTGGACGGAGACGGGACTCCGCGCGGAGGGCCGCGAGGAACGGACGGTACTCGAAACTCCCGTCGACCTCGAGGTCGACGGTGATCGCGCGACGGGCGAATTCCGCCTCGAGGCGGGCGGCTCCGTCTGGTTCGCACTTCGATGTACGGGTGCGGAAGACGCGAACTCCGAACCGGCGGAGGCTCTGTCGGACACGGTCCAGTTCTGGACGGACTGGGCTCACACCTGTGACGGAGCCGACGACTGCGTCTTCGCCGGTCCGTGGCACGACCTCGCGGTCCGATCGGGTCTCGTCCTCAAGTTGCTCACCCACGCCGAGGTGGGCACGATCGCCGCCGCCCCGACCGCGTCGCTCCCCGAAGACATCGGCGGCGTCCGAAACTGGGATTACCGCTACAACTGGCTGCGCGATGCCGGGTTCACCGTCCAGGCCCTGATGAATCTCGGCCACGTCTCGGAGGCGGTCGACTACTTCGACTGGTTCATGGACCGCTGTCGGACCGACGACCCCGCCCAACTCCAGCCCCTCTACGGCCTTCACGGCGACACGGACCTCGAGGAACGGGAGCTCGACCACCTCGCGGGCTACCGGGACTCCCGACCGGTCCGGATCGGTAACGGCGCGGCCGAGCAGACCCAACTCGACATCTACGGCGAGCTCCTGCTCGCGGTCGACGAGATGCTGGAGCACGGCCGGACCCTGGACGACGGGGAGTGGGACACGATCCGCGGTATCGTCGAGTACGTCCGCGACGTGTGGGACGAACCCGACGCTGGCATCTGGGAGGTCAGGGACGGCCCGAAACAGTTCGTCTACTCGAAAGTGATGTGCTGGGTCGCCCTCGACCGAGGGATCGCGATCGCGGTCGACCGCGACCGCGACGCGCCGCTCGAGTCGTGGCGGGACACTCGTCGAACGATCAAAGCCGACGTTCTCGAGAACGGCTACGACGAGGACGTCGGCGCGTTCGTCCAGGCCTACGGAACGGACGCGCTCGACGCGACGGGGCTGTTGCTTCCCGTCGTCGGCTTCCTCCCGTTCGACGACGAACGGATTCGCGGGACGATCGAAGCGACCGAGGAGACGCTCGTCGAAGACGACGTGCTCGTCGAGCGGTACGACGGCGACGACGGCCTTCCGGGTGAGGAAGGAGCGTTCGTGCTCTGCTCGTGCTGGCTGGTCGACGCGCTCGCGCTCTCGGGCCGCGCCGACGAGGCCCGCGAGCGCTTCGAGGCGCTCCTCGAGAACGTAAATCCACTCGGACTCGTCGCCGAAGAGCTGGAGGCGGACACCGGCGCGCATCTCGGTAATTTCCCGCAGGCGTTCAGCCACGTCGGGATCATCAACAGTTCGTTGTACGTCGGATACGCGACCGGTCACGAGTCGGCCGGGCCGGCGCCCATGGGGATCCGCCTCGGCGATCCGGTCGGTCTGGACGATCGGTGAGCGACTCGCGGCGGACTACTCGAGCTTCCCCGACAGCACCTTCGCCGCGACCAGGATCGGATCCCACGTGCTGTTGAACGGCGGCGCGTACGCGAGGTCGTAGTTTTCGACGTCGGCGACGGTGGCCTCCTCCGAGAGCGCCGCGACGACCGCGTGACTGCGGTGGACTGCGCCCTCGCCGTACTCGCTGACGAGGCTCGCCCCGAGGACGCGTTCGGAGTCGCGGTCGGCGGTCAGGGTGATCGTGACGTTCCCGTCTTCGGGATAGTAGCCCGCACGCGATTTTGCCGTCACAGTCTCGGTCACCGGATCGAACCCGGCTTCACGGGCTTCTTCGGGGTCCAGAATGCCAGTACGTGCAGCTTCGACGTCGAAGGCTTTGACCGCCGCCGTGCCGGCGATATCGCCCCCCTCGGTCGGCGTGCCTGTAACCGTCTGGCCGACCGCGCGACCGTGTCGATTCGCGGTCAGCGCCAGCGGAACGTACGCCGGTTCGCCGGTGACGACGTGGGTCGCCTCGGCGCAGTCACCCGCCGCGTAGACGTCCGGTGCGCTCGTTTCGCGATAGGCGTCAGTTGCGATCGCGCCGGTCTCGCCGAGTTCGATGCCGGCGTCCTCGGCGAGGTCCGTCCGAGGGCGAACACCGGTCCCGATCAGCACCATCTCGACCTCGACCCGGTCGTCGGCGGTGACGACGGCCTCGACGCGGTCGCCGCCGGTCAATTCCTGCACTTCGGCACCGAGGTGGAGCGCGACGTCCTCGTCCCGGAGATGGTCGGCGACGTGCTCGCTCGTTTCGTCGCTGAAGCCCTTCAGCACGCGATCACCGCGCTGGAACAGGTTCACTTCGAACCCGTTCGCCGCCAGCGCCTCCGCCATCTCGATGCCGATGTAGCCGCCGCCGACGACGCCCACGGGGCCGGTACAGTCCTCGAGGTACCGACAGGCCGGCCCCCGATCGGGCTGCTGGAGGTCCTCGCCGTCGCGGGCTCGAGCGACGTACTCGCGCAGTTCCTTCCCGTCGCTCATCGAGCCGAGCGTGTACACGCCCTCGCGGTCGATGCCGTCGATCGGCGGCACGATCGACTCCGACCCGGTCGCGATCAGGAGGTTTCCATACGGCTGAACGACGGTTCCGGCGTCACCCTCCGCAGTGACCGTCCGCTCGTCGGTATCGATCTCGACGACCTCGTGGCCCGTCCGGAGGTCGATGTCGCGTTCCTCGCGGAACTCCTCGGGCGTGACCGAGACGAGATCCTCGAGGGACTGTATATCACCTTTGATATAGTAGGGAAGTCCGCACGCGCCGTAAGACACCCACTGCCCTTTTTCGAAGACGACGATGTCGCGATCCGGATCGTCGCGTCTCGCCTTGCTCGCTGCGGACATTCCCGCTGCGTCACCGCCGACGACGACGAATGGGTCGCTCATACCGACAATAGAGAGTGCGAGACATATAATCCCTCACTGCCCGTGTGCGAATTTCCCTGAAGCGTCGATCGTCCGCGATTCGACGCGGGACCCACCGAACCGGATCGCGCTATCGTCGACGGCGCACGACCGCGACACCGATCGCGAGGACGCCGATCGCACCGACGGCGACGACAGTGCCGCCGCCGGATCCGATACCGGACAGACGGGTCTGATTCCCGTCCGCGCTGGAGGTCGATGTATCGTTCGTCTCCGAGTCGGTATCGGGGTACTCGAGTTCCGCACGGTCCCGTACCTCCGTCTCGAAGTGCGTGTGGACGTCGGAGGCGTCGATGTTCCCTTCCAGGTGGACGACGTAGTCGCCGGACTCCGTGAAGACGACCGGGGCCTCGTAGACGCCGGGTTCGCCGTGCTTCTCGCTGATCTCGAGGGCCGTCTTTTCGTGGTCCCCCGTCTGGACGGACGCTGTCAGGTTTTCGGAGAGATTTTCGACCGGGTCGCCCGACTCCGCGTCGACGATGTCGAACTCGAGCCACATCCGCTCGCCGGTGATCAGCGGCTCGTCGGCCCCGCCGAAGGTCACCTCGTTTCCGTCGAGATCCTGCGTCTCGTGGGCGACGGCCGGGCCGACCGCGCCGAGGAGCACTACCGCGATCGTTCCGACGACGAGCAGTCGTTTGGCGAATTGCATCGCGTAGTATACCGACGTATCCTAAAGAAGCCGTTCTGGTTCGATTCACGAAGCCACGTGCATCGGCGAAGACACGTTCCGATCCCTTCCGAACCTCCCCGACCGAATTCCGCTCGCGACGATACGCTCGATGTCACTCCCGTCTGTTCGAGCTCACTGCGACTCGCCACGAGTCACGGCATCGAAACCCATCTACCCGACAGCGGGATGGTTCGATGTGAGAAGATCGCTCGAGAGAGCAGAGAAGAACGGAAGAAGGGAACAAGGGAGGAGGTACCCAAAGCGGGCGCGGATCAGTCGCCCTGCGTTCGCTCTTCCTCGGAGAATCCCCACGGCGTCTCGACCTCCGCCGGAGCCTCGTCTTTCGAGAGGGGCACGTTGTGGTACAACTGGTCGAGGTGATCCATGGTGTACCCGACCGAGTAGCGTTCGACGGCCGCTCTGGTCTCGCGGTCGGTCGCCAGACACGTTTCGATGGCTTCCACCATCGAATCGAGATCGCCGTACGCGAACCGCTCGCCGTTGTCAGGCCCGATCGTTCGGTCGAACGGCGGCGCGTCGGTGGCCGCGACGGGCGTCCCGCAGGCGTTCGCCTCGAGCGTCGAGAGGCCGAGCGTGTCGGCGGTCGACGCGGTGACGAACGCGTCGATCGACGAGTAAAACGTCGGTAACTCCTCCCGAGGGAGGAAATCGCGGAGTTCGACGTTGTCGGGTGCCTTGCGTTCGAGGGAGTCGCGGTAGGGGCCCTCGCCGACGACGACGAAGTCGTACGCCGGCAGCTCCTCGGCGGCCCGCAGGATCTCGCTGACGTTCTTCTCCATGCTGAGACGGCCGCTGTAGCCGATCACCGTCCGATCGGGGTACCAGTCTTCCGCGGTCGGCTGGAAGAAGTCCATGTCGATTCCGACCGGGAGTTGGACGTGCTCGACGTCTCGTTCGATCCGTTCCGTCGACGCGGTCACCACGTCGAAGCTCCGGAGGAAGGCGTTCTCGACCGGCACGTAGCAATTCGAGAGCAGTCCCGCGACCGACTCGAGTTTGATGCTCTGGTGGAAGTACTCCTCGAGGGGCGTGTGGTGCGTATAGATCGTCGGCAGGTCGTGCTTCCAGGCGTAGTACCGACCCAGGATGCCGATCGGGGCGGGGCCGTGGCAGTGGACGACGTCGAGTTCGGGGAGGGTCGAGGTGCGTCTTGTGAGGGGAATCCGATATCCGGCATAGAACGGGTTCGGAAGCGATCGCACCGGGAACTCGCGGTCGCCGGGTTCGTAGTCGCCGTCGGGGTAAATGACGTACACCTCGTGTCCCTTCCGTTCTAACTCCTCGCGCCAGAGCTTGATCGTATACGTTACGCCGTCGATTTCGGGGAAATAACTGTCAGTGAAGAATCCGATCTTCATTCAGACCACCTCCTCGTAGAGCGACTGATACCGATCCGCGACCGTCTCGAGCGAGAATTCCTCGCTCCGTCGCCTCGCGTTCGTTCCGAGCCGGTTCCGGAGCTCCGGATCCGCGAGTCGCTCCAGCGCGTCCGCGAATCCGCTCACGCCGGATCCGGCCACCTTGAGGCTGTCCTCGCCGTCCGCGAGCCACGAGAACGTCTCGATGTCCCGAACGAGGACCGGCTTCCCGGCGCTCATCGCCTCGAGCAGCGCGATTCCCTCGTTCTCCTCATGCGTCGGGAAACAGAAGATGTCGCCCGCCGCGTAGGCACCGCGAATGTCGTCGACGTAGCCGGTGAACGTGCAGTTCTCGGGGGCACCCTCGATCAGTTTCGTCGTCTCCCGTCCCTTCAGCGAGAGATCGAGCGGCCCGAACCACGCGAAGTCAAGCTCCGGCAGCCGGCGAGCGAGCTCGACGAACGTCTCGAGGCCCTTGCGCTTGATGACGTGGCCGACGAGGAAGACGGTCGGCGGGTCGAGGTCGTACCGATCGCGGTACTCCGCCTCGAGCGACTCGAACCCCTCGAGTTTCTCGCGGTCGACGCCGTTCGAGACGACCCTCGTTGGCGTGTCGGTGTAGGTCTCGATGAGCCGCTGGTTGTACTCGGACGGACAGACGAGGGCGTCGGCCAGTCCGTACGCCCATCGGAGGTACGGTTTCAGCGGTTTGGCGAGGGCGTTGGTGAAGCGAAAACTGTCCCCGAAGTCCTCAGCCGTCACGTGCGTGTTCGCGACGACGGGAATACCGCGAGACCGGGCCCGTCTGGCGTACCAGACCGACCGAGGCCCCATGAGGTTGCAGTGGAGTACGTCGGCCTCGAGGGTCGGCTCGACCGTGTACTCCAGATCCAACCGATCCAGCATCTTCCGCTGGTGGACGACGGATTCGCGGATGCCGCCGGTGACGTGGTCCTCGAATTCGAAGTAGTGGCTGATTTTCATCCGGATCCCCCCTGACTGTGGTGTCGTCGGTGGTCGAGATGGCGAGACGAGTCGACAGCGGCTGTTCGCGGGCGAGTCGGTTTCACGTTAGTGAACTTCGAGCCACGGGACCTCCATCAGCGGCGGAATGTGCGTCTCGATGTGGTGCTCCCAGACGCCTTCCTCGCCGAAGGCCTCCCCGTGATCGGCGGTCACGACGACGCGCCCGTCGAGTTCGTCGACCAGTTCGGCAACGGACTCGAGCGCGATCCGAAGGTTCTCTTCGTACAGTTCCATCGCCGCCTCTCGCGTCCCGTTCTTGACCAGATCCGTCGGGTCGAGTTCGAGCCAGAGGCCTGCCTTCTGTGCGAGTTCGCTCCCTTCGAGCGTGTTCTCGACTTTCGGGCGGATCGTGTCGCTGAGCGACGAGAGCGGGCCGCCGTCGTCGTCGGCGTTTTCCGCCTCCTCCTGTTTGCGGATCCCCTTCTGGATCTGTTTGAGTTTCTGCCCCTTGCCGCGGGAGAGGTAGGGCGCGTGGGGCTGCATGTAGTGGAGCACCGTCCGATCGGCCTGCTCGACGGCGTCGGGGTGATCGTGGAACGCCTCCGCGAGGCTGTCCGGCGGCACCGTTCCGAGGTCGTCGTCCCAGCCGGATTTCCAGACGTCGAAGACGTTACTGATGTGATCGGACGCCGTCCACTCGTAGTCGCAACTCGCCCCCCACTTGAGTTCGTTCAGCGGAATACCGAGATCGTTGATGAAGGGGTTCCCGGAGAAGTACGCGATATCGTGTTCCTCGGTAAAGGTCCGGTAGGCCCACTCCGGCGTCGACGATCCCGTACTCCAGCGCTTTTCCAGCGTCCCGTCGAGATACTCGTCGTAGATCTCGCTGAACACGTCGTACCGACACGCATCCAGCACGAGACAGTAATCCCACTCCGACTCGAGGAAGTGCTGGTCGTCCATTAGTTGCGGCTATCTTTCGATTCGACCACTGTATTCTTATTGGTTCCTGAAAGTCAGCGCGACCGAACACATTTCGCCGGTAGACGCCGCAGTAGGCCGCGTTTCGCCGGCCGACCGACGGGGCATGTCACTCGAGATACCCGAGTTCGCGCAGCCGATCTCGAGTCGCGTCGTCGGCGTCGGCCACGGCGTCGACGTCGTCAGTGTCCGTCTCGCTCGGCTCCGTCCACGCGCCGCCGACGGCGTCCTCGAACCGGGCGAGCGCTCGCTCGGTCGCCGCGACGACGGGGTCGTCCGCCGGATCGACGGGGGACTGCTCGTCCGGATCGGTATCCAGCCGGAATCCCTCGTCGGGAACGAGATCCGCGCGGACGTATTTTCCGTCGGTGCTTCGAGCCGCTCGCAGCCGCGAGTAGGCCCGGTGGTCCGCTGGGAGCGTGACACCGGCCTCGCTCGCCGTCCGCTCGAGGTGGTGCAGTTCGATCACCGGCTGGGCGTACTCCACGAACGCGTAATCGGCGTCGCCGTCTCCCTCGAGGACGGCTCGCTGGCCGGGATCGGGATCCCGAACGTCGTCGAACGTTCGATACTCGCTCGAGAGCAGCGACCGCGTCGGATCGCGAGGGACGGGGCCGTCGCCCGCAGTAGCGCCAACCACGGCATCGGGGTCGACGGCCAGCGCGTCGAGGGTCGTGTGATAGAGATCCAGCAGTTCGACGAGGTCGTCGCGTCGGCCGGCCTCGAGATCGGGGTGTTTCACCAGCAGCGGAACGTTGATCAGTTCGTCGTAGAGGGCGAACTCGTGGCCGTAGAGCCCGTGCTCGCCGTGGAGTTCGCCGTGGTCCGCGCAAACGACGACGGTCGTGTCCTCCCACTGCCCGGTTGCGCGGAGCCAGTCCAACAGGCGACCGAGTTCGGCGTCCATGTGGGCGATCTCGGCGTCGTAGAGGCCCCGAATGTCGTCCCACTCGTCGCCATCGACGTCCCGGACGCCGGCATTGTACACCTTCGAATTCTGGCACACGTCGTCCGGGTCGACGCCCGGTACGAACGTCTCGCGGTACTCCGCCGGCGGATAGTACGGCAGGTGGGCGTCCATCAGATTCACGAACGCGAACCAGCCACGGTCGCTCTCGCTGTCATCGATGAACGACCTCGTCCGATCGATGACCGACGGCGTCTTCGTGTCCGCCCCCTCGCCGCTGGCCAGTCGCTCGTGGGCCATCGCCCCGAATCTGACGATCTTCGCCGCCATTTCCCGGAGGTAGTCGTTGTCGTTGAGCGCCTGCCACGCGCTGGCCAGCGGTCCGGAGAGCACGTCTCGAGGAAGCACTTCGAAGAACGAATCGTGCTCGTCGAACCCGTCGGTGAGGTTGGTGTAGGGTGTGATCCAGGCGTTCGAGGAGTAACACGCCGTGTCGTAGCCGGCGGCCGACAGGACCGACGCGAGGGTCGTCGCGTCCTCGAGGTACGGACTCTCCTGGTCGGCCCCGTGCTGGCTCGGATAGAGACCGGTGAACAACGAGGCGTGAACCGGCAGGGTCCAGGGCGCGGGCGCGACCGCCGAATCGAAGACGGTCGCTTCGTCGGCGAAGGCCGAGAGTTCGGGCGTCGTCTCCCGTTCGTACCCGTAGGGACCGAGGTGGTCCGCCCGGACCGTATCCAGCACGACGAAGAGAACGTTCGACGGGCGCGTCCCGTCGCTCCTCGAGCCGGCGGCTCCGGTCCCTCGAGCAGTCCGCAGCGAATACGCGGCGTCGCTGTCGCGAATGGACGGCACTGACGGGACGGTCGGGGAGGACATGTGACGTACTGCCCTGACTCGGGGGTGTCTCAATTTGTTATGAAGCCGATACAGTACCGAAACGGCCCGGAAACTGTCGTAGTGAGGTATTGATCGGCAGTAGCGTGGTGCAATGACAAGGGTGGTGGACGTGACAGTCCCGACGGACCGACGTCGACGGGCAATCGAGTTCGCCCGTCGATATCGATCAGACGTTTCAAGTCAACTGACGATTCATACCAGCCATGGACGAGCGAAGCCGGCGCGCGTTTCTCATCGGTGCCTTCGGGGCGATCGCAGTCCTCGCCGTCCTGTTCTTCATCGTCGGTGCGCGCCCGATCCTCGACTCGTTGCTCTCGGCGGAGCCGTCGCTCGTCGCGGTGACGTTCGCGCTCGCGCTCTGCTGGCTGGCCGCCTGGAGCCTGATGCTCAGAACCGTCCTCGGTACGCTCGGCGTCGAGATCCCCCTCGTCAAGTCGTTTTTCGTCTACGCCGGTGCCGTCTTCGCCAACAATGTCACGCCGTTCGGGCAAGCCGGGGGCGAACCGATCGCCGCGTTGCTCATCTCGAAAGTCTCCGACTCGCGCTACGAAACCGGGCTCGTCGGGATCGCGAGCGTCGACCTCCTCAACGTCATTCCCTCGATCTCGCTCGTCTTCGTCGGCGTCGGCTACTACGCGACCACTGCCGCCATCGGCGAGCGCCTCGAGACGGCCGTCGGCTCGGCCGTCGTCCTGATTGGGGCGATCGTACTCGCCATGGCGCTGGTCTGGCGCTACCGGGACACGATCATCGATCGGCTGCCCGCCATCATCGCGCCTCGTATCGGCCGACTCGGCTTCGACCGGTTCGATTCCGAGACCCTCGAGGACGACCTCACGGATCGGATGGGGCGGTTCTTCGAAAACATCGAGCGGATCGCGACGAGCAGGTGGCGACTCGGGGCGATCATCGGGCTCTCGCTGTGCGGCTGGCTCTTTCAGACCGCGGCACTGCTGGCCGCCTTCGCCGCGCTCGGGTACAGCGTTCCGGTGTACGTCCTGCTGTTCGCGATCCCGCTCGCGAACATCGCGGGCGCGGCCCCGCTCCCCGGCGGACTCGGCGGGATCGAGGCCGCGTTCGTCACGCTGCTGGTCCCGACGACGGGCATCGAGGCGTCGGCCGTCACCGCGGCCGTCCTGATCTTCCGGGGCGCCGTCTACTGGATGCCGATACTCGTCGGCGGCGCGTCGGTCTCGGCGTTCGGGATTCGGACCCTCCAGTGAGCCGAATTGGGCCCCGTCCCAGCAGTTAAGTCGCCGGGCACCGGAGGGGTATCGACCACCCCAACGCGATGTACCGAGACGGCCACGCCGGATTCAACGCGCTCGTCTACGCGCCGTTCGTCCCCATCGTGAGCGCTCGCTACTCCCTCGAGCTGGCCCTCTGGGGAGCGGTGCTCGCGCTCGCCACGGCGACGCTCCCGGACTTCGATCAGGGGCTCCCGTGGATCGACCACCGCGGTCCGACCCACACCGTCTGGTTCGCCCTCCTGGTCGGACTGGGGGCGGGCGTCGGGACGGTGCTCGTCGCCCGCTCGAGTTTCGGCGCCGGCGGCGGGTTCAGCTTCGGGTTCGGGTTCGCCGTCGGGACGTGTGGCATCCTCGCTCACCTCGCGGGAGACGTCGTGACGCCGATGGGAATCAGCCCGCTGGCTCCCGTCTCGCGGGCCCATCTGACGCTCGACTGGTTCAAATCGAAGAACGGACGGATCAACAGAGCGTTTCTGGTTGCCGGTTCGGTCGCGTTGCTGGGGTCGTTACTACTGGCGATCTACCGGCCGGTTCTGGTGGTTCCCGCCGGGTAATTCGACTACCCGTGTGAGCCGCCACCGTCTCGAGACAGCCACCGTCCGAATTCGTCCAGATCGTCCGTTCGCCACGCGAGGAGGCCGAGCGAGAGCGACCAGAGCAGTATCGTTCCGGTCGCGCCGTGGACGTCGAGGCCGGGACTCCAGGTCGTCTCGATCGGGTACAGCCACTGAATCCCCATCGGTGACAGCGAGTCGATCAGGAGGTGGGAACTGATCGCGAACCCAACAGCGAGCGCGGTAGCACGGGTCCGACGAATCCCGTACACGCCGGTGACGACCGCCAGCGCGAACAGCGGCGAGTGGGTTATCCCGCGATGGACGAACGGCCACCCCCAGGCCGCCGGAAAGAAGAAGTCGGCGTCCGGAAGGAGGCCGAAGACGACGCCCAGCCACGTCCCCGTCCGCGGATCGACGGTCGTGAATCCGCGAACGAGCGCGAGTCCGACCACGGCGTGTGTCGCGAACGCGACGATAAGAAAGAGGACTCGTCCCGGTTCCATACTGCCAACTCTCGAACGGAACTGTCGTATGTATTGTGGGACCCGACGTGTCGATCACCGATACGCGCCCGGTCGTGGCCCGAGCACACCCGATACTTACGCAGGCTGCAGTCGCAAGCCAACGGCTTCTGTCGCCGAGCGAAGTCACTGTCGAGACGGACTACGATCGGCAATGGACCCGCTGCAACGCGCTGACGTCCCCTCCTGGCTCGAGTCACTGTTCGCCTCGGAGGTCGGACTCGCGATCCTGTTCGGTCTCTGCATCCTCGAGGGAGCGATGTTGCTGCGGTTCATGCCGAGCGAACTCGTCGTGCCGGCCGCACTGGCACTGATCGGCTCGTCGATCGTCGAGGCGATCGCCATCGTCGTCCTCGCGGTCGTCGGGACGACGATCGGGCAACTCCTCCTGTTCGGTCTCGTCCGCCGTGCCGGCCGGGAGTACGTCATGCAGACGCGGTGGGTCCCGATTTCCGAGTCGCGACTCGAGCGCTTCGACGGCTGGTTCGACCGCTGGGGACCCGTCGCCGTTCCGGTGAGTAATACGATGTTGTTCGTCCGGGGACTGCTCACCGTTCCCGCCGGGTTGTCAGAGATGAACAGGCGGTCGTTCCTCGTGCTGTCGGCCGCCGGGTCGCTGTCCTTCCAGACGATTCTCGCCGCGCTCTACCTGTTCGGCGGCCACCTGCTGGCCTGAGACGGCTCATCGAATCGCAGTCCGCTCCGTCACTATGCCCCTGTCGACGTTCGGTTCCGGAAGCGGGCAGGCTACTTTCGACCGACGGGGTGTTCGAATTTGCCGCCGTCCCACCCCCGCAGACGGGAGCGAACGAGCAGCTCGAGAACTGCGACGATCCCAAATACGATCGCCGAGGCACCCAGAAGTGGGATGTGGAGTCCGCTGTCGGGCGCGGTGAACGCTTCCGTCTGCAACGTGGCCGTGACGATCCAGCTGTACAGCACGAACGGGGAGACGATTCCGTGGGAGAGCAACACCGCGAGCGGGACTGCGGTAGCGACGGCGGCCGCGACGAAGCCGATTGCGTACCCGGGGACCGTATCCCACAGGTTCCCTCGAACGAGAAGGATCATCGTCGCGAAACCCACCGCAACGCTACAGGCGGTCACGACGAGCCACAGGTCGGTTCGGGAAAGCGGGAGGGCCGGGAGGTTTCGGAGCCGAGCGTCCCCGAGACCGTACCCCCGTCGAACCGCGAACTCGGCGACGCCGGCGACGAGCAAGAGCGCGAGCCAGACGTACCACGTCTCGGCGTAGGACAGCGCGTGGAACGACCCCTCGACGATCAGACCGTCACCGCGTTCGACGACTGCCCACGGAGCGTCAGTCGTCAGTTCGGCGTACACCACGGTCGTCAGGAGCGCCGCGAATCCGCCGCCGGGGGAGACGAGCCTTGTGTGAGCCGAAACCGCAACCGTCACGAACCCGAGCACGAACGCCCCCGGGAGGAGCATCCACAACTCGCTTGCCGATGTGACGACGTCGTAGTCGAAATACGAGAGCAAAGCTCCGACGACGACGACGCTCGCGATCCCCCCGCCGGTCCCAATCGCTATCGATGTCACACTGGAGCGAGTCATTGGCGGGGGACCCCCACGGGGACGTCCGTCCGGACGGCCGTCACTGAAACGCCTCGCGCGGTAGGGTATCTCGATCTCGGCGGTCGACTGTATCGTACTGGAGGATCTCGATGGAGGACGTACCGGACCGTATCCATGTTATTATTAGGTCTATCTCAAAGAACCCTGATTAAATATGTCAGGTAAACTTATATAAGATTTACTATTATCGCATTTAGTATTCATACATGAGTGTGAATATAAATTTCCATCATATACCGCGGTGGTCGATACAGGGAACGCAGTTCCCGCTGGACCGGCCCACGAACGCGGCACTCGGGAGCGGTCGAGTGGTGAGTGAGCGCAGCGAGCTACCCCCGAGGGGAGGGAGACGTTCGCACGCCGATAGTCTGGTACGGACGGCGAAATCGCCGGTCCGACGGGATCAGTCGCCCCGCCGGTACACGGGCAGCCGGAACCTGACGCCCGCGTCCCGGAGCCGCCACCTGAGCTCGAGGCCGGCCCAGATCACGCCGGTCAGGAGCGCGACTCCGATAGCGACGAACTCGGTGGCCCCCATCCAGACGGGAGCCACGAAGAACAGGGCGTTGTAGATCCGGTGTGGCAGGAGCGTTTCGATGAGATTCGTGACGACGCCCACGGGATCGACGCCGAGCGGACCGCCGTCGTCGCCGTCGTCGCTCTCGGCCGCCGTGCGGGACTCGAGGCCGAGCGCCTGCGCGCTCCGTCCGCCCTCGCTCTCGGCCCCGGTCTCGAGGCGCTCGGCCTCGTAGGGGAGCGTCGATTCGACCTGCCAGACGATCTCCCCCGACTGATTGACCTCGATGACGCGATTGCCGTGAGTGTCCGTGATGAGCGTGTTGCCGTTGGGGAGCCGGTCGGCGTCTCGCGGCCACTGCATCCGGTCGTCGGACCACTCCCAGGTGCGGGTCCACTCGCCGTCCTCGCGCTGGAACTCCTGGACGCGGCCGTTCTCGGAGTCGGCGACGACGACGGCCGGACCGCCTCGGCTCTCGGGGATGTAATCGGGGTTGTGCTGTTCGTACTGGGTATCGTAGTCGTCCTCCGCACCGAGCGTCCAGTTCTCGAGCAGCCCCTGCTGTCGATCGAGGAAGACCACCTGATCCTGATTCCGCAGGCTGGCCATGATCCGCCCCTCCATCTCGCCCTCCTCGATGTACTCGACGTCGTTGATGTGCGCCCAGTCCTCCGGATACGGACCGCCCTCCTCGACGGGGAACTCGCTCTGAGCGTCCCAGAGCCACTCGACGACTTCCGTCTCGGTGTTCACGACGAACACCTGATCCGCGACGATGTCGGCGACGACGACGTGGGTTTCGTTGATGCGGTCCGCGTCGTGCCACTCGCCGGCGGTCTCCTTGTAGTCGTAGCGCTCGTAGACCACCTCGACCTCGCCGGTCTCGAGGTCGACGCGCTCGATGACGTTCAGCGCACACGGCGGCTCCGAACAGGTCGGTCCCTCAGTGTGAATCGTGTCCGTGGCTGTGTACTCGACCGTCAGCGGATCGCCCGCGACGGGATCGGCGTCGAAGTACTTCGTCCGCGTGTTGTTGTAGTACAGCACCTCGCCGTCGGGAGCGTACGCGGTTATCGTTCCCGCTCGCCCGGATTCGGTGACGACCGTGTGATTCTCCGTCGGCGGCGCATCGGGAACGGCCGCTCTCGAGGCCGTCGAAATCTCGTCCGACGAGGCGGTGGCGACGACGGCCGCCGAGAGGACGAGAACGACGACGAAGGCGACCCGAAGTCGGTTCCGCGAGAGGAGCGATCGAACGGGGTCGAGCGATGAACGTGGTCGGTCAGGCATCGGTCACTGTCGAGTACTGTGAGGCCATCAGGGGAACCGTTATGCTTCGTTCGCAGTTCGTGACAGTCGGCGGTCGAACGCTGCTTCGAGCGGTGTACTGCGATGCGACGGTCAACGGCCAGTCACTCCAGCTCGTCGCCTCGTCTCGTGGTGAGGACCGGAACCGGCGACGTTCGGATCACGCGGTCGGTGAAGCTCCCGAGCAGGTGACGGTCGAGTCCGGTGTGCCCGTGGGTCCCCATGACGACGAGATCGATCCCCTCCGCCTCGGCGTAGGACGTGATCTCTCTCGAGACCGATCCGGCCGTCACGGCCGTCGTGACGTTCTCGACTCCTGCGCGCTTTGCGGTCGATTCGGCGTCGTCGAGGAGTTCCTGAACGTTCTCCTCGAGTTGTGACGACAGTTCGGTCGATTCCGTATCGATCACTTCCGGAAGTTCGTCGACGACGGAGAGCAAGTGCAAGGTCGCGCCGTGTCGCTCGGCCACCGTCGTTCCCAGTTCCAGCGCGGCCGTCGCGTGGTCGCTGCCGTCCGTCGGAACGAGCACGTCGTCGTAGGGGTACGCCCGCGTCGCATCCTCGGCGGCACGAACCGTCAACACCGGGATCTCGCTTCGGTTGACGACGCAGTCCGTGACGCTCCCGAGGACGTAGTCGCCGATGCCACGGCGTCCGTGGGCACCCATCACGATGAAGTCGAACTCGTCGCCGGTGGCGTATTCGGTGAGCACGGTTCTCGGGTCCCCCTGAACGACGTCCGTCGTCACGGAGACGCCGCTGTCTTCGGCCAGCGCGGCGGCCTCGTTGGCGATCTCGTCGCCCTCCTGTTCGAGCACGTCGACGACGTCGCCGCCGAGCCGCGTCAGGCTCGGTTCCTTCGTGTCCGCGACGTAGACGACCTGAATCGTCCCATCCTGATCTGCCGCGATGTCTATCGCGTGCTCGAGGGCTGCCGTCGCAGGGTCGCTCCCGTCGGTCGGAACGAGTAGTCGAGTAGTCACGAGCGGTTGTTCGACCCCGACCGGCTTAGTTTGTGGGACCACTGAAGCCGAGGAGAACGCTGTTCGCACTGGGAACAGACCGAGTGCGATCGCGGGCAGCGTCCGGTCGAAACCGAATCTCAGACGGACTCGACGCGAATCTCGCCGTTCGCAGTGACGGTCACCAGACAGTCGCTGTACTCGAACGTGACGGAACCACCGGGCCGCAGCCCGTTCGCGCGCGGTTCGAACAACCGCTCGAGTGCGTCGGCGTTGATCGAGTAGTGGAGCGGCTCGAGATCGGTAATACTCGTATTACGAAACGTTGCGACGGCGTCCGCGACGGCAACGCTGAGCGGTTCGTCGTCGAGCCGATCGTACTGTACGGAATAACAATCCCCCATTGCAGTGGACGGAGATTCTGAACTCATTTCGGTCATTGGTAGTACGTACCCCCCAGTACGTCCGTGGGAAGTCATTCGTCAGTTCACGAGGTCCTGCAAAGAGCCTGATCGTTAACTGTGTAATGGCTCCAAAAAAAGATGGTTAATCAATTAACCTCCACGGCAGTCGACCCCTCGAACAGCGCCGCGAACAGCTTCCGTTCCGCCGATCGGACGTGTTTGTGGAACGCCGGCGGGGAGATGTCCTGTGAGGCCGCAATCTCCTCGCCGTTCGCCCGTCGCGGCCACTCGAAGAACCCCCCGTGATACGCCGCCTGGACCACCTCCCGCTGTCGATCGGTGAACGTCTCGAGCAAATCGTTGCGCGCCGACGCGCTGACCGTCGACGAGTCGTCCGTGGTCTGTTCGCGCCGAGCGATCATCGACACCGACGGGCCGCTCCGGGTGATGCCGGAGAGCACTTCCCGAATTTCGACCGCATCCGGAACGTCGATGATCGCACGCCCGCCCGACTCGTCGGCGACGAACTCCCGAAGTTGGACGCCGTGCGTATCCACGATGGACCCGAGGAACGGATCGGTCAGATGTACCTGGAGTAACGTCTCGTCTTCGTGTTCGGCGATCGTCGAGAGCTCGCTGACTCCGTCGATCGCCGTCAGGTCGAACGCGTCGGTCGGATCGTCGATCCGTCCCTCGACCGCGACGAAGGCGATCTGCAGGCCGTCGGTTCGGGTCGTCGCACCCTCGTAGGTAACGCTGTCACCGAGCTCCGATGCGAGCTGACACAGCGTCGCATCCGCTGCGACCGCGAGCTCCACTTCGGTTCGGTCGTCGCCCACCAGCGCGTTCTTTCGTTTGACCGCGTCGATCGCGTACGCGATCGTCTCGCCGAGTTCCGCCAGCGTGGTGCGAAGCGTTTCGTCGAACGCGTCCCGTTCTTCGCTGTAGATCGACAGCACGCCGTAGAGGAATTCGTCGTAGACCAGCGGGACCGCGTAGACGGACTGGAAGTTTCTCGAGAGCGCATCTCCTCGCCAGTCGCCGTCGTGAACCGACTCCGCGACGTTCTCGACGTAAACCGGAGACCGCGTGCGGGCCGCTCGACCCGCCGGTTCGGCGGCCGATTCGTCGACCGTCGTTACCGATACCGCATCGAGATAACCGCGCTCGAGTCCGGCGTCGGATCGCGACTGGAGCCGGTTGCCGCTCGGATCCGGTTCGCCGATCCAGGCCAGCGAACACGCCTCCAGATCGGCGAGCAGGTCGGGGATTCCGCGTTCGATTTCGGTCCGGGATTCGGCCAGCAAGAGGTGCTGTTCGATCTCCTGACGGATCTCGTTGGCGGCGTTGAGTCGCTCGAGGTGCCGGTTCTGTTGCTTGAGTTCCCGCTCGCGATCGTGGAGCCGCCGAGTCCGACCGATCCGATCGAGGGCGGCTTCGGCCGTCGTCGCGAACAGCTGAGCGAGTTCCACGGTATCGTCGTCGTACTCTCCGGGCGTCGTCGAGAGCGCGACGAGCACGCCGTGTTCGCCCAGCGGTACGTAGAGGCCGCTGCGAGCGCCGGTCGACTCGTCGTAGACGGTGGTCGCGTTCCTGACGTCGTCGTAGACGGACGGCTCACCCGTCACGAACGTCTCCCAGGAGATGCTCCCGTTGGGGCCGAGCCGCGGCGGCGTACCGAACGCCGACTCGAGGGCCGTCGAATACGCCGCCGGGACCAGTTCGTTCAGCTGGTCGTCGAACTGGTAGACGACGCTGTCCAGATCGAGGACGTCCGTCGCAACGTCGACGATATACTCGCAGGCATCGTCCTTCGAATCGACGCTCAGCAGGTGATTGGTCGCTTCGTGTAACGCGTTGAGCGCCTCCTGATACTGGACCCGCTCGGTGACGTCGTTTGCGACGCCGATGACGCGGTCGATGACACCGTCGTCCGTGATCGGGCGGTACCACGTTTCGAAGACGCGATCCCCCAGCCGTCGACGCGAGTTGACTTCCGTTCCCTCGAGGGCCGTCCTCGCATCGGCACAGACCTCGGGATAGTCCTCGAGGAGGTCGAAAAACGAGTTCCCGACGATCTCCTCGGAGTCGAAGCTGAGGTTCGCGAGCCCTCGTCCGTCGGCGAGCGTGAAGGTTCCGTCCTCGCTGAGAACGAATAATACGACGGGGACGTTCTCGACCAGCGTCTGGAGCCGCTCCGTCCGTTCGGTCAGGTCGCGGTTGCGCTCGACGCGGTCGGTCACGTCCCGCCAGTACACGGAGATACCGGACTGGGACGGGTAGATTCGCGCTTCGATCCACGCGTCGTAGGCCTCGAAGTGCGCTTCGACGGTGCGCGGTTCCTGTCGGTCCATCGCCTCGATGGCCTCGCGCTGGAACGGCGAGTCCTCCATCTCCGGGAAGACGTCGAGAATCCGCCGCCCGAGCAGGTCGGAGCGATCGATGTCGAGGTTCTCGATCGTACGATCGTTGACGTACGTGAACCGCCAGTCCGCATCGAGCGCGTAGAAGGCGTCCGTCACGCGTTCGAAGGACTCGCTCAACTCCTGTGCGATACGGTGGTGTTCCGTGACGTCCTGGATCGATGCGACGACGCCGTCCACGATGCCGTCGTCGCATCGGTTCGTGAGTATCGCCTTGTGAACGTACCAGGTGCCGTCGGCGTGCTTGCACGTGTATTCGACGGTCCGCGTCGCTCCGGTCTCGGCACTGCGAACGGCCTCGAAGCCGTCCACTACCGTCTGTCGATCGTCCGGATGGACGTAATCGAGCATGTGAGTGCCGTACATTTCGTCCGAATCGAACCCCCCCACGCGTTCGACCGCCGGACTGACGTAGGTGACTATCCCCTCCTCGTCGACGATCACCAGCAGGTCCGACGACTGGTCGATCAGGATCTCGTACCACTCCTCCTCGCGGCGACCCTCCCGTTGCAACGCGGTGAATTCGACCGTCCGCCGGAGCCGGTGGGCCAGCAGCGGCGGCTCCTGAATCGTCGTCTTGGCGATCACCTCGGCGGCACCATCTGCTCGGAGTTGCGCGACCGAATCATCCGCTGCCGGATCGCTGGCGTACACGATCGGACACTCGCCGTCCGTGGCAGCCAGCACCGCTCTGTCGTCGGTCAGAATACAGTTCGCCGGGCCGATCTGGTCGGCCGTGAATTCGGACGGGCTTGAGACGGTTCCCGTAACGGTGATCGACTCGTCCGCGAGCCCCGCCGTCGCCGTCCGAATCCAATCCGACGTACCGACAGCGAGGAGACGTATCGGGGTCGCCTCGACGTCCTCGAGACCGCGAGCCATATCGCTGCGTAGACCGGCACGAATAAAAAGTTCGCGTCGATTTTCGTTTCAAGAATTTAATACCCGATTGCGACGCCGTCTTTGCGCGGCTCGGTCGCACCGGCGAGGGTGCCATCGCGCCGGCGAACGAGCTGAGCCCCGCCGAACATGACTGGCGGGAGAACGCGGACGTCGTGGCCCCGTCGCGCGAGCGCCGACGCGTTCGAGAGCCGCTCCTCGACGCCCAAGCACCCGTCCTCGCGGTACCGCCAGCGTGGGGCGTCGAGCGCCGCCTGCGGCGACAGTCCGTAGTCGACGACGTTCGAGAGGACCTGCACGTGTCCCTGTGGCTGCATGTAGCCGCCCATGACGCCGAACGCCATCCAGTCGTCCTCGTCGAGTCTCGCGATCGCAGGGACGAGCGTGTGGAAGGGGCGCTTGCCCGCCTCGAGGCTGTTCGGATGGTCGGGATCGAGCGAGAACGACGCCCCGCGGTTCTGGAGCGCGATGCCGGTGTCGCCGGCGACCAGGCCGCTGCCGAAGCCGGCGAAGCGCGAGTTGATGTAGGAAACGAGGTTGCCTTCTTCGTCGCCGACGGTCAGGAGCACGGTGTCCGCGTCCTCGGCGGTCGCGTTCGGAACCCCGATCTCGGGGTCGCGTATCGGCTCCGAGCCGATCGCGCGCGCTCGCTCTCGAGCGTACGACTTCGACGCGAGCGGCGGGATCGACTCGTAGTCCGGGTCCGCGACGTACTGGTGGCCGTCGACGAACGCGAGCTTCGTCGCCTCGGCGAAGGCGTGGACCCGTTCCGGCGAGTCGTAATCGTGGTCCCCCGCACCGATCTCCTCGGCGATGTTCAGCGCCTCGAGCGCGATCAGTCCCTGATTGTTCGGGGGCAGTTCGTACACTTCAGCACCGTTGTACGTCGTGCTCACCGGGCCGACGAACTCGGGTTCGAATCCCGCGAGGTCGTCTCGCGTCATGAGGCCGCCGGCTGCTCGAACTTCGGAGACGATCTCGTCGGCGATCGCGCCCTCGTAGACGACGTCGGCCCCCTGCTCGGCGATCGTTCGCAGCGAGTTGCCGAGTTTCGGCAATCGAACCGTCTGCCCCGGCTCCGGGCTCTCGCCGTCGAAGAGGTACGCCTCGCGAGCGTGGGCGTCCGTGAACAGCTCCTCGGCCCCCGTCCAGTGGTGGGCGATCACCGGCGAGACGGGATACCCTTCGGTCGCGTACTCGATCGCGGGCTCGAGGACCGTCCCCAGCGATTTCCGACCCAGCCGCTCGACCGTCGCCTCCCAACCCCGCGCGGTTCCGGGTACCGTCACCGCGTGCGGCCCGAGGAAGGGCATTCCGAGGTCGTCGCCGCTCGCGTCGCCGTCGACGGCGTACCCGCGCGATTCGGGGTAGTAGCGCTCGCGGTCGTCGTCGGCCTCGAGCGCGCTCCTGACGGCGTCGATCGTCGCGTCGGCCGGGGCACCGCCGCAAGCGCGCATCGCACCGACCTCGCCGTCGGCGGTCCGATAGAGCGCGAAGACGTCCCCGCCCAGCCCCGTCGATGTGGGTTCGACGACGTTCAGGGCGGCCGCCGTCGCGACCGCTGCGTCGAAGGCGTTCCCGCCGTCGCGGAGGATCGAGACGCCGGCCTGCGCCGCGAGCGGTTGGCTCGTCGCGACCATCCCGCGAGACGCGTAGACGGTCGACCGCCGCGAGTCGAACCGGTCGAGATCCGCAGTGTCGTCCATACCCATAGAGACGATCCGACGGTCAAAATACTAGCGTCCCGACAGTCGCGACGCCTCACTCGAGCGCGAGCGGCGCGTGATCGACCCGGTAGCCGTCGTCGATCTCGTCGATACGGCTCACTTCGCGCAGTCGGAGGCCGCGTTCCATCTTCGTCACGACCGGCGTCTCGTAGTAGTCGGCCTCGTACTCGAACCCCTTGCCGTCGTCGCGGCGGCGCTCGACGAACTCCTCGTGGCGCTCGAGGCGCGCCCGTCCGATCGATCGCGACAGCGCCGGGACGTCGTCGACGTGATCGTCGAAGACCTCGAGGAAGGCCGCCTCGAGTTCCGAACCGACCGAGTTCCGGCCGGCACACATCGCCGCGAGCGTCGTCGTACCGGTCCCCCAGAAGGGGTCGAGCACGGTATCGCCGTAGGCCGAGTACATGCAGATCAGCCGATAGGGGATCTCGAGGGGGTAGGCCGCCGACCGTTCTCGCAGGTCGTCGTCCGCGGACTCGTCGATCGCCTGTAGCTCGCCCCTGACCTCGGTCCAGACGTCGGTAAACCAGCGGTTGCGCTCCTCCCAGAAGTAGGCCGCCTCGTACCGCTGGTCGGCTTTCGGCTCGAACTCGCGGCTCTCTGCCCCCTTTCGAAACACCAGGATGTACTCGTGTTCCAGCGTGACGTAGGCGTTCGGCGGAATCATCCCGCTGCCCATGAACTTGGCCGCGCTGTTGGCCGGCTTGCGCCAGAGCACGTCCGGCAGGGGCTCGAATCCGCGGTCCTCGAAGGCCTCGAGCACGCGAGCGTGATTCGGGTAGACCCGAAAGCTTCCGTCGACCGACCGGGTCGCGTCCCCGACGTTGATACAGGCGATCCCGCTGTCGACCAGCACCCGCTCGATTTCGTCCCAGACGCGACCGAGCTGGGCGTGCATCGCCTCGAACGCGTCGTAGCCGTCGCCGGCCGCCAGCGCGTCGTCGATCGCGGGATCGAGCTCCGTGAAGAGGTCGTCCCACATTTCGATCATCGGATACGGCGGGGACGTGACGACGAGCTCGACGGACTCGTCGGCGACCGCCGAGAGATCGCGAGAATCGCCGACGAACACGCGGTGGGTCGTCTCCATTGGATTCACACTGTCGGCGTGGCTCCCTTATCTCCTTCGTCAGGGCGGTGACGTGATTTCAGCACCAAAAACGGTATGTCGGATAGCACCCGCACGAATGTGATCGATGGAAAGGCGTCGCTACTCCTCGGTTTCCTCTTCCATCCCTTCGCCTTCCTCCTCCATTTCTTCCCCGCTCTCCTCGTCGGGTTCGCCGCTCGTCGCCGGTTCGAACTCCTCGATCGGCTCCCACTCCTCTTCCTCGCCCGCCGAGAGACGACGCCGGAGTACCACTGCCCCGGCGGCGGCACCGAGGACGAGCAGCAGTCGCGGCAGACGCGACCCCGACCCGCCCCCGCTCTCGTCGGCGTCGCTCGTCAGCTCTGGCGTCGTCTCGGTGGTCTCTTCGACGGTTTCCATCACGTCTTCGATGATCTCCGGCTCCTCGATGTCCTCGATCGGCGACTCCTCGAGCGTGGGTGATTCCCGCCCCACCAGAAATCCGACGACTGCACCGAGGCCGAACAGGGCTCCCGCCAGCGGGAGCCGGCCGCCGGACCGGCCGCCCTCCGACTCCTCGACGGCCTCGAGAATCGACTCGCGCATCGGCGACTCCATCCCTCTGTTGACCGCTTCTTTGACGATGAGCTCGGACAGCGTCTTGTCTTGTTGTTCCATCTCGGGCATAATCCGCCACGACCACACCACCGTACATAGTTCTATCCACCGTTTCCGTCACCGGATCCGTCTCCACGTGCGTTATTCAGTGCTTAATCCGCCCCGAGGTACACTATATCCGAACCGTACTGTTGTTACGGATATCTAACGACAAGGTAAGGGTGCGCTCTAGCGCTGAGTACCGATCTGCGCCGCACCGAAGGAAACGTCCCACCGGGCCCGGAAACGAGAGTGGTCAACCGTTCAACCAGAACCTGACCGAGGAGTGCCGTCCGAACCCAATTGCTAACCCGTGCGTACGCACGGCCGTGGCGATGCGGCTCGAGCATCGAGCCGCGACGGTCACCAGTGCGGCCGCTCGGGACGGTACCGCAATTGATCAATCGGAAGCTGCCTGTCGTATAAAATCGTATCGACGGGAAGAGTCCCCCGGTTTGCCCTCGAGAATGCCTCTCATAACGAAAGGGGTTCCACTGTAAGCGCTCAGGTATGAGCGTCATTCGGCAACCGGAGGTCCTCGGCCGGACGACACAGCGCCGCGTCGTCGGCGTCGCTGCCGCGCTCTCGGCTGCGGCCGTCGAAACGCTCGCGGTCGGCCTCTGGTTCGGTATCGTCGTCGGCCCGCGGACCGCGTCGACCGCGCTCGCAGGACTCGGGATTCTCTTCTGTGGCTCCCTCCTCAGAACGGTGGTGCTCGGTGCAACGGTCCACAACCTCGGAAACCTCCTGGAACCCCACCAGCTCGGTTCGGCGGTCGTCCTGACGACCGGCTGGATCGTCTGGCTGCTCGTCGCCGAACTGATCGGCGGCGGGTCCGGTATCGTCGTCGCAACGACCCTCCTCGCTGGACTGTTGACGACGCAGTTCGTCCTCGAGCGGCGCGCGTTCGGACTGCCGTCGATCGGCGGCGTGGCGGTCCGACCGCTGGTTCCGGGTGTCCTGCTGGCGGCCGGTGCGGCGACGCTGCTCGCGACGGCCTGGTTTACAGACTGGACGGTTTCCTCACCGCCGCTCTCCGTCGGCTTCGCGACGGCCACCGTCCAAATCGTGGCCCTCCATATCGGCGTCGTCGTCTTCGGTATCTTCGCGTTTCTCGCTCACCAGCGCCGGTTTCAGCGAATTCTCAACCCCTGACTCGGCGGGCCGGCGGCGACTGTCGGCCGTCGTCGCGGATTACTTCCCCTCGGCACCCACGTTCTGATCGCTCTCGAAGGAATCCGGGTCCGGCT
Organism: Natrinema salinisoli; assembly: GCF_020405205.1. Taxonomy (NCBI): domain Archaea; kingdom Methanobacteriati; phylum Methanobacteriota; class Halobacteria; order Halobacteriales; family Natrialbaceae; genus Natrinema; species Natrinema salinisoli. The sequence goes on along the minus strand of NZ_CP084469.1, from coordinate 820,474 downwards.
CGATCGTGGCGTACTGCACCGCCCGCCGACCCAGCGTGCGAACCCGTTTCTCGAGTTTCGGATCGACGAATTCGCCGTCTTCCAGGGCGGCACTCGCGTTCGGAATCGCCGCCTCGTGGGGGATCACCCACGCGTTCAGCGCCCGACAGACCGAGCGCATGTGCTCGAGCGCCGTGACGGGGAAGGCTCCGCCCGAAACTGCGAGGAGTCCGACGGTCGTGTCCTCGAATTCGTCGAAGCCGCAGTAATCCAGCGCTGTCTTCAGCGGGGAGGCGTACGAGCCGTGGTACATCGGCGACCCGAGGATGACGGTGTCGGCTTTACGGACGCGCTCGGACAGCTCTTCGGCGTCACCCGCCGCCTCGCGGTCGCGATCAGCGTCGAAAATCGGCAGTTCGTACTCCCGGAGATCGAGCAGCTCCGTGGTCGCGCCCGCCTCCGCTGCGGCCGAGAGGGCAGTCTCCAGTGCGCTGCGGGTATGGCTCCCGTCGCGCAGACTGCCACAGAGTGCAGCCACGTGGGGTGTGTCGTCGCTCATGCCTGTCCGGACGGGAGGGAGCGTCAAAAGCCACCCGAATGTAGTGACAGATGACAGGAGTCAGATTCCGGGGAGCAGTCGGTCGGTCTCGCCGCATCCGACGCCCCTATAGTATCGGAATTCGAACGCGTCGTCGTGCAGTCGGTCCTCTCCGTCCTGCTGAACGAGGCGCTCCCGCGTGTACTGACGATCACGCTCCTGATCGGCGCCGGTGTCGGTCTGGCCAACCTCGCGGTAGAGTACGGGCTCGTCACAGTCATCGCCCGCGCGGGTCGTTACCTCACGGAGCCGGCGAACCTGCCGCCGGAGGTCGGAACTGCCGTTCTCACGAACACGGTCTCAGTGACGGCGGGCTACGGGATGCTCGCCGAATTCCGCGAGGAGGCGCTCCTCGACGACCGCGCCACGCTGATCGCCGTGGTCATCAACACCTTCTTCGGCTTCGTCCAGCACATCTTCACCTACTACGGCCCGGTTCTCGTGCCGATTCTGGGGCTACAGGTCGGACTCATGTACGTCGGCGCTCGCGCCGGCATCTCGCTGGCCATTACGGGCGTCGGGCTGCTCGCCGGTTCCCTCCTCCTCCGCGGCTACGAGTACGACAGCGCCGCTCTCGAGCCCGAGACACCGGACGAGGAATCCCGGACGAACCGCGAGAAGTTCCACAGCGCGGGGGAGAGTGCCCTCGAGCGGCTCCGGTCGATCGTTCCGCGCCTCGCCATCGTCTACTCGCTGGTCTTCGTCGCGCTCGAGTACTCCGACCGGATTCTCGCAGGATTCGCGTCAGTCGGGGTCGACGATCCCGGGGGCGTTCTCGAGCCGATCGCCGGGCTGTTGGGTCTTCCGGGGGCAGCGGTACCAGTCATTCTCGTCTCGCTGGTCGATCCGACGACGGGCGCGATCACCGTCGCACCGCTGATCGGTGACGTCCTGACGCCAGACGAGGCGGTGATCACGTTGCTCGTGGGCAGTCTCGTCTCGTTGACGATCGGGACGGTCAAGCGCTCGATCCCGTTCCAGTTCGGTATCTGGGGGGCGGAGTTCGGGACGAAAGTGATCGTCGTCAACGTCTGCCTCAAAGCCGTCTTCATCCTCGTCGCGATCGCGGCCTTCTTCGTCGTCTAGCGTCGGTCGCCGGAGGGGAGTATCGGAGTCTCCGATCCACGGTGCACCGACGAGAGAACGGCCACGACCGCTGATCGGGGCCAGAACTACGCGCTCGTCGCAGTAGCGTTCGACGTCTGGACGGTCCCGTATACCCCGGCGAGTGACAGGATCACGATCAATACCCCAGAGACGCCGTTGATCCCCAGTACCAGTTCACGCTGGACGTCGAACAGCAGTCTCGGTGCGATCGCGATCCAGATCCCGAGCACGGCGAGCACTACCGGGAAGGCGATACTGAACGACCCCTGCTCATCCGTCCGATAGGCCTGGACCGAGGCGACGAAGGCAGTTATCGCTCCCACGATGACATTGTGGATACCCATCGTGTCCGTGATCGTGAAGACGGCCGTCGAGATCATCACGAACGCGCCGAGTGCCGCCGTCAGTCCGGCCGTTCGGACGACCAACGCTGCCTTTTCGTCGGCTGATCGGCTCATAGTAGAACGGTAGCGACTGCCAGATATTTCATGGTGTCGATATAGAAGATATCTGTTACGTGTGGTTGCTCGTCGAGACGATCCCTCGATATCGACGGCGGTCACTCCAGGAGGGACTGAATCTCGGAGAATTTCACAACCGGTCGAACGTGTGGTTGCGCCCTCGCGGTGGGCTCCGATCCGTTTCCGGAAACGAGTTGCCTCCACTCCACAATAGCCGCAGCGAGTGGGAGGGTGTGAGGAAGTCTCCCACGCGTCTGCGCGTAGATTTACGGATACCGTGGTTGCAGGTGGGTGCCTAATCCGTGGTGTGACGACGTAACGTACAGTATCCTGTGCTCCTGTCCGGTCTGGTACCGCCATTTCGCCCCCAACGGGAGCGGATTTACGGCGGTGGGAAAGATTTGGATCGAACAATAATTAACTTTCTTCCTCACCAGTTTGGATGGCGACTTGGGGTCCGATTCAGGCGTGTCGGAAGCGCCCACGAGCGACCTCCGTTCGGACCACGTCGAGCAGCGCTGGGCTGTGCCGACGGGACGATCGCTCGATCAGATCTCTCGAAGCAGTTCGGGGATGTCCGAGAAGCCGAATCGGCCGTTTTCGTCGAAGTCGAAGGGGTCTGGATTGTTCTGAACGCCATCGGCGTCCCGGTTCTCGAAGAGGGCATTGACGTCGCCGTGGGTGGTCGTCTCGTCTCCGTTGACGTCCTCGTAGCGGCCGTCATCATCCGGATCCCGTGCCTCGTAGTCGCCGACAAAGATCGTATCGGGGCCGGCGTCACCGTCGTTTTCGTCGCCGACCTCTACTTCTACGGCCTTCCGGCGGAGCCACTCGCGCAGTCCGGATTCGGGAACCTCCAGGGTGTGCGTGGTGCCTCCGTGGTCAGGGTACCCACCCGCTTCCGCCGCACTGTCGGGAATGTCCGAGAATCCGGCATTGTCTCGATTCGGATCCACGTCCAGGTCGCCCCACCGGTCGCGGATCTGCCGGACGACCTTCTCCTCCTGTCCGATCCGATCGGCCGGCCGCGCGCCGGCGAAGGTGAGATTATGGCTCTCGACGTCGCCAGCGGGCATCGCCTCGAGTCCGTCCGGCCACAGCGGCGGCGACTCCAGTTCGGTCCCGACGTTCTGGAACGGCCGCCCGTTCAGGGGCGGATCCGCGACGTAGTTGTCCTCGAAATAGACGCTCCCGTCACCGAAGACGAGCGGGTCTCTGAAGCTGAAGCGGTGGATGTAGGCGTTGCCGACGACGGCCGCCTCGGCACCACCATCGATCCAGATGGCCTTGTCGTGGTAAAAGTTGAGTCCGTTGACCACGACGGTTTCCGTGTCGGCTTTCAGACGCGGGTTTCGGTCGTTGTTCTTCGCGTAAACGGTCCCCATGATCGCGACGTTCTTCGCGCCGTTACCGACCAGCGTCCCGTTGGAGTTCTCCTCGGGATCCTCGAGCCCCTCCGCGATCAGACAGTTCGCGAAGGTGGTCCGGTCGGAATCGTACCCGACCGAGAGGTTCTCGTCGCGACCCCAGAAGGATGTGCAGTGACTGAAAATCACGTTCGCCGTCCCATCGGCGCTGTTCATCGGGTCCGTCCCTTCGCCTCCGCTCTGGTCCCCACGCAGGACGCGGATGTGCTCGACCACGACGTCGTCGGCGTCGACCTGAACGAACCCGTCGATGAAGGTGACGCCCGGCGACGGCGCCGTCTGCCCGGCGACCCAGCAGTTAGGCTCCGTGATCTCGAGTTGCGCACTATCCATGTCGAGGACGCCGCTCGCTTCGAAGACGATCAGGCGCGGTCCCTCAGTCTGGAACGCTTCCTGGATAACGTCCAGATCCAGTTCCTGTATCCTGATGACCTGGACCTCGTCGTCGAACCAGTCAACGTCCGCGAACCCGTCCTCGGGATCGAAGTACGACCCGGCGTCGGTGTCGACGCCCGAGTCGGTTCGGACCGTTACCGTGGAACCGATGTCGGTATCGCCGTCGTCGGCTTCGACCGTCGCGCGGAACTCGTAGTCCGTCGCGGGCGAGAGTCCGTAGACGGTCTGCTCGAACTCGCCCGGTTCCGAGCGCGTCAGGCTTCCCGAGGATTGCCACTCGTCGCCGTCGACTTCCCGATACTCGAACGAAACCAGCGCGGAACTGGCCTGGCCGCCGATCGACTCGAGGGTCCCGGAGAGGGTCGCCGTCGAGGCGCTCTGCTCAGTCGCCGGGCCGGTACTGATCGACGGATCGGTATCGCGACGGAGCGTCGTGACCGTCGCCGTCGATCCCACGACCCGGTCGCCGTCACCGTCGACCGCCACTGCGCGGTACTCGTACTCGGTATTCGTGGACAGATCGGAGACGTCCCGACTGAACTCGCCACGCGAGGAGATCGTTTCCGCGTCCGTCCGAGACCAGGACGAGGCGCCGCGCTCGCGGTACTCGAAAGCCACCTGGATCGAGGCGTCGGTGCCGAGGTGATCGAGCGACCCGCTCAGAGTCATCGAGGATTCCGTCAGCGCCGACGCCGGTCCCGTCGCTGCGAGCGGCCCGTCGTTGATCGAGGCGCCGTTCCAACTGGCGCTTCCGTCAACGTCGACGTCGCCGACGTCCCGACTGTGGGTCGGCGTCGTGCCGCTCAGTTCGGAGAATGCCGCCGTACACGGCGTGCCCGTACTGTGACTCGTGACGGCTAGTCCGATGTAGCCCGTTTCGGGCAGGTCGTGGTCCGCTTCCGAAAGCTGGACCATTCGGGTCCAGTCGGTCCCGTCGGATGAGCCGTACGCCGTGACGGTGTCGCCACGGCGGACGAGTCGTTGGTACCGGCCCTCCATCGTGCCACCCGAGACCTCGCTCAAATCTTCGCCCAGGTCGGACGTGAGACTGCCAGCCTCGCTACCCGTTTCCGGCCGCCACTGAACGGTGGTGTGGTCCGGAGCCCTGCGGACCATCACGTTCGCAGCGTCGGCCGCCAGTGACTCGCGAAGCATGAGTCCCGCCTTTGCGTACGGATCCGTTTCTTCGAGACTGTCTACCCGTACCGTAACGTCGAAATCGCCGCTGACGTCGGTAAAGAGGTAGTGGAACTCGTCGGTCCGGTTCCAGATGTCCGCACCGCCGGCCGTGACCGATCCGTCACTCGACGCCGCGGCCGAGCCGGGCCCCGTCGCCGCTATACCGACCCCGCTCGCGCCGACCAATCGTAGGAACGTCCGCCTATCGTGATCTGTCATGAAGACTCGGAATACTATACGCCCATATTATAAAAACAATTCTTCAAAATGATAATTTTTCCTCTTCTTAAAAGTTAAATAAATATACAGGCCGAACACTCAAGAGACCATTAGTTCGATTGCCAACAGTTCCAGTCCACAGATCGCTCGACCGCTAAATCGTTCGACGAACGACTCGTCGACTGCGTTCTCGAGAAGATGGCCGGCTTTAGTCGAGTCACGTCACCACGGTCCCACGACGGACCGTCGATCAGATCTCTCGGAGCAGTTCGAGGACGTCCGCGAACCCGACGCGGCCGTTGCCGTCGAAGTCGAATTTCTCGGGGTTCTTCCGGACGCCGTCGGACTCGAGGTGTTCGAAGAAGGCGTTGACGTCCGCGTGGGTGGTCGTCCCGTCGCCGGTGACGTCCTCGTAGCGACCGTCGTCGTCAAGGTCGCGGGCCTCGTAGTCGCCGACTGCAACAGTGTCGCCGTCGCCGGTATCGCCACACCGGTCCGCGCCTGCCGGGGGAACCGACCACTCGGCGCTCGGCGTTCCATCGTCGCCAACGATCGGCCACCCGTCGTCGTCCCACCGAATCGGATCGACCATGAGCGCGCGCACTTCTCGGTCCGCGGTGGCTTCGACGTGGTACACCATCCACCAGTCGCCTTCGTCGTCCTGGATCGCCGTGTTGTGGCCCGGCCCGACGAACTCCTCGGTTCCCGAAAGCACGGCGACGCCTTCGTGATGGGCGTTCAACTCGCGGAGATCCTCCCCGCGCTGGTTCTCGTAGGGGCCGAAAAACGACTCCGAACGGCCGACTGCGACCTCGTACGTGCTGTCGGCACCGTCACAGCAGTGTCCCGTCGAATAGAATAGGTAGTAATACCCGTTCTCCTCGAGTATCATCGGCCCTTCCTTCTTGTCACCGGCCATGTGGAACGCCGTCCCGGGAACGTAGTCCGCGGCGTCGGGGGTCAACTCGACGCCGTAGATGCCGTACCAGCTTCCCCAGACCATATACGGCGTGTCGTCGACGACCACCAGCTCGCCGTCGATGGCGTTCGTCATCCCGAGGTCCGCAGCGCGGAACACCGACCCCCGATCGGTGAACGGTCCCTCGGGATCCGACGCGGTCGCGAGCCCGATCCCGGGATTGTCCTGGCTCCCCCAGGTCGAGTAGGAGTAGTACAAGTGGTACTCACCGTCGTACTCGGCGACCGACGGTGCCCACACCCCCGCGTCGGGATCGTCCCGCCAGTCCGGGTGCCGCTCGAGTGCCGACCCGACGTAGGTCCAGTTCACGAGATCCGTCGATCTGGCGATCGGGACCACGTCCTCGGGCGTTTCCGTTCCGTACGCGTAGTAGGTGCCGTCGCAGGTCCGGACGACGCTCACGTCGCCGAACCCGATCGGTCCCGTCGGATTCCGGTAGCTGTCCTCCTGCTCGGCCGCGCGTCCCGTCTCGCTGACGCCGATTGGACTCGCGGTGGCTACCGTACCAGCGCCGACCAACCGTAACACATCCCGTCTGTCTACGTTCGTTCGAGTATCGCGCATCGTATCGTACTCCACCCAGCGCCGCATCCCCATATAATTTTTCCAAATGTAGTATAATATTTATCCACGATTATAGTTTTAGATGGTGCCGATCCCTGCGGTGACGGTTCGGTTCGCAGGTGGTACCGCGGGATCGGTGGGTCTCACTCGGAACAGACAGTCGACATATGGAACGCCAACAGTTCGGAGATGACCGTCAGTCCGACTGCGACTCCAGAATCGCGTCCAACTGCGCCACGAGGTGCTGCCTCCGTTCGGTGGACAGCCCGGTGACGAATTCGGTCTCCGAGAGCTCCGACAGGGTCGCGCCGGTTTCGAGCATTCGAAGTCCCTCCGCGACGGCCGCTCGATTCCCAACCCTCGCGACGCGGTTGCGCGAGGTCCAGAGGTCGACGTTCTGCCGCCGAGCGTCCCGCCGACTGACGCTCGGCAGGACGTATCCCTCGCAGCCCTCGATCGGCGCGAGCACAGCCTCCGGACCGCCGGTCACGTCCCGTCGGAGCTTCACCACCTGTCCTTCCGCGACGAACGTCTGCCAGTCCCCGTCGCTCCCGACGGTCGGCGGCTCCGACAGCGCGCTCGCGTCGGCTACGTCGACTCTCGCGAGGTCGGCGCGACGCCACGCCGAAACCACCGGGACGTCGCTGTCCCGGAGCACGCGCCGTTCGAACGCCGGCGTGCGGTACGCGACCGCATCCTCGTCGACCGACACCGTTCCGACCCGACGGGCCGTCTCGAGCAGGTCGCGACGCTGCTCGGCCGCCGACGGACGGACGAGCGGCGGAAACAACACGAACTGAACCCGCCCGCCGGGGCGAACGTGCTGGCAGGCCCGGTAGAGCCACGCTTCCGTGTGTTCGGGATACCACGGCGGATCGAAGAACGCGACCGAAAACGTCGACTCGAAGTCCAGCGGTTCGTGGACGTCGCCCCGAACGAATCGGAGCGACTCCAGGTCGGTCGCGAATCGCTTTTCGACCCGGCCGCTCCGATCGACGAGCGTCACGGGGACCCCCCGCCGAGCGAGGTGGACGGCGACCGTCGGCGCACCGAGACAGAGGATCGGTTCGCCACCCTCGAGAAGGGTGTCGGCGACGGCAGTCGTCGTCTCCGCGGTGAAATACCACTCGTAGTCGAGGGGGTGAAGTTCCGGCGTGTGGACGGCGTCCGTTTCGCCATCCGACTCGAGGCTGCCGATCGGAAGCGCGTCGGCGACGCCCCGTTCCAGTAACCGGTCGTAGACGAGGGTCGGGAACGCGCCGCGGGCGTTCCGAATCACGTCCGCGACGGTCGCGTCGGGAGCCGTTGCGAGGGTCGTCACTCTGTCGTCGAGGCGTCGCTGGTACGTCGTCTGGGGGGCGGACTGTTCAGACATTGGTCGTGTGTTGTCCAAGGGAGTTCGGTCGGCGGTACTGGTTCGATTCGTCGGGATCGTCGGCAGGACAACGAGGGTCGCTCTGCGCCGGCCGTGTCATACAGGTACGTATCAATTGAGGTGAATTTAAAGTTTCATCCGAGTGACGTGTAGTGATACCGAATTGCCCCGGAGTACCGCGACGAGCCGATACCGGTCCCGAATCGAACACCTGTTCGTCTTTCGAGCGGTGAGACGGTTCCCGGGATACTGATTCGAGCGAGTAGCCGCCGACCAGGAAATTGACGACGGCTCCGCGGAGTCGGCACATGCGACCGGCTCACGTAAGAGGGACGCACTCCCAAAAGAGTAGCGAACAGACCTACTGTATTTACGTACTAAGAGCGTGTATATTTCGGCCACATGGCGGATATCGTCCTGTCGCTGGTCGTCACCGTCTTCTTCGTTCAATATTCGCTCTGGCTGTTCCTCCACGTCGATATTCGACGGAACGGATACACCGACCCGGAAATAACGGGGCTCCCGATGTTGACGTCACGTCTTCCACTGCTCGGTATCGTCGTCCCACTCTGGTACCTCTATCATCGGAGCGGGTTCTGCTCCGAGGAGTGATCGGGAGGTCGAATCGGGTCGCCTCGAGACAGTCGCGCTGGAAGGCGGTGAGGCCGATCCAGGTTTTGCTACCCTCAGTACACCCACCGCCGTCCGTTATATATTGTTTCGATGGTGATGCATCTGCTCGAGCGGGGTTTTCAAGGTCCAGCGAATCGTCGTTGAACATGGCTTCCGGAGGCTGGTTACGGGAGCTGTTTGGGGATCCGGTGTTCCAAGCACCGGACCGCATCTTCAATAGAGACTCACCGAATAATCGAATCCATCGAGGCCCCCTTCGCTTACTCACTGGCCTACCACAATAAATTCTTCTGCGATATAGTTGAACTTTTTCTACGATATCGTCTAACAGTACTATCGTTCCGAACGATGTAAGAACCCGGTCAGAAACGGATAAACGATGAGAAAACCCGGTGATTGGATGCAGAATCCAACAGACGAGCGGATTCTAGAGGTCCTAAATACCGGGTTAGAGTTAGGTCCGACGGCGATCGGACGAAACATCGACCGCGACAGGACTGGCGTGAGCCGGCGGCTCTCGGAGTTAGTCGAGTACGGGCTCGTCGATCGTGTCGACGACGGATACTACGCGATCACTGATCTCGGAGAGCAGTATCTCGCCGGAGAACTCGATGCGGGCGAGCTAGAGCCGAACTAACGCCGAAATCCGAATATATTTGTCACGATACCGGGAGTGGGAGGTATGTCGAGGGAGCGATCACGTCTTGCGACCGGAGTAGGATTGGGGATGTTCCTTGCCGGGATCGTCGTGCTCGCGCTGGCGATCCCGACGAGAAGTGGACCCGGACTGTTATTGCTCGTCGAGTCACCGTCCGCGGGCGCGTAAGCGGCGTGTCTCATCGGTGGGCCGGCGATCGGGCTCGCCGGGGCAGTCGTCGGAATCCGATACGGGAACTTCGAACGCTATCACAGCCGCTACAACGCCGAGACGGGTCGCATCGAGGACCACTGGTTCGCCGCCGTCGCGGAACTCGCCTCGGAGATCTACCACGAGACGGCCGACGGCGCAACCCCGCCGGAGCGCTACGTCCCGTCGCGGCTGGAAGCTGCTGCGATTCTCGTCCTCCCCATAGCCGCCATCTACGCGTATCTCCTGTTCACCGCCACCGCCATCCTGGGATGGACGTGGCTCTTCTTCATCGGTGCCTTCCTCGCGATCTGTACCCTCGCCCTGTTCCTCGTCTCGGATCTGGTCCTCCAGTCGCTCGAAGAAGACTATCCGCGGCGCTGAACACGACATCAGCAGCCACTCTCAGTTCGGAAACTGATACCTGCCTCCCTCGGATACGGCAGTCACAAGTGCGAGCTAATCTCGAGCGAGCGGGCGCGATCGACATCAGTCGAGGGCGATTCCCGACCGGTATTCGGGAACCCCGGACACGTCGACGTCCGGGACCCGGAAGAGTGCCCCCGCACCGTCACCTTCGGTCTCCCGATCGCCGTCGTCGAGGGCGGTTGTCAGGTAGAGATCGCTGTACTCCGGGCCGCCGAACGTGACGGAGGAGACCTTTCGCGCCGGGAGCTCGATCTCGTCGAGTTGCTCTCCGTCTGGGGAGTATCGAACGACCCGCCCGCCGTTCCACCGCGCGGACCAGATGCAGCCCTCCTCGTCGACGGTCATCCCGTCCGGGACGGCGCCGTCCGCAGGCATCTCGATGACCGTCCGTTCGTTCGACAGATCGCCTGTCGCCCGATCGTAATCGTAGGCGTAAACCCGGCGTGCCTCGGATTCGGTGAAGTAGAACGTCTCGCCGGAAAATCCCATCCCGTTGGCGATGTCGACGTCCTCGATCGCGACCGTCGACGTGCCGTCCCGCTCGAGGCGATAGAGATCGCCGAGCGTCTCCTCCCCGGGCATCGTCCCGCAGAAGACCCGTCCGTTGGGACCGGCGATAACGTCGTTGAATCGCGTGTCGGCGTCGATCGAAGCGACGGGCTCGGCGTCGTCGTCTCCGGGTGCCCACCGACTGATGGTCCCGTGGGTGAACAGGAGCAACGCGCCGTCAGCTTCGATCGTGTACCCGCCGAGGGGAGCCCCGTCGGTTTCGTACGCGATCTCGTGGTCGTCGGTCGCGGGATCGTACCGATAGAGTCGGCCGGCCGGAATATCGACCCAGTACAATTGCTGGTCGTTGGGGTGCCACAACGGACCTTCACCAGTATGCGCGTGGATGTCAGCAACGCGTTCGACACGAACCATGCTACCCGATTTGAGGGATACCCCTTAAATCGTCTAGTTTGTGGTACTATATTCCACGATTATAGTGTTGAATGGTGATGGATCGAGAATTATCTCTGGCTTCAAACATATATTCTCAACTAGTATTTGCCACTTTCATACGTTGGTAGACATATAATGAATGCTGAATTTCCCTGCTGATCGCCCCATGGGTCGTCACAGTCAATAGGAGATATACCCGATCCGAATCATCCCAGAAACGAAAATCGAGGGTATAGACGGGAAGGACCCTCGATAATCCCCGCTGAGAACAGACGATACTCGTCCAGCGGACGCGCGCTACGATTCTTTCAATCTATTTTAGTAATAGTGTGTTATATGTGGATGGTCCATGACTATATTCGCGGATACGTACTTGAATTTGGTTTTCCAAAAGACGATCAATTAGTAAGAAACTGCATTCGCGTTTCGAGAGACTCGATGATGCATCACCGCTCGGTTCCTCGTATCTGTTTCGGTTATAATACAATATTTTTATACTTTGGTGAATTATTCTACATCAGACTATTACCCGGACTGGGTTCGCTCGTGCGACACGAAATCGGAGAGTGAACGTTCCAGCAATCAGGAACCCGATCCTTCAAAAGAAGTCATGTTGAGTATATTTATAATCGCCGGGGGTAATCCTTACCCACGCATGAGACAAGTCACACAGCTGGGTGAGCAGTCCCTGATTTCGTCTAGGGGATCGGCTCCCGACAATGTACTGAATATCCGATGCAGTGCCCTCCCGATAACCGGCACGAGCAACTACTGATATATGTCCGAGATCGTTGATTACGACCTGTACGAAGTACCGCCCCGCTGGTTGTTCCTTCGCATCGAAACGAGCGATGGGGTCGTCGGGTGGGGCGAACCAGTCGTCGAAGGGCGAGCGGCGACGGTTCGAACCGCAGTCGAGGAGCTCATGGACAACTACCTGGTTCGGAAAGATCCCGCGAGGATCGAGGACCACTGGCAAACGATGTACCGCGGCGGGTTCTACCGCGGCGGGCCGATCCTCATGAGCGCCATCGCCGGAATCGATCAGGCGCTCTGGGACATTAAAGGAAAGCAGTTCGATGCGCCCGTCTACGAGCTTCTGGGCGGCCGTGCTCGGGACCGAATCCGCGTCTACCAGTGGATCGGCGGTGATCGACCGTCGGAGGTCGGTGACGCGGCCGCCGAAAAAGTCGCGAACGGGTTCACCGCGCTGAAAATGAACGCCACCTCGGAACTTCGCCGGGTGGACAATCCGGCGGCGATCGAGAACGCCGTCGATCGGCTCAGAGAGGTCCGGGAACGCGTCGGACCCGAAATCGACATCGGCGTCGACTTTCACGGCCGCGTGTCCAAACCGATGGCCAAGCGACTCGCCAAAGCGCTCGAGCCGTACGATCCGATGTTCATCGAGGAACCGGTCCTGTCTGATCACAATGACGAACTCCACACCCTCGCCCAGCATACGACGATCCCGATCGCGACGGGCGAGCGGATGTACTCCCGATGGGACTTCAAAGAGATCTTCGAGAGCGGTGCGGTAGACGTGATTCAGCCGGATCTCTCCCACGCGGGCGGGATCACCGAGGTCAAGAAGATCGCTGCCATGGCGGAGGCGTACGACGTCGCACTCGCCCCGCACTGTCCGCTCGGACCGATCGCGCTGGCCTCCTGCGTTCACGTCGATACGATCTCGCCCAACGCCCTGATTCAGGAACAGAGTCTGAACATCCACTACAACGAATCGAGCGACATTCTGGATTACCTCGGGAATCAGGACGTCTTCCAGTACGACGACGGCTACATCGAGGTTCCCACTGAGCCCGGGTTGGGGATCAGTATCAGCGAGGACTACGTCGAGAAGCAGGCCGAAAAGACCGTCAACTGGCATAATCCGGTGTGGCGAAACGAAGACGGGAGCGTCGCAGAGTGGTAGCTCATGCCAACAACGAACCATTCCGCCAAGAACGGGACCGTGACGAACGGAACGCCGTCCCGCCTCGCCGGTCAGACTGCGATCGTCACTGGTTCCGAGCACGGAATCGGAGCTTGAATCGCGCGTCGATTGGCCAGCGGGGGCAAACGTGGTCGGTTCCAATCTCAGTGACACCACTGGCGAAGTGGTTGCTCGAGAAATGACGACCGCATCGACGCCCGGTGAGGCGACGTTCGTCGGAGCAGATATGGCCGATCCCGACGGTTGGATCACCAGATAAAAAGACGAGTTCAGTTCTTCTGTCAGTTACCGGGACCGAGCCGATTCGACGGCCTCGACGAACGAGGCGGCAGTCTCGCGAACCTGCCCCATGTCGTCGGCCTCGATGGCGTCGTAGTCGACGATCGCGCTGCCGGCACCGACCGCAACGGCACCGGCCTCGAAGAAGTCGTCGACGTTCTCGGGCGAAATGCCGCCGGTCGGCATGATATCGACATCGCCGAGCGGGCCCTGTAGCGCGCCGATGTGGTCAGGGCCGACCGTCGTCGCCGGGAACATCTTGAGCATATCCGCGCCGGCCTCCATGCCCGTAACGGCCTCCGTCGGCGTCATCACGCCCGGAACCGAAACGACACCCTGCCGGTTACAGGTTCGGATCATCTCGGGGTTACAGTCCGGCGCGAGGACGAACTCCGCACCGGCGTCGATAACGGACTGCGCCGTCGGGGCATCGAGCACCGTTCCAGCACCGACGACGGCATCAGTATCCGCCAGTTCCCGATCCACCGCGGCGATCTTGTCGCTCGCGCGTTTGCCGTCGGCAGTTACCTCGATCGCGGTGACGCCCGCCTCGTGAATCGCTCGAGCGACCGACGCGATCTGTGCCTCGTCTATGCTGCGAAGGACTGCCACAACGCCACTGTCGATGATTCGGTCCCGAACGTCGGTTTCATTTGCCATACCCTCGTTTAGCGGAGCGGTCTCTTTAACGTAATGACTTCCGCGATCGACGTATCCAGTCGGTATTCGAGTTGCCTGGCCGTTCTCCATCCAGTATCCCGATCGTTCATAGGCGACGGACAGTTCGCAGCGACTCATCAGCGACGATTCAGCGATACGAGCGGGGCGGTAAAGACACCACGTGACCGTGATGGGAATTCGCAATGAGAAATCCGAACGGCGAGGATACCAGTCTTCCCGAACGACCGACCGAATGACGGCGTTACACGGTTCGATCGATTACCGGTGTCGGAATCGACACCCTCGGTCAGCCCGTGCTTCGAGGAAGCCGGCGCTCGAAATCGTTCGCCGGTCAGGAACACAGTACTTCCGGATTCACTCACCGGACGAGATCGTGTTCGGCGAGGAACTCGTCGACGATCTCGACACAGAGCGATGGGCGATCTCGAAAGATCGTATGCCCCGCTCCGTCGACGTTGTGGACCGTCGTCTTCCCGTTTGCCCACTCTCGGTCCCGTTCGGGATCCGTGTAGGAAGCGACGGCGGGATCGGGGCGGAGCAGGAGCGTCGGACAGGGCGAGTTCGGGAGCGCGAGGTCTAGCGGTTCGAATCCGCGCTTCGTAATTCCCAGCACGTGTGGTCGCACTTGTTTCCGAGCGGTTGCCAGTAGGTCGGCGAAGCGGGGGTATTGCGGTTCGAACCGCTCGCGCAGCGATGCGTGCGTCGCGGTACTCCACCGGTCGAGCTGGTCGCGCTTGTTCGACAAGTGATCCTGGCCGAGCGCCGCGAAGAGCTGTGCCGGATGATCCTCCAAAACGAGCGCTCGAGGCTGCAGCCCTGCCCGTCCGGCGACACGAGCGACCGAATCCGCTCCGAGCGAATGCCCGTACAGGATGGGGTTCTCGACGGTCAGTGTTTCACAGAGTCCGTAGAGATCGTCCGCCATCGTTTCCGCATCGTACCCCGCGTCCGGGGCTTCGCTCAACCCGTGACCCCGGGCATCGTAGAGTATCACGTCGTGGTCGTCGACGAACCGTGCGGCGAGCAGAGTGAGGCACTGCCAGTTGTCCGTGAACCCGTGTGCGAGCAGCACGGTCGGTCCGTCTTTCGTCCCCGATCTCACGTACCGGTGTCGACAACCGTTTGCCGTAACGTAGTCCGACGACCAGCTCGATTGCAGGTCTAATTCCGACGGCGGTGTGATCCGGCTCATTTCGCCAGTCAGTTCCCCTTTTCTATCATCTCTTTACCGGTAGAACCCAGTCCGTCCAACGTTCCGTCCAATACGTTCCGTCCGGCACAGTCGATGCGATCCGAGGCGACGAGTAATATTTACATACATATGGATGTAATCACGAGCGTGGTGCTCCCCGAGGTCCCGATCCGGTCATCCGGCTCGCATCGTTCGCCCAGCGGACGTTCTATTTTCGGCTTATGACGGAGAAACCCCCATGTTTCGGCGGCCGTCTGACATCGGTTGTGTGCTCATCGTTCGAGTAGTAACGACAGATGTAACTAATTATAAATTTGCCCCGCTATATCGTGGTTTTAAATGTCGAGTCGACTACCGTTCCCCGTCGAGTTCGTACCCGTTGTGACCGTATCCAGCGTTTCGACTACATTCGTTCTCGGGAGTGGCTGTCTCTAGCCCGACCAGAATAATATCACTAACTCTAGATAAACTTTTTACATGATGATTTAGTACTACGAGTATGGCGTATAGTTACAGGCCACACCATTTCGAAGACTTCGAGCCGGGGCAGGAGTTTCAGAGCGTCGGTCGGACGGTCACTGAGACCGATTTCGTGATGCATTCGGCGCTGAGCGGCGATTGGACGGAACTCCACACGAACGAGGAGTACGCGGCAGAACAGGACTTCGACGAGCGCATCGCTCACGGACCGATGACGTTCGTCCAGGCGACGGGATTCGTGTATCGAACGGGCATCGTCGAACGGACCGCGTACGCGTTCCTCGGAATGAATTACATGGACCTGCCGGAACCGGTCCACATCGGCGACACGGTATCGCTCGAGATCGTCGTCGACGAAAAGAAAGAGATCGGGGACCGCGACGACGTCGGTCTCGTCGTTCTCGACACGGAAATGACCAACCAAGAGGGAACCGTCGTTTTCCAGGGAGACATGAAGTTTCTGATCAAAACGAAGGAGTAACAGCGTCTTTCAGCGGTGGTCGCACGCCATCGCGTAGCGGTTATTGTATCGGACGAACCGACCGGTCCGGTTCGAGCGGCCGCGATCACTAGCGCTCCTGCCGAACGGAACCCGGTGGTTCACTGGCCACGGACTGCATCGCTTCCAGTGTTCGGTATTGACCGTCTGGCGGAAACGTGCGTCCCCAACTCGGAGAGAAGAGAATCGAAGGCTACCCGTCCCCTACCGTTTCAGGAGAATCGTTCGAACGGCTGCTGACAACTCTCGCAGAAGTACATCGACCGACAGAGCGAGGGACCTTTGGGATGGTCGCGTTTCGTTTCCGTCGATCCACAGTAGGGGCAGGTAGCGTCGGCTTCTTCCGTCGTCGCCGCGCTTGGATCCTCTTTTGTCATACGCTGAGCCCGAAGTCTCGAAGCCTGTCTTTCCCTTCGTCGGTCACCATGGTCACGTTCCATTCCGGCGTGTACCGGAGAGTGACGGTCGCTTCAGTGATACCCGCCACCGTTTCGGCCGCACACGCGACATCGTTCAGCAGGATATCCCGAGCGGGACACCCCGTGTAGGTCAGCGTCATCTCGACGACGCAGCGATCGCCCTCGACGCACACGTCGTAGATGAGACCGAGATCGACGATACTGACGGGCATTTCGGGATCTTCGACCTCGTACAGTGCCTTCCACACCTCGGCTTCGATGCCCGCTGCATCCGCACCGGTTTTCGGATACTCACTGGGCGGGTCACCGTCACTGAATTCGGTGAAAGTGCAGGCGTCGGAATCCATCGGTTCGTTCGTCCGCATTGTCACTCCTCCGTTGTGCGGAGCGTGGCGGGCGTTTCGAACTCGAGCTCGTGATACGTCGCCGTGAACTCGTCGTAGAGCTCGGTCCACGCATCGGTATGCGTTCCGTCGCGACCGCGTTCGTCGACACTCACCACCTCGTCGGGCTCGGGCACGGTCAGATCCAGCGACTCCAGGAACGGACTGACCGTTTCGAGCCACTCGGTACGCATCTCCGCGACCGTTTCCGTCCGGAAGCCGAATTCGACGATACCCTCCTCGCGCGGCCCGGGGTGGAACAGCGACAGCGCATAGGGGAACAGCTCGTCGAGCGCGTTCTGCATCCGAGCACGCCCGTCGTCGTCCGCAGTCAATCGTTCCAGCCAGTTCACGGCATGCTCTCGGTGGTAGTCCTCTTCCTCGAGGACCTTCCCGACGCGGTCCGCCAGCGGTGCGTAGCTCGTGTCAGCCATCGCCTCGAGGCGGATACGCTCCGCGACGTCGTAGAGATAGCCGCGGAGAACGGCGTCAGCCCAGTCACCGTCTTCGAAAGGACGCTCGACGAGGAGACTGTGGATCCACTCGGTCGGATCTCGCTCCCAGAGACACTCCGGTTCCGTGTACCCGAGCTGCTTGAGGAGGTCGTACCACAGTCGTGCGTGCCCGAACTCGTCCTGTGCGATGTTAGCGATCGCGAGGTCCGACTCGAGCGTCGGCGCATAGATCTGCCACTCGGTCAAGCGCTCGGCGTGAACGAACTCGTCGTCGGCCAGGCGGAAGAGTAACTCCTCGAGCGCGACCTGCTGTTCGGCGGAGAGATCGGCTCGACCGATGCGTTCGGATTGCGGAGTCCCACTCATGCTTCGTTCCCCTCGTCTCGGAGCGCCTCTCGGCGCTTCCGAGCGGCTTCGCGTTGTTCGGATTCGCTGTCAGCGACCTCCTCGGCGAAGGAGGCGTCGATCTCGTTGTACGTCATCGCCCACCGGTAGGACTTGTCAGTTCGGCTGCCAAACGCGGCGTCCTCGGCGCTGACCTCACCGATCTCCTCCCGCGGTGTGACCCACAGGGAATTCGTTTGCATTCGCCGGGCGTGCTGAATCCGAGCGAATAATTTCGCCATGTCTCGATCCGGAGCGTGGACGTTGCCGACGTGCTCGTGGTAGTCGCCTGGGGCCTCCTGTCTGAATACTTCCCAGATCATCGTTCTAATCGGCCGCCTGTGGGGTAGTTCCGGCACTGGACTCCCACGCGTCCAGCGATTTGCGGACCCATTCGACCGCCTCCTGCCGTCGGCGTCGCGAGCCGATCTGTTCGGCCGATCCCTCGTATTCGTTCCTCGAGATGGTCCAGAACTCGTCCCAGTCGAGGTCGTCCTCGCGAACGGCCATCGTCCCGTCATCGCGCTCGTAAATACGCGGGTACTCCGGTATCTCTAACCCGTGTTTTTCCGCTTTCGGGATGTACATATTCAGGAACGAATTCCGGAGTTCGTCGTTCGTCACCGTTTTGAGACCGACGGCTCGGCCGAAGTCGTCGTGAACGCTCTCGTCGTTCGTCGGCCCGAAGAACTGGAGGATGCGAGGCCACCACTCCTCGAACGTCTCCTGCGTGCGCTCCTGCGTGGCTTTCGACCCGTTCATCAGCTCGCGAAGGATCGATTCGCCGTGTTTGACGTGGAACCCTTCCTCGAAGCAGATCTTATCCATCGCATGTGCGTACGGCGTCCAGCTCGTCGATTTCAACGTCGCCTGCCGACGCATCGCACCGCCGTCGACGAAGAAGTCGATCATCGGTGCCTCGTACCACGAATCGACGGGATAGTGGAAACAGTTCAGGAACTTTCCCTCGCCGTTCGCGAGCTCCTCGAGCATCTCCGTCCGAGTTTTCACACCCAACGTCTCGGCAGCTCTGTACAGCAGCTGTGCGTGGCCGATTTCGTCCTGCACTTTCGCCGTGTTCGCCAGTTTCCGATCAAGCGACGGTGCCTTTCGGGTAAACGTTTTGTCGAGGTAGCCGCCCATGACCTCGCTGTTCGCGTGAAACTGGATCATTCGGGTCGCCGCGGTGCGATATCGTTCCGGCATATCGTCCTCGGGACCGAACTCCCGTGGCCCCGTGCGTTTTTTGACCGTCTCGAGATCCATATCCGCCGGTTCATCGTATAGTTCCTTACCGATTGACCCGCCTATGTGGGGGATTTATATTTCGATTTCGAATAGACGCCGGTAATGATCAGTGACTGTCTGATCGTCGATTTCCGCATTACGGGCGATGACTGCCCGCTTTCTGAGGCGACACGGCTGACGGGGACGGACGTTACTGCACAGCCGCCACAGCTCCGAGACGACGGGAACGTTCTCCTTCAGTTCAGCACGCCATCGACGGACGAATTCGCCGACACACTCGACCGTGATGACCGAATCCGCTACCTGCACCGATCGCAAACGGTCGACCGTGATAACTACCGCTGTCTCTCGAAACACCCCTGCGTTATCCATCAGCTCATCAGTGCCGGACTACTGGTCGACGCCATCGAATACCGTGACGGGGAAGCACTGTTGACCGGAGCGGTCGTCGGCCGAGACGTACTCACGGGCGTCATGGAAACTGCGGGCGAAACCGTCGGGGTTCGACTGGAACGCATCTATCGGCTTCACGAGGAGGACGACGAACCGGTTGCCAGTCGGTGGGACCTCACGCCCGCTCAAATCGAGAGCGTTCAGTGCGCCCTCGAGATGAATTACTTCACCGTTCCGCGGGAAGCGACCGCGAGCGACGTCGCCGACGAGATGGGCATCAGCAAGTCGGCATTCCTCGAGCGGCTCCGACGAGCACAGGCCTCTCTATTCACAGACCTCTTCAGCTGACCCCGCGTCGAACGCACTCGCCACCCAATCGAGGGACGGGTCCAGGTCGAGCGAGTTGGAGTCGAGTCGCGGGAACCCCTCGCCGCATGCGGCACATCGCCGGAATCCACCGTGACGTCTCCGGTCGGAACGCCCGGTCCGAATTCAGGCGACCGTCCCGGTAAGGGTTTTTTATCGGGTAGTCGTTCCGTAGAGTTTCGTCGGGACGTACTCGACGCGCTGACGGAAGTGGAACCGTCCTCGTTGCGAGTGATCCGCGAGGAGTATTATTTCGACGTCCGTCGACGATACCGACATCGGTTTCGTCGTGATCGACATCCACGATAGATCCTCGAAAGCGTCATGGGGACCATCGTTCGAAACGCCGGCACGCCGGTTTGCGTCCCGATGATCGAAGACGAAAAGACGCGAGCCCGGGTCTCGATTGGTGGGACCTGACACGGTGTTATATACGACTACCGGCTGTAGATTCGATCATGACGGCGTCAACGAACGGTGACGACCTCGAAGACGAACTAATTAGCGTCTGCCGGACGGCGATCGGTGATGGACTCCGAAGTATCACCTACTTCACCGCCGATGACTACGAGCAGCTGTACCTCCGTGACGATCTCGAACGAGACGCCGACATAGAACGGTTCGTCGCGAACGAGCGACTCGGGTTCACGTCCCAGCAGACGTACGGCGACTCCGAGCTCGGTGACTACGGGTTCACGATTCGCTCCTTCGAGTGGGGATACGTCACTCGGGTTATTGACGGCGAACACGGTGTCTATGTGACGACTGATTCACTCAACATGAACGAGTTCGACGAAGTGGCGACGGCCATCAGGTCGGTGCTGGAAGAGACCGCTCCGTGATAGCGGGCCGAAGACGGACAGGGGACGACTCCGGAACCCTCGCCGGACAGGAGGTATGCTCGGGACACCGCCCGATCGACGGATGGGATCGAGATAGCGCTCGAGGCTCGCGCTGATATCCGTCGCAACACCCCAGAACGCAGCCGATTCTACCGCGTGAGACGCAGCTATCGATAGTCGCCCGCCGACCCGGTGAAATTTCCGAGAAGGTGATCGCCGAGGACGAGTACGATAACGGCACCGACGAGATTGAAAACGAGGTCGTAGAACGTGTCGGTCTTCCCGTAGGTGACGAGTACCGGCTCGAAGCCGATTCGGTTGGCCGTCGCGTGAATCGTGTACTCGACGAGTTCCCAGAGGATCCCGGCACAGGCGACGACAGCAATAACCCGAGGACGGGGATCGCGCCCGCGGCGACGGGCCGCTGCGAAAGTAAGTCCGCCGAGAATCGTCGCCGAATGGGTGTGGGTCAGGTGGTCCCACCACCAGACGTCGTCGTACTGACCGAGCATGCCGACGGCGTGCGTAAGCATGGCGGTCTCGAGATAGACGCGCTGCCACGGTCGGAACTCCATGTCGTATCGCCGTTCGATAACGTGCGGAAGGGAGATTCCAACGAACCCGAAGATCGCGTTTACCGCTGCACCGGGATCCCGGCGGCGAACGCCGATGGCGAGCACCGTCAAGAGTCCGTACCGAGTCCCGCGTTCTATCTCTCGAACGATCGACGGTTGCATATCCCCCGGTACAGGCGTCTGTCAGATAAAGATGGAGTATCGTCTGTCACGTCCGCAGCCCTGACGGGTATCCGTTGAAGCGGCGAAAGAGTCGTCGGGCACGGAGGGCGACAGAATTCGGTCATCGTCCGAGGATCTCCTGTGGATACCGATACCATCGATCTCGAAGCCGATCCCCCTCGTCGGCTGTCCTCGTGAGTCGGAGGGGCTTCTCCTCGACGACGTGGAGAACGTCGACAGTCGTACCGAAAGCCCGGGCAAACTCGAGACCGCGTTTCGCCGCCCGTCTGGCTTCGTCACTCCCGTCGACCGGGAGCAGGGTATGATCATATATCGTCCCGGGACTCGACACGCACGACCTTCAGTACTAGTCACTACTTCGAGGTCATCTACTCGAGTTGCTCGCGTGTAAGCGGAACGTTTCTATGACACGGGAACTGAGGATGCTTTGATAGGACGGGCCGACGAAATGCGGATCTAATGGACCCCCTCGAAATCGGCCTCCGGTTGATCGCCGGCATCGGCCTGATCCTCGCGAACGCCTTCTTCGTCGCGATCGAGTTCGCGCTCACGCGCGTCCGCCAGTACCCCGAGTCGGCGTTCGACAAACCGGGACTTCGCCGCGCGTGGGAAATGACGGACGATCTCGAGATCTATCTCACCAGTTGCCAGGTCGGGATCAGCGCGACGAGCATCGCCATCGGAATCATCGCCGAACCGGCCCTCGCGACGATCATCGGACCGATCTTCGCAAATACTGCGCTCGCATCTGCGGGGGCCGGGGCACTCCTCGCGTTCGTGATTATCAACCTCCTCCACCTCACGCACGGCGAACAGACGCCGACCTACCTCGGGGTGGAGCGAACGAAGTTCGTCGCCAGATACGGTGCGACGCCGCTGTACTGGTTCGCGTGGCTGCTCTCGCCCGTGATCTGGTTCGGCGACGCCGTCGCGAAGTGGACGCTCCGACAGTTCGGAATCGAGATGACCGGCGCGTGGCTCGAGACCGAAACGGAAATCATCGAGACGCGAGCCGACCTCCGGAATCGGCTCACGTCCGTCCTCGAGCAGGGCGACCTCCCGACCGACCGGCGAGAAGAGATCATCAACGCGTTTACCGTCGGCGAACGACCGATCGAAGACGCGATGACCGATATCGAGGATGCCGTCTTTCTCTCGACGAACGCGTCAGTCGACGAAAACCTCGAGCGTATCGGCTCGACCCCCCACACTCGATTTCCACTGATCGAGGAGACGCCCGCCGAGTTCGTCGGTATCGTCTACGTTCCAACGGTTGTCGACCGAATCGACGAACTTCGTGGCGGTGACCTAACGTTCGTGGACCTCGCGACCCCACCGAACACGCTCCCTGCAGACACGTTGATTAGCGACGCTATCGACGAACTCCAGGCGGCTCACCAGGAACTCGCACTCGTTGCGGACGACGGCGATATCGTCGGATTGCTCACGGCCACGGACGCCCTCGAGGAGTTGGTCGGTGCGTTCGAGGATCCACTCGACACGGTGGACTTCGTCCCGGATCGGTCCTGACGAACACGGGTCTCGGCGTGCGGTGCGAACCGAATTCGAGGGGGTGCCCCACCAGCCGTCGAACCGTCGCTGCCCGTTTCGTACTCGGTGCGAAGACAGTACCGCACTCAGTCGGTCGAACGAAATTCGGGACTCGATCTCGGTCTCGATTCCGTCGATGGTAGCGAGCCGTCGACCGCTGCGCTCGAGTGCTCGCGAGATCGCGTACGACCACGGAGCGTCCGTTCAGATGCGCTTCATTTCCGCCACCAACTGGACGAGTCTCACTCGATACGAGATGGCCGGTATCGACTTTCTCGATCGAGAAGGAGGGGTGTCTTCTCGGACAGTCGAAACAATCGACTAGCAGATAGTAGCCTCGTGGACGGCATCTATGGGCTAGCCTCGAGGTCCGGACGATTGGCACTGCGGAGAACAACGTATCGCCGAGAGAACGTCGCCGAAGAGGAACGAGACGCACCGAGCGCTGTTAGGCGTGTAGACCAGCGTATACCGAAGGGGATTATAGACAGGACAGTGCTCAGAGCAGCTGGTTCCGGTATGTACGCGGTTCCGTTGCCTCGTTTCTGCGGTTGCTGGATCAGGGCGTCCGAAACAATTATCAAACTGGTAGGTATCCCTAACTATATTATAAATTATATATCTAACAAGGATTCGACTTCGTGTTTTTTCGTACCGGAATCGAAACTCGGGATGATGGAGTGTGGCTTCGAACGGTGGAGCTGAATCGACGACAAACACCGTCTCTTCGATGTCGCGTTTCTTCCCGAGTTCACACGAGGATTGCAGACAGTACGGTTGTACGTACTAAATAAAGCCTGAGATCGATCGATCCGGTGTGTTGGTGTCGGAAATAACTCGCGGCCAGCACCATCTGTTGTCGAGTAGATCACAGTCTCGTCGAACGTAACGCGATCTGATCGTTCCCCAGTTGGCGGCTGTAAATCGATTTTCGATATCGAATTTCCATCAGTGATCGTACCCGAACGGAGTCGAAACTATACAACGTGGAAATAGTATGTGAAATTAGTAATTCTGCTACAGACGTGTGGTTGCTCAATCGCATCGGCTCGCACAGTGTCGCCTCGCACTTCACACCAGCTAGCTCGATACCAACCGGAATCGACGATGCGAAGTCACTCCGACAGAAACACCGAAAATTCCGATCCGACCGTTCAGATTTTCATACTGGACTGAGATCGGAAGAAGCCGTTACTCGAGCAAGCCGAGGTCCCCGAGGCGTTCGACGATCACGTCGACGGCCCGTTCGGCGTCTTCGACCTTCTTTCCGCCGGTGATCACCAGTTTCCCGGACCCGAAGAGGAGGGCAACGACTTCGGGGTCGTCGAGCCGATACACCAGTCCGGGGAACTGTTCCGGTTCGTATTCGATATTCTCGAGTCCGAGCCCGATTGCGATCGCGTTCAGGTTGAGGTCGTGGCTGAGATCGGCACTGCTGACGATGTTTTGGACGATGATCTCCGGGTCGTCCTCGACCTGAATGTGGAGATCGCGGAGTTCATCGAAGACGAGATCCAAACTCTCGTGGACCGCGTCAGTGCTTTTCGCGCCGGTACAGACGATCTTCCCCGACCGAAAGATCAGTGCCGCGGACTTGGGATTTTGGGTCCGGTAAACGAGACCGGGGAACTGTTCGGGGTCGTAGTCGGCCCCCTCGAGGTCCATCGCGACGCTCTGGAGGTCGAGTTCCTGTCCGATACCAGTCGACGCGACGACGTTCTCGATGGAGATAGATTCCTTCGGGTCGGGCATAAGTCACTAAAAGAGACGCATTTAAGACTTATAAACCTCCGGTCCTACCCCGCGTGTCGATCGGAGTTGCGAGCCACCGACTGCCGTTATGGAGAAAGTATATCCGCCGCAAGCCCTTCGTATTCGTCACTTGACAGTGTTCTATGAATAACGATATGAACGACGACCCTCCCGACGACGCTCCGGGCACTGCTCCCGACGAGGAGGCTGACGACCTCGAAACCGTTGAAGACCTCGGAAGTGACGTCGAGGTCGATTCGGACCTCGAAATCGACGAGGAGATCGCCGAAGACGACCTCCTCGGCGGCCTCGTGATCGACTCTACCGAGGAGATCGAGGTTCCGGAACGGCTCGTCGATCAGGTCATCGGTCAGGAAGAAGCGCGCGAGATCATCATCAAGGCGGCCAAGCAGCGCCGTCACGTCATGATGATCGGCTCGCCGGGGACCGGGAAGTCGATGCTGGCGAAGGCGATGAGTCAGCTGCTTCCCCAGGAAGATCTGCAGGACGTCCTGGTCTATCCCAACCCGGACGACGACAACGAACCGAAGGTACGGACCGTCCCCGCCGGCAAGGGCGATCAGATCGTCGACGCCCACAGAGAGGAAGCCGACAAGCGTAACCGGATGCGCTCGATCGTGATGTGGATCGCCATCGCAGCGATCCTCGCCTATACGATTCTGTCGGGGGCCTCCCTTCTGCTGGGACTCCTCGCAGCAGGGGTCATCTGGTTCATCTTTCGGACGCTGGGGCGGGGTTCGGACGCGATGGTGCCGAACTTGCTGGTCAACAACGGCGATCAGCGCGTCGCGCCCTTCGAGGACGCGACCGGTGCCCACGCCGGTGCGCTGCTGGGCGACGTCCGTCACGACCCCTTCCAGTCCGGCGGTATGGGGACCCCGAGCCACGAGCGGGTCGAACCCGGTTCGATCCATCAGTCCAACAAGGGCGTGCTGTTCCTCGACGAGATCAACACCCTCGATATCCAGACCCAGCAGAAGCTGATGACGGCCATCCAGGAGGGCGAATTCTCGATCACGGGTCAGTCCGAGCGCTCCTCGGGCGCGATGGTCCAGACCGAGCCCGTCCCCTGTGACTTCATCATGGTCGCTGCGGGCAATCTCGACGCCATGGAGAACATGCACCCCGCGCTCCGCAACCGGATCAAGGGGTACGGCTACGAGGTCTACATGGAGGATACCATCGAGGACACTCCCGAGATGCGGCGCAAATACGCCCGCTTCGTCGCCCAGGAAGTCGAACGGGACGGCCGCCTACCACACTTTACCGACGATGCCCTCGAGGAACTCATCCTCGAAGCCAAGCGTCGCTCGGGCCGCAAGAACCACCTCACGCTGCACTTCCGTACCCTCGGCGGGCTGGTCCGCGTCGCGGGCGACATCGCCCGCGCCGAGGATCGGGAGTTCACGACCCGCGACGACGTTCTGCGGGCCAAAGACCGCTCGCGCTCGATCGAGCAACAGCTCGCCGACGACTACATCGAGCGCCGCAAGGACTACGAGTTGCAGGTCAACGAGGGCGGCGTCGAGGGCCGCGTCAACGGCCTCGCCGTGATGGGCGAGGACTCGGGCATCATGCTCCCGGTCATGGCCGAGATCGCCCCCGCACAGGGCGGCGGGCAGGTGATCGCCACCGGCCAGCTCAAGGAGATGGCCGAGGAGTCCGTCCAGAACGTCTCCGCGATCATCAAGAAGTTCTCCGACGTCGATCTCTCGGAGAAGGACATCCACATCCAGTTCGTTCAGGCCGGCGAAGGCGGCGTCGACGGCGACTCCGCCTCCATCACGGTAGCGACCGCCGTCATCAGCGCACTGGAGAACATCCCGGTCGATCAATCGGTCGCGATGACCGGATCGCTCTCGGTGCGCGGTGACGTGCTCCCGATCGGTGGGGTCACCCACAAGATCGAAGCCGCCGCGAAGGCCGGCTGTACGAAGGTCATCATCCCCGAGGCGAACGAACAGGACGTGATGATCGAAGAGGAGTACGAGGAGATGATCGAGATCATCCCCTGTGCGAACATCAGCGAAGTCCTCGACGTCGCCCTGATGGGCGAACCGAAGAAGGACTCGCTCGTCGATCGGCTCAAGTCGATCACTGGGACGACGTTCGATCAGAGCACCGTCGGCTCGAACCCGAGCGTCCAGTAGCGGACTCGATCACACGATCGGTCCGCTCGCTGCCATCAGGTGAGGTCGTACTGGTCGGCCTATCCTGCAAACTGCGTCACTCGATATCGGACTCGAACGTCACCTGGTGAGCGAATTATCGGAGCGGATACCCGGATAGGAGCAGTCAGTCACCCAGCTGCAGGTGGGTCTGCAGGTCGGTCGTCGTACTGTAGACGTTTCCGTGGACGCGGACTTCGTCGCGTCCGAGCGACCGATCTCCTGCGGGCGTCTTCCTCGTAGATCGGGTAAGCCGCCAGAGTGGCCGGATATTGCAGAGCGCGAATCCGACGACGATGAGCGCGAAGCCGGCGACGGTCGCCGCGGTAATTTCCTCACCGAGGAGCGTCGCACCGAAGATCGTCGCAACGACGGGTGAGGCGTAGTTGATGAGGCTGACGTTCGTTGCGCCGATTCGGGTCAGTAAGGTGAAGTAGAGGAGGAATCCGCCCGCCGTAGCGAAGACGCCGAGGTATACGAGTGCGGCGACCGCTGACGGCGTCCACGTCACGTGTCGAAGCGACGCGCCCGAATAGACGGCGGCTGTGGCGTGGAGGAATACCGCACCGGTAATCATCGACCACGCGTGAAGTGACATCGTGGGGAGCACTCCCGTCCAGCGTTCCGTGAGGACTGACCCGAGCGCGAAGACGACCGCGGAGGCGAGGATGAGTGCGACGCCGATGAGTTGCCCGTCGAAGGACCCGCCGGCAGTTGCGATTGCGATTACGCCAGCCAATCCTGTGCACAGTCCGATGACGTCCGTCCCGTAGACGCGTTCCGTTGCGAGGAGCCGAATAGCGATGACGGGGGTGATGATCGGAGTGAAACTGAGGACGATCGCGGCGACGCCGCTCGTGACGTGACTCTGCCCGATGAAGGAGAACGCGAAGTGCGCTCCGATGACGAGAATCCCGTTCGAGAGGATGAGAGCGACGTCTGCTTTCGTCCGAGGGAGCCACTCGATCCGGCTGAGGAGAACGGCTCCGATGAAAATGAACGCGGCGATATCTAATCGGGCCGCTGCGAAGAGGAGCGGGGGAAGGGTTTCGAGTCCGATTTCGATCGCCGTGAACGCCGTGCCCCAGACGAACGCGAGTGCACCGAACAACAGCACGTCTTCTGTATTCGTCATGTTATCATTGCATAATATGTGGTGGGTTCGAAGTCGATAAACTGTCTATACGGGCCGTAACTAAACGATTTGCGGGGACCGTGATAACACGGTTCAACGGGGACATACCCATGTTAGTCGTTCAACAGACACGCGGTTTCGAAAAGAGCGAGACCGCTCGATGACCGTCTCGTGATCGGCGTCCTCCGAGAACGTATCACTCGGGTTCGCCCTGAGACACACCTTTCGGACTCTACAGTCACCGTTCGATCATGGTCGGATGCGCCACGTCGATGATGTCCGATCAGCCGGGGCCGTGACAGTGGTCGAGAGCCGCCGTTGCTTCGTCGCATCACCGAGGAGACCCAGCGTGCAGCGGTCGACATCGTCGCGGCCGATGAGGGATTCTCTCACTGGCTTCCGGCTGCTTGGGCCCTGGGCGGTCACGTTCGGGTAACCGACTAACCGGGACGTTAGATTACCGCTTATACCGTTGCAGACTAACGGTCTATCCGGAGGCACTCCCCGTACCACGCTCCGTACTCGAGTCACTCGTGACTCGACAACTGCACCACCCGCGTTCCCCGGTCGTCATCGCTCTGGGACATATCATCGCGATTCGACGCCGCGGGACGCGTTCGAGCGGGTCACAGCTACCGAGACACACCACGACGGTGCCTCCACTTTCTGTCGAACGGACGGCTTCGATACGCGATTGATAGGGAACCCGCCGAGTCGGTAGCTCGCAGATTTCCCGCCACGCCTCGAGTGGTGCGTCGTCGACGTTCACCGGCCACGACGGAACTCCGCAGCCCGTTGCTCACCAAGCTCCATCAGCTCCCGAACGAACGACGGACTTCGGTCGACCTTCGTCGAGGTGTGATACTCTCTCCCCATCGCGATCCGGTGAATCTCCGTCCTCGAAAAATCGCTCTCGGGGAGGTGTCCCTCGTCGATCCACTTGTTAACGCGTTCGATCACACCCAGCTCCTGGTTCAACGAGATGTTCCCCGACAGTTCGTTTCGCCGATCGGCGATCTCCGCGAGGGTCGTGGGTTCGCCCTCCCGTTCCTGAGAATTGATTTGAATCACCCACAGCTCCTCGGGCTTGCGGTCGGCGTCGACGGTCATCAGGTCGTCGATCGGCGGGTTCTGCGAGAACAGGCCGTCCCAGTGATAGTGGCCGTTGATCTCGACGGCCTCGAACAGCGCTGGCACGGCTGCGGACGCGAGGATCGCCTTCGGTGTCACCTCCTCGTTGGTGAACGTCTCGAAGACGCCGGCGTTGATATCGACCGTTCCGACGACGAGTTCGGGCGTCTCCCGTCCGCACAGATCCGAAACGGCGTCGAAGTCGATGTGTCGCTCGAGCGTTTCACGGAGCTCGTCTTTGCCGATTTCCTGACCGGGGATTTGGTACGGGCTGAGCTCGAGCATCGGAACCCCGGCGCTCTCGAGGCGGGACAGTCCGACGAGAACGTTGTTCAGAAACCGATCGG
Source organism: Natrinema salinisoli (assembly GCF_020405205.1). Classification (NCBI taxonomy): domain Archaea; kingdom Methanobacteriati; phylum Methanobacteriota; class Halobacteria; order Halobacteriales; family Natrialbaceae; genus Natrinema; species Natrinema salinisoli. Next base: position 790,898 of record NZ_CP084469.1, on the reverse strand, counting down.
AAAGGTCGGATGCCGACAGGTCGTCCCAGATGGCGTCGAGGAGGTCGATCGCTCTGTCCTCGTCGGCGGTGACCAGCCCGTACCACGCCGCGAGCGCGTTGAACGCACCGCCGGAGGTCCCGCTGATGCCGACCAGTTCGTATTCGTCGTCCCACTCGCGGAGGAGTCCTTTCAAAACGCCGGCCGTGAAAGCCGTATGACTCCCCCCGCCCTGACAGGCGATCGCCACTCTCGTGGGGTCGCCGTCGCCCTCCATCACAGAATTACTCATGTGTCATGATGTCGTTGCCGTCGCAGGATAAGTCACGGCGGTCTCGGTCCGTTGGAGTGCTGGTTGGGTCGAACGGGTCGCATGAGATTCGGCGACGGCGAGCGCGCTCCAGGCGGGCCTGCGTTTGCGGGTACCGCTACCAAACGGATGCTCGATAAACGTTATGAGAGAGACGTAATGATGCGAACCGTTTTCGCACGGGCTGATCCGCCGTGTTCGAACCGATCGCGGGACCGATGGTCGCCGCCGGGTCGACGACCCTGGCGTCCACGAAACGATCAGTCGCACGCGTCGGAGGTGAGTATCCCGTGTCCACGGACCAACGAGGTGTGACGGAGCGAGAGCCGCTTCACGGCCCAAATTCCGAGTCCTCGAGAGGATCGCTCGAACGGGGCGGCCGGATCGCTGCGGCGACCGTCGGCGGAGCGATCGTGGCGCTCGGCATCAAGCGTCGGTCGCTCGGCGGTGCGGCGGCGGCGCTCGCCGGCGGCTGGCTGCTCTACCGGGGACTCGTCGGCGGGCGCTCCGGCGACGAATCGTTCGACACGGACTCGGCCAGCGGGGACGGTCGATTGGACGCGGTGGACGCGTCCGACGCGGTGGAAACGACCCGCTCAACTACGATCGGCGCGTCACCGGACGAGGTATACGAGCGCTGGCGTGAACCAGAGACGATGTCGCGCCTCTACGGCGGACTCTTCGACGTGACGGCTCGAGACGAGGACCGCTGGCACTGGACCGCGAGCGGGCCGCTCGGAGCGACCGTCTCGTGGGACACGCAGGTCGTCGAAGACCGTCCCGGCGACTGCCTCCGCTGGGAATCCCACGAAAACGCGCCCGTCTCCAACGAGGGGCAGGTCCGCTTCCGGGAGGCACCGGCTGGCCGCGGGACGGAACTGACGTTTCGATTTCGGTTCGAGCCGCCGGGGGGCTCCGTCGGTGCCGCGGTGACGAAGCGCCTCGAGATCGTCCCCGAGTCGCTCGCGGCCGTCGTGCTCGATCGCTTCAAGAGCCTCGTCGAAACGGGCGAGATACCGACGCTCGAGCGGAACCCGTCCGCCCGCGGCGCGGGTGATCTGCTATGAGGGCCCTCTGCTGGCACGGCGAGGAGGACGTCCGCGTCGACGAGGTGCCCGACCCCGAGCTCGTCAACCCCCACGACGCGATCGTCGAGATCACCGCCACGGCCATCTGCGGCTCCGACCTCCACCTGTACGACGGGTACGTCCCGACGATGCGCGAGGGCGACGTGCTCGGTCACGAGCCGATGGGCGAGGTCGTCGACGTCGGCAGCGCCGTGGAAACCCTCGAGGAGGGCGACCGCGTGGTCGTCCCCTTCACCATCAGCTGTGGCTCGTGTTGGTTCTGCGAGGAGGAGCTGTACTCGCTGTGTGACAACTCCAACCCGAACGCCGAGGTGGCCCGCAAGGTGATGGGGCAGTCGCCCGCCGGGCTGTTCGGCTACTCGCACATGCTGGGCGGCTACGCCGGTGGACAGGCGGAGTACCTGCGAGTGCCCTTCGCTGACGTCGGCCCGCTGAAAGTCGAGTCGGACCTGCCCGACGAGCAGGTGCTGCTCCTCTCGGACGTCTTCCCGACGGGGTACATGGCCGCCGAGAACGCCGAGATCGAAGAAGACGATACGGTCGCAGTCTGGGGTTGTGGCCCGGTCGGCCAGTTCGCGATCCAGAGCGCCTGGATGCTCGGCGCCGGCCGCGTCGTCGCGATCGACCGCGTCCCCGAGCGCCTCGCAATGGCCCGCGAGCACGGGGACGCCGAGACGATCCACTTCGAGGAGGAGGACGTCTACGACCGGTTGATGGCCATGACCGGCGGCCGCGGCCCGGACCGGTGCATCGACGCGGTCGGGACCGAGGCCCACGGCACCGGCCTCATGGGCCTCACGGACAAGGCGAAACAGCAGGTGAACCTCGAGGCCGATCGACCCCACGTCCTCCGGCAGGCGATCAAGTGCTGTCGGAAGGGCGGGACGCTCTCGGTCCCCGGCGTCTACGTCGGCCACGCGGACAACGTCCCGGTCGGTCCGCTGATGAACAAGGCGCTGACGGTCAACACCGGCCAGACCCACGTCCAGCGGTATCTCGATCCGCTGCTCGAGAAAATCGAGGACGGCGACATCGACCCGTCGTTCGTCGTCACGCACCGGGAACCGCTGGAGCGGGGCCCGGAAATGTACGAGACGTTCCGCGACAAGGAAGACGGCTGCGTCAAGGTGGTACTCACTCCGTGAGCGTGGCTGTCCGTGTCGAACGGTCTGGACCACCGGTACTTGCTGAGGATGCCGGTCCGTTCGTCGTCGATCCCCGTCGGTGGGCGGGTGACCTCGACGAAAAGCGTTCGTGGAGGAACCCGACGATATCGAGGCCGAGCGCTTCGGGCGGACCGACACTCGCTCTCGAGCGCGGTGAGAGGAACGCGAACGAGATCGGCCAGAATCGTCCACCGTCGTCCGGTTGATAGACTCTCTGAGCCTTGGCAGTCCACTGGTCAGCCACGGGTGCAATCGACGGGGAGTATGCACCGCCGCGATCGAGTGCTTGAAATACGGACAACGGGGGGTTCCATCGAGCGACCGTACCCGAGAATAGCACAACAATCGAGGAACTCACCCGAATCGTTCGAGACGTCTCCGTCGAACCCGATATACAAACGTCTATTGCGCTGATTTTCGACAAAATATATTTCGGTCGACATCTAATATCCCAGCCACTGTAGACACAGATGTCGTGGACAGCAGGTGAATGACAACCCTTAATCGTGGCCCACAAGTACGAACATGTAGCGGGATGGGATAGCCAGGAGATTCCGGCGGGCTCATAACCCGCAGATCGGTAGTTCAAATCTACCTCCCGCTACTTTTCAGGGATTCAACGACGAACGACGAGCACGGCGGGGAGTGGGTGCTGACCGGCCTCGTCGATTCGATGCGGTCCACTATCACTCTATTACCCCTCCCCGTTCTCCGAAAGACAGAGATTTATGAGAATTGGTACCTTCTCACATTTCGATGCTAGAATTGTATCAGTTTGAAGGATGTCCCCACTGCGAAAAAGTTCGAGAAAAACTCTCAGAACTCGGCATATCGTACGTGAATCACAACCCGCGTCTGGGGAAGTCCCACGACCAGGAAGTAACCAATCAGCAAACGCACGAGGAATTGGTGGAGATGGGGGGCATGGATCAGGTTCCCTATCTCGTCGACACACAACGTGAAACGTCCCTCTACGAAAGTGACGATATCGTCGAGCACCTCGAGACCTATTACGGGTAGGCAAGACCGCTCAGTAGAACTGTTCTCCGGATAAATAGCGTCGGTCAAGACCGCTCGAGGGCAGTCGGGAGACGTCTTTCGTGTCGGTAAATCGCTCGTTCAGGGCGGGCAGTACCACAACTCCGTAGTCTAGTTGCGGACGGTCGGACTCGAATCGGTTTCGTATGGTCGATCATCCGTTTCGCGACTCGTCTTTCGCGTCCGAATCCTTCCAGTCGCCTTCCCCTCCTTTGCGGAATTCGCCCTTCGCCTGGCGTTCTTGCGGCCACAGCGCGATCGCGAGCAGCGCAACGTAGAACGCGACGACGACCGCGATCACGACCAGTCCCTGGATTTGAGCGATCGCGGCGGTTTCGACCCAGTCTTCACGCGGTGCGAACGCGGACACTCTGAAGATCCACGCGACGAGGAGGACACCGAGCAGCCCGAGATACACGCGTCGCAGGCGATTCGCGAGGGCCTCCTGCATCGATACTTTCACCGTGGGCTCACGGTAGTCCTGACTCAATTCTACTCGCCAGTCAGTGCGTTCGACGTCCCGTGACGGGTCCAGGGCAGTTGCGAGCAGATTTTCCTGAATCATCCGAACGCGCGACCGAAAGACATCGTAGTCCCGGTACCGCCGCGCTTCGATACTGAGGAAGACCGTGACGACCACGATTCCGATCAACAGGATATAGTGAGGGTTGTCGGGACTCGAGAACGCCCACGTCAGGATCACCGCCATCACGGTCACCGCCCACGTCGTCGTCTGATCGAGGCGCTGTCGCCACGTATCCACCCGCCCGAGCTCGCCTCGGTACGCGTGGGCCATCACCGAGCCGAGGCCTGTGCTCTCGTCGACCATTTCGCGGCCGACCTCTCGCTGTTCGGGCGACGTCGGGTCGATCGTATCGTCGTTCGAATCTGCCATACGAAACGGACACCGTCCCGTCTGATAAGCGAATGCGGCGTCCGCGTGAAACGTGCACGTCCTGGACCGAGCGGCCGATATTGAGTTGCCAGGTGATCGAGCCACGACGGACTGGATGTGGCGACGTCGACGATGGACACTTGCTGCTGTCCTGCTGTTCAGTCCACTGGCAGTTGTGACGCTCCTTCCCGTGCGGGCACGATTTCCGAACACACGGGAGCGTCGCCTGATAGATCCAGTTCGTGATCGTGCTCTTCACCGGGCGGCCGCGAGCGCTGGCGAACAGTGGGCGACGGCCGTGCTCGTCGTGTCTCTCGCTGCGATCGCGCTCGAGGTACTCCTCGAGGATTCGATTCGGCGTCTCCGCGAGGACGACCTTTCGCTGATGGGCATCGCCCCGCTTGAGCCGAGTCCCGGTCTTCGGACGATTCAGAAACGTCAACGTCCGCGCTTCAGGGTCGTAGTCGTCGGAAAACCGCGATGTAAGGGCATCGCGGTGTCGGGCGCTGAGCGCCTTCAGGAGCTAGTGAACTCCAATGTCAAGTAAGAACGTCTTCGGTAATGAGGTTTCGGTCAATGAACAGGCATCCGAAAAAGTGGACGAAGCAGCGGTCGATGAAGATGGCTTTGAGGTGGTCGATGAGACGCCGGAGTTCCAGGCGACGGTACAGATGGAGGTGCAGGCAAAGGTCGATGCAAACCACCCGGACGGGATGGTTGAGACCACCGAAGAGCGAATCCACGGTGCGACCCTCGAACAGGAAGAGCGCATTCGGGCGCGAGAGGCCGAGCTGGAGCGCATCAGAGCCCAGGCGGAGCTGGGGACGCAAGAAGGGCGGGAGAAGCGGACGCGAGATATCGCGGCGAAGCGGAGCGCTGAGCGGCGTGCTGAGTTCCAGAAGCGGGCGGCGAGCGTGGACCCGTGGGCGGACCCAGAGCGGAACGATCCTCGTGCAGAACTCACGCAGGAGCAGTTGGCAGCGGTGAACAAGCAATCGATGCGGCTGTCCGGGAAACTGGATGGGTGGTCGCGAGCGGCGATTGGTCGGCGGCTGGGTGAAGCCGTGGTCGGTGGGAAAGACCTGATGAGCGCGGTCGTCGCGGTGTACGAGGAACTGGAGACGGCGCCGGGACAGGTGGTTCTCATCGGGAAACTTGAGGGCGTCAATCGCAAAGAGGTGAGCATCGAAGGTACTGTGACGCAACTGTGGGAGCTGTCAAGTCCGAGCATTGCTCAGGTCGGTCTCATCGAAGATGAGAGCGGGCGCACGAAGTTCACGAGCTGGAAAGTGTCCGATGCCCCGTGGATCGAAGAGGGCGAACGAGTTCGCATTCACGGAGCGGCGAAGAACTGGTACAACGGGCGCGTCTCGGTGGCTCTGACCGGCTGGACCACAGTCCACTTCCCCGAGTGCGGTTGGTGGTGGGAAGTGTAGCCAGCGTACGCAGCCTTCTTTTTTGTTGTATGCCGGACCGACCCAGACCCCACCTCCCTACCTCTGCTCCGTGCTCGCTTCGCTGCGCGCGAAGCCACGACCTCACCATTCGATTGCTACGCCGATCGATACGGGGAAATTTTCTCCTGAACAAGAAAAATACACTCTCATCGAACAACCATTCATTTGTCTATATTATGGTATAAATATATTTAAGACCCTAATTTGATATACGATCAAAAATATGCCTAACTATTAGGTAAATAGGCATAGTATAAACAATTAGTAGTATAGGAATCACAATTATAATCGGGCCATTCACGTTCCCAAATTCATAGATAATTACTGCTAAGAGGTATACAATCAATCCCAGAAACCACTCAATGTGATCCATATTTTGGCTAAATGGCGATTGGTTATAAATATTATTATATTAATCTAAATAAACTAGGCCTATTTTGTGTTCTAGTAGGTTATAAAACTATCTATTATTTAGTCTAATACTATAAACTTAGCTTAGAAAATTATTTATGGTTGAGTCTAATAGTGGGTAGTATGCCGAATAGACGGCAGTTCATTCGAGGTGTAACGGCAACGGCTGCACTTAGCGGAATTGGTGTAGTTGGCGCTTCAAAGTCAGAAGAAGAAGATCTCGCCTCCAAGATATTTGACGCATACGTCAAAGGGGGTCCAGACCAGGTTGGGAAATTATTAGATAAGGATGGAATATCGTACACCCAGACAACTAAAAAAGTGGGGTCATCCAACTCTGAGAAGGATGATTCTCAGATCGGACCAGCTGCTAACCATTATACCGAGAGTGATTCTGAAATGAATGTAATTCTCAGTGAGCTGCCTGAACATAATAGAATACTTTGCTCAGCAAATATGATGTTAGAGGGGCTTGAGGATAGTTTCAGAAGTCCAACTTTTGTGCCTGATATTATTGGTGTGGGTTTTGATGATAATGTATGGACAACAATTGGAACCCCCACCGTAAGAGCCATGGCTGATGAAAAAGATGGTTACCACGAAGCCGAATTCTGGCCAGGGACCATTGATGGCGGAGGTGTCGCTGCAGAAGTTAATCTTGATTGGGGACCAAATGGAGGAGGTTTCCCACCTTCGAGTTATATTTCATTGCAGTGTGAACTCGCTACTGATGGGACTCCGGGAACTATCTGGGGGTCCTACAAACATACATGGTCTTGGGACCCGGTTAGTGGGGCGATAGATAATATTACCGGTGGAGGACCTATCGGGGTTATGCTCGACACAGGGACGTCGGTTTTATGGGACGAAATGATTCCTAAAGATTCAGAACCTGCCCTTCCCTGAAGGGTCTACAAAAGGATAAAAATAACCCATTCTCTTAGTTGATAATAGTAAGATAACTGATAATTGATGCGATAATCCGGACTTGAGTGATAGAATCACTCAAATCCGAATTACACGCGTATGGCGCTTCGTGGGACATTCTCTGTTGCGCAGACAACTTTTTATCGCTATCGCCGGTTTGATGCTAATCGTTGGTCTATTCCGCAAGTAGAGTTGAGTGAATTTGGCTATCAGTTGCTTACTAACAAAATAGGTTAAGGTATCCTTTAGCTTATTATAAAAAACAATGTAATTCAGTCTCTTTGACTTCCAGTGTAGGTACTTAGTCTGGAAGAGTTTGTCGTCTCCTCGATGAGTTAGGGTCTCACCAAGATAGTAAGTTACCAGTATAACAGTGAAAAGATAGCAATCAGAGACATCCACGAATCTTGCTTCGACGAAGACGACCAGACAGAATCGGATCAACCAGATGCCAGCGTGTACGAGGCGTGCCGATGCACTGGGCGTTCGCGGTTACCGGGCAAGATCAGCGAGATGGCCCGTGTCGCGGAGTCACGAGTCACGAATGCCTACAAAATCGAGGGGCTCGAAGAGGAAGTTCGCCCGGAGCTCGTGTACCTGGGGATCGATCAGCGGGCGCCCGTCACGTCGGAACTTCGGTGAACCTTCCTCACAGCGGTCCTCCGAGTGATGCCGTCGTTCGGCGACGACCGTCCGAAACTCGCTCTGGCAGAACCGACACGCAGAGCGGGCCTCCGGTTCGTCGACGTCGCGATCTTCGTCGAACTCGAGTTCGGTGCCACCGTCGACCTCGTCACCGCCAGCCGTCGGCGTCTCCTGTTCGATCGAGGCCTCGATCTCATCGTCGACGCCGTCGACCGGTCGACCGGCGTCGAGCAAGTCGAACGCTTCGTCGGCGGCCTCCTCGAGGTCGTCCCGATCGGACTTACGCGTCATCACCATCACCGGCGTCGGAATCGATCGCCGTGGCTACGTCGTCGACCGACTTGTCGTCGGAAATCGAAATCGACGCCCTAGTCCGGACTCGTTCAGTGAGCTGTGAATTTGCGGGTTCGCTCACAGCAAGTCACCCCGAACACGGCGGATTTCACGAAAGCAGTCGGGGCACAGCGGTCGGGTCGCAGGGACGGTCGCCTCGCATTGCGGGCACTCGTCACGTTCGGCGAACCGGGTCACACTGGATCACCGCCAGTTGCCTCGATCACCTCACTGACGTCGCTGATCGACCGGGTCACTGGGTGATCTTTTGGCCTCCCACTCTCGACGTCGAATAGCCGACTCGCTGGGACGAACCCCATCATCGCTGCACCTCCTCGCCGTCGGTGAGTGACGGACAGACTCGGTTCGAGCCCGTTCGCTCGAGGCGACGAGAACACCCTCGTTTGTGACCCGCTTCCGACTGGCCGTCGAGGAGGACGGTACACCGAGCACCGCACTCGGAACAGCGAAACTCGCGGCTTTTCGTCGGCAGGGGTGCGATCCCCCGATTGATTCGGAGACGCTTCGCTTCCGTTTCGGAAAGCGTCACGCCGACCACCCCGTCAGGTATAGATTCTTTCTGACAGGTTTAATCCGTACGAAACCGCAATAATTAAGATCAGAGTGGGGTCGGAGGGCGCACCTCTCCTGAACCACGCGATACTAAGAGGGCTTTACGACGCTGATTTCGGATGTTTGAATCACTCATGGGTGTCCTGAATGTCAAGTTTCAGAGTTACGTCTGCTCGCAGCTCTTCAAACTCCTCGTGAAGACCGGCTTTGTAGTAGTGCCGTCGGATCGTCTCCGGACGAGCGTTCACGCGCTTTGCGACCGTCTCGATGTCGAGACCTTGGAGCAATTGCCAGGTGATCGAACCCGTGCGAACGGCGTGGAGCGCGCGGCTGCTCGGGCACTTGCTCGCGAAGTTCCGCCGTGTGTAGTCACACGTCTCCCGTCGCTTCGAATGCGGACAGTTCGTGATCAAACACGGCTGGGTACCCTGATAGCACCAGGCTCGAAACGTCGAGTTTGACGGGCGACCCTGACGGGCACAAAACAGCGGTTCGCGTCCGTTCTTGTCGCGTTTCTCAACGCGCTCTCTGGCAATGTACGTATCTAGCGCTTCGACCACCTGCTCGGATATCCCGACGACGCGTTCGCCCTGCTCCTTGTTTTTGAGACCGGTAAACGGTGGCCGGTGCCGGAACTCGAGCGTCTGGTCGTCCGGATCGTAGTCGCGGAGATCCAGCGCCCGTAGCCCGCTCATTCGACATCCTACGTGCCAAGCGACCTCGAGTACGGCGTGCTCTGGTTGACCCCACCACTTTCTCGACGACCGGTAGAAATCAATCAACTTCTCGGCATCGTCGTGGGCGAGCTGCTGGTCGCTCGATTCTTCGGACCGCGTGACCGTCGGCACGTTCACCTTGTCGGCAAACCCATCGTCGACGATCTCGACGGACTCGCAGTAATCGAGTAGTTGTTTCAGAGCGACCATCGACCCGCGTAAGGTCGTTGGGGCAATGTCCGCGGCTTCCCGATTAGCCCGGAACTCGTCTAAGTCCCACCCAGAGAGTTCGGACATACGGCTAATGTCCCGTTCTTCACAGAACTCGACGAACCGCGTGAGGCGGTTCTCGTATGTGCGGAGGGTTCGGTCGGTATTCTCAGTTTTTCGTCTCGAGAGAAACCGGTCACGGGCTTTTCGCGGGGAGAGATCCCGGCTCACTATCGATCACCGTGCCGATCCGAGTTACGGCGAGCCTCGTCGAGAATATCATTCATCTCCGCCATATCCGCGTGAATCCGATCGAAGACATCCTCGGCGACCTCGGCGAACTCAACCATTACGTCGTCGGTGATCCCGACCTCGACGGTCTTGCTGTCCCCAACGAATTGCACGATCTTCACGTCTTCCGCGCTATCGTAGACCTCTATCTCGCGAACGTACGGAATCGATTCGTCTGGTTGCAGACCGCTGTCATCGCTCATCGGCCCACCTCGAGCGTCTCGCTGTAGTTACAGTATCCGGTACTCTTACTGTCGTAGCGTGCCAGTTCGGTCATGGTCTCACTGTTGTGGGACCGCGGACGAACCGCGCGCGCCGCTTGTTGGACCTTGGGGCGCGCGCGGCTGCCGTCCGTCGGTTGACTACAACGACTGTACCCGACTCTCTTAGTCGTCGGAGTATGGTTTCCGAATTTCCGACAAGTCACGGAACGATGAATTACCGGCGCTCGAGATCCTCGAGAGCTGTTTCGATTAATTCCGAAACCGATTCCGATACTATTCGAGTCGGCTGTAGGCTGTGGGCCGTGGGCCGATCGATGCGGTCTATCGGGGACTTTATCCCCCGTTGCGTCGCGTGAATGCATGCTTCCGTAGCTTGGTTACGGAAGCCAGGCGGGCCGGTGCCCCTAACACCGGGTCCGCATTTCTCTCGAGGACCCGACCGGGCAGCGGCGGGTCCGTCTGGCCTCCGTTGTTCTCACCAAAACACGTAGAATACTTATATTTAATCCATCGTTTGTATCCCTATGGTCATGTATTTGTATTCTCAAGAGAACGTTATCGGCATGACTATGATTCTCGTATCGGTTAGGTCAGGCAAATGCGAAGACCGAGGGTTTCGTGGATGACACAGGGGGATGATCGAATTCTCGAAACCCTCGAGTATAGCGGTCTTGCGCTTTCTCCGTCAGTTATCGCCTATAACACGGATTATTCACGGAACTACGTTAACAAACGTATCCGAAAGCTCAGGGAATCTAGTTTAGTTGATCGTCCAGACGAAGGATATTATCGAATCACCGATCGAGGGCGTGCGTATCTCGAGGGAGAACTTTCTGCGGAGGATTTAGAAGAATAACGTCAAAAATTGCCACAGCTATTCACGCACTGCCTTCAGTCTCGGTTCTCGAGATAGCTACAGACGATTGTTGTTCGTCAATGAGCTTCAGACTGGTTTGCTTGGTCATTGTTTTATCGAGCATATGTACAGGAAGCTGCTTCGCGTCACCCCAGAATAAACGACTAACTGGTACAAACACAAGGCCTCCACCTATATTGAGATGCAACCCTGAGAACACATAATCCAGTCCATTATAGCTTCTGGAATAATCACCACTAGAATCGCGGCATGCCTTCTCCGGATTCTCCCTTTGCTATTTTAATGTCAATTCGGTAGTTGTAGACATGCGTTCGACAGAAAATGCCCCCTTTGATCACGGAGATCAGTCGCCAGGTTCAGATATATCTAACAGATTTTTAGCCCTCATCGGTGGCATCGTATTACTATTTCTTCTTCTGGTTGCTGGGATATGGTACTCGTCGTGGAGAGGAGGTAATCCATCCCAACCAAGATTAAACTTAGAAGCTCTTGGTATAGCTATCAATATAATTCTTTCAGGTAGTCTAATTTATATATATGGCCAGATGGCTCGAACGCAGGAAGAGGAACGAAATTTGCTTGCGCGCCAAGCAAACATCAATGCGCAACAAACAGACATTCAATCTGAACAAAGTTCGATCATGAAACTCGCCTATGATCCGCTTGTTCTTGATGAGGGGTGGACGCTTGACGAAGGAGATCTAACAGTAACACTAAGCAACGTCGGTAACGGCGTCGCAAAGAATCTTAGAATTAGACCTATATTGGTCCCTCTAGATACAAACCAAAATCTCTCTGATGTCTATGCTTTATTTATGCCTCGTTCTCTTCACAGAGTCCACAACTACGCAGGCGAGATGGTTAAAGAACAATCCTTCCGACGTTTGGAAGGGGGAATACTGCGGGCCAACGAAGTTGGAGAACCCTTTGAGCCAACTACTTTCAGCCCAATTTTAGAGGTAATAATCGGTCTTTCTCAAGCCAATACTCGAAGCTTCTCAGGGCTGTTATCTGAGCTCCAAGAAGATGGTTACCACTACGCTCTCTGTCAACTTGTTCTCCGATATGAAAACGGAATAGATGAAACGAAGAGTGAATCTCTTACTACAGCGATATTCGAACTTGATTCGGTAACTACAGCAGAAGAAGTATTTACTAAAACTGGAGCTGAGGTGCCGTATTCTGACATTTTGATTGATGAGGATATTATCGATCAATCGGCCATAGATACCAATAATTTGAAAGATGAGGGAATAAATCCTGAATATTATCTCAAATAACACAGATCTGGCCTAATCATTTCTTAAACCACTCTTCTTCTTGTAAGATGGATTCTCGATATTGTCGGGCAGCATCAAGATCGGTTATCCAAATTTTTGTTCCAGTATCTTCTTGCTTTTTTACTGGCGATTCATCATCGTTACATAAATCTCTAATAGCTATCTTGACAAGGTCATGCTCCAGTCCAAGGAACCACTGTTCAATTCTTTCAATTTTAACCGACTGAGACGGAGAGATGCACTCTTTAATAATAAGTCGCTGTAGAAGATCGGCTTCAACCCGCCAGCGGCTTCGAGCATCCCGCCGCGCCATTACAACAGTCGACTTCCATGACGAGGTTCATTACTGTTAGGTGGTACACCTTGCTATATTATGGTATTAAATTCTACTATTTGCATTGATGAAAATCAATTTCGATTGGTGAAAAGCTTATTGCACTTCAGAGCTATTTACCACTAAGTGAGGGTGATGGCTGGCCAATATCAGGAGGAAGAGAGCAACGATGGATCATATACCAGCAATAGTGCCTTCATCAAACTTCTCAGCCGACCTGGACGGGTGAAAATGCTTGATGTTTTTCTTGGAAAGCCAAATATAGAGCTAACAGCTAGTGAAATAGCTAGACTCGCCGATATTAGTCCAAGTACCGTCACCAGAAATATTGACGAGCTAGTATCGATGGGCATCATTGAAGAAACACAAAAGGTCGGCACCTCCCAACTCTATATACTGAACACAAAGCATCCAATCTCCAAGGCTCTCGGCCAACTCCAGCATGAAGTGATGTCACATGTCGAAACTCTCGATGAATCCCAGAAGACACCAGACAATATTCAAGACTGCCCCGAGTGTGAATCGGATAATCTCGTTAAGGACTCCGACCGGGGTGAGCTCATCTGTGAAGACTGTGGGCTCGTCGTGGAGGAAGAACAGATCGATCCTGGCCCGGAGTGGCGGGCGTTCAATCACCAGGAACGACAGGAGAAGTCCCGCGTCGGCGCGCCGACGACGCAGACGATGCACGACAAGGGACTGACGACGACGATCGACTGGAAGGACAAAGACGCCTACGGACGCTCGATTTCTTCGAAAAAGCGCAGCCAGATGCATCGGCTGCGTAAGTGGCAGGAACGCATCCGGACCAAAGACGCCGGCGAACGGAATCTACAGTTCGCGCTCAGCGAGATCGATCGGATGGCTTCCGCGCTCGGTATGCCGCGGCCGGTCCGCGAGGTCGCGTCGGTGATCTACCGCCGCGCGCTCAAGGAAGATCTCATCCGCGGCCATTCGATCGAAGGCGTCGCAACATCGGCGCTGTACGCCGCCTGTCGAAAGGAGGGAATCCCGCGAAGCCTTGAGGAAATCTCGGAAGTCTCCCGTGTTGAACGCGAAGAGATCGGTCGTACGTATCGATACATCTCACAGGAACTCGGCCTCGAGATGCGTCCCATCGACCCGAAAAAGTACGTCCCCCGATTCTGTTCCGAACTCGAACTGTCCGAAGAGGTCCAGACCAAGGCCAACGAGATCATCGAGAAGACGGCCGAGGAAGGGCTGCTCTCCGGGAAGTCACCGACCGGGTACGCCGCGGCCGCGATCTACGCTGCGTCCCTGCTCTGCAACGAGAAGAAGACCCAGCGAGAAGTCGCCGATGTTGCACAGGTGACCGAGGTAACGCTCCGGAACCGATACCAGGAGCAGATCGAAGCGATGGGGATCCACGGTTAGGCTGTCCGCTCACCGATCTATTATTCCAGTCCCTATGTAGGACTCCAAATATTGGCTTAACAGTCATAATATCTCTGTCGAGTCAAACCTACTATGAGTCAGTCGAGACAAACATCTAACCTAGAGAGACAGAACTAATATACTCGTTCAACTCATATAACCAAACCACCAGGGATCATACGTCGCCAAAATTTGATTCCCGATTTTGCACATCTTTCTCTATAGACATCATTGGAACTGAATACCTGTAGAGATAGGAATTCAGTTACTTCTATTGCATGAGGATATTATGTCTGAGATATGACTGAGCCGACCAATATTTTCCTTGCACCTTGTAGTCGAGAACAGAAACAGGGGACGTACAGACACTTTCAGAATACCGTATTGGACGGTGTTGACCCGAGTAAGTACGCTGAGATCCCAGATTCTAATCTCAAGTCTATAGCAGTATGGGGTGTCGTAAGCGGAAATAAATCAGCATGGGATGTGATGGAACCCGGAGATAGAGTGCTCTTCTACACGAAGAGGAAGGTCTACACGCACGCAGCGACTGTCGTTGAGAAGCAACAGAGCGACACGCTCGCTGAGAAGCTCTGGACGCCTTATGATGAAGGGCGGCGCGTTGCTGATGTGTCCGAGGGATGGCCGTACGTCTTCTACTTGACCGATGTGGAGCGTGTCGACATCTCCTCGGAAGCCTTCCACGCAGATATCGGATGGTCAACTTTCTATCCACAGAGTTTCACTCGCGTGATCGACAAGCGCCGAAAGCTATTGCTAGACAAGTACGGAAGCCTCACCGAAGCACTTCGCCAGCACCGAAAGCAAGAGCTCGGTACGGCACCCGAAGCCATCGAAGAGGAAACGGAAACTATTCTCGAGGAATCCTCAATTGAACCGCCGGAATTGACGGAGTCAGAGGTAGAATTCACTGAGGCGGAGCGGCGTGTACGATCATCTGCTTTCCGACAAGCAGTCCGTGAGGCGTACAACGAGACTTGTGCTATTTGTGGCTCACAGCGGCGATCTCCAGCAGGTAACCCAGAGGTGGAAGCTGCCCACATCTATCCGAAAAGTGAAGGGGGGAGTGACGACGTTCGAAATGGACTTGCACTCTGTAAGTTGCATCACTGGGCATTCGACACCGGGTGGGTTTCAGTGACTGACGATCACCAGATCATAGTGCGCGACAAACCCGGATCTGAATGCCATGGTGATCTAATCGAATTCGACAGCGAGTACCTCTATCTGCCTGACCAAGAGGAGAACCATCCCCATCCAATTTTTCTAGAAGAGCATCGGAAACGCCACGGGTTTGAGGAGTACTGAATCCGGTTCTCTACTCCGTAAACTTTCATTTGATTGGAGAAAAGTATTGGAAGCGATGAACGAAGATCTCACTGAGCTCCAAGACAGACAGCAGCAGTTTATCGACGAACGTGATTGGGAGAAGTTTCATACCCCAAAGAGCCTCGCAATGGCTATTTCAGTTGAAGCGAGTGAACTCGTAGAAGTATTCCAATGGCACGACAATCTACCTGCTGAGGAATACGAACAGGATGCCGAGATCGAAAATGCGGTAGAAGAGGAACTCGCCGATATCGTGATTTATTGTCTTAGCATGGCAGCCGAGTTCGATATCGATCTCGAGACAGCAGTAGCACACAAGTTAACGGAAAACGAGAATAGATTCAATCGGGAGACATCAGAAGCGATCCGACGGAATCTGCAAGAGTGGAATGAGTAGTTTAGATGGGCCAGATCCCAGACGTGGTCAACCCAACACCCTTAGAGACTGAATGTTGACGAAATCCAATCTCCGATTTTGTACATTGATCTCAAGCCAGCTCGTTCGTTGCGCTGGTCATACCGATTTTTAGCTCCAATTGGCCGCTTTTTACTATACGCGAAATTTTCAAGCTGTTTCGAGATGATTCACGTGAATCAAGAGAGAGCAGCTAACAAGTCAATCACCCACGGAAAAATCTCAATCAACACGAGAACAATCGTTAACCCAGTCAGTACGATAGTGAGCCATGCTATTCGTTTTTGTAGGGTTATGTTTTCATCTGTTTCCGCTAGTCGTGTTCGGCTCTCGATCGACGAGACGAGTGACTCAACTTTCTGTGTGATTCTCGTATAGAGCTGGTCAACCTGTTCAAATGTCTTCTCAGAACTCTCCTCGAAATATTCAACGACCGAATTCGATTGGTCGTCTGGCCGGTCAACGAATTCTGGTTCATTCGGGCTAGGCAGAGGTATATCGTACGGCATGCCGAATCTATCAGCTTTCTCGTCGGCTCGCTCACTAAATTGGTCTTGTAGTGATTGATATTCGGCATCGTATCGAGTTCGGAATTCAGTGTAGTCTGCCTGTAGAGCCTGAATCTGCTCCGAAACCGGTAGCACCTCATCAATATCGGTCTGGGTAGATGACAGAGACGATAGGGCGTCGCGGGCATCGTTTGTTTCTGTATCAAATTCTTGCAGTCTACCCCACCGTGAGTTCGCCCACGTATGTAACCGATAGTAGCGTTTTAATCCGGACACCTCTGCATACCAGGGAGGTGGTGTGATGAGCTCGTCAAAGGGCTCTGCCTGGGGGTGAGAATCCTTGCGAACCGCTGTAAGACCGTTATATGGGTTCATCGTCGCCATTGGATTGACAAAAATATTACCACGGATAAGCGATAAATTTCCTCCAGTTTGAAACCCGAACGAATAGAGTTGAGGGTGTACTTCTGTGAGTCTGTCTAGTATTTCGTTTACACCAGAATCATCTGCTTCTGGGAGTAGATCTTGTTTCCCATTCCACTCAGCATAGAATACACCACTGTGACCCGGCTTTTCATGATCTACCAGAGTTGGTAATGTTCCGACGTAGTCTGATAGTGTCGATTGTAATTGTTGAATGTCGTTTCGATTGTCGCTGTTGAGGACCATCTCGATTTGATCTTCGGAAAGTACAGCGAATGTCGTGACATCTAAAATACCTCGAGTATTCGATTCTACCAGGGTACGTACCGATGCGAACTCCTCTGTTGTTTCAATCTCATTAGTGTCGTTTCCAGCAACCCGATTATGCCACCCGCCGCCGCCACCCATATATGGGCCTTGGTATTCATCGATGTCATCCCCGTACAACTCTGAGAGTGACGATAGTAGCTCTTCATCGTCCGTTTCGTCAACGAAATCCCAGAAGATAATCGCTGCAAATTCGACCTCTGTTTGATTTGATTGACTTGTCATGTTTTCTGCGTGAAGTCATCCAATGGAACGCGGGACTACTGAAACAATCCACTCAGCCCATTTCGTATTTCCGGTAAATCAGTTAGAATTTGGAGAACAGAGCAGTGATGAGCGTTTCACTGCCATAGTGATTTAGAGATAATTCTAACTCCCACCCCAAGCGCTTGCACGTCGACAAAATCCGATCTCCGATTTTGCACATCAGTTTCGAGCCGGGGTGTGTAAAATCGACCTCGAGTTGAGCCAGTTGTCGTACCGATCACGCCGGCCACCTTCCCCGACCGGCCGCTCTTTATATAGGCTCGCGGTTTGAGTGACCGAAAATTCCTAGGATTTTGAGGGGGTTGTGCAAATTACGATGCGAATCCAGAAAACCGACACTCGAGAGCGGAAGTGGAAGTATCTAAAAGAAGCGACCGGCGAGAGTACCGTCTCGGGCGCACTGGATGCAGCCGCGGACTACTACCTCAAGATGTGTGGGGACACGACCGCCCAGCCGAACGGATGCGTCCCCAAACTGATTCAGCATGCCAACCAGAAGGGGTCGCTCACTGCAGCAGAGATCGTCAAAATCCTCGACACCGATGAACTCCCGCTTGAGTACCAGTCAACATGGACTATCGGTGAGTAGTGGGTCGCACACCCACAATAAATGAGGATATTTTTACTTCAACATTCTCCTAAGGATCCAGAAGAACTTGAAGCAGAAGAGCTGGAGTAGTCCGATATCAAAATTACTACCTACAGAGGCATATCCTCAAAGGACTCACTTTCGCTGAGGATTTCCCGAACAGACTCTGAAAGATCTAAGACCTCAAATTCTTGGTCAATTCCACGTGCTTCTCTCCAACTGTCTAAACTTCGATTCATCATATTACCCGCTTCAACGATTGCAAATGGTAGTTTTGGTAGTGGTTGGAATTGTGGAATCTGGTGGAACTGATGCAACGGATTATGGCATTTAACTAAGTAGTTCTGTTGGATGAAATCCCAGGAGCCATGAACAGCGGGATTATGCTGTTGGAATCTCAAGTCGTAGAGATCCTTACAGTCCGCTTCTTTAGCAAGTTGTCTTGTATTTTTATCCGCCCAGTGGCCAACATCAACAGGTATCAAGTGCTTGTACCGCTGCGCTTCCAAACGGTCTTCCATTCTTTCCAGTCCTACCCCTATCTCATTAGGAACATCAATCTCATCCTGTAATCGTTGGTAATGTTCCAGCATCAACTTTTCTTGACCCAATCCATAGTCAATAAATGACTTGTAGTCTTCTTTGTCGCCGTTCTGGTTGAACCATTCAAGCGTTATTTGGTTTTCTACCATGCATCTTATAATAATGCCTGCTATGTCTGTATTCCAGAGAGAAGGTGAAGTAGCTAAATTTGAAACCAGACTAACTTGTCTCATAAGAAGTCCATCTAAAACCTCGTTTTTCCCTGTGAATTCTGGATCTTTTGGCGCTTCAAACCACAAGTCAATAATCGTATGTTTTAAACTTTCCTCATATTCAAATCCAAATGATGCTAACTTCTCAAAAAGTTCTTCGTCTGGCTGTTTTATATTCGCTTCCTGATCGGCCTCTTCTCGATTACTCTCTTCATCTAACTCATGTGGGAAAATACATTCTGTTAATTCGAAACCTCTCTCCCAAAATTTTGTTGCCCAATCGGACCGTTCATCATCAGAGGATCTTATACCCTGAAATGAGGAGACTGCTGCCCGGACTGCTGATCCTGCTTTCCGAGATTCTGGTGTATCTGGATAGTCAAATACTTCATTTATATCTACAAATTCGACACCCTTTGAAATTTTTAATTCACCAGTCATTAACATAGTCCCAACATAGATCCCTTGAGCATACATAGACAATTTGGACCTCCTGTCTGATAGCTCAGTCACTAACTCTGCAATCTGCGATAGTTCTTGATCATCTATTTCCTCATCCTGTAGTGGGTCGTCTTCCTGTTGATCACCTATTAGCCCTGTCTGAGGATGATCTGGATAATGCTTTACCAGAGGTTGGAGTGACGATTCAATCTTTTCTAGATGGTCACTCTTGAGATCTGCTCTTAGCTCTTCAAAATCAGATTCGGTGAGATCACTATAATCACTTGATAGAATGTATGTTCCATTTGAGAATTTACTTTTAGCTTTATCGGCGCAGGCTATTACAATATCTGCTGTTAACTCTGGTCCATATTGTTCTAAAATCGTTCCAATCCACAATATTTCAGGGACCATCTCCGTTTTCCAACGGACATACTCTAGGTTATCACCAAGCGAGTCAACGAATGGTGGGACCAGAGTAGTCCGTTTCCAACGGTGATCGCCTAATATTTCATCATCACTCATTCCTCCGCCACCTCATTACCGAAATGACAGGCCATTAATGGTAGCAGCATGTGTTACCCTAAAAACCTAACTGTATCTGGATTAGTTGCTAATTTCCTGTATTTCCGACACCTACTTGTTGACTGAGTATTATTCTGTCATATGAATATTAATCAATTCACGCTATGGGACATTACAGTAAATGTAGTTCCAGGGATTTTGACTGTATTGCTTATTGTTTTACTCTTTCCGCTGTCAATATTTAACCAATTTATAGATTTTGCAACAGAAAGTGGTGTCCTTGCTGTATCTATTTTTTTGGTGGTAAGCTATGTAGTCGGTCGGGCTTTTCAGGAAGGAATATCTAGAAAAGTCGATTCTTACATCTCTGAACTGTCTGATTCCGACACTTATCAATCATCTGTTTTATATTTTATAGATGAGATGAATATGGCTAGAGATGATAATCAGCCGAGGGTACGAAAAATCTTCTTAGAAGAGGCACAGGTTAAGTTCGCTAGCAAAGATGCAGAATCAATTGATGAAGTGAACCAGCGTCTTGATGATTTTGACATTTTCAAACTCAGTCAAGAGTATGTAATCGGAAATGACCTGGGAAGAGCGAACCGATTTATGATACTCTCACGATTTCACCGTAGTATCTATGTCCTGTCATTGTTTGGTGTTTTCGGCCATATATTTGTCCAGGTTGCATGGCCAATCTTAGGATATGAAATTGTGTTAACCCAGCTTCAGAGTGCCATATTGATTTTATCTCTAATCGTCATAGGCGCTGTATCATTTAAAGAAAGATGGTTTTTTGAGTACAAATTTGTTGACTCTCTCATATACGGCTTTTGTGCAGACACAAGAGAATCATAGGTGAATGTATGCACAGAGGTTAATGCACGTCGATTGCGGATGAATAACAGGTCTGTTCTTTAAGCAGGTGGATTTAGAGGCCAGAATGATCGGCACAGTAGCCAGTCTGGTTATTCTCAATTCTATGCACTTCGCGAGTCCATCGTCTAGGACGAAGTGCATACATCGAGCCTTCTGTATACATCTAAGCGCAACCACACAGGGTCAAGTCTGAGAACCTGATTTCACGACTCTCCTTCACGTTTCGATCTCCTCAACAAGCTCAAGCGTCCATTCTCCTTCGTCGACGTGACGGATATGGACGTGGTGGTCTCCGTCGAGTTGCCCGCTCTCGTTAAGCAGGCCCTCAACGCGCATATCGTCTTTCGGGAGTGTGATGCCGACCGAATCACGATCCAACTGTCGAATCTTGTTTAGCGCCATACTCGGCGGGCAACCCCCCTTCTCATAAAACTTGGTGACCATCGGATTTTCCGGGGGTATTCCGGACCCTTTCGGGAGGGCGGGTGCGACGGGTGTGCGTTGTATTATGGCAACTGCAACCCTGAGCGGAATGAAAAATACGGAGGGCGTTGACCTGATCGACGCCATCCTTGCACCGTTGTTCGTGGCCGCGACGCTCTCGCTGTCCGGCCTCGGAACCATCGGAATCGACAACCCGATCAGCTTCTACCTCGGTGACGTGCTCTACAGCGCGGCCGGGACGGAGATCACCTGGGCGTTCGTCTTCACGGTGATCACGCTCGGGATCGCGTGGTTCTCGAACGAAGCGCGCGACTGGTCGGACTTCTCGCAAGAGCAAGCTGCGCTCGTCGGTGGGATGGTCATCCTGAATCTGTTCTCGGCGATCGTGCCGGCCGTCGCGGCGGCACTGGCGACGTACTGGTACGTCGGCGTCCTGCTGCTGATGGTCAACGGAGCTGGCTACTACCTCATCAGCTACTACTAACGGAGTTCCATCATGAGTTTTTCAAACCAAACCAAGACGATTATCGGAATCGCCTTCCTGACGGTCGCTCTCGCGGCGATGGCGGCGGTTGGGATGGCGGCAGTGACGGACATGGCGAACGAACAAGTGCAGTTCGACAACGAATCGAACCTGACGGTCGGCGTCACCTGGAACGAGTCGGCTGCTTCGGACGCGACCGCCGACGTGACGGTTCAGTACGAAGACGCGTACGTGATCGACAACGACACGGTGACCGACTCGCACCTGAACAGTACGACCCTGAGCGGAACGACCGCCGAGTTCGACACGGCCAACGTGACGGACGGCACCAGCTACGATGTCGAGCTCGACTCGAGCGCGACGACGGTGACCGTCCCGGCCTCGGAGATCAACGAGACCGACGGCACCGTTGACCTGTCGCAACACACGTCCGACTCGCTCACTTCCGACGATACGATTCTCTCGGCAACGGTCATGGCCGACGACGTGATTAGCGACTCGTTCACTGCTAATCCGGGCAACGAAACGAACGCGACCTACACCGAGGACGACAACCTGACCGACGGGACGATGTACCGAGTCATCGTCTCCGCCGACGACACGGAAGCCGATTCCGTCACCGTCGACGACGGCTCGATCGGGGGCATCTTCGGCGGGTCCGACGGCTCGCCCGGCTTCGGGGTCGGCGTCGCGATCGCGGCGATCGGGACGGCCGGCGCGGTCGCTCGTCGCAAGAGCGGAGGGTCGTAGATGACGGAAAGCGGCCCACAGCCCACAGCCCAACAGATCGCCACCGAGTGCAAGATGACGCGACGGCGGGCGCTCCAATCGGTCGGCCTCGCGGCCGGTGCCACTGCTACGGGGGTAACTTTCGGCACCGATACCGCGACCGCGGCCGAAGGCATCGTCGACGGCGTGGTCTCTGCGATCCCCGGTGTCGCCTCCGGGGAAGGCGTCGCGTACATGGTCGCTGCGACGAACCCGGTCAGTATGTCGGTGTTCGTCGGCCTCGCTGCCGTCGACAAGCTCGACGCGGCGATCAACGACGCCCCGTCGGCCGACCAAGCGATTCTGCACAACACGGCAACAGCGGAGTACGAAAACCTCACGCAACACGAGACGCTGATGAACAACCGTCTGACCGACGCGAAGTCGGTTGCGTCCATCGAGGCGCGCCACGGCCTCGCGTCGACGTGGGAGGACGGCGAATCGTCGACGACTGCCTACGACCGCGCTATGCAGCGGATTCGGCAGTATTACGAAGTGCCGGAGTTCAACCACTACCACGTCTTCGCGAAGTCGTTGCTACAACTCGGCTACGTGGGCGACGCTGCTGTCGAAACTGGCAACGACGCGTTCGTCGCTGATGTCGGCACTGACGGCAGCGGTAACAACGTGCAACTCCGATTCCGTGCGAACCCGACGGAGGTCTCGGTCACGCTCCACGACGGCACGGCGATCGAGAACGTCAACTCCGACGAAGCGGATGACGTGGCTCGATCGGACGGCTCTGCGAAACTGAAGGTGCCTCAAATCCACCTGCAAGACACGACCAACGGCACGGACCTCGGTACGGTGCCGGCGCTCGATCAGTCCGTCGTCGACTCGTGGGACGCCTCGAACGAGGAAATTACGTTCACCGCCGATGACGGGACGCAAGTCACGACTGACGGCGTGTTCGTGATTCCGAGCGTGAACGACCTGAACAGTGCTCGCGTACTCGATTACGCGGAGTTCTTCAAGATCCTTGACGAGATTCACAGCCAGAGCGACACGGTGACGGGCAACTACGACCAGTCGTTCGTCGACGACGTGTACGCCGAGCTTGACGCTGGCAACCTGTCGCCACAGTCGGTCCGATCGCCGGAAGGGATCGCGCGATTCCTCTCCGGCAACGAGGACCAAACGTCCGCTCGCTTCCGGCTCGCGATGATGCAGCAGTTCGGCATGGCACAGCCGGACTTCTCGCGAATCGCGTCGATGGAGGCGACGTATACCGGCTTCACCGAGGAACGGGTCGACCCCGACCCGAACCTCAACAGCCGTGTGACGTACCCGTCCGGCCTCGTCGAAGACAAACAGGTCACGGGCGCACTGTTCGGCAATTCGCCGCCTGCCGGTGGCTTCCAGCCCGAAGAAAGCTACCTCGTACAACCCACCGTCTTCTACGGGGACACCAGCGATAACAAACTGCGTGCCCGTGCTCGAGACGGCTCGCTAAAGTGGGACATCAGTCCCGGCGATGCAGTCTATGGCGTCGGCGTTCACCCGTCTGGCGACATCGTGTACTGCTCTGTAGGCTCTGCTGTCCATGCCTACGACACGACTGACCCCGACAACCAACTGTGGTCGCAAGGCTTCGTCAACACCGTCCGCGACATCGAGGTGGCACCTGACGGCTCTGCTGTCGTTTGCCCTGTCGACAACGGCAACGACCCTTCCCAGTTCCACTACCTCGACCCTGAGACGGGCGAGTCGATCTGGTCGGACTCTCGAGGCACCTACTCGGCCTCTGTTGGCACTGCGACCGACGGCAGTCAGGTGTACTTCGGTGACGGCTCCACGCTCGTCGCCTACGACACTGAGGGCAACCAACTGTGGGAAAACGGCCCTGCCGCTGAGTCCATCGACGCCAGCCCGACCGACGACGTGATCGTCGTCGGGACTTCTGGCGGCTCGACACAGGCACGCGACCCGTCTGACGGTTCGCTGGTCAACGAGTACACCGGCAACGGTGCCACTGTCACCGGCGTCGCCTGCACTGAGAATTACGTCTACACGGCTGACGAAGGCCCTCAAGTCACCAAGATCGACCGCTCCGACTGGTCGCAGGTCTGGACCATGACGCCGCCTGCGGAGTTCACGGGCGACATCGAGGCCGTGACTGGCGACGATCGTGTGTTCTTCTCGGGCTACAACAACCAGTTCGTGCTCGACGCTGAAGACGGCTCGACGATCTGGCAAACGGCGATCGACTTCAACGAGGGTGTTGCAACCCTGAATCCTGAAGAACAGGTCAGCGGAGTCGTCGGACCTGCCATGCTGTTCGACGAAACCACCGACCCACCGTCCGAGCTACAACTGTCTGAGGGCGTCATCACTGTCGGTGAAATGCTCGATCGCGACGGCAACACGGTCACCCACGTCACCGACCAAACGATCTCCGATCTCGAAGGGCTGTCGGCAACGCCGGACAGCATCGACACAATCGTCGACGAGATTGATCAGTTCGACAGCAAGTCGGACATTAAGTATCAGAAACACGTCCTCGACATCCTCGAGCACTACGATGCCGAGGATCAAGAGGATCAGGTCTCGACCGACGAGCCTGACTACCAAGACCCGAAGTACGACTCGTACAACTCGACTGAGTACGCTGAGTACATGGAACAGTCGCTTGCGACCTATGAGGAGATGCTTGCGGAGGAGGAGGAGAGTAGCAGCACCAGTGACAGTGACAGTGACGAGCCGCTGTTCGGTGGCCTGTTCTCAAGTCAGAACGGTGGCCAACTCGCTGGACTCGCTATCGTCGCGCTCATCGTGATGGGAATCGTCAGCGCGGCGATCAACAAGATTCCGCTGGTGGGGAAATAACGATGAGGCGGTTTTTCATTGTTGCCACGGTGGTAGCGGTGACGCTGGCGATGGGCATGGGCGCGGTCGCGCCGATCGCCGCGCAGGAAGATACGAACGAGAGCGACGAAGGGGTACTCCCCGGCGAGCAGGGACCGGTCAGTCCGAACGGAAGTGACGACGACCAGGAGGCGAGCGGCGGCAACGAGTCGACCGTCTCAGCCGGCGGCGACTACCTCCAGCCGATCGACACCGACACCCGAATCACAGACTGGGAGTACAGGCCCGGAATGTTCACAATAACGCTAAAAGCGAACAAAACGACGAAAGTCTCGATGACCGAAGCCGGCGACTTCGAGGAAGGCACCGGCTCGTTCAACTACAAGGAAATCACCGTTCAGGAGGGAACGAACACCGTGACGATGCCCGTCACCGACCGGCAGGGCGCGGGAGTCGCGCTGGCAACGCAGGCCAGCCTCGAGCAAGGGACCGGCGCGTTCGTGTCGGTCGGACAGGTCCAGAAGAACCCGTTCAAGAACTTCGGCGGTGAGACCGGACTGTTCACCGGCGTCGGTCTCTCGGTCTCGCTGGCGGCGCTCGGAGCGGCCTACGTCGTCCGCTCTGAAGACACCGGAGTGATCGAAGCATGAGCGAGACGAGCACCACCTTCGGGAGCTGGCGCGACCGCGTGACCTACGTGCTGGCCGAGGCCCAGCTGCTCGTCGCCGGCGCGGCGATGTCGATCGCCATCCTGCTGTTGTGGTTCCGGCCCGAACTTCCGGGTATCCCGCCGATTGTTCACGGCTGGATCGCCGCGCTCATGCTACTCGGCCCGCCGCTGCTGGGGCTGTTCATCACTGGGGCCCGGAAGCTCCGGAATCGGAACATGGTCGAAGTCTACCACATCAACGGCGTCACTGACACACGCCGGAAGCTCTACGTCGAGCCCGGCGTCTGGGAGAACAAGACCGTCGAAGGACCGTCTCCGTACCGCTGCAACGACAACGGGTCGTTCGAGGTACGCGAGTTCGACTGGCACCCGGATCAGGGAGAGAACGGGACGCTCATCGTCACCGGCTGCTACTTCAGCCAGATGGCCGACTCGAAGCTGATCACGGTGAAGGCCATGCTCGAGGACATCCACGGCGAGTTGATCGAAACGGCGATCGCCTACAACAAGCTCCGCGCTCGAATCTCGCGGATGGGCGTCGAGATCGAACGCGACACGATCAACTTCCAAGCCGAGGCCGACGAGCGTGGGCTGATGGGCGCGAAGACGAGCGTCAAAGAGCGATTCGAGGCAGCCGAAGAAGAGTCTGAGGAATGGTCGACGGACGAAATCAGCGACCTCGGTGACTACGAGCACGACTTCGACCCGGCCGCAGCCGAACAGGGAATCACGATCGACCAGGGCGGCCAGCAGGCCGCCGCCACCGACGGAGGAAGCGACCAATGAGCGATGACGGACAAGCGGATCAGCAAGCACTCTACACGACCGCAGCAGCGCGCGAACATCAAGAAGGCTACAGCGACCGGGAGAAGCGGGAGATAGCCGACCACGGTGGCATTGTGCGCGACGAGAAAGTATCTCGAGCACTCGCAGTCCGGTCGATTCACTACGATCCGACGGCCGCCGATCGGCCCGACAAGATGCCCGGCCGCGTGAAGGACCTCGAAAAACACGAGCAAATCCGGCTGATGGAAGGGACTGAAACCTTCCGGAGAGCCATGGAGAACGGCGATATGCCGACTATCAAGCACATGGTCGGCGACACCAGCCAGCGAGCGGACGTGTCTGGGCTGAAGGCAATCGGGAAAATCGACGAACTTGTCAACGGGCCAGCTCCGGTGATCGTTGTGCTGGGTGAGATGGGCGCGGGGAAGACGGACTTCGCGTGCTTGCTCGCACAGCGCTGGCGAGCACTCCACCAGGAGAACTCGCTACTCGGGACGAACATCCAGTCGCTCGAGGAAAAGAATCGGTGGGTCGACGACGACGGCGACGTACAAGACGGCTGGATTCCCGACTACGGGACGCTCATGGAGTGGGTCCAGCAAGACGGCGACCCGCTCGAGCACAGCCAGCGCGACAAGCTCTTCATCGGTGACGAGTTCTCGAGCGCGGCGAGCGGGAGCGGTGCCCAGGGGTACGAAACCCGGCAGAAGATGGCCCCGCTCGTGTACAAGATCCGGAAGTACGGCGGCGCGCTGATCTACATCGCTCACGGCGAGCGGTCGATTCATCCGATGCTGTGGCGCGTCGGGACGATCGTCAAGAAGGTCTCGCAAAAGAAGGCCGTCATCGCCGACTCGATTCGCAACGCCCAGCTGGCAGACATCGAGGGAGAGGTTGAGGGAGTCCCACCGACGGACCTCCGATACAACACGAAGGAAGCAAGCGACTGGTCGTGGTCGTCCTACGGCGATGAAACGGATGATATGGAGCCGGACGAGGCGGTTCGGCAGACTGCGATTTGGACCGTGATCCGATGCAAAGAGGAAGGCATGACGAATCGTGAAACCGCCGAGTTCGTGCCGTACAGCCACGGATGGGTGGGATCGCGCTGGCGCGAATACAAGCAAGAAGGAAAGCACGCAGAGACCGTATCCAAAGTGAACGAGGTAATCGCATGACTGCGCGGGGTTGGATAGCTGGATACAGATACCGACTCCCCTTTAGTATACGAGGAGGCCCATCACGCGCTCTGCTCCGAGGGAGCGGAGCGACCGATGGGCTGTGCGGATACCTCGCGGAGGTTATATATATCGGCGCGCGACGAGCGCGTGAGAGAACCGTCCGGAGGGTGGTATGATGGACCTCCGTCGACGGCTCTCGCGACACTCGGCGGATGTCGTAATCGGTCTCCTGCTCGCGATTGTCTCCGGGCTGGGAGAACTACCGGCGATCATGCTCGCGCTCAAACTGAACGTGTTCGCCCTTCCGCTCGCACTGGTCGGTGTGCTCGAGTTCCCGCTGTGGGTCTGGTACTGTATCGCCGTCATGTGGTCGTCGCAACTCCTGTACTACACAGGAACAGACGTTGCAAACGCGGTTGAACAGATCCGAGAGGTGACGGCCTCCGTCCTGATCGGGGCGAAGACCCAGCCCATCGAAACCGAGACACATGAATCGGAGTAAACGAGCGAACCACTTCGGGACCGCCTGTGAGAAACGGATGGCGAAAAAGCGTCGGTTCACCCTCGAGCGTGCCAGCTGGCACGACGCGAGATTTGGGATCGGCACGCCGGTCGAAATCAAGAGCACGATGCTCAAGCACAGCGACGGGCAGCCGGGGAATTTCAAAGTCTACAGGACATATCACGACAAGCTACGGAGTCACAACGGCTGGTATTGTTTCGTCGTCTACCGGCCGCACGGACGCTCTGGCTGTACGATCCTCAAGGATAAGATGTGCAAAGCATCGTCGTTGCCCCTGCTTCGGTGGCATGGCGGCGGCGATCACCGAGGAACCAAGCAGGCAAAGATCGCCATCGAGGATATTTTCTAATCTGCTCTGCTGAACTCCTCCACAAGTGACAGAGCTGACGTGCTGAATATAGAGGCTCGGTCCAGAAATAATCCGATAGCATGCCCCATGTTGATGTAGAACACTCTTTCACCCAATGAACAGGATATTACTACTAAGACACTTAAAAGAAAGTCATAGACACAATATATCGGCTGGAGATCTACAAAATGCTAACCTCAAATCAACTTAGACGGATGATGCAAGACGCAAAGGCAGGCGCAACAAACCTTACCTGCCCACAATGTGAAACTCCTATAGATTTCCTCGATATCCAGCGAAACAATCTACAAGATATCCACCCCAATCGGTTGTTCCCATGTCCTCACTGCCCCACAGGATTCTGGCCAGAAAACGGGTTCCTCTATCAACTCCATGGAGATATCGGTGAACAAACCTACTTCGGTAGTCCTCTCTCCCTTGGCGGTGCAACTACAGGGAATTACACAGACGTCAAAGTCGGCCACTCAAAAGAATACGGCCAACACAACCTTGACCGTGGATACCATATTGAAACAATCACGATCAGAAGTGCAAAACTCGCTGATAGCGACGAAGAACTCACTCCACAATCACTCGACGGAGCATTCACACGAGCTTCACTGGGGGACAGTGTACTACTTACAATCACTCCGACCGACAGCGTATCCGTCGCAATCAATGCCACACTTCGCGATGGGGCCGAAGAAGGAAACCCAGTCAGTACTGGCGACCAAATCGACGTCCAGTACAGATACGTGAAAGCACCAACTTCCGGGAAAAACCCACCATGGATTGACTTGCTTCGGGAGGCTGAACACGTTATTCGACGGAAAAACACGCTCGCTATGTATCCACTACTGGTCTCGTCAATGGATAATTTTCTGGTGCGACAAATGCTCTTGTACTACCGGTGGCAAGGTCAGACACTCGACGACGCAGAGGCTACGCTTGACTCCTATGGAGGTAGGAACGGCCCGAATCGGTATCAAATCGTAGAGAACGTCTTCAGTGACACACACAGTGAGGAATTGACGGACAGTTGCTATGATGGGGAGTGGGAATGGTTCTGTGAGATGAATCGAACAAGAAACAAGATTGTTCACCCTGACGCAGAATCGATGGAATCCGTGTCCCGTGATGAAGCAATTGAGTGCTTCAACAAGACATTGGACTTGATGGTCAAGATTTTCGATTTCATCTGGTTCGACGCTGAGTACGGAAAATAGGTCCCTTAGACGAAGACTTAATGATTGAACTCTGGCTGATAAGTGCTGTGTATTCAGCATAGCCGCTGAGACCTATCATCGACTGTGAGTTTCAACACAGCCTCTACTCTCGGTGGGCGTTCACTGACTGCTCTATTTCGAAGGTCACAGCTCGAGTAGAGAGTGTCTCCGCAATCTCCCGACGCTGCTCGAGCGTAAGGTCGTCCCGCTCGAGGACTTGGCGTGCGGCGGCAACCAATTTCGGCACATCGTCACACGCTGAGACGATGGCTTTCGTTTTGTTACAGCTGTAGAAGTCCGCTGCTCGGTCGATCGCGTCGTTCCGGTAGGCGTAATCGCCGTCGGTTCGGATTCGCATACTCGTACACACGAACCCCTGAATCCTAGTTTTTTCGTCTATCTCGAGCGGCCCATAGCCTATGAAACGGGAGTATCTTGTCACTCAACCCAACTCGTTGCGGGCTCGGTTGGGGCGATCGTCGCTCAATATGCACACGAGGTTCATCGTCTCGTGTGCATATTCGGGAATCGGATTCTGTCGACGTGCAACCCCAGGGGGCCGGGGGGAACAAAGACGATACGATGATTGATCACGACGATTATCACTGTGTTCTTCGTGAGTTTAGAAGATCATCGCGTCACTTTGCGACCAAGGCTGAAAACAAGTAGGGCAAGTAGGAAAGATCCAAGAAGAGACTCTATACCCGTTAATATTTGAGCTATAGGGCCAACGGGTCGATAGTTATTCCCAAGGGTAGTGAACGTGACTAAACTGAAATATAAGTTTTGCCAAAGAACCTCAACTAAATTATGGCTATTACTTCCGACTACCGATAGGGAAAGACGATCTTCTCCGTTTGTTATTCCCCCAGCGAGAGGGAAAATCAGGCCAAAGTTAATTATTGTCAGAAGAGAATACAACACTACAACCCCAAGTCGTTCTCCGTACCCGCTTGTGAATTCTAAGAAAGAATTAACAAACCATCTGTATCCTGGTTTGAGCGGATTTTTTGGGTTTGACGACTTTTCATCTGAGACATACGGAAATGTCGAGATTAGGCCTGAAGTTGCAACTTTGAATTCTTGTTTGTGTCGCTTCTTCCTATATTTCATCTCTCGAATAAAGAATTCAGATGCAGATTTGCTGTCTCCAACCTTCTGAGCGCCATTTTTCGCTTTCAAATACGTTGAACCCAATATGTCTGGATTAGACATATCAATGCTAAAACTTAGAACCTCAGGTCCATCATGTTCCTTGTCATCTGACGGATCTACTTCTAGTCTATATCGGAGATTGTCAAATTCCCGTCCAGACATAGTATGAAGAACCCAACCAGTTTCTTCTAGTTCTCTATGATATCTACTGAAATCTAGCCCATTAAAACCTGTATTCAAAAAGTAGTAGTACTGAAGCAAATCTGTACTTGACTCGGAAGATAATCCACCGGTGAGACGATCAAGAAGTGAGAAAGAGGTGGATGTTCCGGGCTTTAAGTCAATATCTCCTACTTCTGCCTCGTTAAATAAGTACATAATATACCCCTGTGAGGGCTGGTGAAGCGATCCACTAGATAATTCAGCATTCTCAAAGTCTATATTACAATGGGAGTCATGTAGATCTATATTTGTTATTTCTATTGGTCCAGAAATTGTCGCTGACTGAAATCTAAGACCCTCACTGAGGGTACTTCTGCTAATATCTACTTCCCCATAGCTTACCATTTCTGAAAAGTCCCCGAAAGATAGGAATTCTACATTAATAAGATTCACTCCTTCACTACACGTAGTGGACTTGAAATTTAATGGGTGTTCAAACGTACTATGTGGGAACCGGAGTTCGCCATCAAAATGCGCTTTCCAGAAGTTCATGCCCCAATTTTCTGGCCATTTATCTAATCCACCAGTAACAGTAGAGCTACTGAAGCTAGTCTCTCCTCTGAATTTGGACATTTGAAAAGAGGCACCCTGCTGAATTGTCCAGTCTGAAAAATCAGCCTTCTCTAGGAATTCAGACTGGGTAAAGTATGCAGTTGGTTCTACTGTAGTATTGCTAAAGTTGATATTTTCGTAGAAGACGCAATCATGGAAGCTAAGAACATCATCTGAGCTTGTTTCAAAGCACGCATTGGAAAATGATACATTCGACGTGAAGTCGACTCCATCAAACATAAGTGAGCTCTCAAAATTCGCGCCATCAAAGAGAAGCGAAGGGTGAAATGAGACATCCTTCCACTGGATCTCCCCAGAGATATGCGCATGGCGTAGGTCTAGAGTGTCTGTATTTTCATCTAAAATATCAATTTTTCCTATGTCAAATTCTCCAAAGCGTGCTCCAATTAGCTGAAGTGTTTGCTTTCTGTATGTGGGAGTTTCCGATTTTCCAGATGGTTGCTCAATTTCCTCAACTAATGATTCGAGGACCTCGTCATCATTCTTTTTATCGACTGGGAGATGAAATATACACTTAGAGTGGCCTTCTTTTCGTTTATGGGGACATCTCCAAACATTCCCTTCATTTAATTCTTGATCATATAGTTGGGCATCATTATCATGCGTTTCTTCCCAAGCACCTGGGTCGAATTCGTACTCGCAACGTTCCTCTTGCTCGGTTTCTCTCCCTCTATTATATTTTATAATCGAATCTACCCGATGAAATACTACTTTTGTCATATTTAATATGTATATCGATTATCCGCGAAGTATGTAGTGAAATCCATCTAGGGTGTCAGAAACTATATTGATTTATTTATTTCTGACGATGGAACTGTATTTGGCGAGTTAATTGCCTCCGCTTCACGTGCTTCAATGGGAATTCTGCATAAGGTGAAGAGGGTAAGATGATGTGATTTTTGTCGGTATCTACTTAGCGACACGATCTATTTGATCTGGCGAATTGCATCGCTTACTGCGAGCCCATGTTGATCCGCAATCTCGGCTGCCAAATTCAAAGCCCGTTCTTCTTCGGCGTTCCTCTATGCTCTTGGGCAAGCATTGACTGTGCATAGACGATCAACAGGTCATCTTGTGGGTGTCGCATGACGCTCCCGTTTGGCTGTGCCTTCACTAATAAACCCTCGTAGGTGTAGTCGACAATCATAGTTATCGAGGTCTCGTTTCGTCCTATCAGCGAGGCAGTTCGGCTGTAGTGTCCAATATCCGCCGACTCAATTTTTGCGAGCGCGGCGCGCGCGCTGCGCAATTGCCCTGCCCCCTTAGGGGCATTGGGAATATATACTGCCAACATTATATCATCTAACATGGAAGATTCGAGGACTAATATATTACATTCAAGGGTACTACTTATTGCTACAACGATCACAGCTGCATTTGTTGCAGTGATTGGTGGAGCAATGCTGTATGCTTCTTATCAGGCAATAATAGAGGGCCGTCCTAATCTTGCGAGTAATATTGCAACAGTTGCAAATGGAGTTACTTCCATAGGTGTTGTTGTTCTCACATTAGTATATGTGATTTATACATATGGTTTGGTGAGATCCTCGAATAATGCGCGCAAAGAAGAAAAAAGGCGAGAAAAAGAAAAGGAAAAGCGATCTAAAGAGAATTTACGAAAAGCTCTCTACTCTGAGATTACTGCTGTAAACGGAATTGAACGAGCAGAGGGCCGGGGCGCGAATGCAGCGATTCCTACAGACTTCTTTCCTACAAATGTATATGAGCCAAATGCTGATAAACTCGGTAGCTTAACTGAAGAGGAAGCAGAAAAGATTGTTCAGTACTATACAGCGGTAGATTCCTTAGATTCATGGCTCGAAATGGCTAGAAGCTATGATTTAGATAACCCTGAAAAAGTAGACGATATGATAAATTACTATATAAAAACGACATCTGTCAATAAGAGAATAGTTGTCAATGTCCTTAAGGATAATATGGAGGATACAACAGAGAAGCAGCGTAACCAGACTTCTAATGACATAAACAAACAGGAATATTCTAAAGAGAGACAGATACAGTAAAGATGGACCTCCATTTCCTGTGCTTCAACTGGAGATTTTCGCGCGAAGGTGAGGGTGGGGCGCTGTAATTTTTTGGCGCAGTCCCCTTGGGGACACCCGCCAAGGGGGCTTTCGCGCGAAGCGCGAAACGACCCCGCAGCTGTCACGGTGCGATCGCCGTGACGACCCCACCTTCGAGGCGCTGGCTCCAACCAGATTTGTCTAAGCAGGGCTGTTATTCAAGCAGACTTGTAGAAAAGAGGGAAACCGGTAGTGTTGCCACTATGCAGGCCGGTTCAGCGGTCGGCGACTGCGCCGACGAATCCGGTTTCAGTGCCACCGCCGGGCGTCTTCCAGGTGAACTCGACGCCACGGAGTTCGGTCGGATCATTCCCCGATCGGGACCACTTCTCGAGGGCTTCGCTGGCGATTGTCGCGACGTTCTCGAAGCTGTCCGACTTCAGCCGGGAGAGGATCGTATCGATCCGCATCTGCCGGGGTTCGCCATGTTCGTCGAACTCGAGGTCGGCACCGTTCTTCGCGAGCCACTCCTGGAAGGGCGACGACTCGGCGACGTGATCGGCCAAGCCCATGAGATGCTGCATCCGATCGGCGTAGCTCTCGATCGCGTACTCGGCCGACTCGACGAGCGCACGGAGTTCCTCGCGATACTTCCGGGCTCGGAACGAGATATCGCCGTGGTCAAGTTCGAGGATCTCGCCGAGGTCGTTGATCGCCCGATAGATCGTCGCAGGGTGCTTCCCAAGCTGGTCGGCGAGACCGTCGACGGTCGCACCACCGTCGGTCGCGACCGTTTCCGACACATCGCGAGCGGTCTCGCCCATGTCTCGAAGCGTCGTCATCAACAGGTGGTCTGACTTCGCCTCGAGGCGCGGTGTCGGGTCTTCGTAGAGTTCGACCGGCTGGTCTCGAGCGACCGCATCGAAGTGATCGTCGGCTATGTAGACGCCATTTCCGTCGGGACCGAGCGGGATATCTTCCCAGTGGAGCGCATTCAATAGCGTCTCCTCTATCTGCTCGGTCACTTCGTGGCGATCGGCCCACGCCCATGCCTCATTGTCGTTCATCGACTTGTTGACCAAGACTTCCACCTTCGGATGGTACGACGGGTGATCTTTCGAGACCGCATCGGGGTCCTTCAGCTGGTAGATCTCGAACTTCCGTCCGTAGGTATGGCCCGGCAAGAGTTCGCTGGCCGACGTGGGGTTCAGAAACAGCCGATTCTGGTGGTTGATGATCTCCTGATTGTCAATGTGGAGCTCGGCTTTCACGCCCTCAAGGTCAGACAGGTAGTGTGCAACCTTCTGCAGTACACCGGCCGACGAGAGTTTCTCAGCCCATTCGCGACGAATCCGAACGTACCGCTCGTACGCCCACATCCGACTCGCTTCGTGCGGTTCAGTGCGGAAGTACTCGGGATGAACCCGCTCGTTGGCGTGATCGAAGATCGCCGTGAAGAACTCCGGCAGCAGCTCAAGGCCGCGCTCGGGTTCAATGTTGCTCGTGTGGAATTCGACATCGACGCCGTCGACTTCGCCGACCTGATTCTCCCATGGGAGTTGCAACCGCTCGCCGCTCTCCCAGTGGCGCATGTTCGGGAACCGCGGGCCGATGTTGTACGATGCCTTTCGTTCGCCGTGCCCACGGCCCACGATATCCCACTCGTAGAGCCGCTCGGCGTTGATACCGTCCGACAGCCGCGGCGCGAATCCCGATTTGCTGTAGCTCACTTCGAGGTACCAGGGTTCGCCATCGATTTCGGTAGTGATCTCGAGGTACCCTTCGAAGGGAGGACCGAGCATCACCGACGACAGCGCGTCGTACGGCCCACGACCCCAATCGGGCCACTTCCAGCGACCTTCGATCTCGTGGGGCGTCGTCTCGACCTGCGACACGCCTACTCACCCCGGTCCCGCTCGCTCTCGAGCAAGCCGATAAGGATCGCCACAGGATTCCACCACGTCGCACCCTGACAGGGATAGCAGACGTGCTTGAACGACGTGCAGTCCGACGCCTCAAGGGACGTTGGATCAACCTGCGGATGCTGGTCCATCTCCTCGAGGCTCGCCCGCTTGACGCGAGTTCGGCCACAGCCTACGCAGACTGCATCGACGGGAACCCCGAACTGACCTGCCGCCGGGCTCGCCAGCTCGGCCTCGAGGTTGCGGTCGTCCCGATCGGCATCGACGCTCACTCCGAACCACCTACTGTTGCCGTCGGATCTACGCCCGCCGGATCGATCACGTGCGACCACGCGAGTTTTGCGACCTCCTGTTCCGAGCGCGAGCCGCCGACTTCGTACCACCGGCCGGCCAGCAACTCGTCGACGAGCGTCGCCGGCACGATCGCCCGGGCAACCTGCGGGAGCCCCGGCCGCGGAAGGTAGACGACGAGCAGGTACATTCCGGCCGCCTCGAGCAGTTGCTCGTGGGCTGCTCGTTTGATGTAGAACCGACCGCGGGTCGACCGACTGCCGTTACTCGTCTCTATCTGACAGCCTTTGATCTCGACCGGAACGTTCGGCTCGACGAGGACGATCCCGTAGAATGGCAGCGATCGACTCGCCTCCAGGACAGTTGTCGTCTGCGCGTCGTGCCACGTGGCGGTGTGATCGCTCACGTACTCGAGCGGATCGATCGACTGCACGATCTCGGCCTCGAGGGCGTCACCGCTGGCCTTCGAACTCTCGAGTTCCGACGCTCGAGAACTCATAGCGGGCCCTCCCGCGCGTTCCGAACTACGCGTGTACACTCCGGACAGAGCCGGCGAAGCGCGTCGACCCGGTCACCGCATCGTTCACATTCGTCGGATTCGACGAGGCGGCTCATCGCGGAACACCACCCTTCTGGCCAATCAGCCTGCTCAGTCGGCGATTGCCTAACGATGATTGGGGAGAGACAAAACTGAATTGTCGGAAGATATTATTGTTTGATCTGTATTTGATGGAGTATGCCGAAATCCGGCAAATGTCCTGCCTGCGAAAAGCAAGTAGAGTACCCTGAACCGGGAGAGAAATGTCCCAGCGAGAATTGTAACTACGATCTAGGTGACTGGGCCGAGAATTGGAGAGAGGGAGTAGCCGAGTCGTTTGGATTAGACCCTGAAGATGTAGTGTAGTATCAGCAACCGGTGTCTGATATAATTCATCACGACTCTCCAACTGGATCCTCACGCCGACTCACCTCGCGGCTCGAGAGATCGACGAACGTCCTCATCGGTCGCCTGATTGGCTGGATGAGTGATGGGCGTCTGACTCTCGACATCGTACAGCCGACTCGCTCGGACGAACCCATTACGCATCAGCCTCACCTCCGTGACGGCCGGGTGACGTCTCCGGGTCCGGAATCGCAACGTCGATGCCGGCTGCAGAGCCACGGCTCAGTCGTGCATAGGTATCGCAGTTGCCACAACGATGGGCTCGATTGTCGTCATCACCGAAAACGCGACGGAACCGGTCCGTAACGTGGTCTTCGCAATGAAGACACGTCGAGTGATCGACCGACTGCCACGGTGTGACCGTCACGCCGACCACCCCCTGTTCAGACTATGTCGAGAATGCGAGAAAAGCCTCTCAGGGCTTTTTATTTCAAATGGGGTCGGAGGGATTTGAACCCCCGATCTACTGATATCTCCGGTGCGCCTCGGAACTCCAGAGGGTCATCACACGGACACTGATCAGGTGTCCGATCAGTATATCAGTCTGGAGTGTCGTCCCGGGCGCCGTAGCCTCTGGAGTCAGCCGCCATGCCTGGCTTGGCCACGACCCCTCGAGTCTTCGTTGGAGTATCGAACCTAAAGTGGTTTCGATTCAGAATCGCCCTACAGCCACGGGGCCCGCCCCGCGGTGTCCGTCCCGTCGTCACCGTGATACGGATCGGGTTCCTCCTCGTGGTCCGGAGTCACCGGGTCGCTCGAGTCCTCGGCATCGCCGCCGTCCGCAACCGCACCCATCTGCGCTGCCGCGCTATCCGGGTCGGGGTCCGGTGCGGAACTCGAGTCCTCCTCGGACCCGCGGAACGGGAAGTCGACGGCGAAGAGGGCGGCGACGATAAGGGCAGCGAGCGGGGCTTGCCCAAAGGCCATCCCGAGCAGCGATAGCGGGAGCAGGCCGAGCGCAACGGCACTTCCGAATCGGAACCGGTCGATATCCATGTACTCCCGCAGGTACGGACCGGTGAGCGCGATCACGAGGGCGAACCCGACCCCGACGGCGGCCGCCAGCGTCCCGTGGGCGACGAGGACGGGATCGGTCATCACCGAGAACGTCGCCCCGGAGGGGTCGATGCTCGCGACCAGTCCCAGCCCGATAATCACGACGGGGTTGGGGAGGTACTCCCCGATCGTCGCGCTGGCGGTCTTGGCCGCGATGGCGAGGATGACCAGCGCCGCGAATCGGGTAATGATGACGTCGTCGAGGACGCTGCCGATCGCCGGTGCGAGCGCAGCCTGCACTGCCGCGAGGAGTATCAGCGGAACGCCGACGAGCAGGACGACTCTCGCCTGTTCGCGGGGCGTACCGTCCATCTCCGCCAGGATAACGGCGACCGTTGCGCTCCCGCCGAAGATCAACAGGCCGACCTGGATCGCGCCCAGCGGTTCGTCGAGCGCACCCGCCAGAATGAGGGCGGGGAATACACCGTCGACTAACGGCAGCATCATCACCAGCGCCAGGAGTCTGGCGTCACCCCCGACGATACGCTCCATTTGGAGCGCGACCGGGTGTTGTGACGTACTCATCGGTCAGGGTCGATGGCCGTGACCCGAGGCCGGTGGGCGATAGGACGGACGGTCCCGTACCAACTGGTCCGCACACCAGTCGATCGCATTCGGATTGGGGCCTCGTGCTGTGAGATTCGGTGTAAAATTCCCGACGGTGGCGACGAAGTCGAAGCTCGTCCGGCCAGCGGTTCGGGATTCGGCTGCACTCACAGCGAACATGCGCGGATAAACGGGAGGATTGTCAATAAACGTTGCGTGAGATAGGGTTCCACGACTCGACGTGTTTTGCGGCAGTACTGGGCAGATTCGTGCGGAAATGCACAGAGATGGAGCGCATTTGGCCAGCCTGTACGGAGACTCGCTCGAGTCGGGTCGAGCGGTCGGACTCGATCCGACTCGGAACCCGGTGACGAAAGAGGATAGGGTACTGATGGCCGGTCGCACACGCCGAATCGGACGACCAGTGCTCGAGACGGACTGTAATCGAGACGAGACGAATCTCCCGCTGAGTGGCTCGTTACCCGTTGACAATCGATTTTATCTCGCAACGCTTTTGGCCCGGGGCTCCCGACGGCTTACATGGCGAACGACGTTCCCGAGCACGAGCCCTATTCTTCGAAACTCCAGGTACCGGAAGCGCTAACGTTCGACGACGTCCTTCTCCGCCCGAAGGAGAGCCGTGTCGAACCCGACGACGCCGACCTCACGTCCCGCGTCTCGAAAAACGTCGAGGTCTCCGTCCCGATTCTCTCGGCGGCGATGGACACCGTCACCGAGAGCGGCATGGCCATCGCGATGGCACGTCACGGCGGCCTCGGTGTCCTCCACCGCAACATGAACATCGACGAGATGGTCGAGGAGATCGGCCGCGTCAAGAGCGCCGACGAACTCATCATTCCCCTCGACTCGGTCGTCACCGCCGACCCCGAGATGTCCGTCCGAGAGGTCGACGAACGGATGGCTCGACAAGGCGTCGGCGGCGCACCCGTCGTCAACACTAACGGGGAAGTCCTGGGGATCATCTCGAGTACGGACATCCGGCCCCACCTCGAGGTCAACGAGGACGACCCGGTCACCGAAGCGATGACCGACGAGGTCATCACTGCTCCCGAGGACATCGACGCCCGCGACGCGTTCGAGTTGATGTACGAACACAAGATCGAGCGGGTCCCGGTCGTCGACGACGAGAACCTCCTCGTGGGCCTCGTGACGATGCAGGGAATCCTCCAGCGCCGCGAGTATCAGGAGGCAGTCCGCGACGAGGACGGACGCCTCCGCTGTGGCGTCGCGGTCAGCCCGTTCGAGCAGGACCGCGCGGAGGCCGCAGACGAGGCGGGCGCGGACGTGCTCTTCATCGATACCGCGCACGCGCACAATCTGAACGTTATCGACGGCGCACGTGAGATCAAGGAGTCCGTGGACGCGGACGTCGTCGTGGGCAACATCGGCACGCGAGAGGCGGCCGAGGACCTCGTCGACTTCGCGGACGGCCTGAAGGTCGGAATCGGCCCGGGTTCGATCTGTACCACCCGCATCGTCTCCGGGTCGGGCATGCCACAGATCACGGCCGTCGCGCAGGTCGCCGACGTGGCCGCAGCGCACGACGTGCCGGTGATCGCCGACGGCGGCATTCGGTACTCCGGTGACGCGATCAAGGCGATCGCTGCTGGCGCCGACGCGGTCATGCTCGGCTCGTACTTCGCCGGCACCGACGAGGCACCCGGTCGCGTCGTCACCATGAACGGCAAGAAGTACAAGCAGTACCGCGGGATGGGGTCGGTCGGGGCGATGAAGTCCGGCGACAGCGACCGATACCTCAAGGACGAACCCGAGGAAGAAGACGAGTACGTCCCCGAAGGTGTTGAGGCCGCAACGCCCTACAAGGGTACGCTCAAGTCCGAACTTCATCAACTCGCAGGTGGGATGCAGTCGGGCATGGGCTACGTCGGCGCGGAAACTATCCCCGCGTTCAAGGACCGCTCGGAGTTCGTCCGCGTTTCCTCGGCCGGCCAGGCCGAGAGTCACGCCCACGACGTCGTCATCACCGACGAAGCGCCGAACTACTCGCCCGACAGCGAGTAACGACCGCGACCCCCTCGAGCGACGCGCCCCTTATTCGCAGCAGCATCTAGCCTCTAGCACACACGAACCCACGGACACCTATTTGGAAAATTCGGCAGCAAGACAGCTGTACGGCAGTAATGTTCGTCTTACCAACGGTTCCGACGTCATCGTATCCCCCGGTTCAGTATACAGCTACTCGAGGTCGATTGAGGACAATTGCAAGCGGAGAGTCCGCGTCGACCGCGACGGCTAGATGTCTATCGGTGGCGTAGTGAACGACCCCTCGTCCCGCTCTGGGTCGTACTCTTCGATCGCGGTTCGAACGAGATTGAATACGCCGGTTTTGCTCCAGCGCGCGGTGTTGATGTGCAGGTCGTAGAACGACCGGTCACCGATGTCGATCTCGTAGTACGACTGATACCGGCCGGCTTCGCTGACCTCGCGGACTCGCATCTCGGCGTCGCTTTCGCTGCGATCGTCGATTCGGGCGAGCCGGACGTCCTCCGGTGCGTCGAGCCAGATCCGCAGGTCTGCACGTTCGCCGGCGAGCCAGCCTGCCAGCCGAGACTCGAGGATGAACGGTTTGTTGGCCATCCCCCATTTCTCGGCGATTTGCTGGAGTCGCTGGTCGAGCGCGCGGTCGAGCTCGTCGGACTCG
Organism: Natrinema salinisoli; assembly: GCF_020405205.1. NCBI lineage: Archaea > Methanobacteriati > Methanobacteriota > Halobacteria > Halobacteriales > Natrialbaceae > Natrinema > Natrinema salinisoli. The sequence goes on along the minus strand of NZ_CP084469.1, from coordinate 749,615 downwards.
TCGGCTTTCGCGATGAGCTGGTTGAGATTCATGTCTCGATCCTCGGCGAGTTCGCGGAAGATGTCGCCGCCCGAGACGTACGGGCACCCCATCGCGTCGGCGAGGCGTTCGCAGAGGGTGGTCGCACCACAGCCCGGTGGTCCGGAGATGGTCACGAACAGCGTCGTGTCGATCTCTACGTCTGAACTGCCTTGGACGGACATACGTGTACCCACTCAGTCACTCCTGAAAAGGTTCCGGCTACGAATCGCCGGTCGGCTCTCCCGGCTGCTCGACCGGGACGAGAGAGTCCTGCCGATCGAGCGCGACCGATAGTAGTCACTCCAACTATTTACACACTGATCGCACAGCTATCGTGCGATCAGGTGTGCATTGACTTGCAGTAACTACTAGAGTTACCCGAGCGTGAACGCGTTTTCGCATCCGGTACAGGTCAGCCGGAACGCACCCTCGTCGGTGAGCGCGAGGTCGTGTCCGATCTCTTCCTCGCACTCCTGGCAGTAGACCATCGACTCGAGCTGGTCCCAGTCGTGTTTGGATTTGGGCGCGCCGAAGGCGAATCCGATAACTCGCTCGTCGCTATCGTTGTAGCCGGTCTGGAAATCGCCGGGCTCGAACCGGATTACTTCGCCCTCGTCGACGACGACCTCGCCGTCCTCCGTGTCGAACGTCGCGGTCCCCTCCTGGATATAGAAGACCTCCTCCTGATCGTGGTGCGTGTGCATCCCGCCCGAAAAGGACTCCTCGGGCTCGAGTTCGAAGTAGTTCATCGCGAAGTCCGTGAAGCCGAGCGCGTCCGAGATCGGCCGCCGAACCGAATGGACCTCCATCGGGTTGATTTCGATGTCGACGTCGTCGATCGCAACTTTCTCCATGATCCTACATTCGCCGTTCGATTCAAAAACCCAATGGATGAGGATATTTGAACGATCGAGGGGGAAACGAGTCGGCGGGCCGTCGCCGGTCCGTTGCCGGGAAGAGTAACGCATACGGTCGTCCGACCCTGAGTGCCGACCGTGAACCGCCGTACGGTACTTCGAACGGCCGGCGTGGCCGCCACCGTCGGGCTATCGGGCTGTATCGACGCCTTCGAGGAGCACTATCAGGGCAGTTTTCAGGGGCTGATCCCGATCGAGATCCACAGCGAGACCAGTCGCCACTACGACCTCCGAATGGAGGCGTACGATAGCGAATCGAACCGCCAGACCTACGACGAGAGCTACACCGTCACGGCCGATCAGTCGGTCACGCCGCCCCATCTCTCCGCGACCGAGCAGTTCTTCCGCGTGACCAAGTTCGGCGAGGACGACGAAGTCCAGTCAGTCGAGGAGACGCTGGTCACGGAGAACACGAAGCTCGTGACGATCCGACTCACCGACGACGATCTGGCCCTCGAGATCGATCGCGACGAGAACGGGGCGGACGGTCCGTCCCCCGAGCCGCCCACGAACGATTCCGGGACGAACGGATCCACGCCGGACGACGGCTCGAACGACACGACGACCGAGTCGGCGGAATAGGGCTCCCTGCCGGTCGCAATCGAGTCCGACGAGCGACCGTTTCGAAGCGAGATCACTGCGTCCTCTCCGGAGACGAACCGCAACGACCGGTCAGGGGTACGGATGAAACGCCCGCTCGAGGCGCGGCTCGAACCCGAGTTCCGACGGGACCGACCGTGCTCGCTCGCCGAAGAAGGGGGAACCGGTGAACAGCGGTTGTGCGCCGGGAACCAGTACCCGGACCGCCTCGAAACCGATTCCTTCGACGTCACGGGTCGTCAGCCGCGCCGCGTACGGCGTCAATCCGGTGTCGGCAATCCGCGAGCACAGCGCCTCGAGTCGATCGACGCCCGTCGGCACGGGATCGGGGCCGACGCTCGCCGCCGGTACCGTCCGCTCGGTGTCGACGAACTCCCGGACGGGAGCCGGGAACGAGGCGTACTCGCCGATCTCGCCGCCCGCATCGCCGGCGTCGTCCGGTCCGAGATTCCGGAGCTCCATCCAGTTCTGGAGGGCCTCCGCTAGCGCCGACGTCGCGGCCGCCGCGGCGTCGAGTCCGGCCGCCGAGCCGACCGCGAACGCCGGCCACGAATCGTCGGCTGGCCCGACCCGCTCGTCTTCCTCGAGCGCGTCCGGCTCGCGATGGACGGCCACGGCGACCACGGGGACGTCGATATCCTGCGTGACGAGCAGCGGCGTCACCGACAGCCCCTCGCTCCGGGTGCGGCGCTCGAGCGTCGCGAAGGCGTCCGTTTCGACGGACAGTCCGAGCGGCTCGAACGTCGAGTACCACGCGAGCATCGTCGCGTCCCGCTCGATCACTTCCGTCAGCCCCGATATCAGCGCGTCGACCGTCGAGGAACCGAGTCCCAGTCCGGTCGTGATCGCCGGAACCAGCGATTCGCCGGGCTGGGGGAACTGGACCGCCGCAGCGGGCAACTGTGCAACTTCCCCGGTAGCGAGGTTCTCGCCCGCCACCCAGCGGTGTTCCTCGTCCGGTTCGTACGCCGGTGCGTCGTCCGGTCGGACCAGTTCCGTCGGAGAAACCGCGTTCTCGAGGTCGGCCTCGCTCGCGTGCACGAAGTCGTCCTCGCGGTAGACGCCGGCGCAGTATCGCTCGAGTCCCTCGCCGACGGCTTTCATCAGCGCCGCGTTCCAGTCGTCGGCGACGCCGGCCGCCTGTCGCGGGGCGCTCGCGTCGCTGTACGCGGTGGTGTCCGCGACCGTCGACAGATAGTACGGTGCCGGGAACGACTCGATCTCGCCGATGCTCGTGATCGGGCCAACGCGCTCGTCGATCGCCCGTTCGGCGGCCGCGACGGCCGCGTCGAGGTCGAGCGCCTCGGCATCGCGTGCGAGCCCGCGATCATGGTCACCACTCGCACACTCACAGCCGGGCACGGGCAGGAATCCCCGTCGGGCGTGGGGAACCTCGAGTACCTGCCCCATGATCGATCCCTGCTCGCCCGAGAGGACGCGGACGCACTCACGACCGGCGATCGCGCCTGCGAACCGCGCCGCGCTGCGATCGGCCTGCGGAGCGTCGGCCCGTTCCTCGAGGTTCGACGCGACGCGAGCGCGAAGACAGTCGAAACAGCCCGTTTCGGCCGCGAATCCCGAGACCGATGCGTCGACGTCCGGCAGGGGCTGGCCGCCGATCCCGCCGATCTCCACAGCGATCCAGGGCGTCCCGCCGTCGCGAGCGGCCTCGTTTGCACGTTCGAACGTCGCCGAGCCGGCGACGTCGCTGACGACCGCGAAGCGAGCGTCGGTCAGGTCCGCCGGAGCGGCGTCGCGGACACCGACGTCGACATCATCGAGCGCGGTGACGACCGCCTCCCGGACGGGATCGTCACCGACGACGGAGACTTGCATACCCCTATCTGCTGGCGCGGGCGGCAAAAGCGCCCCGCTCGAGCCTCGCCGTGAGGGGACCGGGCCGTGTCGAGCGGGTGCCGGCTCGACTGACGAGTCAGTCCTCCGTCGGCACCCCGGAATCGACGTAGACGAGTTCGTCCGCGCTCTCGAGCAGCCGGACACCCCAGGTGACGGTCACGGGAACGAGCGCGGTCGTGAAGACGGCGATGAAGACGAGGATCGAGAACATCGACTGGTCGATGACGTCGGCCTCGAGCGCGACTCTGGCGATGATGATCTCGACGGTCCCGCGGCCGTTCATGCCGAAACCGACAACCAAACCCTCGAGGGAGGTGAGCGACGTCGGCAGCGAGAACAGCCACGAGCCGATGATCTTGCCGAGGAACGCGATGACGACGAGCACGGCGAGGATCCCCGGCGTGTCGAAGAACACGTCGAAGGTAATCTGGAACCCGACGGTAACGAAGAAGACGGGCGCGAAGAACCCCATCGCGAGATCGTACATCACCGTGTGCATGTGCTCGTAGAGATCGGGTTCGACGTCGGCCTGCCGGAGGAACATGCCCGCCATGAAGCCGCCGACGATCATGTGCAGTTCCGCGAGGGTCGCGAGGTAGGCGAACAGCAGGGAGACGAGCAGGGCGAACGTGAACGCCGTCGTTCGGTCGACGAACCCGTACCGCTCGCGCTGGCGCTCGATGTACCGCCAGGCGACCGGCAGAAAGCGATACCCGAGCACGAGCGTGACCGCGAAGAAGCCGACCGCCTGCAGGAGGATCGTCCCGATCTCGCTCGGATCGAACGTCCCCACCGTCACGTAGCTGTCGACGCCCGCGAACGCGATGAGTACGCCGACGTCCGACGCGAGCGCGCCGCCGAGTAACACGTTCGCGATCCGGGTGTCGAGCAACTCGAGGTCCGCGAGGATCCGGGACTTCGTGGCCAGCGACGTCGCGGCCATCGCGAGACCGAGAAAGAGCGCCGCCCCCGTCGAAATCGCGAGCCAGACGCCGGCCGCGTAGCCCATGCCAAAGGGAATGACGAAGGCCCCGAAGGCGATCAATAGCGACTGCGGGCCCAGCTCGAACAGCTCACGGAGGTCCACCTCCATCCCGACGTAGACCATCAGGAGGAACACGCCGAGTTCGGACAGCACGGAGAGCAGTTCCGACGGTCGTAGGAGTCCGATCAGCGCCGGTCCGAACGCAATGCCGGCGAACAGCTCCCCCATCATCGTCGGGTAGCCCAGGCGCTCCGCGAGGGCGCCGAACACCCACGCGACCGACAGGACGAGCAGGAGGCTCAGGATGTCGATGTCGACGGCTTCGACCATCGGTCACCCCTGCGGAGCGCGACTGGACCGCTCGCGGCGCTGTTCCCCTCCGTCGATCCGACGGCGGGGGCTGTTACACGGTTGTTTCATTGTGACTACTCCCGGTCGATTACGTCGACTCACGGGTACTTCACTGGGGTGGGTACTCCACCCTTCTGTAGTGACAGTCCGCTCAGTCGTCGGTTCCGGCCTCACTGACCTCGAGATCGTCGCTCAACTTCGGTGCCCCGTCGTCGGTGAGGTCGACGTCGCGCCACGTCCCGCGTCGATACCAGCCGTACGCGAGCCCGGCACCGACGGCGTTCGAGACGGCGAATGCGATCCAGATCCCGCGGTAGTCGATGGCCTCTGCGAGGACGTACGCCATCGGGAGGCGAACGAGGCCGTAGATCACGAGGACGATCGCCGCCGCGGTGAGCGTCTTTCCGGTACCGCGGAAGCTCCCGTTGTAGGCCCGCATTACGCCGATGAAGCCGAAGGAGGGGGCGACGTACTTGAGGAACGAGACCCCGGCCTCGATGACCTGTGGATCGTTCGTAAAGATGGCCGTAATGGGTCGCGCACCGAGCCACGCCACGACGCCCAGCGCGCCGAGGACGACGAACATCGTTCTGGCAGCGAAGTCAGCAGTCGCTTCCGCTCGCTCGGGTTTGCCCGCGCCGACGTTCTGGCCGGTCATCGTCTCGACGCCCCGAGCGACCGCGATCGCCGGGAGGAAGATGACTGAGAACACGCGCGTGCCGATCCCGTAGGCGGCGACGACCGTGTCCGGGAAGAAGGCGACGATCACGAGCAGGAGGTTGATCGACAGCGCTCGCCCCATCCCCTCGATCGACGCCGGAAACCCGATCGAAACGAGCTTGTTCGCGAAGGAGAGGTCCGGTCTCATCTGTTCGAGTCGAATGCGGACGCCTCGAGTCCCGCGGAACATGATCACCAGTCCGACGGCGAGCGCGAGACTGCGCGAGATGACCGTCGCGATCGCCGCTCCCTCGATCCCGAGTTCGGGGAACACCCACCAGCCGAAGATCAGGAACGGGTCGAGGACGACGTTGAGCAGGACCGAGCCGAACATCACGAGCATCGGCGTGATCGTGTCGCCGTAGCCCCGCATCAGCGCGATGAAGACGAAGAAACCGAACATGAAGGGCATACCGAGCGAGATGACCTGCATGTACTCGGTCGCCAGCGGCAACACGTCCGGCGACGCACCGAGCAGTCCGAGCAGGTCCTCCACGAACACGAAACCGACGAGTCCGAGGATCATCGCCGCGAGCAGCGACAGGGCGACGGTCTGGGAGGCCGCGTACTCCGCTTTGGCCTCTTCCTCCGCGCCGATGTGCTGGGCGACGAGAACGCTGCCGGCGACCGACAGCCCCAGCCCGACCGAGATGAGCAGGAAGACCATCGGGAACGCGAAGCTGATCGCCGCGAGCGCCTCGGTGCTGTACTGCCCCAGCCAGAACGTATCGATGAGGTTGTAGGCCGTCTGCAACAGGTTCGTCACCACGATCGGGAGGGAGAGGTAGAACAGCGGTTTCGCGATGCCGCCCGAGGTGAGATCGAACTCGTCGCGGCTCTTGAACAGCCCGGTGACTCGGTCGAGCCGAGCGCGGAGCCAGCCGACGAGCCGATCCAGCAGCGTCATTCGTCGGCCTCCGTGTCTTCCTCCACCACGGTGCTCACACCGCTCGAGCCGTCTGCCCGAAGGAATTCGTCGATGTACTCGTGGACGTGTCGCTTGGTACGCTCCGGCGATCGATCGACCGCGGCCGCCCGCGCCTCAGCGCCGTTGAAGACGGTGACGAGGAAGTCCGCAGTTTCGTCCGGATCGACGTCTGCGCGGAACTCCCCCACCTCGAGCCCGTCCGCGACGAGACCGGCGATCCGATCCCGCAACGCGCGGTCGAACTCGCGCAGCTGCTCCCGGTAGGCCTCGTTGTACGGCGACTGAGCCTTGATCTCGAGGATCGCCGTCCGGAACTCCTCGGCGGAGTCGGGGTCCGAGGGCGTCAGGAGTTCGTCGAAGAACGCGCGGAGCCGTTCGTCAGGCGTCTCGCCGGGCACGGTTTCGGTTCGGTCCTCGAACCTGTCCAGCAGGTACTCCAGGAACGACTCGAGGAGGTCCTGTTTCCCCTCGAAGTGATAGTGTAGCGTCCCTTTGGTCTTGCTCGACTCCTCGGCGATGTCCTGCATCGTCAGCTCCGCGTAGCCGTGTTTGCAGAGCGCGCGGTACGTCGCATCCATCAGGTCATCGATCGTATCGTCCGTCATTCGGGGAGGGTCTACACGAACTTACTGACTGGTCAGTCAAAAGCCCTCGGTAACGGACCGGTTACCGGTCGCGATCGAGGGCGATGGGACCATACGGTACGCGCTGTCGACACTCGATTCGGAAATCGGTCGGGAGAGGATCGTGAAGGAGGAGTCGTTACTCCTGCTCGCGCAGTCGCTCGAGGACTTCTTCGGCGTTCTCGACGGCCTGTTCTTTCTTCGCCGGATACGCCTCGACTTTCCCGCGGAAGGTGATGCCGTCGCCGAGTCGGACGTCGCCTCCGAAGGCCGCCTGTTTGTCGAGTCGCAGGAAGAGTTCGGTGTTCTCGGTGACCCGCTCGTCGAGTTCGTCGATCAGGTCGTCGAAGGACTCGAGATCGGCCAGCCGCGAGAGGACGTGCCGGACGTCGTCGGCGTTCTCGACGCGCGCCGAGAGGACGAGGATCCGGTCGCCGTAGTGGCCTTCGCTCTCGGTGCGCTCGAGCTCGAACGGCTCGTCGTCGCCGTCGGGGAGGAAGGTTCGGAGCGCCTCCTCGACGCGTTTTTCGTCCTCGGTGGCGTAGCAGAACGTCCGTAAATCGACGTAGTGAAGCGGTATCTGTGGCATCTGCGATTCGAATGTCGGGATGGTGTGCGGGCGCGGTGATGATGCTCGGTACCGGGACTCGAGGGAAAACCGGCCCGCGAGCGGTGGTTATTCGTCGTCGGTGTCGTCAGCGTCGTCGGCCGCCTCGAGGTCGTCCTCGGGGACGCCGGCCTCCTGGCCGTCGTCGAAGCTGATGGTGTAGGTGACGTCGCCGAACATCGATTCCATGGTCTGGGTCACGGTGCCGGTCTCGCCGTCGTACTCGCTGTGCTCGTCGTGCAGGACGACGCGGTCGTCTTCCTCGAAGCTCATAGCGTGTAATTTCCCGTCTGCGTGTAAAAAGGGACTGATTCGCGGCAGGTGATCGAACGCTGCTCGAGCGGGAGTGGAAAGCCTCCGCGAGGTGGGTTCGATAGAGACGGTGACGGTGGACGTCCCGTTCAGGCGGCTGCTATCGTGATTTCCACACCCTCCCCAACCGATTTACTCGCGCATAGTTACACGGCGGTTCGCCGGTGGCTCACCGCCGTCCAGCGCGCGCCATCGCACTGTCGGGTGCTACAGATCGAGAGGTGGGCTAGTTCAGGTCGGCCCGTTCGAAGCGTCGATAGCCGATCGCGATCGGGACCACGATCCAGGCCAGCAACACGACGGGGGCGAACCACTCCGACAGGTAGAACGGCACGTCTCCGGCGACGCGGTTCGACGTCAGGAGCGTGGCTTCCTGGAACGACCCCGCTGGCACGTCCTCGACGATGTTTTCCCAGCCGACCAGCGCCGGCACGTACGCGTCGATCATCGAGGCGATCGCCTGCCGGTAAGACTCGAGCGGGTTCAGCCGGAGGGCGAAGAGGTACCACGCCGGTGCCTCGACGCCGACGAGTTCCCCCTCGAGCGCGTAGTGGAGACCGGCGATCAGCGGATGCCACAGCATCGTAAACAGAATGTAGCTGCCGATCGCACCGCCCATCGCGCCCATTCGGGTGTCAGTCATCGCCGAGACGCCGACCGCGATGGCGGTGAAGGCGGCCCCGAGCAGGAGCGTCAGGGCGACGAACCCCAGCACCGTGGGGACGGGCAGCGAGCCGAACAGGGCGAACATCAGGGCGGCGGCGAACGCACAGGCCGCGAGCGTCGCGACGACGATGACGCCGGTTCGACTCGCGAGTTTGCCGACGAGGACGTCGCGGCGGTTGTGAGAGAGGCCGAAGAGGATCCGGAGGCTGCCGGACTGGCGTTCACCGACGATCGCCATGTAGCCGACGACCAGCGCGATGATCGGGACGAACAGTTGCCCGCCGATATTGGTGAAGAAGAAAATCACGTCCGTCGCGCTCGCATCGTCGATCTGTGACGACGCTCCGAGCGTCACGATCCCCATCAGGAGCAGGAAGACTGCGGTGATTCCCCAGACCATCCGCGAGCGCACGACGTCCTCGAAGTCCTTGCGCGCTATCGCGGTCCAGGTCATCGGTCTCCCTCCTCGGTGTCCGCTTCGAGTGAGCCTTCGTCTTCGATCACCACGTCCCCCGCAGGGCCCGACTCGGTCGTTGACTCCGAATCGGGATCGGCGATGGTTCCCGTCCCGGTAAACGCCGCGAACAGGTCTTCGAGCGTGGCCTCCTCGATATCGAAATCGAGGACCGCCGTTTCGGATTCGACGAGGCGGTGGACGACCGTCGCCTTGGCGCGCGGATCGGTGTAGGAGACGTACAGGCCGTCAGCGTCTCGAGTGACGTCGGTAACGCCCTCGATCCTGGGTAGATCGTCGACCGGCGCTTCGGGTTCGCCGGCCGTTTCGAGGACGAGTCGCGACCCGACGCCGGCCGATTCCCGGAGCCCCTCGATGGTATCGACGGTGACCAGTTCGCCGTCGTCGAGGATGCCGACCCGGTCACAGACTGCAGCCACCTGCCCGAGGATGTGACTCGAGAAGAAGACGGTCGTCCCGGTTTCGGCTTCCTCGCGAACGATTTCCTGCATCGTCCTGATCCCGTGCGGGTCGAGACCGCCCGACGGTTCGTCGAGGACGAGCACCGCCGGATCTCCCGCGAGCGCCATCGCCATGGCGAGTCGCTGGAGCATTCCCTTGGAGTAGTCGCCGACCGGCCGCCGCCCGTCGGTCCGGTCGAGTCCGACCCGCTCCAGGAGGGCATCGGGATCGGCGTCGCCGTTCTGGGACTCGATCGCGAACTCGAGGTGGCGGTAGCCCGACGAGCGGTGCCAGAGATCGAACCCCTCCGGGAGGACGCCCACGCGATCGCGGACTGCGTCCGTCTCTTCTTGCGTATCGTAACCGAGGACGGTCGCGGCTCCCTCGGTCGGTCGAACGAAGTCCAGTAGCAGGTCGATCGTCGTCGTTTTGCCGGCCCCGTTCGGCCCGAGAAAGCCGAACACTTCGCCTTCGGCGACCTCGAGGTCGAGATCCTCGAGCGCCACGACGGCGTCGTCGCCGGACCCGTAGCGTTTCGTGAGTCCCCGCGTTCGTATTGCCGTCATGTGGTGCGCCCAACACGACCAGATAGAAATAGCATTCGGGACGTCACATTTCTGAAATGAAGAGACACCGGAAACGAGCGCTCAGACGGACGCCGACGAGGAGCTTGCCGCCGGACGAAGGCGGCCCGTAGATGCAGTCTCTCGTCAGATAGCGACGTCCGTTCGTGGTGCGGGACGAACGAATCGAAGAGCCGCGATCGGAACCGAATCGATCCGCCGTCAGATCAGGCTTCGGCCTCGATGCCGAGTTCCTCGAGCAGCGTGTCGGCCGCTGCGCTCGAGGAGCCGGGGCCGCGCGCGGTGATGAGGTCGCCGTCGACGGTGACGCTGGTGGCGGCGTCGAGTTCGGCGTCCCAGTTCCCGCCGGCCGCTTTCACTTCCTCCTCGGTCCAGTAGGGCAGTTTGCGGCCGTCGGGCATGCGGTCGGCCTCGTCGACGATGCCTTCCTCCCACTCGTTGGGGAAGCCGGTCACGTCGCGACCGTTGACGATGAACGCGCCGTGGCTGTCCCGGGCGAACCCGAGGACACCGACGGCGTGGCAGACGACGAGCGCCTTGCCGTCGCCTTCGACGATATCGCGGAGCAGCTGGCGGACGTGTTTGTCCTGATTGATGTCCCAGGCGGTGCCGTGACCGCCGGGGAGGACGACGGCGTCGTACCCCTCGGCGTCAGCTTGTGCGACCGGAATCGGATCGTTCAGCCGCTCGTCGTTCTCGTGAGCGTCCCGGACGCGTTCGATGGTCTCCTCGTCGACCTGCTCGGGGTCGAGCGATCGCTCGTCGATCACCGGCGGACTCCCCGACGGCGTCGCGACCGTGATCTCGACGCCAGCGTCCGACAGCGTCTCGAGCGGCTCGACGCATTCTTCTCCCCAATACCCCTCTTCGCTGACTACGAATAGTGCGTCAGTCACGCTCGGTCCTACGAGCGGGAGCGTAAAAACGACCAGCCTTTCACCCAGTACTGCCGGAAATTTACGCTCGAACGGATTAGTATGACGGATCGTCAGTCCGACGGGGAGTGGCCTTTTTCGCTATCGACGCCGTATGTCCGGTAGGTGATAGCATGGCAGACCGCCCCCGTCCGTTCGACGGTATCGACGAACTACTCGACAGACTGAACCGCCAGATCGAAACGGCGGCCCGGTCGTGGGAAACGCAAGTCGACAATCGGAGCCAACTCGATCTCTCGATGGGTGGTTCGGAGACGAGCCTGGACCTCGCGGACGAAGGCGACGAGTTCGTCGTCACGATCGACGTTCCCGGGTACGAAAGCGACGATCTCGAGTTGCGGCTCCGCGGCGACACGCTGGCCGTTTCGGGCGAACGAGAGCACGAGCAGGAGGGCGGCGACGAGGAGAACTACATCCGCCGCGAGCGGAAGACGCAATCGTTCAGCCGCCAACTTCGGCTGCCGGACCCCGTCGACGTCGACGAGGTGGCGGCCAGCGTCAACAACGGGATTCTGACGATCCACCTCCCAAAACGCGAGTCGAGCGAGGAGGCGCGCTCGATCGACATCGAGTAGCGAGCCCTCTGTCGCGCCGGTCGATCGAGTCCGCGCTCAATCGTCGAGGTTCAGCGCGTCGAAGAAGCGACGAGTGATCCTCCCCCCGATGAACGTGAGCAGTTCGTCGTCGTCGTCGCCGTGGTCCGCGAAGAGGCCGAGTTCGATCCGGCCGCCGGCCATGTCGTGGTGGCCGCCGACTGGGCCGAGTTCGTCGAAGCCCTCTTCGAGCGTTTCGCCCATGTTGACCCGCGGGTCGATCGAGCGACCGCTGAGACGGATGGCGTCTTCGACGATCCCGTAGACCAACACCGTGTCAACGCCCTCCAGGTTGAGCAGGTAGTCCGCAGCCTGGGGAAGCGCGTCCGTCTCCCCGGTCTCGCCGACGCTCGCGACGAGCGACGAGCCCCGGCGCTGCCGGCTGGCGATCGCGCGGCCGATCGCGTCGAGCGTCCCCGGGGAAAACGCGCTGCCGTACAGTTGCTCGAGGATCTCGAGTTCCGCGTCGGGGTAGACCGCGAGCGCGGCCTCGTACTCGCGACGCGTGGGTTCGCGAACGAAGTCCAGACGCTCGCGATGGAGCGCGAAGAGCAACGCGGAGGCGAGTCGCGTCGTCAGATCGACATCGAGTTCCTGGAGATACTCGATGAAGATGGTCGCCGTCGCGCCGTACCCGTCGCGAACGTCCTCGAACGCTGCGTTAGCCGACTCGCCGGGATGGTGATCGACGACGACGTCGGGGGTAATACTCGCCGGCACTTCGGTGTTCGCCCCCGGTCTGGTGTGGTCCACGAACCCCACGCTGTCGTAGTCCTCGATCGTCGTTTTCGATAGCGTCTGGAGACTGATCTCGAGCAAGTTGACGAACGCGCGGTTTTGCTGGTGGGAGATCTCGCCGCCGTAGGTTATCGTCACGTCCTCGACCTCGTACTCGCGGGCGATCGCCTCGAGTGCGAGCGCGCTGGCGAGACAGTCCGGATCGGGGTTGTCGTGGCAGACGATCGCCAGCGAGTCGGTCCGCTCGAGAACGGACACGAGTTCGTCCGCACGTGACATACCCGAGATACGCGGACGAGCCGCTTGAATCCCGCGTCGTATCTCAGTAGCGCTGAATGTCGTCGCGGTCGGTCGCGGTACTGACCAGTTCCGGTCGCGCTCGGTCCCCGTTCCGGACCGCTGTCGGCATCTCGGTCGCCGTCGAGTTAGCGATCTGCAATGAACGATCGTTATCGAGTGTACAGTTATTTCACACCGGCCATCCGAGGGGAGAGTATGCGAGACGCCTATCTCGTCGGTGCGGGACAGTCGGATTACGGGGCGTTCCCGTCGGAGAGCTACCGGTCACTGTTCCGCACGGCGTTCGAAGCGGCGACGGACAGCGTTCCGAACGGACTCGAGGCCGCGGACGTCGACGAAGCGTTCGTCGGCAACCTCGGCGTCGGCGGCCGGCAACTCGGCCTCTCCGGGCCGGCAGTAACCGAACACGTCGGTCTCGACGGCGTCCCCTGTACTCGGGTCGAAAACGCCTGTGCGGCCAGCGGGTTCGCCGTCAGACAGGCCGTCCAGGCCGTCAAATCCGGGATGGCCGACGTCGTCCTCGCGGGCGGCTTCGAGATTATGTCCGACATGAGCTCGGACGCGACGAAGTACTGGCTCGGCGTCTCCGGAGAGACCGAGTGGGAGCGGCTCTCCGGGACCACGTTCTCGGGCGTCTACGCCCAGATGGCCAGCGTCCACATGGAACGGTACGGCACGACGCGCGAGCACCTCTCTCGAGTCGCCGTCAAGAACCACGCGAACGGCGCGAAAAACCCCCACGCGCAGCTCGGGTTCGAGTGTTCGCTCGAGGACGCGCAGTCCGCTCCGGTCGTCGCGGACCCGCTCAACCTCTATCACTGCTGTCCGACCTCCGACGGCGCGGCCTGTGCGCTGATCGTCAGCGAGGACGTCGTCGACGACTACACGGACGATCCGATCCGGATCGCCGGCGTCGGCGCCGGCAGCGACACCGTCGGCCTCTTCCAGCGCGACACCTACACCGGCGTCCCCGCGAGCCAGCGTGCGGCCGAGTCCGCCTACGAGATGGCCGACGTCGAACCCGACGAACTGGACTTCGCGGAGGTCCACGACTGCTTCGCCATCGCGGAACTGCTGGCGTACGAGGATCTCGGCTTCTGCGAGAGAGGCGAAGCCGGTGACCTCATCGAATCGGGTGCGACCGAATTGGGCGGCGAGCTCCCGGTCAACACCTCCGGCGGGCTCAAGTCCAAGGGCCACCCCATCGGCGCGACGGGTGCCGGCCAGGTCGTCGAGACCTACAAACAGCTTTCCGGCAAGGCGGGCGAGCGACAGGTCGAGGCCCCAACGCGCGGGCTGACACACAACGTGGGTGGCAGCGGTGGTGCCGCCGTCGTTCATATTTTCGAGAAGGAATCGGGGGTGGACGCATGAGCGCGATCACCGGCGTCGGCGCGTACGCGCCCCGGTTCCGTATCAGCGCAGAGGCGTTCGAAGAGGCGTGGGGCCAGTTCCACGCCGCCGGCGTGACCGAGAAGGCCGTTCCCTCGGCCGACGAAGACACCCTGACGATGGGCTACGAAGCGGCGACCCGCGCGCTCGAGGCGGCGGAAACCGAGCCCACCGAAATCGACTGGGTCGCGTTCGCGTCCTCGCGACCGCCGGAGGCCGAGGAGGACCCCACGGCCAGACTGGGCGCGATGCTCGCCCTCTCGGAGTCGGCTACCCGACAGGTCTTCGCGGGCAGTACGCGCGCCGGGACACGCGCGCTCTGGGCCGGGCTGGACGCGCTCGAGGCCGACTCGACGACCGCGCTCGTCGTCGCGGCCGACGCGCCGAAGGGCGACCCCGACGACGGAATGGACCACGCCGCCGGCGCGGGTGCCGCGGCGTTCGTCCTCGAGCGCGAGGGGGCGGCCGAAATCACTGACCGCGCCGAGTACGCGGCACCGTATCCGGGGACTCGATTCCGGACCACCGGCGAGGACGAGACGCAGGGACTGGGCGTCACTCAGTACGACCGGCAGGCGTTCACCGAGACGATTGGCGGGGCGGTCGACGGTCTCGAGGTCGAACCCGACCCCGAAGCCGTCGCAATTCAGGCCCCCGATGGTAAGCTCCCGTACCGCGCAGCGGGCGCTGCCGGCGTCGGCACCGACGAAATTCAGGCGGCCGCGACGGTCCACGAACTGGGCGATCTCGGCGCCGCGAGCGTGCCACTGTCGCTCGCGCGGGCACTGGCAGACGGCTACGACTCCGTCCTCGGCGTTTCCCACGGCAGCGGCGCGGGTGCCGACGCACTGGTCATCGAGTCCGACGGCGACGTGCCGACGGAGACCGCACTCGAAGGCGACGACCCGCTTTCCTACGCCGAGTACCTGCGCCAGCGTGGCGTCGTGACCACGGGTCCGCCCTCGGGTGGTGGCGCGTACGTCAGCGTCCCCTCCTGGCGGCGCTCGATTCCCCAGCGCTACCGGCTCGAGGCCGGGCGGTGTTCCGAGTGCGGTACCCTCTCGTTTCCGCCGGAAGGTGCCTGCGACGAGTGCGGCGCGCTCACGGAGTACGAGCCCGTCGAACTCGCGGGCGAGGGAACGATCGAGGCCGTCACGACGATCTCGCAGGGCGGCGCGCCGCCGGAGTTCGCCGAGCAGCAGGCCCGATCTGGCGACTACGCGGCAGCCATCGTCGCGCTCGAAACCGACGACGGCGACGAGACCGTCAGCGCCCCCGCGATGGGAACCGACGCGGATCCCGCCGACTTCGGCGTGGGCGACCGGATCGAGACGACGATCCGCCGGATCTACACCCAGGAAGGCGTCACGCGGTACGGGTTCAAGGTCCGGCCCGTGAGCGAGTAGCGGGCTCGAGTCCGAGCCGTCGGAAACGGGTTTTCAGCACCGCGACGATTGAGACTCGTCTCGGAGTGAAATCATTGGATACACCACGATCGTATCGGCCACTGGCCGACCATCCATTGCGAACCCGTTCGTCGACTCCCGTCGATACCGGGCGAGCACAGTTACGGCGTGAAATGCGGCCACCGCTTTTCGGGAATCAACTCGGTGTCGCCACAGCACCCACACGTTGCGGGTGCTTCGTACTGGTGACCGCTATCGGTCCGTACGGAGACCGTACCGGCGTGCATCGTCTGACAGGCCGTACAGACGTACTTCTCCGGCATCTCTGGGGAATGAGCCATGGAAACAGCTACCCCTGCTAGCGATATATGCTGGCGATACCTCTCCCGGACGGCGTCGACGTATTCGGCCGGAGTCGCGAGGTCGGCGACGGCGTCACTGGACAGGAATAGGGTGTCAGTCACGGCGGATAGCACGAATCGGAGACGGCAAAAGGAACCGAAAGCAGGGATCGAAGGGGAGGACTGGCGATCAGTCGGCGTTCATCGGCGGCCGCGCGGACCGAGGCTCGTCGGCGGTGTCTGCTGGCGTATTGACGAACATCGCGTGACCGATGATTCCCATCGCGACGAGCGAACCGAGCGGTACCGCCGCAGTCAGCGAGATTCCCACGGTCATCAGGGCTGCGGTGATACCGATCAGTGCGACTGGGATGAGGCCGAGAACAATGTCGTAATATCCAGTCATAATCTAACCTATAGTAGGAGGAATTCCCATATAAGTGTTTCCCATAATCGGCTCGTGGTAGATGAGTTTCTAACTGATATCCTATCCAATTGATTCTCATAACTTATGAGAGAGATGTTTTGCTACGGAAAGCGATATTTTTCGTTCTGAATCGTCAGGTCGACTGAGATCTAGGTGGTATCAATCGGTTTGGGTGTCGTTAATCGCCAAACGGGAGAACCGCGCCCAAATAAAACATTTCGTATGAGTCAGAACCAGTATGCGTTCCGGTTTCGATCGGCGGCGAGACGGGTTACTCCGTCGCGGAGAAGAGCAACGAATAGCAGAGTCGCCATCCCACCAGTACGACCAGAACGGAGGCGGTTATGACGACCGGGAACGGCCACGTCGTCCCGCCGACGAACAACGGTGATCCCCTGATCATGAGTCCGACGTTGGCAGCCGCGATCCAGGCAACGACCGTCAGGCGAAGGCCGTGACCGCTCAGTGGACTGTCGAGCGTGTACACTCCCGCGAGCAGTGCAACGGCGAGCCAGCCGACGACGAACGGTACGATCGTCTCGAGGGATCCGAGCGGATCGGCGATCGGATCGCCTCCGTGGTCGATGTACCCGTAGAGGACCATCCCAGCAACGAGGACGACGTCGACGATCCCGGCGGCGACACGATGACTGTCGGGCACGCTGTCACGGACCCCGGTCTGAACTGCGGTGTCCATACCCGACCCTCGGTACGGGGGTCCTATTGATGTCTCGGTTCTGCCCGATCAGTGGGAACGAGATCGACCAGTGACGAGCCGTGGTCCGCGTCGACAACCGCACGTCTCACGTTCCATCGTCCGAGAGGGAACCACACACCGGTCCGTATTCGATTGCCATCGCGGGAGCCACGATACGAATCGCTCCACGACTGTCAGAAGAAGAACTAATATACGACCACCTCGAACCGAACGCGTGATGGCTGTGGTCAGCGAACATCGTGTCGACTGCGACGGGTGCGGCCGAATGGTTGCGTTCGAGGAGCTGACACCAGTGACGATGCCGGACGGCGAACAGGTCGTGTGCTGTCCGGACTGTGAGCCCCACGCCAGAGCGACCGCGCGGAACGAGAACTCGCTCGACCAGCGGCGGGACGCCTGCGACGGCTGTACCGGCACCTATCTCACGGAAGAACTCGAGGACGTGGTGCTCGAAGACGGGACCGTACTGACCTGTTGTCCGGAGTGTGCAGCCGAAGCCCCGGCTGGTGACGGTGACGACGCGGCCGCCGGAGACAGTACAGCAGGTGCTGCTACCGGTTCGAACGCGACGCGCGACTCCGACCGGACCGCTACCAGATGGACCGCGACGGACGAGTCGAACCACTCCGCCACTCCCGACACTGACGCGGACAAAACCCTCTGTGGCCAGTGTCGGGAGTGGGTCTCCGAGGAACTCTTTCGGATCACCACGATCGACGAACGGACGGAGAAGCTCTGCTCCGACTGCAAGGCCGACGCCGAAGAGAAGGGAATCGTCGCCGACGTGGCCATGCGAGAGACGCGAGCCCGCGAGGTACTCGGCGTCGATGCGAACGCGAGCGACGGCGCGATCCGCGAGGCGTTTCACGAGCAAGTGAAACGCGCCCATCCGGACCGGGAAAGCGGGAGCAAATCGGCGTTCAAACTCGTAAATAAGGCCTACGAGCGGCTCCGAGAGGACGACTGAGCGGTCACGCCGTCCTCGCGGCCGACAAAGCCGATCGTCGCCGGGTTGAAGTAGTACCTCGAGCCACAGACCGCACACGACGTCGTCAGGTGTTTGCCGTGGCTGTGGAGTTTCCAGAGTTTCGTCTGTCCCTGCTCGAGTTCGAGCGTCACCGGCTGGTCACAGTCGGGGACCGTACACGGGAATCGAATGTACCAGTTCGGGACCGACAGTGCGCCCAGCGGGGCGAGCTCGCTCCGGAGTCGACACAGCAGGTTGAAAATCGTAAACGTGAGATTGTTTCGATCGATCGCTACGCCCTCGACGTCGCCGATGAACCCGCGGCGGTTGCGATCCTCGTCGTGAAGCGGCAAGACGGGGATGCCCTTGGCCACCGCGTATCCGATCTCCTGATTGATCCACCGGTTGTCGGCCGCGTCTTCCGTTAGCACTGCGACGACGACGTCACTGTTGGCGAGTCGCCCCTCGAGTCGCGTTCGCGACCGGCCGGACTCGATCTCCTCGAGGGCGATGTGGACGCCGAACGGGAAGTTCTTGACCGTCGAGAACAGATCCTGGACGAGTTCGAGGTCGCCGGGCGCGTGAGAAACGTACACCTGTTCTCCGGTCATTGAGTCGTCTACGATAAGCAGGTTTGTGAGCCATTATTAATCTACCTCTCTTTCGTATTTATTGCCGCTCTCATTCGCTCTGGTGATGTTTTACGGTTGTCAGAACGCGTTCGGAAAATTCGACCTGCGAGAGGTCGTCACCGAGCCGGTCGAACCACTCGCGTTCGACGTACCACCAGCCCCGGACGTCGCCGTCGGTCGTTACCGACGTCACTTCGAGTCGACCGGGCGTCCACTCCCGTTCCTCGCCGATCCCCAACAGCGTTCGGAGGACGGCTCCGACCTCGTTGCTCGTCACACCCGGCGCGTCCGTGACGGCTTCGTACTCGAGTTCGATTCCGGCCCCGTCTTCGGGTGTCACTCCGCGCTGTTCGGTCTCCGCTACGGTTCCGTCCCCGGTCGTCTCGGCTGCCTCGTCGTCCATCCAGGTGAACGACGTGACGTAGTAGCCGTGGCTCATCAGCCTGTTCTCGAGCGCGACGCCCACGGGTCGCTCCTCCGCGTCGGTCCCGCCGTCGACGTCGGTCTCGCTCTCAGTATCGGCCCCTTCGTCAGTCATACGGTCACGTTCGACGGGAACCGAGAAAAGTCGGTCGGCACGACGTCCGCACCGTCGGTCGGCGTCGGTACCCGGCTCAGAGCGGTTCGACCAGGTCCTCGAGTGCCGCTTTCGGGTCGTCCGCCTTCGCGACGCCGCTGGCGAGCAGAACGCCCTCGGCGCCGAGTTCGCCGGCCGCGACGACGTCGTCCCCCGTACTGATACCGGCGCCACAGAGGACCGACACCTCGGAGTCGACGTTCGACGCTGCTTCGACGGCGCCTTCGACGACCTCCGGGTCGGCCTGGCTCACCGGCGTTCCGGTTCCGATGAGTGCCGGCGGTTCGACGGCGACGGCATCGGGGCCCAGCGCCGCGGCCGCACCGATCTGGGCCGGGTTGTTCGCACAGACGACCGTCTCGAGATCCGCCCGTTCGGCCGCCCGGACTGCGCCGTCGATGTCGGCCAGTTTCAGCCGTCGCTCGGAGTGATTGATGAGTGTTCCGGCCGCGCCAGCGTCCGCGACGCTCTCGGCAAGGGTGTGGCCGGTGTTGCTCCCGTGCTCGATCGAGTCGACGTGCTGGGCCCAGGTCTCCGCACCCGTCTCGGCGACGCGCTCTATGTGTGCCGCCTGCGGCGCGACGGCCAGACGGGCGTCAGTGGTTTCGTTGACGTCGCGGACGGCGGCCGCAACGTCGACTGGATCACACGGATACGTCTTCAGGTTAACGAGGACGAACATATCGGCAACCCCACTCGCAGGTAAGAAATAGCTTGCGAGTCGGGGACGCTATCGAGGACGGACCCGACGATCGGCCTCAGTCCTTGCGCTTGACCACGTCACCGAGCGTGTAACTCCCGGACGAGGAGCCACCCGACCACTCCGAATCGTCGCCGGAGCTTCCCTCGGCGCTCAGGGAAATCTCGAGGAAGTTCTCGAGTTTGGACTGGACCTCGTCGCTCGGGAGCGTATCTCCGCGTTCGATCTTGCGGATCAGACTGGCCTTCTCGTTGAGTTCGTTCGCGAGATCCGACTGACTGAGGCCCTCGTTCTCGCGGGCGTTGCGGACGCGGTCGTCGTAATCGGTCGCGAGCTCGTCCATGTCGTCGAACATGTCCGAGCGGCGCTGGCTCGAGCCGCCCGAACTCGATGAACTCGCACTCGATCCCGACGACTGGCCGCCCCCACCGGACGAGGACGAACTCGAGCCGGTCGAGTACTTCGTCGACCCGCTCGAACTCGACGTGTCTTTGACTTCAGTGCCGAAATCCGTGCAATTCGAACACACGTCTAGCTTCGCGCCCTCGACTTTGATGGTGTTCGGGGACGACGTCTCGGCCCCACACATCTCGCACTGAACCATGTCGATTCCTATATCGCGGTGAGGGATAAAGTATGCGGCGTGGTTTCAGCCCGTAGAAACCCCCAGTTAGCGGACGGAAACGGGGATTACTCGAGGGCTGCCCAGGAGTAATAGAAGCGCTGGAGCGCGGTCAGATGGCCGACGACCGCGAGGAAGACGAGCAGCCAGCCCACGAGCGAGAATCCGCCCGGCGTCGTTCCCGCCAGCGGGTACGCCAGGAAGCCGGCGACGCCGATGATCGCGAGGCGGTCCGCCCGGCCGACGAGCCCGCCGTAGACTCGATCGAGGCCGACCGCCTGGGCCTGCGTGCCCAGATACGACGTCATCACGACGCCCGTGACGGCGAGAAATCCGAGCAGGTAGTCCTCGACCCCCGCGGCCAGCCCCGCGATGACGACGATGTCCGCGTACCGGTCGAGGACGTGATCGAGCAGGTCGCCGCCGGCCGAGGCGACCTCTTGCTCGCGTGCGAGCGCGCCGTCGACGATATCCAGCCAGCCGTTCAGGAAGACGAGCACCGCCGCCGCGACGTACCAGATCGGGTCCTCGAGCCCGCCGAGTGCGAACGCCACCGCGGCCAGAACGGCCATCCCGAACGCGATCACGCTCACGCCATTCGGCGTCATGCCGACGCGGTCGAAGCCCTTGACGAACGGGTCGAGGAACCGCGAGACGTACGGCCGGAACTTGTCGAGCGTCACGTGAGATACCCCACGAAGTCGACCTCGCCAGCGCTCGGGTCGCGCTCGCCCGCGGCGACCGCTTCGAGTTCGTCGGCGACCGCTTCGGGATCGCGGTCGGTCGTGTCGACCTCGTAGACCGACTCGAGGCCGTGTTCCTCGACCGCCTCCGAGAGGATCACGTCCAGCGCTTCGCTCTCGGCGTTCTCCCTCGCTTTCGCTACCGTCTCGCCGCGCTCGAGCAGCCGCTCCTCGAGCGTCGCCGGGTGACACCGCAACACGACGACCCGGTCGGCGTCGAAGTGGTGGGCGAGGTGCGATTCGATCAGGACGTCATCCCGTCCTGCAAGCCAGTCGCTCAGGGCCTCGAGGTCGGCGACCTTGCTCTCACGGTCGGCGTCGACTTCGGTGTAGAGTTCTTCGTCTTCGAGCACCCGATTGAGATGGATCACCTCGAGATCCGGGGTGGGCTCATCGTCCACCGTCCCGTCTGCGGCCGTCGAGTGAGTCTCGAAATAGTCGGTCGCGGTCGTCTTTCCAGTGCCCGGGGTACCGGTGACGGCGACTCTCATGAATCGGCGACCTCCGCGTCCGGATCCTCGAACCCGTCCATCGGTTCCGTCTCGAGGTCGAGGTCCTCGAGGACGGCGTTGAGCGTTGCAACGGCGCGTTCGGTCTCGTCTTCGGTCCCGCAGGTGATGCGGATACAGCCCGGCAGGCCGAAACTCGAGCAGTCCCGAACGATGACCCCGCGCTCCTGCATTTCCTCGGCGACGGCCGAGGCGTCCCCGACGGCGGCGAGGACGAAGTTACCCTCGCTCTGCCAGACATGGGCGTCGATGTTCTCGCGCATGTACGCTCGTGACTCGCGGGTCGTCTCGACGGTTCGCACGACGTGTTCGTCGTCGTCGACGGCCGCGAGGCCGGCCCGGCAGGCGAGTTCGCTCGCCGCGAACGGCGTGTTCACGCGGGTGTAGGCCTCGCTCCACTCCGCGGGGACGACGGCGTAGCCGAGTCGAACGCCGGCGAGCCCGTAGGCTTTCGAGAACGTCCGGAGGATCGCGACGTCGTCGCGGGCCTCGAACCCGTCGCGCCCCTCGACGAGCGCGATGGCGCTGTCGCGGTCGGCGAACTCGCCGTAGGCCTCGTCGACGGCGATCAGCGTCTCGTCGCCGGTTTCGTCGGCGAGTCGCTCGAGCTCCGCCAGCGGCATCGTCGAGCCGGTCGGGTTGTGCGGGCTGGTGATCCAGATCACCCGCTCGCCGTCGTAGGCCTCGAGCACCATCTCTGCGTCTTGCTCGAAGTCCTCGTCTCGGGAAAGGGAGTACCCCCGAACGTCGCCGTGGTGGAAGCGGGAACTCATTCCGTAATAGGCGAAGCCGGGCGATGGGACGAGCACGTCGTCCCCCGGCTCGAGGGCCGCTCGGTGGAGGTAATCGATCGCCCCGTCGCCGCCGTTGGCCAGCCAGACTTGCTCGTCGACGACTCCCCAGCGGTCGGCGACGGCGCTCGTGAGGTCGGCGTGAGCCGCTTTCGGATAGGAATTTACGCTCGAGGCCGTCTCGCGGATGGCCACCGCCGCGGCCGGTGAGGGGCCGTGCGGGTTCTCGTTCGAGGCGAGTTTGATGAACTCCGAGGGGTCGCGCCCGAGTTCGCGGGCGACCTCCTCGATGCCTCGACCCGCCTCGTATGCGACGTGATCGGACAGGTCGCGCGGTTGCATACGCGAATCCTGTTCCCCGTGGCTCTTAAGGGTGCTTACATATGGTGAGTCGCTCGAAGCTGACCGTCAACCTGCGGTGGCGCACGCGGAGCCGTGACGAGCAAACAGCGAGTCTCGGCTCGAAATCGTGCGAGGGACGAGCGAGGGAACGACGTGACCGAGTGAGTCGGCTGGGGAGGGCGTGGAAATCCCTAGTGTCCGCGATAGCAGAACGCTTTTCCGTGGAATCCTCGAGACAGCACCAGTCGAGTCGACGGCCCCCGCGTCACTGATTTCGTAATCCCTCGAGACACCTGCCACTACCCTGTCACTCGGGCGACTCGAAACGACTCGAGACGGTTTACGAACCCCGTCGCAGATCGCAGTCGTCGTCGACGGCAGAACACAGCACCCTCATTTACAGGGTCCGAACCTCAATACCGCGACCAATGGTTTACATCCACGCCCGCCACGAAGTCGAAGACTACGAGCGGTGGGAACGACACCACGAGGCCAACGCCGAGACGCGTGCGGCCCACGGCTCGCTCGGTACGCGGGTGTTTCGCGTGGACGAGGAGCCGACGACGCTCGTCCTCGTACAGGAGGTCGCGGACGATCGGCTCGAGGAGCTGTTGGCCTACTACGAGTCGGACGAGTTCGAAGCGCTCCTCGAGAAGGCGGGCGTGATCGACATGGGTGCGACCGTCGCAGATCTGGTCCACGAACAGGATGCC
This sequence comes from Natrinema salinisoli, assembly GCF_020405205.1. Taxonomy (NCBI): domain Archaea; kingdom Methanobacteriati; phylum Methanobacteriota; class Halobacteria; order Halobacteriales; family Natrialbaceae; genus Natrinema; species Natrinema salinisoli. The sequence continues at coordinate 726,082 of NZ_CP084469.1, read as the reverse complement.
TGAATTCGGTCCAACGTCCTGACCGAAACTCTTCACGATTAGTTGCTCTGCAGTCGTTCCAGCCGCTCGAGCGAATCCGCATCCGCCGGATCCTTGTCAGGCCGAACGCCCACGAAGCGCGGGAACCGCAGCGCGTAGCCCGAGGAGTACGTCGGCGACGACTGGATTTCCTCGTAGCCGACCTCGAAGACGATCTCGGGCTCGAGCTCGACCTCCTGTCCGTCCTCGGCGGCGATGTGGGGCTCGAGTAGCTCGGTCAATTCCGCCAGTTTCTCGTCGGTGATCCCGGTCGCGACCTTGCCGACGGTTTCGAGATCCTCGCCCGCGCGCACGGCGAGTTCGAACGTGCCGAGGAAGGTCGCGCGTCTCCCCTCGCCCCACTCCGCACCCGTCACGACGCAGTCTATCGTCTCCACGTCGGGTTTCCGTTTTCGCCAGTGCTTCCCGCGCCGGCCCGGCGAGTAGGTCGAGCCGGGGTTCTTGAGCATGATCCCCTCGTGGCCCGCCTCGAGGGCCTCGGCGTCGATCGCCTCGATCTCGTCGGGGTCGTCGGTCCGCCAGAGCAGCGATAAGCCCTCGATATCGCCATCGTCGACGGAATCGGCGTCAGCGTCGGCGTCGACAAGCACCGACCGAAGCCGGTCGTGGCGCGTCGTCAGCGGCTCCGCGAGCAAGTCGTCCCCGTCGGCGTGCAGACAGTCGAAGAAGACCGGCCGGACCGTGACGTCCTCTCGGGCCTTCGCGACGTCGTGTTTGCGCCGGAACCGCTTGAGAACCTCCTGGAACGGTAACGGCGCCCCCTCTGCGTCGATCGCGACGACTTCGCCGTCGAGGATCGCGGATTCCTCGAGGTGGGCCTCGGCGAACTCGACCACTTCGGGGAGGGCGTCGGTGACTTCCTCCATGTTTCGCGAGAAGACGCGGGCCTCAGCCATCGACTCGCCGGAATCGACCGGATCGTAATGCAACTGCACCCGTGCTCCGTCGTACTTCCACTCGACGGCGGCTTCGTCCCACTCCTCGAGCGCGTCCGTCACCGTCCCCGCCTGGGCGAGCATCGCCTGAACCGGACGGCCCACTTCGAGATTCATCGCGTCCAGCCCCTCGAGCCCATCGTCGCGGGCGATTCGTGCGACCTGCCCGTAGTCGTTCGAGACCTGCAGGGCGCGCTCGACCCGATCCTTGGGGACGTCGAATGCGTCGGCGATGGCATCCCGAACGGTCCCTTCTCCCACGCCGATACGCATCTCCGAGAGGACGATGCGCGCGAGGTAGCGCGCTTCCTCGCTCGAGCAGCGGTTGAACAGCCCGAACAGCAGGTCGACCTTGCGGTCTTGACTACCCGACCCCTCGGCAGCCGCGAGGTCCTCGAGCGTTTTGTAGACCTCGCGAACGGTGAGATCGCCGCCGTTGCCGTCGCTTCCACCCCCAGTTCCACCCGTGCCACCGCCGGTGAAGGCACCCAGCCCCTGCTGGCCGCCGAAGTCGTAGCTCGCAGCCACGTCGCCGATCTCCCCGACCTCGGCGAGTCGATCCTCGACGTCGTCGGCGCTCACGTTCGTCCCCGCGGCGCGGGCGATCGCCTCGTAACACGCGCTCGGCCCGATATCCAGCGTCGTCGAATCCCAGGCCGGAAACACTCGCCCTTGAACGAAGCGCGCTGCGACCTCGAGGTCGGAACCGGCGTCCGCGAGTAGGTCCCGAACGTGAGCGATGACTTCGAGGTCGGCGGGTTCGGCCTCGATCGTCCCGGCGCGGTCGGCGAACGTGGCAAACTCCATCGGCGACGTGTATCGTCGCGGGGGGTAAAACGGTTCTGAGACCACTCGCGGATCCCCACTCAAGTGACGTGCTTTAAAGACAGTCGGCCACTCACTCGGAGGTATGCCAGAAGAGGAACTCGCCGCACGGGTTGCGGACGTGTTGGGGGTCGACGCCGTCGACTTTCGCGAGCGAGCCGAGGCGGACGCCGAGGTGATCAAAGACGCCGTCGAGGAGGGGGTCTTCGACAACCCGCAAGCCATCATCGGCCTCGAGTACGAGTTCTACGCGGTCAAGGCCGACGACTGTACGCTGCGGCGGGTCCCGCGCAGACTGCTCGAATTGATCGGGTTCGAGAAGGAACTGGGGCTGCACAACGCGGAGATGACGACGAGTCCGCAGCCACTGAACGCCCACGGGCTGACGGCGCAGGAGTCGGAGGTCAAGGCGCGCCTGCGGACAGCGCTCAACGTCACCGATTCCGAACGGATGCGATTAGTAAGCGACGCCCTCTGGACGATTCCGCCCGAGGGAGAGGACGCTGGCACCTACCTCACCGACAGCGTCGAGCGGACGGCGACCACTCCGGAGGGCGACGACCGGATGATCCGGATCGCGACGAACATGAGCGACTCCGCGCGCTATCACGCGATGGCCAACACCGATCAGGCCGAGTCCGCGGGAATGCGCATCGAAGCGCCGCACGTCTCGCTACAGGGCGATACCGTGATGCCCGAGAGTCTCATCACGTCGATTCAGCCCCACTATCAGGTCGCCCACGCCCCCGATCTACCCGACTACTTCAACTACGCGCTGCGGATCGCGGGTCCGCTCCTCGCGCTCGGTGTCAACTCCCCGTTCTTCCCCGCCGACCTCTACGACGATGACGCGAGCGCCGACGAGATCCTCCGGGACGCCTGGATGGAACACCGCATCAGCGTCTTCGAAACCGTACTCAACGACCCCACCACGGGCGAAGGGAAGGTCCGCTTCCCGCACGATCTCGAGACCGTTGACGAGGCGATCGACCGAATCGCCGGCGACGATACCATCGTCCCCATGCCGGTCGACGGGGGCGAACGGTTCGACGACCAGTTCCCCCACTTCAGCCGCAAACACGGCACCTACTGGCGGTGGGTTCGACCGGTCTTCGGCGGTCCCACCCGCTCCGCGGCCAACGCTCGCATCGAGTTCCGGCCGATCCCCGCTCAGCCCACGGTCCGCGATTCCGTCGCCTTCCTCGCCGCCTTCGCCGGCCTGATGGAGAGCCTGACCCGCCTCGAGCACCCCGTCGTCGAACTCGACTGGCAGATCGCGCGAGAAAACTTCTACGCCGCGATGGTCGACGGACTGGAGGCCGATATGACCTGGATTACCAACGACGGGAAGGAGACTACCGACAGCCTCGCGCTCTACGAGGACCTGCTGGCCCACGCCGAGGACGGCTTGACCAATCGCGGGCTGAGCGAAGAGGACGCCGCGAAGTACCTCTACCCGCTCCGGCGGCGCGTCCGGCAGGTGGTGACACCCGCGAGCTGGAAACACGAACAGGTACGGGAGGCCATCGAGGACGGTGCGGACCTCGAGGAGGCGATCGCGACGATGCAACGCGAGTACGTCAGTCGGCAGTCGGAGACGTTGCTCGAGGGGAGCTTCGCTGACTGGATCGGTGACTGGCGGGCCGAAGACGAGTAACAACGGCCGAAATCGGAATTACCGGGCGGGGGCGACGTTCTGGTTCATCCGGAACAGGTTTTCCGGATCGTACTCGGCTTTGATCTCCGCCAGCCGATCTCGATTCTCCCCGTAGGCGAGTGTCTCCTCGCCTTCTTCCTCGCTGATGAAGTTTACGTAGACGCCGCCGGTGGCGTAGGGAGCCATCGCGTCGAAGAACTCCCGGGACCAGGCGATACATTCGTCGTCCATCGCGGGGTCCTCCCAGCGCGTGTGGACGTTCATCGCGTATTCGGCGTCGCGGTGTGGGTACGCCGTCGCGTCCGACGGAACGCGCGCCATCTCGCCGCCGATCTGTCCGAAGAAGATCTCGGACAGCGGCGACGGGAGTTCGGCCGCGTACTCGACCGCGGTATCGATGGCGTCGTCAGAGAGCTCGCTGAAGTTGTGCGATTTCCAGTAGTTCCGGGCCCCTTCCGTGAGAAGCGGGTCGAACGCCTGCTGGAACGCCGCGTACTGGTGTGGGCCGACGGCGTCGGCGATCGGATCCCCGTACTCTCGGATCGGGGCCAACACCTCCTCCCCCTCATCCATGTCGCCGGCGTAGAACGTCACGACGAGTACGACACCGACGCCGTGGACGTTCTCGGGAAGGAACGGAAGCGGCGGTGCCTTCCGGAGGACGACCCAGACCGCGGACTCGTCCGGTGCATCCTCGTTGAAGTCCCGGACGTGTCGGATAACGTCCCTCGCATCATCGCCCGCGTAGACGATCGGTCCGGAGAGTATCTCGGGACCGACCTCGTGGAGGTCGAACTCGAACGAGGTAACGACGCCGAAGTTGCCACTGCCGCCCCGTATTCCCCAGAAGAGGTCCGGGTTTTCGTCTTCGCTCGCGTGACGCAGTTCGCCGTTCGCGGTGACGATATCGACGGAGCGCAGGTTGTCCACCGTCATTCCGTACCTCCGGGTCAGCCAGCCAAAGCCGCCCCCGAGCGTGAGCCCCGCGACGCCGGTCGTCGAGTTGATCCCGAGCGGCGTCGCCAGTCCGAACGCCTGCGCCTCGTGGTCGACGTCGGCGAGGGTCGCCCCCGCCTCGACTCGAGCCGTTCGTTCCTCTGGATCGACGCGAACCGAACGCATCATCGAGAGGTCGAGCATCAGCCCGTCGTCACAGACCGCGTTCCCCGCGATGTTGTGTCCGGCACCGTGAACTGCGAGCAACAGCTTCTGCTCACGGGCGAAGTTCACCGCCGCGATCACGTCCGAAACGCCCATCGCTCGGACGATGAGTGCCGGGCGGCGATCGACCATCCCGTTCCAGACGGCTCGCGCCTCGTCGTAGTTCGGATCCCCGGGGCGGAGCAACTCGCCGTGAAGCCCCTCGCCGAATCCATCCATTGCACCCTCGTCTACGGGTGTAGTTGTTACTGCCATGATTACTCAGCATTCATACGCTTCGTGCGGAGATATAGTTATGCATGATTAATAATTAAGATAGGTCCAGAGGCAAGAGAGACTCGAGAACGGGGGTGACAGGACGCAACTCGTGGGAAGCTATCTTCGAATGCCAGTGATCTGAGACGGCAACTCGGAGCGCGACGAGTCCGCCGCGTCTCGTACCAGGGATCGACGTGCTCGGAGCGGCCGAAAGCGATTAAGTACCCACGCTCGAGAGGTGTAGGTATGGTAACCTTCCTCTCCGGGGGCACCGGAACGCCGAAGCTGCTAGACGGTGCAGCCGCCGCGTTCTCGCCGGAGGAAACCACGGTCGTCGCCAATACGGGCGACGACATCGAGCTCGGCGGGCTCTTCGTCTCGCCGGACGTCGATACGCTGCTGTTTCAGGGCGGTGGGATCCTCGACCGAGAGACGTGGTGGGGAATCAAAGGCGACACGCACAGAACCAACTCGGCGCTGATGGACATCGCCGCGGCCGCGGACCTCCCCGAGGGTCCACAGTACCTGCCTACAGGAAAACAGACCGAGAGCCGTGAGCTCGCGAACTGGCGGCGCTTTTCCGGCATCGCCGAGTTCATGACGATCGGCGATCGCGATCGCGCCGTCCACATCACGCGGACGAGCCTCCTCGACGAGGGCTACACGCTGAGCGAGGCGACCCAGCGGCTCGCCGACGCGTTCGGGCTGACCATCGATCTGCTGCCGATGAGCGACGATCCCATCGCGAGCCTCGTCCACACGGACCAGGGACTCATGCACTTCCAGGAGTACTGGGTCGGTCACGGCGGCGAACCGACCGTCGACACGGTCGAGTTCCGCGGCTCTTCGAAGGCCGAACCCGGGTCGGGCGTTCTCGAGGCCCTCGAAGACCCCGTCGTCATCGGCCCCTCGAACCCGGTCACCAGCATCGGACCGATGCTCGCGCTGCCGGGCGTCGCGGACGCGCTCGCACAGACGACGGTCGTCGCCGTTTCGCCGTTTCTCGGCGACGATGCCTTCTCCGGACCCGCAGCCGCCCTCATGGAAGCCGTCAACGCGGATCCGAGCACGGAAGGGCTGGCGACCGCGTATCCGTTCGCGGACGCCTTCGTGATCGACGAGAACGACGACGCCGAGTTCGACCGTCCGGTCGTCAAGACGGACATCGCGATCGACTCCCGAGATGACGCCAAACGGATCATTCGCGCGATCGACCACGCGATCGAGAACCTGCCCTGAGATGGACTCGACGCTTCCGTTCGCGCCGCCGCTCGCGCTCGCGAGTCTGAGCGGCGAGGCCGACGCCGACTGGGCCCGTTCCGGGGCAACATACGCCGGTGCCGCGTTCCTCGGCGGTATCGCCCTCGACGCGGACTCGAGAGCCGCCGCGCGCGAACTCGTCGACCGGGATCGCACCGAGTTCCTGCCCGACGATCCGCTCGCGTTCGTCGACCGCGAACTCGAGGCGCTCGCGGACGTCCCCATCCAGCCGGCGTTCAACGTCCGGAGCGCGACCGTCGATCCGATCCCAGCGGCGGCCGACATCTGCCGGGATCGAAACGCTCTCCTCGAGATCAACGCCCACTGCCGACAGGACGAGCTCTGCGCCGTCGGCTGCGGCGAGACGCTCCTGCGGGACGGGGAGCGCCTCGCTGGATACGTCGAACGGGCCGCCGAGACCGGAGCCACCGTCGGCGTGAAAGTTCGGGCGGAGGTCCCCGGTGTGGACCTGCCGACGCTGGCTCGCAGCCTCGAGCGTGCGGGCGCGGATTTCGTTCACGTCGACGCGATGGACACCGAATCCGTCGTCGCCGACGTGGTCGACGCGACCGACCTGTTCGTGATCGCCAACAACGGTGTCCGCGACGACGAGACCGTCCGCGAGTACGTCGAATACGGCGCCGACGCAGTCAGCGTCGGTCGGCCCAGCGACGATCCCGTCGTGCTCGAGCGGGTCGCCGATGCGGTCGAGCGACACCTCGGAGCCGCGGCGCGTCGGTAGTCGTGAGACAGGTCGGTTTCGGTCGTTTCACGGCCGCTTCCGTAGTTGAGTACCGACTCATAGTCGGGCCGACGACAGTTTTTTGGTAATATCGGGAGACGTGAACGTATGGTCCGCGAAACCACGAGGCGGCGGTTCCTCACGGCGACAGGCGCGACAGTTGCGACAACAGGTATCGTCGGAACGGCCAGCGGAGCCGGTCGCGGGACGTCGGAGCGGAAACCCGATCCCACGCGGTACGCGGCGTTCAACGTTATCGAACTCGAGACCGAGCAGGTCCAGGAGCCGGGCGACGAGCAGGCGGAAGCCGCGGCCCGGATCGTCCAGGAGGTTCGCCCGGACGTGCTGGTCATAAACGAACTCACGAACAACATGCAGGAGGGGAAGCGAACGGATCGGACGAACATCGACGCGTTCGTCGAGAACTACCTCTCCGTCCCCCAGCGCGATGATCTCGAGGGAATCGACTACCCGCACACCCTACAGCCCGAGAGCAATACTGGCGTTCTTCCCGACGAGGAGTACGACTTCAACAAGGACGGCGAAGCGGGCCAGCGGCCGGGAGACGCGTTCGGTTTCGGGGTGTATCCGGGCCACTACGCGTTCGCGATCGCCAGTCGGCACCCGATCGAGGAAAACCGGATCCGCTCGTTCCAGGAGTTCCGCTGGGACGACATGCCGAACAACCTGATCGTCACCGAGGAGGAGGCCGACGACGACGCCGAACTCTACCTCACGCCCGAGGAACGGGACGTGTATCGGCTTTCCTCGAAGACCCACATCGATGTGCCGATCGACGTCGACGGCGACGTCGTCCACGGCCTGTTCGCCCATCCGACGCCCCCGGGCTTCGACGGTTCCGAGAACTTCAACGGGCAGTGGAACCACGACGAGGTCCGCTTCTTCGCCGACTATGTCGCGGGCGCGGAGTACATCTACGACGACAGCGGTGAAACCGGCGGGATCGCGGACGACGCCTCTTACGTCCTGATGGGAGACATGAACGCAGGGCCCCGGACCGACCGTCCGCTCGACCCCGCGACGAAGTACCTCTTCGACAACGACGATTTCAACACTCGCCGGCTACCCACGAGCCCCGGCGGTGCCCAGCGCGGCAACCCCTACGCGACCCGCTTCGGCGGTGACTTCGAGGGAGTCGTCGAACAGATCGACTACGTGCTTCCGTCACCCGACCTGTCGCTGCAAGGGTCGTCCGTCGTCTGGCCGAGCCGAAACGCGAGCAAGCGGGGACTCGGCGACGACGTCTCGACGGCCTCCGATCACCGGCTCGTCTGGGCCGACATCGACGCGTAGCGTCGCTATCTACCCCGATTCTTTCAAAACAAGTCGAACGGTAGTAAGCCCCCGCCGGTCACTGACGATCGAAACCGATCGTCGCTACAGCGGTGCCCCGATCAGAACGAGTTTCGCCCGTTCGTCGCCACGGTTGTGTATCTGGCGCGTTTCGTCGGGATCCAGTCGAATCAGCTCGTCCGCCTCGAGGGACACGGTTTCGCCGCCGGAGAGATCGACCTCGATCGACCCCTCGACCACGTAGTAGACTTCCTCCTGACCGGTCTCCGCTTCGTCGTGTTCCATCCCCTTGCCGCCGGGCTCGAGCTCGAGGATCGAAATACCGAGTTTCTCGGCGTCGAGATCCTCCTTGAGGAACCACATGCCGCCCCACACCTCGTCGACGACTGACTCGGGATCGGTCTTCGCAGCAGTGTCGTAACCCATACGTGATAGTTTTCGGTTCGAGACTTAAATCGGGCGGACGGTGACCCCGTCTCCGGTCCGTCTCGAGCCACAACCCCCACCCCTAAGCCGTCCCGGCACGCAGGGGAACGTATATGCGATCACCGGCAGGGAACGCGGAACTGGCGTTGCTCCTCGAGGTCGCGGGGACCCCGAAACCGGGGAACGTCGACCGCCACCGAGACCTCGCCGACCTTCGGTTCGAGCACTTCCTCGCCGGGGCGGTGGGGGCTCGCGAGGGACTCGAGGTCGCGGCCGACGGCGCGGCGATCGGGCCGGCGTTCGAACGAGCCGTCGAGGGGATGGCCGCACAGGAGGGCGGCAACACCCAGTTCGGGGCGCTCCTGTTGCTCGTCCCGCTCGTCCGAGCCGCCCGCGAGGACCTCGCACCGCCCGTCGCGGAGTCCGTCGTCCGGGAGACGACCGTCGGCGACGCGGCGGCGTTCTACCGCGCGTTCGAACACGTCGACGTCGCCGTGGCAGACCCGCCCGACGACATGGCGGCACTCGACGTGCGCCGCGGTGCTGACGCGGTTCCGGCGCTCGAAGCCCGCGGGCTAACGCTCTTCGATATTATGGACCGGAGCGTTCCCGGCGACGACGTCGCTCGGGAGTGGACCACGGGATTCGACCGCTCGTTCGCGGCGGCCGAGCGGCTTGCCGAGTTCGACGGCCCGATTCCCGATCGAACCGCGGCCGTCTTCCTCTCCGCGCTCGCCGACCGACCGGACACGCTCGTCGCGACGCGTCACGGCGAGGCGACCGCCCGAGACGTGACCGAGCGCGCCGCGGAACTGGTCGCCGACGATGCGCTCGAGCGGGACCGGGACGCGGTCGAAACCTTCGCCGACGAACTCGTCGACCGGGGTATCAATCCGGGAACGACGGCGGACATCGTCGCGGCTGGGCTGTTCGTCGCGCTCGAGCACGAGGCGATCGAGCTATGAATCGCGACGGAGCCGCGGCGACCGCGGAGTGGCCAGTCACGCTCGCCGGCGTCACCGAGTCGGTCGTGACGACCATGGGACCGAACGGGCTGTGGAACGTCGCCGCGCTCGGCCTCCACGCCGGCGATCCCGTCACCGCTCGGACGTGGGGGAACACCCGCACCCGCCGGAACTTCCACCGGCAGGGGGAGGGGTACGTCCAGTTCGTCGACGACCCGGTCGCGTTCGCCGACGCCGCCCTCTCGATCGTCGAACGCGAGGAACCGATCCTCGAGTCCGCGACCGCCTGGGCGCGCGCGACCGTCGAACGGGTCGATGCCGGGACCGACGGCGAGACGGACTGGGAGGAGTGGACGCTTCGGCCCGTCGAGGCGGCGATCGAGCGCGAAACGGTCCCGACGATCGACCGCGGGTTCGGTGCGGTCGTCGAGGCGACCATCGCCGCGTCGCGACTCGAGGTCGACGAGTACGACGAGCGCGAGCTCCGGGACCGGCTCGCGTACTGTGCGTCCGTCGTCGATCGCGCCGGCGGGCCGCGAGAGCGCGACGCGATCGATCGCGTGCGCGAGCATTCGACGTGGTAACGGTCGATATCGGTGAGATTCGCTTTCGAACATCGGTATATGCTGCCCGTCGGATCGCGATCGCTCGCGTCGGTGCGGCGGAATTGGGGTTCCGGAGCAGCAAAGAGAAAGGGATTAAGAGCCTCTGGACGGAAACACTCGATATGGCAATCAAACCGGCCTACGTCAAGAAGACCGGGAACCTCCTGCTCGAGCGGTACCCGGAGGCATTCACGACCGATTTCGAACAGAACAAAGACAGCGTCACGAAGCTCACGAACGTCGAATCCAAGGGCGTCCGCAACCGCATCGCGGGCTACGTGACCCGGAAGAAAGGCGCCGAAGTCCCTGCGTAAGTCGATATTTTCACCTCGATCGATAGCTGAAATGGCCGATACCAGCGGCGGCCATGCTCGACGGATAGCGACGGTCCTTACACTGGTGTGTCCGACTGGACCGTGTACGTCTTCGCCTTCTCGTAGCGTTTGTACAAGTAGATTACCGGAAACGGAACGAGAAGCATTGTCAGTAGGTACCTGCCGCGGGCAGCGGTGAATCCGACGAGTACAGTCGCCATCAGAATCGACACATGGCCGTAAATCCAGAGCCACCGCTTCATCGATTCCCACTCGCCGTACAGATACGAATAATAGAACGATTCGATGCTGTCGATCATACCGACGCAACGAAGAGCGGGGATTTGAATTTCCGGGAAACGAACCGGACCCGTACTGCGATAGAATCCGGTTCCATCGGACCGCGTCTGATACCCGACTCGAAAGCAGTCCCACCGTGTTCGTCCGATACCCGAGTTGAGGGAAGTGCCGAGGGCCGGCAGGAACGGTCACGGACCGTCCGGCTGGTGATCCGCGGCGTTACTCGTCGAACCCGGGTTCCATGTAGACCGCGGCGATGGCCGCGACGAGAGCGATACCGAGTGCGAACAGCAGTCCGACGACGCCGGTCAAGATGGACAGATCCAGACCGATTACCGGGAGCGATCCGTCGTTGTACCCCGTCCAGGCGAAGACGACGCCCAGCAACACCGCGATCGCTGCGATCGCCGCGGCACCCATGCTAAAGCGGGTCTCGAGCAGTCCTCGATCGCTCGTATTCGCGGTCGAACTCGTCATCGGGACCACCTCTGGCCTGCGGCCTCGAGTCGATCCTGTCGGTAATGCATCGATCGATAGCTGGCGCTCCCGTTTCTTAACATCTTCTATCCGTTCACAGCAGCTGCGAGTGACGACCCGTCAGAACGCGTCGTCCGATCGGGAACCCGTTCGGTAACTTCGTCGATTGACACCTGCTACCGAAAACCCAAACGGTTTTGCGGACACGACTCGGAGTGGCGGAAAATGGCAGTACGAGTAGGCGTACTCGGTGCGACCGGCGCTGTTGGACAGCGACTGATTCAGCTTCTCGACCCCCATCCGGAGTTCGAGATCGCGGCACTGACCGCGAGCGACTCCAGCGCCGGCAAGACGTATCGACAGGCCGCGAAGTGGCGCGTCGACAGCCCGATCCCGACGGACGTCGCGGAGATGACCGTCACGGCGACCGATCCCGACGAGGTGCCCAACGACGTCGACATGCTGTTCTCGTCGCTCCCCTCGAGCGTCGGCGCGAAAGTCGAACCGGGGTTCTGCGAGGAGGGCTACGTCGTCTCCTCGAACTCCTCGAACGGCCGCATGGACGACGACATCCCCCTCGTGATTCCCGAGGTCAACGCCGAACACGTCGACCTGCTCGAGGTCCAGCGCGACGAGCGCGGCTGGGACGGCGCACTCCTCAAGAACCCCAACTGCTCGACGATCACGTTCGTTCCCACGCTCGCGGCCCTGACCGACTACGGCCTCGAGAACGTCCACGTCTCGACCCTGCAGGCCGTCTCCGGCGCGGGCTACGACGGCGTCAGCTCGATGGAGATCATCGACAACGCCATCCCCTTCATCGGCAGCGAAGAGGACAAGCTCGAGACCGAGTCCCGAAAGCTGCTGGGCGAGTTCGACGGTGCCGAGCTGACTCACAACAGCATGGACGTCGCGGCCTCCTGTAACCGCATCCCGACCATCGACGGGCACCTCGAGAACGTCTGGGTCGAGACCGAGGAGGAACTCACCGTCGACGCCGCCGCCGATGCCATGCGGGAGTTCCCGTCGCTCGATCTGCGGTCCTCGCCCGACCCGCTGATCCACGTCTTCGAAGAGCCCGATCGGCCACAGCCCCGACTCGACCGGACGCTCGGTGACGGAATGGCCATCGCCGCGGGCGGGATTCAGGAATCGCCCTTCGGCCTGCAGTACAACTGTCTGGCACACAACACGATCCGCGGTGCTGCCGGCGCGAGCGTCCTCAACGGCGAACTCCTGCTCGAGAACGGCTACATTTAGAGCCGACGGGATCGGTCGGCGATTTCTCAGTGGACGATACGGCTCGAATTCTACCTGTACGGGACAGGGGCCCGGCTCGTCGAGATCGGTCATTCGACGAGGAGAGTCAGTTTTCCGCGTCTCTCACCTCGGCCGTCGGTGTAGTATACAAGTATCGGACTCGTAAGCGAAGCGAGTGAGTCGCCTATGTCCCTGATCGTCGAGTTCGAAATAGCGACGCCGATCCTTCGGCGGACGGTCGAGGCTGCCTCCCGGATCGACATCGAAGAGATCTACCAGTCCGAGACGGGCGAAACGAAGCTGCTCTGCTGGGCCTACGGTGACTCCCTCGCGGATATCGATGCGGCGATCGACGACGACGATACCGTACGGACGTACACGCTCATCGAGGAGCCCGGCGACCGCCGGCTATACAGCGTCACGCTGTCTGAACTGGGGGAAAATCATCTGACATATCCGACGGCAGCGGAGTACGACATCGGATACCATGATGTCACGGTCACGACGGATACGAAGATTCGTGCCCGCGTTCCGTCGCGGGAAGCCCTGTTCGCCTATCGCGACGTCTGTCGCGAAAAGGACATTCCGTTTCGAATCCAGCGAATATTCCAGGAATCGAATCGAGCGAGCGATCGCTACGGCATCACCGACAGCCAACGGGAAGCGCTGCTGGCCGCCCTCGAGAAGGGATACTTCGACGTACCCCGTCAGACGACGCTAACCGCGGTCGCCGCGCAACTGGATATCTCCGACCAAGCACTGTCCGCCCGGCTTCGGCGAGGACACGCCAACCTCCTTCGCAGCACGGTCGCATGACGATCCCCGATTTAAAACGTTGACCATCCAATCGTGTTCGCTTCCCGCGTCGGTCCGATAGGGGAGGTATGGAAACTGACTCTTCGACCGGCGGGCCGCGACTGCAAAACGAGACCACCATGTACCAGTCCGATCCAGATCAGCCGCTCAGTGAAGCAGTCCTCGACGCGATCGCGTCGGAATCGGGGCTGGACGTCCTCGAGCTCGCGGACGAGTTCGGCCCGCTGTACGATGCGATCGACCCGAACGCGCTCGATTCGTTGTTTCAGTCGACTGCGACCGCGGAGCGGTCCGTCGGCTCCGTCACGTTCGAGTACGCTACCTATCAGGTCACGGTCGACCAGACGGGCTGTGTGGAACTCTCGGACCAGCAGTAAGGATCGGGCTCGGACGACCGATACCAAGTCGAAGAACCGAGGCCGGCAACGGACTGATTCCGTTTCGAGTCGTATTCGTACAGAATCGTCCGTTTAGCCGTCATTTCGTGGCAACGCGACCACCGGAACCGAGGCCTCCTTCACCAGTCGACGAGCCGTATCACCGGTGAGCAGTTCCACGAACCGGCTTCCTTTGCGAGGTTCGAAGACGACGGCGTCGACGTCCCGCTCGAGCGCCGCCTCGAAAATCGTCTCGACGACGTCGGTACCGAAGAGGATCGCCGTCTCGACGGTTCCGGCCCGTCCCTCGAGCGGTCCGCGGGTGCGCTCGAAGATTTCTTGGGCGTACTCCTCGCGCTGCTCCACCGACGCCTTGTCGGGCGCGCCGCCGGCCTTCTCGATCACGTTGACGACCAGCACCGTACTCGAGGGGGAGAGATACGGTGCGAGTGACCTCGCGGTCTGCTCCCCGTCTTCGGGATCGGCGACGGGGACGAGAACCGTTCCGTCGAACGTCAGCGACATGGATCGCCTCCGGGCGCTACGTCGCGTCCTCCTCGAGCGGTTCTATCGGTCAGTGATAGGTCCATACTCGTGATTCGTCGCAGGGAGTCAAAAAGGTGCGTCGAACGCCTCGGCGGACTCGAGCGGCTGCCGGCGGGAGCAAACGTGGATCGGACGTGGGTACCGATCAGGGCAGCACCTGATTCTCGAGAGTGGCGTCCGATCCCGACTCGTCGAATCGGCGGACGTTTTCGGCGACGATGTCGGCCAGCCGGCTGTAGTAGTTCGGCGTGTGGCCCGCGTTGTGGGGGGTGATCTGGACGTTCTCGAAGTTCCACAGCGGATGCTCTTCGGGCAAAGGCTCGGGATCGGTGACGTCCAGCGATGCACCGCGGATCCAGTTCGAGCGCAGCGCCGCGACGAGCGCGTCCGTGTCGACGACCGGCCCGCGGGCGATATTGATCAGTACCGACTCGGGATCCATCGTGACGAACGCTTCCTCGTCGATCAGTCCGCGCGTCGTCTCCGTCAGCGGACACGCGAGCACGAGGTAATCCGTCCGCGCGAGCGCATCGTCGAACGCCTCGTCCCCGAACCCGATCACCTCGTCCGTCGGCCCGCCCTTCTCGGGTGTGTAGCGCACCCCGATCGTGTCGACGCCGAAGGGCTCGAGGCGGTCGCAGACGGACTGTCCGATCGCTCCGAGACCGACGACGGTGACCGTCGATCCCTGTAGTTCGGTGGCCTTGTAGTGGCGCCACTCGCGGCGGCGCTGCCGCCGCGCGCCGACGTGGAACCGGCGCGTGAAGTGCAAGATTGCCCCGAGCACGTGCTCGCCGATGTTCGGCCCGTGGACCCCCGAGGCGTTCGTCACTGCGACGCCTCGATCCGCGAGTTCGTCGAGGGGGAGATGTCCGGTGCCCGCGTAGGCACACGCGAAGACTTCGAGGCTGTTTGCGGCCTCGAGCAAGTCGTCCTCGAGCGTCATGCCGGTGACGAAGCGGGCGTCCCGAATCGCCGCGCGCTCTTCGGCGGGCGTGCGCGCGAGTTCGACGGTGTGGTCCGGCAGCCGGTCCCGGATCGCGTCGGCGTACTGTTCGATCGGCGTCCCGTGAGTGCCCTTCCGAAGGACGAGTACGTCCGGCGCGTCGTCGTCAGTCATGTCCGGAGCGTCGGTCGGTGCGATCAAAAGGGTTCGTCTCGCGGCAGCGGGATCGGATCGATCGCGGAGACATTCGCCTCGCAGTTTTTATAATGGCTCAATGAGTCTCCACGGCGTATGGAACGCGTAGACGTCGCGATCGTCGGCGGGGGTCCCGCTGGTGCATCCGCGGCCGAACGGGCCGCCGCCCACGGCGCAGAGACGGTCCTCTTCGAGCAGGGGGTGCCTCGAGAGGATCGCGAGGGGCCGGGGCCGGATTCGACCGACGCCGCCGGGATGCTCGACTACTGGATCGACATCATGGGGTTCGACTATCGGGAGATTCCCGACGAGGTCATCCACCGGGAACTCGAGGCGACCGAGTTCGTCGGACCGAACAGCCGCGTCGAATTGACCTCGACCGGCATGGAGGCCACCTATCCCAAGTTCGGATACACCTTCCACCGCGCGCGCATGGACGACTGGCTCCACGAGCGCGCGGCCGACGCGGGCGCCGACCTGCGCATCGGCACCGGCGTGAAGGACCTCGAGACCGACCTGCGGGCCTCGAGTTCGAAGGGACCGACCCACACGCTGACGCTCTCGAACGGCGACCGGCTCGAGGCGCAGTACGTCGTCCTCGCGGACGGGCCACAGCGCCGAATCACGCTCGACGCCCTCGATCAGTTCACCGGCCCCGGCCGGAGCGTCTCGGATCACCTCTCGCCCCCGAAGGCGAACCACATCGCCTATCAGGAGTACCGGGAGTTCCCGGAAGAGCTCTTCGAGGAGTTCGAGGACCGACTCAAGTTCTGGTGGGGGTATATGCCCGGCGAGACGGCCTATCCCTGGGTCTTCCCGAACGACGGCACGGTCGCCCGCGTCGGGCTGACGATGCCCATCGGGATGACCCTCGAGGACGTGGACGACCCCGGTTCTTACAAGCTCCTTCGGCCGGACGACGAGCGGATCCCCTCGGGTGCGGAGTACATTACGCGCCTCCTCGAGCAGGAGTACGGCGACGAGTACGACGTCGAGGAAGACATTCCGCGCGTCGAGGATCGCGGCAAGTCGAAGGGGACCGAGACCTATCCGATCTCCTCGACGCGACCGATCGAGTCGCCCGTCGGCGCGAACATCGCCGTCGCCGGCGGTGCGATGGGGACGACTTCCGCCTTCCACGAGGGTGGCTACCACGTCGCCGTCCGTACCGGCAAGATCGCCGGCCGCCTGGCCGCGACGGACTCGCTTGCAAACTACAACGACGTCTGGAAGCGCGCGATCGGCGACGAGATCCTGCGCAACGTCGCCTTCGCCGATATCGTCGCCGACTACGGCCCCGACGACTGGGACTGGGCGTTCGACACCATCAACGACATGCAGGGTAACGGGTCGGACAACGCGCTGGTCAGCAAGAAGTTCTCCGCCGGCCTCGATGCTGCCAAGATCATGGCGACGTACAAACGCCAGAAGTTCAAGTACCGCGGCGGCGGGTACGTCCAGCTTACGGAGGACGACTACTTCTACTGAGCCGCCCGTTCGCCGGTTCCTCGGGGTTCGGACGGCAGTTCATCGAGTCCGCGACCGCGTGTCGCCGGTGGCGCTATCGCTGTACCGGCAGTCTAATTGCCTGTACGCGGTGGTCCTTTTTCCGGTTCGACGTGGAAGCAGGGGTATGGGCTCTGGTGGACACACCGATTCGCCCGACGAGAACGTCCCTCGAGCCGACGGGTCCGATCACCGCGTTCCCGGGGGACAGGCACCCGAAGAGTACGGCGACCACCGCGGCCGCGGCGATCACGACGATCACGAGCACGACCACCGGAGCCGCTGGCCGCTGATCGCCGCCGCCGGGGCCGCCGGGCTCTACGGCGGAGCCGCCGTCTCCATCCTCGGACGCGAGACCGGACTCCTCCCGCCACTGCTCGGCGTCGGCCTCGCCGTCGTCGGGACCGTCGTCCTGCTGGCCGGCGTCGCCGGCTGGCTCGAGCAGGCGTTTGTAGCACCCGCTCGAGAGACGCTCGGAGCACCCAAGTCCCGCGAATCGTACGTCTCGACGACGCTCCTCTTCCTCGCGACCGACGTCTCGACGTTCGGCGCGCTGTTCATTTACTACGCCTTCGTCAGAATCGGGAGCTGGCCGCCCGACGAGCTGCCGCCGCTTCTGGGCTCGCTCGTGCTCGTCAACACCGCCATTCTGGTCGCCAGCAGCGTCACCTTCCACTACGCACACGAGGCGCTCGAGGGCGGCGACCGGCGGCGATTCCTCGGGCTCCTCGTGACGACGCTCGGACTCGGCCTGATCTTTCTCGTCGGCCAGGTCTACGAGTACTACGAGTTCGTCACCGCGGAAGGATTCACGCTCGCGAGCGGGGTCTTCGGGACCGCCTTCTTCGGCCTGACCGGTCTCCACGGGTTTCACGTCGCCCTCGGCGTCGCCGGTATCGCCGTTCTCACCTGGCGAGCGCTCCGAGGTCAGTACGGCCCGGATCGCGACACGTCAGTCGCGACCGTCTCGCTGTACTGGCACTTCGTCGACGCCGTCTGGCTCGTCCTCGTCCTCGTCCTCTACGTTGGCGCGTCGGTGTGACGGAATCGGGTGTGCCCGTTCGATCTCTCAGTGGCCGTCGATCGCCGCGTCGACGTGTCCCGTCGCTTCTCACGCGGGCGGTTCGGCGTAGGGATCCTCGACCGCTCGCGCCCACTGCGCCAACCACTCCCGAAGCCCGGTGTCGGGAACCGACAGCGAGTGTGCGGTTTCCCCGAGCGTCGGATAGCCGCCGACTTCCTCCTGGCTGTCGATGATTGCTCCCGACTGCTGCTGAACGTCGTCGATGAGTCGCTGATCGTGGGGCGTCCGATCGGCCGGACGCGCCCCCGCGTTCACGACGGCGTGATCGAGCACGTACCGGTTCGGCATGGCGTCCACGCCCTCGGGCCACAGCGGCCGGGACTCGAGTTCCGTCACGTCTCCGGTGAGCGGCCCGTTCACGTCGGAGGTGTTGTCCGCGAGGTACGCGCGACCGTGCTGGATGACGTAGTCCTCCGAGGAGTACGGTGTTCGACGGTATGCGTTGCCGACGATGCTAGTGACGGCGTCGTCGTCCAAATTCGTGACCTCGTTGCCGGCGGCGATCACGTTGTTGACCACGACGCTTCTGGTTCCGGACTTCAATCGCGGCTGTCGGTTGTCGCTCTGGGCCCAGACGTTCCCCAAGAGGGCGACGTCCGTCGCGTCGTCACCGACGAGCGTCCCGGCAGAGTGTGGATATTCCCCGCTGGCGTCGTGGAGCCCCTCCGCGATGAGGTTGTTCGAGAGCGTCGTCCGGTCGGTCCGGTAGCCGATCGACATGACCTCGTCGACGCTCCAGGCCGCAGTGCAGTGGTCGATGACGTTGTTCGAGGTCCCGTGACCGGTGTTGATCGCGTCGGGAGTCCAGTCGCGCTCGTTACCGGCGTCGCCCGGCTTCGACCGGATGTGCTGGACGACGCAGTCGTTCGCGTCGATGGAGAACTGTCCCTGGACGAGGGTGATTCCCGGCGATGGAGCCGTCTGGCCGGCCAGGAACAATTTATCGTTTTCGACGGAGAGCCACTGTTCTTCCAGGTCGATGACGCCGCCGACCTCGAAGACGACCACGCGCGGCCCGCTGGCGTTGACGGCCTTCGCCAACGCCTCCCGGGTCAACTCAGTGACCCTGATAACGCGCGTGTCGTCGTCCAGCCACTCGGCCGCTGTCGCGAACCCGTCGTCGGGTGCGAAGTAAGACGGTGCGAAGTGAGATCCCGGTTCCGCCGCCGACCCCGAGTCATCACCGCCGTCCGAAACCTGCGTAAACCGGAAGCGCTGGTTGGCACTATCCCCCCAGCCCCACTGCTGGAGCGACGCGCCGTGATCCGTTGACCCACCTGTCACGTCGAGAACGAGCCCGCTACCGACGTTTTCGATGCGGTATTGGTCACCGGTAACGTGTTCAATGCGGAACCGCTGCCTGGGCCGATCCAACCAGTCCCACTGCTCGACCGCTGCGCCGTGGCCGTCCGTCCCCTCGTCGATCGTCAGCGCCTTGCCAGTGTAGTCGTTGATGAGACGGTATTCGTCACCGTCACCGACCCGTTGGACGTGCCATTTCTGGTTTTCTCCCCGCCACCATCCCCACTGTTGGACGGCCCCGCCGTTCGCCGTCGATCCTCCCTCGACGTCGAGGACTAGCCCCGAATGGACGGCCTCGATCCGGTACGTCTCCCCGGCCAACCGATCTTTCGTCTCCGTACTTGACGAACCGGTGACACTCCCGGCCGTGCCGCCCAATACCCCGATCGATGCAACTGCCGCGAGATACGATCTGCGTGTTTCGTGTCTGTCTCCCATCTTCCTTTCCCCTGAACTGCGACGGCTACCGTCGGTGTCTCTCCGCAGCAGCGCCGCGACCGTAATGGGTTGTTTATACTACTTGAACCTGTTGTAATTTGCTATATAACAGATATATACTAGCAACTATACGTGACGGAAACTATCCGCAAACTCTTGACTACCCTACTGAAAGCCGAAAATCGGTCACCGAAGACGGCTGCGGACAACGCTCCCCGTCTGCACCAATCCGCCTACATAGTGACGAGAAATCGTCGCTCGTCGGCCCTCGAGACGTGGGAGCGACACCTGCCAACAGGACAGTACGAGACCCTCGGTAGTGGCCACGCATCGCACGGCCGTCCCACGGACGGCCTTCACAGTCGAGCTCGCGGACTCGATCACTCGAGATCGCTCTCGAGGACGTGTAGCCTCGGCGAGTTACACTCACAGAAAGTCGACTGACCGACGGGCTGTAGACTGCCATCGGGCCGGATCTGGACGATGCCGATCTCCTCGCAACGGTCACATCTGGCGGCCACTCGTTGGTTGTCGTCGTTGTCGCCCACCGGACTCACCTCGGGAACGGATCGTACCACAGCGACCGACGAAAAACCCCGGTGGTCGCCCGATTACAGGGGACGGTGATACGAATGTTCAATTCAGGTGAGTCGGCAACCCATCGACGAACTCCGCGGCTCTCGAGGTGACACGCTATCGGTACCCAGATACCGGTCGTCCCATCATACCTATCGTCAGCACCGACCGATCTCGCTCGAACTAGTACCAGCCAGTCTAACGTTCACTGCCGTCCACGACAGTGGTTTATCTCGCTGGTTGTGGGCAGGGATGAGTGGATGTTCTACCAAGAACCGGAGCTACAGTACGAGGTCACCGTCGAACAACCGGACCCACACTTCGCGAAGCTCCTCCAGCAAGCGATCGGTGGACAGGAAGGCGAGATGCGCGTCGCCCTTCAGTATATGTTCCAGGCCTGGGCAGTTCCGGAGGACCACGCCGAATACCGGACCCTGTTGATGGAGACCGCCGCCGAGGAACTCGGTCACATCGAAATGCTCGCCTCAGCAGTCACGAAGAACCTCCGCGGCTCGTCGAAGAGTATGAGCGACGAGGTCCGAGAAACCGCGGAGACGGCCGAGGCGATGACCGCACAGGGTCCACGTCAGTTCCTCTCCGCTGGCGAATCGGCGATGCCGGTCGACAGCAACGGCGTCCCCTTCACCGGCAACTACATCGTCGCGTCGGGTAACCTCGCCGGCGACCTTTACGCGAACGTGATGGCGGAGGCGACCGGGCGTACCCTCGCGACCCGACTCTGGGAGTACACCGACGATCCCGGCATGAAGGACATGCTCTCATACTTGATCGCCCGCGACACCCAACACCAGAATCAGTGGCTTCAAGCCCTGGAGACGCTGGACGATCCGGTACCGGTCCCAGCGAGCTTCCCGCAGGAACAGGAAAACCAGGAGTACAACTACACGTTCATGTCGACGAGGCGTAACGAACAGCCCGATCCCGAGATGCCGTGGACCCAGGGGAGTTCCCCGGACGGCAAGGGAGAGTTCTCCTACGCACCGGACCAACCAGGTGACGGAGAGGTCATCGCGCCCGACCCGGACCCGATGACGAACGACGAGGCGAACAGGACCGACGACTAAATTGGGCGCACCGTCTCCCGATGGCCCCAATCTCGACCCCTCACTCCGTCCGTTCGCCCTGAATCCGTTCCTCGAAACCAGCCATCTTTCGGTATATCGGCGGCGTCAGGACACCGACAACTCCCATGAGAATCCCGATCACTCCGATCGGGAACAGCAACGGTGCGACTTCGAGACAGGAATTTTGCGACGTGATCTGCACGTAGAAGCGATCGCCCTCGTACTCGACGAGCACCCCCTCGAGCAACGCCCCCCGGTTCGCCAACTCGCCGTCGACTTTCGCCTCCTGGAGGGGACTCTCGATGGCCTCCTCGAGGGCCGCTCGTTCGGCCGGCGAGAGTTCCCCCGCGGGCA
Source organism: Natrinema salinisoli (assembly GCF_020405205.1). Lineage (NCBI taxonomy): Archaea > Methanobacteriati > Methanobacteriota > Halobacteria > Halobacteriales > Natrialbaceae > Natrinema > Natrinema salinisoli. Next base: position 704,319 of record NZ_CP084469.1, on the reverse strand, counting down.
GCGTTTCGATAGTCGCCGGCGGCGTCTCACCGTCGGCCACGGGCTCGGCCGTGATACTGGGGGACCCACAGAGGCCGATCCCGTCCTGAACGACGACGTAGCCCCCCGCGATCGCGAGGGGGAGACCGGCGGCGATCAGGAGGACGCCCAGAAAGGGTGCGAAATACGTTAACACCAACGATTCGGAGGACGTCGTCGGCTCGATCGGACCGGTACTATCGGTCGCAGGCGGTTCGGTCGCGTCGGGTGATGAGTCCTCATCGCCGCTCATCGATATTCGTCCTCCCCCGTCGACGGACGACGCCGACGGCCGCCGAGATACGCGATCGTTCCCGCGAGACCCAGCCCGTAGATCCAGTGTGCGAGCAAGACGAAGAGCAGGTACGCAACCAATTCGAGCCCGGTCTGACCGGTATAGAACGCGATCGCGAATCCGGAGGCGATCACCGTCGCGTACCACAGGCCGGTGACGAGAGTGAGTTCGCCCGGCAGGTACTCGCCCAGCGACAGAAACAGCAGGGACCAGACCGTCATCCCACCGACGAGGAACAGGCCGTATCCGAGGGCGAGATTCGCCGGCAACCCGACGAGCGTCGCCAGATTCGCGAACGACTCGAGGTCGAACACCCCCAACGCCACTGCCAAGATGAGCACGGCGGTCATGAGCATCGTCCCGACGAAGCCACCGGCTGCGCCGATCCCGGCGTCGTTCGCGACGGTTCGCGCGACGGGCTCGATCCGACCGTAAAGCGACGGCGGGCGCTCCTCCTGTGCGGGTACGTACGACGGGCGGACCGTCTCGGGTTCAGTCGGCGCGATTCCGCGCTCGCGCTCGAGTCGGTCCTCGAACCACTGCCACTCGGGCGTGAACTGCTCGGTCGCCTTCAGCTCCCAGGGGTCGCTCGTCTCGATCGGCGTCCCCTGAAAGTACGACCAGAGCATGTTGTAGAGCCACATGAGGACGCTAATGCCGATGATGAACGCGCCGACCGTCGCGGCGACCTGTAGCCCCGAGTACCCCGGCGGATAGGTCGCGTATCGGCGAGGGAGCTCGAGAAAGCCGAGCGCCATCAGCGTCATGAACGTGAGCGCCGACCCGATAACCAGCAGCGACGACTGGAAAATCGCGAGCCGTCGATCGTACATCCGGCCGGTAAGCATGGGATACCAGTAGTAGCTCGCGGCGAACATCATGAGCGGGATGATTCCCATGAGGATGAGGTGGAAGTGGCCGACGACGTAGTAGGTCCCGTGATACATCACGTCGACGGGGATGACGGCGAGGAAGATCCCCGTGACGCCACCGACGATGAACAGACCGATCGAGCCGATACAGAGGATCGTCGGTGCGGCGAGCCTCACGTCGCCGTTCCACATGGTGGTGATCCAGTTGAATACCTTGATCGCACTCGGGACGGCGATGGCGATCGAGGTTGCCATGAAACTCGCTCGAACGCGGGGATCGACGCCGGTTACGAACATATGGTGCGCCCAGACGCCGAACGAGAGCACCCCGATAGCGATCGTCGAGTAGACGATGAATTTGAATCCGAACAGCTTGCGGCCGACGAACTTCGGGAGGATCAGGCTCATCAGCCCGGTCGCCGGCAGGAAAATGATGTAGACTTCCGGATGGCCCCAGAACCAGAGTAGATGTTGCCAGAGAATCGGGCCGCCGCCCTCGACCGCGAAGAAGGTCGTCCCGAAGTTGCGATCGAACAGGAGCATGAGCAGGGCCGTCCCGAGCAGCGGGAACGCGAAGACGATGATCGCGCTCGTGACGAGCATGTTCCACGAGAAGATGTCGAGGTTGGCCCAGCCGATCGACTCGTCGCGTTCGTAAATGATTGTCGTGATGAAATTGATCGCCCCGATCGTGGTAGCGATGCCACTCAAGTGGAGCCCCAGAAGAAGGAAGTTCGTCTGTGGGTTCGGCGCCAAGGATAACGGCGGATACATCGTCCACCCGATCGCCGGCTCCTGAAACGCCAGCAGGACCGAGATCCAGTCGGTCGGCACGACGACCGCGAGGACCGCACCCGTCACTTCGGCGATTATTCCCAACCTAGAAAGCAAGAGCGCGGGCGGTAACAACCAGAACCCGACCGCGTTGAGCCGCGGAAACGCCATGTCGTCGGCGCCGATCAGCAACGGCAGGAAGTAGTTCCCGATCCCGAAGAACACCGGCGTGACGAAGAAGATCAGCATCGTCAGCCCGTGCATCGTGAACAGCTCGTTGTACGTCTGCTCGGTCCAGATATTCGCCTCCGGGGTCAACAGATGCGTCCGAATCATCATCGCGTCGATCCCGCCCCAGATAGCCGCGACGGTCCCGAAAGCGATGTAGAGCATCCCGATCTCGCGGTGATTCGTCGTCGTCGTCCAGCGAACGGCCGCCACCTTCGCGTCACTGAGGGTGACCCGTCCGTAGCGGCCCACCGCGTAGCCGCCGTCCGGCGCTGGCTCCGCTCGTAACCGCTGTGCGGAAAAAACTACCAGTAAACAGCTGACGACGACGGCACCGAATACCGAAACCTCAACGAGTGCACGGTTCACCGTCGCCCGTCACCTCCGCTGGCCCGAGCGTACTGCCCGTCGCCGCACATAGCGATGGACTCACCATCGCCCCCAATAAAGATGAACTGACAATTACGTGAGTGTCGTCATCGTTGATGCATCATTCAGTCCGTATCTGCGAACTACGACCAGTATACTGTTGTGACAGTAACTCGAGCTATGACGGACATATATTACGCCGACCGTCGAAGCCACGGCAATGAGTCGCCGTCGACGCACCTTCGTCTCAGTCGTCGTCGCTGGATTCTCGAGCCTTCTCGTACTAACTGCATCCGTCGCCGCGCAGTCGGAAAACCGCGACCTCATCGATGGGCTCGAGTACCAGCTTCTCTACGTCGCTCTCCCCCTGACGTTGTTCGTCCTCGTGATCCTGGTCTACGCGGCCGTCAAGTTCCACGACAACGACGATCCACAGCCGACCACCGAGGACCCCGCCCTCGAAATCACCTGGACCGCCGCGACGGCGATCATCCTGCTTTTCGTCGGCCTCTCTGGCTACAGCGTCCTCGTCAGCCCATACGTGTCTCCGTCACAGGCCCTCGACGCCGACAACCGCAGTCAGGAGGGAATCGGATCGTTCGAAGAACTTCCCGACACGGGCGACGAGGAGATCCACGTTCGCGGATACCAGTGGGAGTGGCAAGCGACCTATCCCGAATCGAACGCCACGACCGAGAACGAAATCGTGATCCCGGCCGATCGAAACGTCACCGTCTGGCTTACCAGTGACGACGTCATTCACTCGTTGTTCGTGCCGGATCTGGCCATCAAACAGGACGCGTTCCCCGGCCGCTATACCCGCGCCCGAACGATCGTCTCCGAACCCGGCCGCTACAACGCTGTCTGCGCCGAATTCTGCGGCGCCGGCCACTCGCGGATGGACGCTACGATCGTCGTCGTCGAACCCGACACCTACGATCAGTGGCTCGCGGAGACCGAAGGGGAAAACATCACTGAGCCGCCTGAGCCGAACTGAGAACCGACACTGTTCGCTCACTCGAATCGTCTCACGTCGAATCGGTCGCAAGAACGGGGACGAACCGATATGAACGGGTCGAGCCTGCAAGAGTTAAACCAGCCCCGTTCCTAGAACGGGTGCGTGCCTTTAGTCCCCGTCCGAGCAAACCCATTCGGGTGCGATGACAGCACGGCGAACCCGGGCACGCAACAGTAGTACCGGGGAGCTCCCACGAGGTCCCCCGCCCGGCACGAGGGTTAGCCAGCCGACGCGGCACGCCGCCACGGGATGAGGCTGGACGTTAGTGTTCCGGGTGACATTTTCACGCAGTAGCAGATTAGGGAACAGAATTCCGTTGCTACTCGACGGAACGGATCAACACTGGCTATTCGAGAACGTCGTCAGTGAATCGCTGGAGAATGATTCTACGTCGGGTGGGAGCGTGACGGAACCATTGTCGGTGTCTGATTCGGGCTCGATCGCTCTGTATCGTCGTGACGGTTCGTATATCGGTACCGAATTCAGTTTAGCCACTGGAAGCAGCGGTATATACGCAGAAAACCCCACAGGGCCACTGCAATGCAGTGGCTCTGTAGGGTTGTGAGTATGAATGGTGGCGGCGAAACGAATTTCCCAGAGGGTCGCCCACTCCAGTACTGATCGTAACGCAGGCGAGCTTATCTTCCGTGTTCGGGATGGGTACGGGAGGAACCTCGCCGCTGTGGCCGCCGTAATGCCGATCAACGGGATCGAACCGTTGTGATACCAATATCGGTCGGTGTGTCCAAGACCGTAGTATACGTGTAGTCCAGTTTGCGTCCGGACCCGTTCTCGCGTCACGGATCCAATGCGATGTAGTATGAATGTGTGGCTCGATCGATTAGTGCTCGCGGGCTCAACACCTCGTTGCCTTGGTGCGTACACCCCGAGTCTATCGAACTCGTCTTCTACGAGTGATCTCAGTGGTATCTCTTTTTCAGGTGGGTTTCGAGCTTAGATGCGTTCAGCTCTTACCCCGTGGTGCGTCGCTGCCCAGCACGTGCCCTTCCGGACAGCTGGTACACGAGTGGCACCCATTCGTAGTTCCTCTCGTACTATACGAACGTTCCCGTCAGATACCGTAACACCCCCAATAGATAGCAGCCGACCTGTCTCACGACGGTCTAAACCCAGCTCACGACCTCCTTTAATAGGCGAACAACCTCACCCTTGCCCGCTTCTGCACGGGCAGGATGGAGGGAACCGACATCGAGGTAGCAAGCCACTCGGTCGATATGTGCTCTTGCGAGTGACGACTCTGTTATCCCTAAGGTAGCTTTTCTGTCAGCAATTGGCCGCATCAAGCAGCCTAATTGGTTCGCTAGACCACGCCTTCGCGTCAGCGTCCGTCGTTGTGCCGGACACTGTCAGACTTCCTTTTGCTCTTGCGCTCTTCCTCGGGTCTCCGACCCGAGTGAGGAAATCTTGGGGCGCGCCCGATATCTTTTCAGGCGCGTACCGCCCCAGTCAAACTGCCCGGCTACCAGTGTCCTCCGCCAGGAGTGAGAGTCGCAGTCACCATCGGGTAGTATTTCAATGTTGGCTCGGTGGCCCGCTAGCGCGGGTACCTGTGTAACGCCTCCTACCTATGCTGCACAATGGCGACCACGTCTCAGTGACAGCCTGCAGTAAAGCTCTATAGGGTCTTCGCTTCCCCTTGGGGGTCTCCAGACTCCGCACTGGAACGTACAGTTCACCGGGCCCAACGTTGGGACAGTGGCGCTCTCGTTGATCCATTCATGCAAGCCGCTACTGAAGCGGCAAGGTACTACGCTACCTTAAGAGGGTCATAGTTACCCCCGCCGTTAACAGGTCCTTCGTCCCCTTGTACGGGGTGTTCAGATACCTGCACTGGGCAGGATTCAGTGACCGTACGAGTCCTTGCGGATTTGCGGTCACCTATGTTGTTACTAGACAGTCGGAGCGCCCGAGTCACTGCGACCTGCCTCTTCGCGAGGCAGGCATCCCTTATTGCGAACGTACGGGACTAACTTGCCGAATTCCCTAACGTCGGTTGATCCCGACAGACCTTGGCTTTCGCCGCCATGAGTACCTGTGTCGGATCTCGGTACGGACAGTGTGCTCGCTTTTTCACGGGCTCTGGGTAGACCTGACTTGCGCGATCCTGCCATTCGAACGCTTCGTGCCATTACGGCTTCCACGCTCTTCGACAGTTCGACCGGGCGAAAGCCCGGCTCAGGCGGCCCCAAAGCGTCAGCTTTGAGTGCACACTGGCATAGGAATATTAACCTATTTCCCTGTTGTCTGCGTCGACTTACGGGCAGACTTAGGACCGGCTAACCCTCAGCTGATCAGCATTGCTGAGGAACCCTTACTCGTTCGGCCGTCGGGGTTCTAACC